>DASQMJ010000042.1:0-1734 GCA_035645535.1 Microvirga sp. | reverse complement strand
ACGATCATGCAGATGGTGGCAGCCGGTCACGGCATCACCCTGCTGCCGGAGCTCTGCGCCGCCGCGGAGGTCGATCGACAGCGCATCGCTCTTATCCGGTTTCCGGATGAGCCGCCCATGCGCACCATCGGGCTCGCCTGGCGGCGCACGTCGAGCCGGAAGGCGGATTTCACCGCGCTCGGCACGCTGATCAGGGAGCTGCGGCGCGCGCAGCAAGACGGCGAAAACTCGTCCGCAGCTGATGCGTTGACGAAGCGGACCCAGTCGCGCGCATGAAGGAGGCCTCCGATGCCGAAGGATCCCGCCGTCCAGATCTCCGTCTGGAGCGATTACGTCTGTCCCTTCTGTTACCTGGAGGTGCCGGTTCTCGACCAGATCCGGCGGGAGCTCGGCGAGGAGGTCGCCATCGAATGGCGCGCCTTCGAGCTGCGTCCGGATCCAGTCCCGACCCTCGATCCGAACGCGGAATACCTGCACCGGGTCTGGAACCAGTCCGTCTATCCCATGGCGAGGGAACGCGGACTTTCCTTAACCCTGCCGCCGGTCCAGCCGCGCAGCCGCAAGGCGCATGAAGCAGCGGAATTCGCCCGCGAGGCGGGGCGTCTGGACGAAATGAACCGCGCCCTGTTCCGCGCCTTCTTCGAGGAGGGCCGCGATCTCGCCGACCTGGCGGTGCTGCTCGACATCGGAGAGGCGGTCGGACTCGACCGGGGCGACCTGCGCGAGGCGCTCGAAAAGGACCGCTACACGCAGAAGGTAGCCGAGGACGAGCACCTGGCGCAGCAGATCGGCATCTCCGGCGTTCCGGCACTCGTCGTCAGCAACGGCCGGCATGCCTATCTGCTCAGCGGCGCCCAGCCGGTCGCGACCGTGCGCGAGGTCATCGCACGAGCGTCCCGCGAGGACGAGCCGACCGCCTGATGCAAAAAAGGCCTTCCGCATGTGCGGAAGGCCGTTTCCGAAGGAACAGTCGGGCCGCTCAGCAGCCGGTCAGCTTGACCCGCTCCACCTCGAGCCCGAAGAGGGGGCGGATCCTGGTGCCGAGTATGTTGCCGAAGAACGCCGCCACCAGCCAGACCCAGCCGTGCAGGCTGCCCGAGGCGATGCCGGAGAAGTACGCCCCGATGTTGCAGCCATAGGCGAGGCGGGCGCCATAGCCGAGCAGGAGGCCGCCGACGACCGCCGCAACGGCCGAGCGCAGCGGGATGCGCCAGACCGGCGAGAACCGGCCGGCAAGCGCAGCGGCGAGAAGGGCGCCGAGCACGATGCCGAAATCCATCACCGACGTGATGTCGTTGAGGACGCTGCCGTTGAGCTCCGCCTGACGGGCCGGGGACGACCAATAGGGCCAGCTCGCCACGTCGAAGCCGATGGCGGCGGCGATTTTCGAGCCCCAGAGGGCGAAGGCAGAGGTGATGCCCCAGGGCCGGCCGGCGAGGTAGAGGGTCGCGAAGTTCAGGAGCGCCAGCGCTACTGCGCCGGCCACCAGCGGCCAGGGTCCACGCAGAAAGCGGGCGAGGCCCTGACGGGGCGACGGGTTCGCCTCGATGAGGCGGCCGTGACGGCGCTTCTCCATCACCACCGTGACGGCCGCGATGGCGGCGAAGACGGCAAGCTGGAAGGCGAGCGCCGTCCAGGGTCCCCAGGCCTCGACCAGCGAGATCCGCGGCAGGCTCGGCAGTGCCGTCCACCAGTGCAGGTGTGCCGCGCCGATGGCCGAGCCGGCGATGAAGG
>DASQMJ010000041.1:0-9692 GCA_035645535.1 Microvirga sp. | reverse complement strand
CATCGTGCGCCTGCTCGTCGAGAGGCCGAAGCTCGATGCGATGTTGATGGTCTCGACCACCTGATCGGCCGTTGCGCCTTCAAGCCTCGCCGCCGCCAGGGCGGCCCCCACCGTGCCCCAGGTCCCATGAGGATGCATGGTGACCCGAAGCTTCGACGCAATGCCGATGCGCGATCCGATCTCGTATCCGAGCGCGATGGCCAGCAGCAGGTCCGAGCCTGATACAGCAAGGCGTTCGCCTGCCGCCAGAGCGGCCGGCACCACATGGATGCCGGGATGGCCGCGGGCGTACTGATTGCCCTCGTCGAGTTCCAGCATGGTGCCGGCGGTGCCGTTGAGCAGGCTCGCCAGCAACGGGTTCATCCGCCTCCCAGCGCCGATCACCGGCACGGGAACGCCGCCGCCGCCCGCTTCGCGTTGCGCCAGCCGGGCGACGAGGTTGCGCATTTCCGGCTCCTGCATGCCCGCCGCGATGGCCCCGATGCAGTCGAGGAGGACGAGCCTCGTGCGCTCCACCACCGGAGCCGGCAGGTCGGCGAACCGGATCTCCTCCGCGAAGGAGCCCCAGCGCCTGAGCCAGTCCGGCTGCCCCTCCTGCAGGAGGACGGAGGCGGGAACGACGTTCTGTGCGACAATCGTCATGGATTTCATCCTCCATCACATGCCGAGATAGGCGCGCTTGAGCTCGGGGTCGTTGCGCACGTCCTCGGCGGCTCCCGACAGGGCGAAGACCCCGTTCTCCAGGATGTAGGCGCGGGACGCGCATTCGAGCGACTGCACCACGTTCTGCTCCACCAGCAGGATCGGCAGCCCCTCGCCGTTGAGACGGCGGATCAGCGCGAACATCTCCTCAACCAGAAGCGGCGAAAGGCCGAGCGACGGCTCATCCAAGATAAGGAGACGCGGCTCCGCCATCAGCCCGCGGCCGATGGCGAGCATCTGCTGCTCGCCGCCCGACAAGGTGCCGGCCGACTGGCCGCTTCGCTCCCGCAGGCGGGGAAACGTATCGAAAACCCGCTCCAGATTGACGGAGCGCCGCTCGCGGCCCCTCCGATAGCTGCCGAGCTCCAGGTTCTCGCGCACCGAGAGGTTCGGGAAGATCTTTCGCCCCTCGGGCACATGGATCAGCCCTGCTTCGACGATCTCCGCCGACGAGGCATGGCCGAGCGCCTTGCCGTCGAAGCGGATTTCACCCGCCTGCGCCCTGAGGACGCCGGACAGGACCTTGTTGAGGGTCGTCTTGCCGACGCCGTTCGAGCCGAGGACCGCAACGATCTCCCCTGCCCCGACGTTCATGTCGAGGCCGCGGAGAACCTCCGTCCCGCCATATCCCGCGCGTAGGGACCTGACCTCAAGCATGGGCCTTCTCCTGCTTCAGGCGCTCGGCCGCACCGGCGCCGAGATAAGCCTCTATGACCGTGGGGTCGTCGCAGACGTCTGCAGGCGGCCCTTCCGCGATGATCCTGCCCTGGGCCAGCACATAGACCTGCTCACAGAGATTCATCACCGCCTGCATCACGTGCTCGATCATCAGGATCGTCACCCCCTCGTCGCGGATCGAGCGGATCACCGGAACGATGTCGCGGATCTCCGACGGATTGAGCCCGGCCAGCACCTCGTCGAGCAGCAGCAGCTTCGGCTCGGTGGCGAGCGCGCGGGCGAGCTCGAGCCGCTTGCGCCCCGCGACCGTGAGGCTCGAGGCCGGCTTGTCGAGTTCGGGCCCGAGCCCCACGCGCCGCGCCACTTCGACGGCGCGGGCCATGGCGTCGCGGCGCTTGGCGTGGCGCAGATAGGCGCCGACCGCGATGTTCTCGGCGACCGTGAGGCCCGCAAAGGGCTGCACGATCTGGAACGTGCGGGCGATTCCGCGCCGCGCCCTGACATGTGGCGCATCCCGGCTGATGTCCTCGCCCTGGAACAGCACGCGGCCCTCTGTCGGCGTCTCGAAACCGGAGATCAGCGTGAACAGGGTGGTCTTGCCGGCGCCGTTCGGCCCGATGAGACCCGTGATCGAGCCGGCTTTCGCCTTCAGCGAAGCCTGGTTGACGGCCACGAGGCCGCCGAACCGCTTGGTGGCGTTGTGCACCTCAAGCATGGCGGGCCGCTCCGGACGGTTGGGATGAGCGCCGCAGACGGCGGACGAGACCGAGGATCCCGTCGGGCGCGAAGGCGACGGCCACCACGAGAAGGGCGCCGAACACCATGAGATCGATGCCCGGAACGCTGCCGGCGGCAAGCTTGGTGACCTCACCCAGCCCGTGAAGGGCGACCGCGCCCACGAGCGGGCCCAGCACGGTCCCCAAGCCTCCGACGATCGGCGCAAGGATCGCCTCGACCGAGATCCAGGTGCCGTAGGCGATGTTCGCGTCGATGTAGAGGAAGTACTGGGCGTAGAGGCACCCCGCCGCCGCCGTCACCGCGCCGGAGAGGGTGATCGCCCCGAGCTTCACCTTCAGCGTATCGACCCCCAGCGCCTTGGCGGCGGCTTCGTTCTCCCGCACGGCCACGAGCTGCGCGCCGAAGCGGGAGCGCTCGATCCAGCGGGTCAGCACGAGGACGGCGCCGACAAGGGCGAGCGCGATCCAGAAGAAGGCGGCGCGGCTCTCGAACTGGAAGTTTTCCGGACGCACGTCGAGCTTGATCAGGATGCCGGCGGCGCCGCCCGTGAAGGTCGCCGCATTGGCGAGGATGCGCAGCACCTCTGCGAAGGCGAGCGTCACCAGCGCGAAATAGGAGCCGCGCAGGCCCGACCGGAAGCTCAGGTAGCCGATGACCCAGCCCACCAGGGCACCGCCGGCACTCCCGATGGCGAAGGCGACCCACGGATTGATCCCGAGCCGGGTCTGAAAGAGCGCCGCCGCATAGGCGCCGGTGCCGAAGAACGCGGCGTGACCGAAGGAAAACTGCCCGCCGAAACCACCGAGGATGTTCCACCCCTGCGCCGTGAGGGCGATGATCAGGGTGAAGACCAGGAAGTTGAGAACCGTGTTCGCCGTCACGAATACGGGCACCAGGGCCAGAAGCGCGACGACGATGATGACTGGGACGAGGTCGCGGATTGTCATGCCTTTGCCCCGAACATTCCCGTCGGCCGCACGAGCAGCACCAGGATGAAGATGAGGAAGATGCCGATCTGGCCGAGCGAGTCCCCGAGGAAGAGACCGCAAAGGCTCTCGACGACGCCGATGAAGAGACCGCCGAGAAGCGCGCCCGGGATCGAGCCCATGCCGCCCAGCACCACAATGGTGAAGGCGACGAGGACGAAGGCCTGTCCGATGCGGGGATTGACGTAGAAGGTCGGCATGAGGAGGCACGCCGCCACCGCCAGACAGGCGCAGCCGAGACCGAAGGTGACGGCGTAGACATGAGCCACGTCGATACCGACAAGGCTTGCCCCCAGCTTCTCCTTCGCAACGGCCCGGATTGCCTTGCCGGTGTCGGTACGCGAGAGAAGAAGCCACAGGAGCACGGCGACCAGCACGGCCGCACCGAACCCGATCAGGCGCGGCTTGGAGAGGAGAAGCGCGCCGAATTCAACGACCTGAAAGCCATAGTCGGTGTTAAGCGTGCGCGTGTCGGAGCGAAAGCCCGCCAGAAGCGCGTTCTCGATGGCGATGGAAAGGCCCAGGGTCACGAGCAGGATGTTGCTGTCGCTGCCATGGCTCGCTGGCCCGATGACGAAGCGCTGCACCCCATAGCCGAGAGCGAAGAAGATCGGGGTCAGCGGCAGGATCGCAAGATAGGGATCGAGCCCGAAGGCCACGTAGACGCCCCAGACGGCGAACATCGCAGCCGTGAGCAACGCGCCATGGGCGAAATTGATGATGTGAAGGACCCCATAGACCAGGGTCAGACCGAGCGCGATGAGCGCATAGACGGCCCCGGTCATGAGCCCGTTCACGACGGCTTCCGCAATGATGGCGGGTGAATATGTCAAACGTAACACTCCTCAGGATCCCCGGGGCGAGCCCCAGGGATATCGCCCCGGATCAGAGTCAGCCGGTTACGGGGAAGCGCGGCTTCGCGTCCGCGAAAGCGTCCGGGAAGATTACTTTGATGTCGTTATCCTGTACCTGCGTGTTCACCGGCGCCGCGCCCATGTTCTGCCCGTTCACGAACTTGGTCTCGCCGTAGGGCATGATGTGGTCCTTGAAGGTCGACGCGTTGAGAGCCTCGATGATCTTCGCGCGATCTGCCGAGCCGGCGCGGTTGATCGCGTCCGCCAGGAGCATCACGCAGGAATAGTTGAGCGGCACGTTGTAGGCGAAGACCTTGCCCTGTGCCTCGACCTGCTTCTTCAGCTCCTGAGCCTTCGGATTGCGCGGATCGTACCAGTGATTGCAGTCCATCACGCCGTTGGCTGCCTCGGGAAACTCCTTCACGAAGCGGTAGTTGGAGGCCGCGCCGTTGAGCACCGCATATATGCCCTTCGGTCGGATGCGCTGCTGCTGCATGGTGCGGGCGAGCAGAACGAACTCGCCATAATAGCTCGACGGGATGACGAGATCGGGGTTGAGCGAGCGGATGCGCAGGGCGACATTCGACATGTCGCGCGCGGGCGTCGGGTGCGCGATGGTCTCGAGAACCTCGAAGCCGCGCTTCGGCAGTTCGGTCTGCATGAGCTTGGCGAGGCCCGAGCCGAACAGGCCGTCCTCGTGCACGAGGACCACCGTCTTCGCCGGCTTGCCTGCGCCATCGTTCAACTTGACGAGATTGTCGAGGGCGTAGCCCGTGACGATACCGAAGCCCGGAGCGAATCGGAACGTATTCTTGAGGCCGCGCTGGACGATGGGATCGCTGACGCCCACGTCGACGATATACGGCAGGTCGTAGCGGGCCGCTGCCTGGGTGGCGGCGAGGCAGATCGGGCTCGCGAACCCACCCACGATGGCAGCGACGCCCTCCGCCTGCATCTTCTCGACTTCCTGCGTGCCGGCTTCCGGATTCGAGCGTGCGTCGCCGAACACCATTTCGATCTTTGCGCCGCCGAGGCCCTTGAGGCCGCCCGAATCGTTGATCTCCTTAATGGCCATCTCGGCGCCGATGCGCCCGAACTCGCCGTCCTGCGCGAGCGCGCCGGTGACGGGCTGCAGGATGCCGATCTTCACCCCCTGCGACTGAGCTCGCAGATAGGCCGGCATGGCCAGGACGGCCGCGGAAGCAGCACCTGCTCGCAGGACCGAGCGACGCGTCGGACGCATGATGTTCTTCATGTCGATGTTCTCCTCTGGTGGGACACCCGCACGCGGCGGGACTTCGATTCGAGGCTCTGCGGCCTCTTCACTTTCCGCTTCAGGCTCTCCGGCCCGGTGTTGGAAGGCTTGGACACGGGATTCCAGCGGCGAGCGCCGGCAGCACCGGTCCGCACGAGGTCCATGTGGAAGGAATAGCGATCAGGTCGGTAGAGGGCATGAAGATGCTCGACGCCCTGGCCCGACGGATCGAGGACGACGCGCGTCAGCGACAGGAGGGGCGATCCGATCTCGAGCCCAAGCGCTTCGGCGACATCCGGCCCAGCAAGCGTGGCGCCGATGCTCTGACTCGCCTCCTCGACGACCACGCCCGACCGCTCCAGGAGCGCCAGAAGCGGCATCGACGCAAGATCGGCTTCCGAATAGGTGACGCCGATCCGCTCCGGCACATGGGTGATGAGATAGGAGAAAGGCGCCCCATCGATCAGCCGGACGCGGATCGAGCGCTGCGTCCGCTCACCGGGGTTCAGGCCAAGCGCGACCGCCACGCTTTCGGGCGGATTCACATAGGCGAAGGACAGCAGCCGCACCCCGGTCCGGCGGCCCATTTCCACCAAGTGCGACAGCACGTTCGAGAGATCGGCCACAATGGGTCGGACGGAGCTTCCTTCCCGGACGAAGGTTCCCGATCCGGGGCGGCGGTCGATCAGCCCCTCTCCCGCCAGTTGATCGAGCGCACGTCGCACGGTCACGCGCGAGATTCCATACTCGGCCGCAATCGACAGCTCTCCCGGCAGGCGGGAGCCAGGCTCCAGTTCCCCGCTCAGGATCCGCTCGCGCAGCAACAGATAGATGCGTCGCGCTTTGAGGGGTTCGACAGAATCCACGAGATGCCTCGCTCGGGCCGCGTCAGCCTTGACTGCTTCACAGGACAGCTACCTGTCTACCTTATAAGACATTTCCCTTGCGTCAAGCTGCCCCTTTGGAGATACTGCTCAAAGCTCCACATGAGCCCTGCCAGCGCATTCCGGAGAGCGAGATGGTGCAGAAACCCGCCGGCCCGAGGGCCCTGTTCGACAAGCTCTGGGACAGCCATGCGATCGTGACGCGGGAGGACGGCCAGACCCTTTTGTGGGTCGACCGGCATTTCGTGCACGAAGGCTCCTTTCATGCCTTCAACAAGCTGAAGGAGCGTGACTCGCGCGTCGCCCGGCCAGACCTCACCTTCGGGATCGCGGACCACTACGTACCGACCAGGCGATCCGGTCGCGCGATCGATCCGACGATCCGGAGCATGCTGGAACAGCTCGAGCGGAATACGTCCGAGAACGACGTGATGCTGTTCGGTCTCAATGACCCGCGCCAAGGGATCGTCCATGTGGTCGGCCCGGAGCAGGGTCTGACCCTGCCGGGCCTGCTCATCGTCTGCGGCGACAGCCACACCTCGACCCATGGCGCCTTCGGAGCATGGGGCTTCGGCATCGGCGCCTCGGAAGTCGCACACGTGCTGATGACCCAGACCCTCTGGCAGCGGAAGCCGAAGCGGATGCGCATCGCGGTCGATGGAGCGCTTGCGCCGGGGATCGGCGCCAAGGACATCGCGCTTTCCGTCATCGCCCGCATCGGCGCCGATGGAGCGCAGGGGCACGCAGTCGAATATGCGGGCTCAGCGATAAGGGGGCTGACCATCGAGGGACGCCTGACCCTGTGCAACCTGTCCATCGAGGTCGGTGCGCGTTGCGGCATGGTCGCACCGGACGAGACGACGATCCGCTACCTCCGCGACCGGCCCTTCGCGCCTAAGGGCGAGGACTTCGAGCGCGCTGCGGAGGATTGGATGCGCCTCCCTACTGACGAGGACGCCGCGTTCGACCGGGAGGTCGCGCTCAACGCCTCGGAGATCGCCCCCATCGTGACATGGGGTGTCAGCCCGGAGGACGCGCTGCCGATCACCATGGCCGTCCCGAATCCGGAAACCATCGAAGATGCGGGCAAGGCGGCGCAGGTGCGCGACGCGATCGCCTACATGGACCTCAAGCCCGGCCAGAAGCTCACCGACATTCGCATCGACCGCGTCTTCATCGGCTCCTGCACCAACAGCCGCATCGAGGACCTGCGCGCTGCCGCAAAGGTTATAGCGGGGCGAAAAGCCAAGGTGCCGGGCCTCGTTTCCCCCGGCTCCTCCCTCGTGAAGCAACAGGCGGAGGCCGAGGGCCTCGACCGCATCTTCCAGGAGGCGGGGCTCGAATGGGTCGAGTCCGGTTGCTCCATGTGCGTCGGCATGAACGGGGATATCGTCCAGCCCGGCGAACGCTGCGCCTCCACCACGAACCGCAACTTCAAGGGACGTCAGGGTCCGGGCGCCCGAACCCACCTCATGTCGCCCGCCATGGTGGCGGCGGCCGCCGTGACCGGCCATCTGGCCGACGTGCGCCCCCTGATCGAGGAGCGCTCCTGATGCAGCCGTTCCAGCGTCTCACCGCAATCGCTTGTCCCTTGCCATTCGCGAACATCGATACGGACCAGCTCATTCCCGCCCGATTCATGAAACGCTCGCGCGCCGAAGGCTATGGCGGCTATCTGCTCCACGACATGCGGTTCGCCGACGACGGCGCAGAGAGGGTCGACTTCCCGCTGAACCGGCCCGAGTTCAAGAACGCGCAGATCGTGGTGGCACGGCGAAACTTCGGGGCTGGCTCCTCCCGGGAGGCCGCCGTCTATGCCCTCGTGGATTACGGTATCCGCTGCGTGGTGGCCCCGAGCTTCGGCGACATCTTCGCGTCCAACGCCGTCAACAACGGCCTCCTGCCCGCCCGTGTGGATGAGAGTCAGGCGGAGGTGTTGATCCGCATGCTCGAGAACGGTGTTGCGAAACTGAGCGTCGACCTCGATGCCCAGACAATCACCGCGAGCGAGATGAGCATTCCGTTCCACGTCGACCCCGTCTGGCGCATGAAGCTCCTGAACGGATGGGACGATATCGACCTCACGCTCAGCCAGACCGATGCGATCGCGCGGTTCGCGGCCGCGGATGCCGGCAGGCGCCCCTGGGCCGTTCCTCAGTCGCCATCCCGCTGAAGCCGCGAGGGATCGGACTCGTGGCCGCTCCGCCATGCGATACTGGCATGGCGCCGTTTGTTGACACTGGTTTCACGTGCAACTAACCTTCGGCGCCGTCGCGCTCCGAGAGCCTGGAACGGCTGGACGTGACAGTTGGACCGGGCCGACAAGAGCCTGGCGTCCGTGATGGGAGAGACGCTCGTGGGATGTAGGACGGCAGACCTATTGGCCGCGCCTGCATTCGGCCGCATCTCCCCTCGCGACGGAACAAAGACCGCACCTCGCAGCACGGAGAACCGTCATGGCTGAGAAGGCTTTCGCTTCCACCGCCGACACCGCCGACAAGACAGTCTCGTTCACGGAGATCGGGCCGGATCTGTACGCCTACACCGCCGAGGGCGATCCCAATTCCGGCATCATCATCGGTGACGACGGCTGCATGGTGTTCGACGCTCAGGCCACGCCGGCCATGGCCGAGGACGTGATCGCGCGCGTGCGCACCGTCACCGACAAGCCGATCAAGTACGTGGTGCTCTCGCACTATCATGCGGTTCGCGTGCTCGGCGCCTCTGCCTACAAGGCAGAGGGCATCATCGCCTCCAACACCACCTACGACCTGATCGTCGAGCGCGGCGAGCAGGACAAGGCCTCGGAGATCGGGCGCTTTCCGCGCCTGTTCCGCGGCGAAAGCAGCATTCCCGAGGGGCTCACCTGGCCCACGATCACGTTCGAGAACGGCATGTCCGTCTTCCTCGGCAAGCGGGAGGTGAAACTCTTCCATCTCGGCGCCGGCCACACGGCGGGCGACATCGTCGCCTGGGTGCCGGATGCGGATGTGATGTTCACCGGCGACCTTGTAGAGTATCATTCCGCCTGCTATTGCGGCGACGCGCATCTGCGCGAGTGGCCCCTGACCCTCGACGAGATCCGGGCCTTCGAGCCCAAGTCCGTCGTGCCCGGACGCGGCGATGCGCTCGTCGGCGAGCAGATGGTGCGGGAGGCGCTCGCCATGACGCGGGACTTCGTCAACACCCTCTATGGTGCGGCGGAGATTTCCGTGGCACGCGGCCGCAACCTCAAGCAGACCTTCGCGGCGGTGCGCGATGCCATGGACCCGAAGTTCAGCCGTTTCGCCATCTACGAGCACTGCCTGCCCTTCAACGTCTCGCGCGCCTACGACGAGGCCTCCGGGATCGACCACCCAGTGATCTGGACCGCCGAGCGCGACCGCGAGATGTGGGCGGCCCTGCAAGGTTAGAACTCCGAATTGGGGTCGGGCGACGAGGAGGCAGCATGAACATTCGCAAAGCCCTTTATCAGTTCGGTTATCGCCGCTGCCGCGACCAGGATGCCTCCTCCCCTACCCGGCACCCCGTGGTCGTCGTCGGGGCCGGGCCCGTCGGCCTGTGCGCCGCCATCGATCTGGCGCAGCGCGGCGTG
>DASQMJ010000040.1:0-17535 GCA_035645535.1 Microvirga sp. | reverse complement strand
CGACACGGCGACCCCGGTGCGCGGCTCCGCCGTCCCGACGACCCGCCCGGGTCGCCCAAGGGAAACCGACGGCGGCATGGAGCCTCAGCCCCAGGCGTGAGGCTCTCCCCGGCGATAATTCAAGACGCCCGCCCGTTCGGCCGAGGGCGCGCGTGGTCAGGTCACATGCGCCTGTACATTTCTTTGGCTCAACCAAGCATCTGTAGCCAATTTGTCAGCTGGCGGGGATTATTGCATCAATCGGCTCCGTATACCTAGGGCGACGAAAACCTGAGGCTTGAATGCCTCAGGCCGCTAGGGGCGGGCTTCTGGCTCTGGCAAGCTCCGAGTTCGCGTAGCACCTGTGACCGCCGTGAAGGTTTCGAATGACGTGCTTCTGCCATTTGAAGAACCACGCCGAGCAGGTTTCGGACGACACCGGAAATGGGGTGAGGAGCTCACGACAAGCGTACGCACAAGCCATGAAGGTGATCCAGGAGCTGCTCGATGAGGAGGAGCCAGACCCCAAATGGAAGGGCTAGAGGCAACATTTCCAAGCGCATTGGTCTTTGGCTCGCCTTTGCGACTGCAGGCTGGGTGGCAGTATACGTCTCAATCAGAGCCATCTACCGGATCGTGCGCAGCAAAGATGAGCAGCTGAACTTTGATGCGCGACTGACTACAGGCCCCGGCCACGAGAAATCCAGACCGACGTCCTCGACCTAAAAGACGGGCATCGCTTCCGGTGTGGCCCAACAAACTTCTCGATTTTCGAGCAGGAATGCCCATGGACTTCGACACTCTGACGCCGATGCTGCTTGACTTCGTTCGGTCGCACCAGCGCTGGGCTCCGTTGGTCGTCGGGGTACTGGCCTTCGCCGAGTCACTCGCCTTTTTATCCTTCCTCGTTCCCTCGACCGTCCTGCTTCTCGGGATCGGCGTGCTGATCGGGGCAAGTGGCTTGGAGTTCTGGCCCATCTGGCTTGGAGCGGCCGGAGGCGCGATCCTCGGCGACTGGCTGTCCTATGCCATCGGATATAAATTCAAGCACGCAGCATTTCGTGTCTGGCCACTCTCATGTCACCCGAACCTGGCTGATCGGGGCGAACGGTTCTTTGCACGATGGGGCGCATGGGGCGTCTTCCTGGGACAGTTCATCGGCCCCATGCGAGCGGTAGTGCCCTTGACCGCAGGCATCTTCGCCATGCCGGTCCTGTTGTTCCAGATGGCCAACATCGCCTCTGCCCTTGTCTGGGCCTTCGTGATGCTCGCGCCGGGGAGTGGCCTGACCGCATGGGCCAGGTGACGATCCAGATGACAGGTCATCGTCGGTCGCAGTCCACCTGCGGACTTGCCCCTGCCACAAATCTCGGTCCTGCCTTAGGGTCCGGGCCCCTCTGGCGAGCGGTTCGCCGCTCGCGATGTCGGACTCCTTCTCTTGCCCTTGCGCCCACGAGCGCGACCGCAACTGGAGGATCCGGTCTTGGATTCCATCTCACCTGCGATTGCCGCTCCATCGATCCTCAGACGACGCGGAACTGCGCGCGGCCATCATTCGCGTCCTTACCCAGGCCGGCCACGAGGCCGTTCCGGCGCTTTCCGGCGGGACGCACTCGATCTGATTGCCGCCGCCGAGTTCGACGGCCTATATTGCACAATCGAGCTTCCCGGCCGGGCCGACGGCTGGGAAGTCGGCACCACCTTCAGCTACATTTGGCCAGACCGTCCGGTGGTCTATGCCTCCGCGATCTCGGCGCCGCCCGGCCCCCTCCCGAAGGGCGTCTTCCTGCGCAAGCCCTTCGCCGGAGGGATGATCGCCAAGGCCTTCGGATGGGTGGGGGCGGCCCGCGCAGGATCGGCGGCGCAGCCGCAACCAAAAAATCCGACCGCCGGCCGGATTAAACCCGCTCGCGGCTCCGTACACACGGCATGAACGACACGAAGCGCATGGACATCATCGGGCTGCTCGGCCCCTTGCGGCGCTACGCCCGGTCGCTGGCCCGCGACGAGAACCAGGCCGAGGACCTGGTGCAGGATGCCCTCGTACGCGCCTACGAGCGCCGCAGCTCGTTCAGGTCCGCCGGCAATCTGCGCGGCTGGCTGCTCTCGATTCTGCACAACACCTTCGTTGATGGCCGACGCCGTGATGCGGCAGAGACCCGCCGGACGCAACAGGTTGCCGAGTTCACCGGCGGTGTCGTTCCCGCAGACCAGGAGAGCCATGTCCGGCTCCGGCAGATCCGGGCTGCGTTCATGAGCCTGCCGGACGACCAGCGGGCAGCGCTTCATCTCGTGGCCATCGAGGGACTGACCTATCAGGAGGCGGCGGGCGCCTTGGGAATTCCGCTCGGAACCCTGATGTCCCGCCTGGGCTGTGCCCGCGCCGCCCTGCGCGCCTTCGAGGCGGAGGGTGCCGGCTCGCAGTCGCCCGAGAGCAGGCGTCCAAGTCTGCGCATCGTCGGAGGTTCCGATGTCTGACCTCATCACCGAAGCCGACCTGCTCGCGTATGTGGACGATCAGCTCGATGTCGCCCGCCGGATCGAGGTCGAGGCGTATCTCGCCCGCCATCCAGACGCCGCGGCCCAGGTCATGGCCGACCTGAAGAACCGGGACGCCCTCCGGCTCGCTTTTGCGTCCGAGCTGCCGCGTCCGCCCGAGGCAACGTTTCAGGCGGCCGCCCGTCTGGAGCGCGCCCTCGCCTGGCGCGAGATCGGCCTGAAGGTCCGCCGCATGGCCGCCGTCGTCGCCCTGATCGGGTTCGGCTGGTTCGCCCATGGCCAGGTCGGGCTCGGCATCACCGACAGCGCGGCCTCGCCCAAGCCGCCGACCTTCGTCGAGGACGCCGTGCACTCGCACGAGACGGCGCTGGTGCGTGCCCGCATGGTCTCGCAGCCCGAGGTCTCGACCTATGACCCCGCTGAGATCCTGGCCGAGACCGGCATCCGCCTGCCGGCCTTGCCGGACGACTGGCAGGTCCGGGATGCACAGGTCTTCCCGTCCAGGGACGGCCACAGCGTCGAGATTGCCGTCGATGCCGGCGATCTCGGCCGGGTGTCGCTGTTCGCGGCTCATGTGCCGGTCTTCAACGTCATCAACCCGACCATTGCCCGCTTCGACGATGCGAAGACCGTTTACTGGCAGACGGGCCAACTCGCCTATGCGCTGACCGGAACCGCCGGCGACAAGGCCATCGAACGGGCTGCCGCCCGTCTGGCGCGCAAGCTTCAGTAATCCCAACAGGAGAACCTTGGATGAACACACCTTACGCTTGGCAGACCGCCACGGCCCGGACCAGCGGTGCCCTCTTCGACGAGGGCCTGCGCCAGCACATGCTACGGGTCTACAACACCATGGGCATCGGCCTTGTCGTGACCGGGCTGGTCGCATTCGTGGTGGCTTCGACGCCCGCGCTCTACGTGCCGATCTTCCAGACGCCCCTCAAATGGGTGGTGATGCTGGCGCCGCTCGCCTTCATCTTCTTCTTCTCGTTCCGCATGGACCGGATGACGGCGGCCTCCGCGCGCACCGCCTTCTTCGCCTTCTCGGCGGTGATGGGGCTGTCGCTCGCTTCCGTGTTCCTGGTGTTCACCGGAACGAACATCGCGCGAACCTTCTTCATCACGGCCGCCATGTTCGGTGCCACCAGCCTCTACGGCTACACGACCAAGCGCGATCTCTCCAAGTTCGGCTCCTTTCTGGTCATGGGCCTGATCGGCATCATCATCGCGTCGCTCGTGAACATCTTCCTTGGTTCCAGCGCGCTGCAGTTCGCGATCTCGATCATCGGCGTGCTCGTGTTCACGGGCCTGACCGCCTATGACACGCAGACGATCAAGGAGCAGTACGCCGAGGGCTTCGGGCATGAGGCCAACAACAAGATGGCCGTCGTCGGTGCGCTCTCGCTCTACCTGAACTTCATCAATCTCTTCCAGCTGCTCCTCAGCCTCACCGGGCAGCGGGAAGAGTAATCCCCCTGAACCCAGACCTTGTTTCATTGAAAGGATTGAACTTCATGGACCACCAGGACCGTCAGGCCATCGAGCAGCTCTTCGGCAAGCTGGCCCAGGTTGAGGGCCAGACCGCAGCTCCCGACGCGCAGGCGGCGGAGTTCATCCGCTCGCGGATCAACCAGCAGCCGAACGCACCCTACTACATGGCGCAGACCATCGTGGTGCAGGAGCAGGCCCTGAGCGCCGCCCATGGCCGCATCCAGCAGCTGGAGCAGGAGCTTGCCAGCCGTCCGGCCGGCGGAGGCGGGTTCCTCTCGGGTCTCTTCGGCGGCAGGCAGTCCCGTCCGCAACCGCACCAGGCATACCAGCCGCAGCCGATGCACGGCATGGCGCCTGGCATGGGCCCTGGTATGGGCGTGGCGCCAGGTCGCGGAGGCGGCGGCTTCCTGGCCGGCGCGGCGCAGACCGCCATGGGTGTCGCCGGCGGCGTGCTGCTCGGCAACATGATCGCCAGCGCGTTCTCGGGTGGCGATGACGCCAGTGCTGCCGCGCCAAGCCAGCCGGAGCCGCAGCAGGCGGCGGCCGAGGATTTCGGCGATGCGGGTGAAGACTTCGGCTTCGAGGACATCTGAGCCTTGAAAGAGCGGGACGGAGATCCGGACTTGGATCCCCCGTCCCGCCACCACCGTGCCCGTTCGGGACGTGCCTGAATCTCATAAAGGAGCCTATGAGCACCAAGCGTCCGCTTGCCGTTGCAGCTGCCATGACCCTTCCGATGGTCGCATCCGCCGCAGCGCGGCCACCTCAACCGCCATCCCCAGCGTCGGAGATGACGATGGATCCCAGAGCCCGCGTACCGTCCTCAGGCCAACCGTCCGGGCACTCACGGTCAGATCGCTGAAGAAGATTGAGATAGTTGGAGCGGACGGGCAAGAGATCGGGAATCGCGGGAGTTGTGGTCAGCAACACTGATCGGAAGCGATTCGCCCTGATCCAGCACGGTGGCTTCTTGGGCCTCGGCGCCAAGGAGGTGGCAATCCCGCTGGAAAACGCTTCGGTGACGGGCGAGAGGGTCACGGTACGCGACGTGAATGTCGGCCAGGATCCGCGGATTGGAGGCTCACCTTGGCGTGCGCCCCTTCAACCGGACGAACCGGCACGTCACATTAACCGATGCGGGCGCAAACTATCTCGAGCATGCTCGAGATATCCTTGAGCGCCTCGACGAGGCCGATCGCACGGTCGGCGACCTCAATCAGGCCATGTCAAGGCGGCTCGCCGTCAGTGCTCCTATCGGCCTCGGGAGCATCGTGCTGGCGAGCTTCTTCATGGAGTTCAAGCAGACCTATCCAGCCTTGGTGCTTGACATCTCGTTGAGCGACAGCTTCGTCGATGTGGTTGCGGAGCGGTTTGATGTTGCGATCCGGCTTGGCACGATCTCTGATGAGCGCTTGATCGTGCGGCGGCTCGGTATTGTGGAACGCTGCCTGGCGGCAGCGCCGGACTACTTGGCGCGTAAAGGCAGACCACGACATCCGTCGGATCTGACGGATCACGAATATATCGTCCATTCCCAGCAAGTTGCTGGCGCGATCCTCCCACTCATTGGGCCAAAGGGGGAGCGTGTGGAAGTTCCCGTTCGCTCGACATTCCGCACCGACAATGCACTCTTGATGCGTGAAGCCCTCGTTGCCGGCCTGGGAATTGGGCTCATGCACAAGAAGGTGTTTGACCCCCTGCTAACGGAACAGCGGCTCGAATACGTGTTCCCGGACTGGTCCTACGCGCCTCATCAGGTCCATGCGGTTTACCCGTCTAACTGCTATATACCCTTAAAGGTCCGGCGGTTCGTGGATGGGCTTACCACCTACGTTCGAGTGGTCGGTGCCTTCACACACTGCGACCAGGAACATCAGCCGGCGTAATTCAATCCCGATGCGCTCGTGTAGTCAAAGTTGCGCCAACTGCGTTGCGCACGAGCAGAGTTGTGTCAGCTTTGGGTCGAGCTTTCACGTTCCGGCTGCTCAGCGAACGTCGGCGGTTAGGAGCCGAGGCGGACCAAGCTCTTAGGTCTCAGGTGTGCCATTAGGAGACCTTCCAACCGTAGAGGCCATCCCGTGCTATATCCCTCGATGGCTTACAGCAACAATTTTTGAGTAGATCCGTTACCTCCAGACACTGAAGATCACCCATCCGGAGGCCAATCTGCTATCTTATCAGATCGAATTCGTACGGGTGATGACATTGTCATCTGGATCGAAGGACTGGGACCTCTGGAAAGTCGCTAGAGCATTGGACTCAACAGCGGACCTAAACCATACGCTTGGACTTTCGCCGGGTCTGGCGGTGCTTCCAGGACTGTCGGAACGCATGCCCGACGACCGATCTCCGGACTGACCAATTCTCAACGCAGCAAAGATCGAGAGGCCTCCAAGACATCGGCATAAAGCCCGGCTTGAGCCCATCCGACGTCTGCGAGACCGGATTTCGCCGTGTCGACCATATGGACACGATCCGGCGGCTCCTGCACGCCCGCGCCACGAACTATCATCCGAATGCGTGTGCGGGACTGACCATCATGCTGCTCGGAACCTATTGACCTCGCGTCAGCAGTCGCTCACTATCACATAACTAGAGGGGCTATTACATAATTATAGAGCAGGAGGGTGTCAATGAGAATGGCTTTGCTGTCTAGCGTGGTGGTCCTTGCAGCCGGACCTACCTTGGCGCAGACGGGGGGCGGCGTGATCAACGTCGCGACGATCGGCGAACCTCCGACGCTCGACCCAATGGTTTCGACCGCCGATTTGGTTGGCATCGTCACTCAACATTTCTTTGAAACTCTCTTCACCTTCGACAAGGACTGGAAGGTTACCCCTCTCCTGGCGGCAAGCATGCCGGAGATCTCCGACGGTGGCAAAGTCTACACGATCAAGCTCCGTCAGGGGGTCACCTTCCATGATGGGTCGGACATGACGTCGGAAGACGTCGTCGCCTCGCTGAAGAGGTGGATGGAGCAGGCCTCGCGCGGCAAGCAGGTGGCCGGCAATGTCGATAAGGTGGAAGCCGTCGATCCGACGACGGTGCGCATCACGCTCAAGACCCCGTATGCGCCGCTCCTGGCGTTGCTCGCCTTTAACAATTCCGCCGCTGTGATCATGCCGTCCGAGAAGATGGACGTGCCAATGAGGGAGCCGGTTGGGACAGGTCCCTACAAGCTCAAGGAGCGTAAGCCTGACCAGTACATCCAGCTCGTCCGCAACGACGCCTACAAGCCGCTTGACGGAGCAGGCAACGGCTATGGCGGAGCGCGCAAGCCGATCCTCGACGAGATCCGCTTCGTTCCAGTCCCTGATCCCAACACCCGGGTCGAGGGCGCGATTTCCGGGCAGTTCGACTACGTCGACTCCCTTCCGGTCGAGTCCTACGACCGGATCAAGAATCTTCAGACCTCCAAGCCGGTCATCTTGAAGCCGTTCGGCTGGCCGGTCTTCGTCATGAACACGAAGCAGGGTGTTATGGCGAATGTAGATGCGCGCATGGCCGTGCGCATGGCCCTCAGCATGGAGGATATGTTGGCTGCCGCATTCGGCAATCCCGAATTCTATTCTCTTGACGGCGCCATGTATCCAAAGGGCTATGTGTGGCACACCGAAGCCGGCGTCGAAGGAAAGTACAACGTCGCCGATCCTGACAAGGCGAAGGAGCTTCTGAAGAAGGCGAGTTACAACGGCGGACCGCTTCGCATCCTCACGAGCCGCCAGTACGAGTTTCACTACAAGATGGCGCAGGTGGCCGCCGAGTATCTGAAGCAGGCCGGCTTTGCGGTGGACCTTCAGGTCGTCGACTGGGCGACCCTGACACAGCGGCGCGGCGATCCGGCTCTGTGGGACATCTACATCACCCATAGCCCGTTCCTGCCGGAGCCCGCGCTGATCGGACAGCTCTCGGAGAGCTCGCCCGGCTGGTGGTCGACACCCGCACGCAAGAAAGTCGTCGACGCCTTCAACACGGAGAGCGACCCGCAGAAGCGCCCAGCCCTCTGGGCCGAGGTCCAGAAGGTAATATACGAGGAAACCCCCAGCATTAAGATCGGCGACTTCAATGCTCTCTCGGCGCAGTCGCCGAAGCTGGAGGGCGTGGTGCCCGCGCCTTGGCCGTACTTCTGGAACGTGTCGATCAAGAAGTAGCCGTCAGCTTGCGGGGAGTGCCTGCGAAGGTCTCCCCGCCCCCTGTCCTGTCTAGGATCGAAACGAACCTTATGAGCCGCTACGTCCTCCAACGTCTGCTTGGCATGCTAGCCGTGATGTTCGTGGTCGTTACGATCGTGTTCATCATCGTGCGCATTGCTCCCGGCGACCCGGCCGCCGTGATGCTCGGCCCCGACGCAACCGCCCAGGACGTCGCAGCCCTGCGGTCCCGCCTCGGGCTCGATCAGCCGCTGATTGTCCAATACGCCATCTTCTTCGGGCAGTTGCTCCAAGGGGATCTCGGCGAATCCATCTTCCTCAACCGCCCTGTCCTGTCCGCCCTATCCGAACGTGCGGAGCCCACCTTCTTCCTCACGGTCTTCTCCATCCTCATAGCGGGCATCATTGCCATTCCGGTCGGCATCCTGTCGGCCTATTGGCGCGGCTCGCTCTTCGATCAGGTCTCGACGACGCTTGCAATGCTAGCCGCCTCGGTCCCGAGCTTCTGGCTCGGTCTGCTCTTGATCCAGTTCTTCGCCGTGCGCCTCGGGATCTTTCCCGTATCCGGCTATGGCGGCCCGGGCGCCAGCTTCGCCACCCGGCTGTCGCATCTCGTCCTTCCCGCCCTGTCGCTCGGCGTCGTTTCCTCCGCGCTGATCCTGCGGTTCACCCGCGCGAGCATGCTCGACGTGCTGAACGACGACTACGTGCGGACAGCGCGCTCCAAGGGCATGAGCGAGATGCGCGTGGTGATGAAGCATGCCTTCAAGAACGCGCTGATCCCGGTCCTTACCGTGATCGGCCTGACGGCGGCGCTCCTCATTTCCGGCGCCGTTGTCACCGAAACCGTGTTCGGCCTTCCGGGTATCGGCAATCTCGTGGTGTCGGCAGTGCTGCGGCGTGACTATCCGGTGATCCAGGGAGCGCTCCTCATCGTGGCCGCGCTCTACGTCCTCATCAACTTCCTGATCGACATGCTCTACCTCCTTGTCGATCCCCGGGTGCGCTACTGATGGCCGCCGTCAGCTCCCCTGCCATCGTCGAGGCGAGCTTCGTCTCGCGCCTGGTGACCCGCAAGACCGTGATGATCGGCCTTCTGATCCTCCTGGTCATCGCTGCCCTTGCGCTCCTCGCGCCCTGGATCGCGCCCTATTCCCCGAGCCGTCTCTCAGTTGTGAACCGCCTGAAGCCGCCGAGCGAGATCTACTGGTTCGGCACGGACGAGTTTGGACGCGACGTGTTCAGCCGCACGATCTATGCAGGACGCCTGTCGCTGCTCGTCGGCGCATCGGTCGTTGCCTTCGCGGCCGCCTTCGGCGTGACTCTCGGTCTCGTGGCCGGCTTCTTCCGCCGCCTCGACACTCCGATCGCACGCATTATCGACGCTATGATGGCCTTCCCGGACATCCTCCTGGCGATAGCGCTGGTGGCCGCCCTGGGGCCGTCCCTGATCACCGTCATTGTCGCGCTGGGCATCGTGTACACGCCGCGCCTCGCCCGCATCGTGCGCGCCTCCACCCTCGTGATCCGCGAGCTTCCTTACGTAGAGGCCGCTCGCGCGCTCGGCGTTCCGACATGGCGGATCATGTCGCGCCATGTGCTCCGCAACCTCGTGTCTCCGATCCTGGTGCAGGGCACGTTCATTTTCGCCTATGCGATGCTGGCGGAAGCCGGCCTGTCGTTCCTCGGGCTCGGCGTCAGTCCCGAAATCCCCACTTGGGGCACCATGATTGCGGCCGGACGGCAATATATCGGGCAGGCCGACTGGATGACCTGGTTTCCGGGCGTGGCGATCATCCTGTCCGTTCTTTCCCTTCAAATGGTGGGCGACGGCTTCCGGGATCTTCTCGATCCTCGCCTCAGAAAGGATCTCTGATCTCATGACTCTCCCAGCAGAAGCGGGCCCCCTGCTGATCTCAGGGGTGAAGCCGGTCGGCTTCGGAAAAGGTGTTCCCCAGGAGGCGACGGACGTCCTGATCGGCGCGGACGGAACAATTGCTGCTGTCGGGAGCTCCCTTCAGGGCCGCGACGGCACCCGCCGAATAGACGCGAGGGGGGCCTTCATCTCGCCTGGCTGGGTCGATCTTCATGCCCATGTCTGGCACGGCGGCACCGACATTTCGATCAAGCCGCATCTCTGCGGCATCGAACGCGGCGTCACCACGGTCGTCGATGCCGGCTCAGCGGGTGAAGCCAACTTCCACGGCTTTCGCGAATACATCATCGAGCCGGCCCGGGAGCGCATCAAGGCCTTCCTCAACATCGGTTCTATCGGACTCGTCGCCTGCAACCGCGTGAGCGAGCTGATCGATATGCGGTCAATCGACATCGACCGCACCATCGCCTGCGTCGAGGCGAACCGTGACATCATCATCGGGATCAAGGTCCGTGCCAGCGGCGTGATCGTTGGCGGCTGGGGCATCACGCCTGTCAAGATCGCCAAGAAGGTTGCCAAGGTCCTGAAGCTGCCACTGATGGTGCATGTGGGCGAACCCCCTCCGGTCTTCGACGAGGTGCTCGAGGTGCTAGGGCCGGGCGACGTGGTCACCCACTGCTTCAACGGCAAGGCCGCCGCGAACATCATGGAGGACGACGACCTCTTCCTCCTGGCGGAGCGCTGCGCCAGGGACGGCATTCGCCTCGACGTGGGCCACGGCGGAGCGTCCTTCTCGTTCAAGGTGGCCGAACTCGCCGTTCAACGCGGCCTTCTGCCGTTCTCGATCTCTACCGACCTGCATGCCCGTTCCCTCGACAATCCTGTTTGGGACATGGGCACCACCATGTCGAAGCTCCTATCCGTCGGCATGCCATTTGAAGCCGTGATTGATGCCTCGACTCGCGCTCCAATGGAGGTGGTGGGGCTGCCGACGGAGAACCTGTTGTCACCCGGCACCCGAGCCGAGTTTACGGTGTTCGACGTCAATGACAGCGATCTGAGGATCGTCGACTCCATGGGCTACAGCGCCCATTTGTCCCGCCTGATCGAGCCACGCTGGACAATCCTCGGCCAGGAGGCCGTGAAGGCGTGTCGCTACGAGCCGCCGCGTAAATCGGCGCTCGAGAGTTCCGCATGCTCTCATTGCGGGTGGATCAACTCACGATGATGGATCTTCCTGACGATACGGTGCTGAGGGTTCGCGACCTGCAGACTCATTTCGAGCTCGGCAGCCGCATCGCCAAATCGGTTGACGGCGTCAGCTTCGACGTGAAGCGGGGCGAGACCGTCGCGGTCGTAGGCGAATCCGGATCGGGCAAGTCGGTGACGAGCCTGTCGATCATGCGGCTTCTCTCGTCTCCAGGCCGGATCGTCGGCGGCGAGATCCTCTATCGTACGAGCCAGGGCCAGGTGCTGGACATCGCGACCCTGCCGGAGCGGACGATGCGCTCGATCCGCGGCCGAGAGATTGCCATGATCTTCCAGGAACCGATGACGAGCCTCAACCCGCTCTACACGGTCGGCGACCAGATCGAGGAGATGATCCGGCTACACGAGCCTGTCTCGGCCGCAGAGGCGCGCAAGCGCGCCAAGCGGATGCTCGATCTCGTGGAGATCCCTGCCGCCGACCGCCGGCTCGACGAGTACCCGCATCAGATGTCGGGCGGCATGCGCCAGCGCGTGATGATCGCGCTGGCCCTGTCATGCAATCCAAACCTGCTGATCGCGGACGAGCCGACGACGGCTTTGGACGTGACAATCCAGGCACAAATTCTCGACCTCCTGCGCCGGCTCCAGCGCGATATCGGCATGAGCATCCTGTTCATCACGCACAATCTGGGCGTGGTCGCCGAGATCGCTCACGATGTCGTGGTGATGTATACCGGCCGCGTGGTCGAGAAGAGCCCGGTCGAGAGCCTCTTCGCGCATCAGAAGCATCCCTACACCCAGGGTCTTCTGGCCTGTATTCCAAACGCCTCCCGGGATCGCGGCGCCGCGGGCGAGAGGCTGCGCCTCAATCCCATTCCGGGGAACGTTCCTAGCGTGACCGCCCTGCCGCCGGGGTGCAGCTTCGCGCCACGCTGTCCCTACCGCATCGAGAAATGTGAGGAGGCTCCTCCGCTGATGGAGGCCGCCCCGAACCACCTCAGCCGGTGCTGGAGGCACGAGATCCTATGATCCAGGATGTCCTTCTGAGCGTTCAGGGGCTCACGAAGCAGTTTCCCACCCGCAACGGCGTCGTTCGGGCCGTCGACAGCGTGAGCTTCGATGTGAAGCGCGGGACCATCGTCGGGCTCGTCGGAGAATCCGGGTCGGGCAAGACGACCGCAGGCCGCTGCACCCTTCGGCTCATCGAGCCGAATGAGGGCCGTATTGTCTTCGACGGCGTCGATCTGCGCGAGCTGTCGGAGCGGGAGATGCGGGCCTATCGCAGCCGGCTCCAGATCATCTTCCAGGATCCGTATTCCAGCCTCAACCCGCGCCTGCGGGTGGATCAGATCATCGGCGAGGCGCTGGAGATCCATCGGCCCGTCCGAGGCGCTGCGAAGCGCGATCGGATCGCGGAGCTGCTCCAGCGTGTCGGTCTCAACCCCGATGCTGCGCGCCGCTATCCGCACGAATTCTCCGGCGGCCAGCGCCAGCGCATCGGCATCGCCCGGGCGCTCGCCGTGGAGCCTGACTTCATTGTGGCGGACGAGCCGGTTTCCGCGCTGGATGTCTCGGTGCAGGCCCAGGTCCTCAACCTGATCCAGGACCTGCAGGAGAGCTTCGGCCTGACGATGCTGTTTATCGCGCACGACCTGTCGGTGGTGGAGTATCTCTGCGACGAGGTCGTCGTCATGTATCTCGGCCGAGTGATGGAGCGCGGGCCCAGTCGCGAGATCTACGCCATGCCGCGCCATCCCTATACGCAGGCGCTCCTCTCCGCCGCTCCCCTGCCTGACCCGAAGGCAAGCCGGCAGCGCGTCGTGTTGAAGGGCGACATCCCGAGCCCGATGAATCCGCCCTCTGGCTGCGTCTTTCGGACCCGCTGCCGCTACGCCGTCGAGGCCTGTGCTGAGGTCGTTCCACCATTGGAGCACGTCGGGTCCGACCACCATGTTGCCTGCATCCGGCAGAACGACCCCGAAGTGATTTCCCAAGGACTGAGATTGTGACTGACGTGAGATTTGAAACCGGCGCAAGCCCCTATGATCGATTGAAAGAACTGGGGATCGCCCTGCCCCCGCCTCCAAGCCCGATCGCGAATTTCGTGACGCATGTTCAGGAAGGAAACCTCCTATTTCTCTCCGGGCAGGGGCCGATGGAGGCGGATGGGTATCTCCACACCGGGAAGGTCGGCCTCAATGTGGATTCCCAGCAGGCCTACGAGCACGCGAGGCTGACCGGCATCAATCTCCTGGCGGTCATGCAGGAGGCGCTTGGCGACCTCGGCCGCGTGAAGCGTGTCGTGAAGCTCCTCGGCATGGTCAACGCAACGCCCGACTTCGCTGAGCATCCCAAGGTGATCAACGGCTGCTCTGACCTGATGATGACCGTCTTCGGTGAAGCGGGCCGCCATGCCCGTTCTGCAGTCGGCTTCGGATCATTGCCGAACAACATAACGGTCGAGATTGAGGCTATTGTGGCGGTCGATGGCTAGGATGCCGACCATGCGCGCATTAGCGCCAGCCGAGAGTGGCCTCGATCCGCTCGGCCGCCTTGCGGACGGCACTGGTGTAGCGGTCGCGATCCTGCACGACCCGGTGCTCCGGCAGCACGATCGAAATCGTCGCAATGCACTCGCCCGACGGCTGGCAGATCGGCGACGCGATGCAAGCGACGGAGAAGGCCGACTCGTTGATCTGAACGGAAAGGCGCTCCCGCAAGGCCGCTGCCGAGGCTTCGGAAAGCGCCTCCGGGTCCGTGTTGGCGCGGCCTGTGGGAGAGACCTTCGATGCATGCCGGAAAACTTCGAGGCGCTCCTCGTCGGGCAGGTGGCCGACAAGCAGGCGCCCGGAGGCCGTCCAATTCAAGGGCACGCGGGAGCCTACCTTGGAGGTCACGCGAAAATGACCGGGGCCATCCGCCATGGCCATCACGACCATGTGGTCGCCATCGCGCCCGCAGATCTGGATCGTCTCCTCCACCTCCCGGCACAGATCCTGCATCTCGTGCGTCGCGACATTGAGGAAATCGAGCGACTGGGCATAGGCAAGACCGTAATGATAAAGGCGTGGGCCAAGCCAGACCGTTCCGTCGCTGCGCCGTTGCAAGAGCCGCTTCTCCACGAGATCGTCGATGATTACGTAGACCGTGGACAGGGGAGCGCCGACCGCCTTGGCGACCGCATAGGCGCCGGCCGGCCTCATCTCGGCCTGCAGGAAATCGAGAATCTGGAGCGCCCGGTCGATCCCGCTCACACGGACGCCACGGCTTCGCTTCTCCGGCGCAGGGGCGCTCGCGTCGTCGGAAAACGTGGTGTCCATGCGATCTTCTCCCGGATCTTCAATGAGCGCGGTCCGCCGCTGCGAGCGCACTATCCATCGGCAGAGTTCCTCAATAATGGAACAACAGCCATTACGGCAACATAAAACGGAAGGATTCGGCTCATCATGACCCAGA
Source organism: Microvirga sp. (assembly GCA_035645535.1). Taxonomy (GTDB): domain Bacteria; phylum Pseudomonadota; class Alphaproteobacteria; order Rhizobiales; family Beijerinckiaceae; genus Microvirga. The sequence continues at coordinate 2,874 of DASQMJ010000040.1, read as the reverse complement.
ACGACATCCGCCAAGAGCTTGGCCTACGCCCCATCATCAATGTATCCGGAACAATGACGTCGCTCGGGGCATCGATTGTCGTTCCGGAGGCAGTCGCGGCGGTATCCGCGATCCTGCCGCAGTTCGTGGAGATTGGCCAACTTCAGAGAAAGGCGAGCCGCGTAATCGCGCGCCTGTGCGGCACGGAGGCCGGCTTTGTCACTGCCTCCTGCTCGGCAGGGATCTCGCTTGCCGTCGCCGGTGCCATGACGGGCTCCGATCTCGCCGCGATCGAGCGGCTCCCGACGACCGATGGGCTGAAAAACGAAGTCCTGCTCATGACGGGCCACATGGTCAGCTACGGCGCACCCGTCGAACAGGCGATCCGCCTCGCGGGCGCCAAGGTAGTCCCGGTCGGACAGGCCACGTCGGCTTACCGCTACCAACTCGACGGCGCGATCAATGAGCGGACGGCGGCAGCGGTCTTCGTCGTGTCGCACCACACGGTTCAATATGGGTTGCTACCGCTCAGGGAATTCGTCGAGGTCTGTCACACCCGCGGAGTGCCAGTGATTGTCGATGCAGCCTCGGAATACGATCTGAAGGGCTTCCTGGAGACCGGCGCCGATGTGGCGCTCTATTCCTCCCATAAGTTCCTCGGAGGACCGACTGGCGGCATCGTGGCCGGGCGGAAGGACCTTGTCCGCGCCGCCTATATGCAGAACTCGGGCATCGGCCGCGGCATGAAAGTCGGCAAGGAGGGCATGGTCGGGACGATCGCAGCCCTTGAAGCGTGGGAGGCACGCGACCATGCAGGCATCCGGGAGCGCGAGACGCGCTACCTGGAACTCTGGGAGCAGACGCTCTCGGGCAGGCCCGGCGTGACCCCGGTCCGGGAACCGGATCCGACCAACAACCCCCTTGATCGCTTGAAAGTCGCCATAGAACCCAAGGAGGCCCACATCACTGCTTGGGATCTGGCCGATGCCCTCGCATCCGGGCGCACGCCAATCATTGTGCGCGACCACGAGGTCGAACATGGCTATTTCTATCTCGACCCGTGCAACCTTCACCCAGGCCAAGAGAAGATCGTCGCTGAGAGGCTTATTGAGGAACTCGAGAAGGCGCGGCAGTCGAACGAGATCATTGCGACGCCGCTCGAAGGGCGCCGGAACCGGTCGTCAGAGGCGCTGATGCGCTGGCCGGATTGAGAAGAGATTGGGGGAGCCGCGAGGCTCCCGCTTAGATCATCGGACGGGAAATCAGGCTCCTGGGCTTCTGCGCGCGACGGAGCTGTGATTCATTCCTTCGATCGGGCGTACGTCGGAACGTGGCGATTTTCACACCGTCGTGTTCGGTAGCCTACGGACGTGAAGTAGCCGTATTAAGTGATCCCGAGAATGATGGAGAGCATGAGGAATTGCGGAGCCTCAATGTCACCCATCGTCTTGGCTCTCATTGCACGGTGCTGTCACGTTAACCGACATGGGATGCATCGAAGCAGATCCAGCGCCTAATGGATCAATCGGCCACGCCTGCTACAGCTCTCCAGTCCGCCATGACGTGGAGCCAGTGAAGGTGGATTACGAGAGCGGAGCGGCGGGAGAGGGGTGGAACGAAGAGATTACGAATGGCGGAAAACCCCGAGGTGAACCTCTGTAGCCCACTTGGCGACCGGAAGCCCTGCATCGCGTGTTCTCGTCGGCGCAAAGGCAGGTGCGAGTTCTCTGCCCGGTTGTTGAGCCCCGTATGCGACCGGTGCTCGACTGTCGGCATGATTTGGCGTTTGGCGGCCGCCTAGGAGCCAAGCTTGTCGGTGATCATCCGCCGCGGCAGACGGCCTTGCTTCTTCAAGAGGCGCCTCAACAGGCGCTTGGCCGCCTTGGTGTCACGCTGGCTCTGGACGATCCCGTCAAGCACATATCCATCCTGATCATCGGCCCGCCGGAACCAATGCCTCTTGCCCGTGATAGTGATCACAACCTCGTCCAAATGCCAGATGTGATGGCGGCTCGGCGTCTTGCGCCTGAGGCGGCGGGCGTAGCTCGACCCGAACTTAAGCGCCTAGCGGCGGACAGTCTCATAGGATACGGCGATGCCGCGCCCGAGCAGCATCTCCTCGACCAGCCACTGGGTCAGGGCAAACCGAAAGTAGAGCCTAGCGGCGTGGGCGATGATCTCTGATGGGAAGCGATGGCGTTTATAGCTGACAGGCTTAGAGCGCCTAACAAAACCGCGTGCATGGGTTGAAGCAGATAAGAGCACATCCCAGCGTGGTGAATGCCAGATGGATGTCCTCACGTCTTTCATAGCGAATAGTGATCCGCCCCACTGAGTGGTCCGGTCGGACTGTTAATGGAGTGATGCCTTGGACCTGCTGCGCGTCCGCCTAGAAATTTAGGCCCAGAGCAGAACCAAGCCCCCGACGCCGAGGAAAACAATGGCAGTCCAAGCTACCCAAGTGTGCCAGCCTCGTCGTGCTAGATCACCGAACATCATGGATGTCTCCTCCTATGCCTGATCATGACCACCTATTGTGCTGGGAATATGCCTCGGCATCGCTACGGATTTCCAAGCCTTGAGACTGGAACACGGCTGAGAAGCTGAGGCTGTTGAGGTAGAGCATGGATATTCTCTACCGCGTCTTCACCCGAGCCTTCAGGCAAAACCAAACTGACCTTCAGCCATTTCAGGCACGGCGGAACTAGATGTTCAGTCCCGGCATTTGGTGGACCGGGTCAAATTTGAAGCGTCTGGGCTCCTTGAGCCAGGTTTTGCAAATGAACTCGTAGGGCGTGAGCCCTTTGAGGGTCTTGAGCCTTCGAGCGAAGTTGTAGGCGTTCACGAAGTCAGTCAGATGCTGCCGGAGTTGGTCATGGCTGTCGTAGTGGTAGC
>DASQMJ010000039.1:0-64470 GCA_035645535.1 Microvirga sp. | reverse complement strand
TAAACGCCTCCGGCGGCTGCGACCCGAACCTCGAAGTTCCTCTTGCCCTCATAGTCGAGCAAAGTTCCGCCCTTCAGGTAGAGGCCGTCGCCGATGATTTCGAAGCAGGCGGCATCTGCGCCCTCGAGATGAAGCGCACCGACCTCGATGCCACCCTCGACCAGGATGTCCGCGACCTTGATCCGTGCCCCGATGTTCGTATTCTCGGGAAGCACCTCCGTCACGTTGCCAAGCGAGAGGCCAACCGGTTCCTCGGCGATATCGTTGACCGCGACCTCCAGATCTTGCTCGATGAAACCGCCGTCGCCGTCGGATGCCCGTACTCGCACGGTGACCGTCGCACCATCCTCGAAGTCGAGAGTGACGCCGTTCTTCAGCTTGAGCTGATTGCCGGTCACTTCGAAGCGGTCGTCGAGCGCCTCAAACGTGATGCCGTCTGAATCCAGATCCTCTGCCACAAGGGTGCCGATGACGGCGCCCGCCGTGTTTTCGTCAACCACCGCGCCAAGGAGGGCTATCGTCGTCGGCGCATCATTGACACCGCGGATGCTGAACCTGATCTCGGCCGTGGCTTCGTCGTCGTCTCCGTCCCCGTTGCTGACCTTGTAGGAGAAGATCTCCTGCACCAGTTCGTCCCTGGCCAAGGCCTGCGTGTCCAGATCCGTATTGTCGAGCACGTAGCGGTAGCTGCCGTCCGGCTTGATGTAGAGCGTACCATATCTGCCGATTACCGCCGTCTCACCAGACCCCGATGCGACATCCTGCGGGGATCCACCCATGAGGCAAGCGGCCACGACTTTCAGCAGGGCAGCTTCCCCGGAATCGACGTCGCCGATCCTGTCGGCGACCGAACCTGCAACTTCGGCCGTCTCATCCTCGACCAGATTTTGGCCCACAACCTCGTTCTCGGCAGTCGGCCTGTCGTTCTGCCCGTGGATCACCACCGTAACTTCGGTCGTTGCGCTTCCGCTGGTATCCTGCCGCAGCAGGCGACCCTGCAGGGTGGGCGTTCCACTGGCGTAGGAGGTCCATGTGACCATCAGGCCCGCCGGCGTCTCGACGACTTGGGCGTTCGTCTGGTCCCCGACGGGGTTGGTGTTGACCTGTATGCCGGCTCCGCGCGCAGTTCCTGAGGCACTGAATCCTTGGAGATAGATGTCCGTGTCCTCGCCTGCCTTACTCGCCTCCCAGACGACGACGAAGCCACCACTGGAATCGGCCGCAAGACGCGGCCCTATCTGTTCATAGGCCGAACTATGCCCTTCGCTCAGGACGACGGAGGAGCCTTGAGGGTTTCCATTGGCGTCAAAGGCACGAGCGTACGCCTTCGCGGTACCGGAATTGCTCCAAGCTACTGCAAAGCCACCACCCGTCAGGCCGACGACCTCGATGTCGCCGGCAAGAAACAGACCGTCGTCCGGGCTGCTCACGCCGAAGATCGGTGTGCGCGCTGAACCGTCCGCGTTGAATACTCTACCGGACAGGCCTGCGCCGCCTTGGCTGCCGTTCAGATCCTCCCATATCAACACGAAGCCACCATCCGCCAGGGCGGTGACGCCAATCGGGGCTAGGTAGGAGGAAGGAAGCAGCTCCGAGGCCGCATCGTTCGGAACACGCTTGTTGGCATAGACGGGGCCGCCGACCTTGTTGCCATCCTCGTCGTATGCCTGGACCATCACTGCCATGGTCGAAAAGTCGCCTTCGGGCCAGCTCCAGGTCTGCACGAACCCGCCGCCTTTCAGGGGCGTCGTGACTTTGGCGTCGATATCTCCAAACAGTTCCTGGCCGGAGGGTGGTTCGAGGGGCGTCACCCGGACCTCGTCCCCCTCCCGCAGAACGGGTCGCGAGGTGCCGGTGATTGTCGGGGTGACGTTCTCTGACGAAACGTTGATGACGATCGTGCCGGAGCCGCTATGAAAATCGCCGTTCTGGACGACGATATCGACATAGCCGATGCCATCGGCTTCCGGACGGAACTCTGCATCCGCCAGCGCCGCATTTATCTGAGCGGCGGTGCCGACGATTTGGATTCCTGGCTCGAATTCATCAGCATCCTCAACGCCCCGGATTTCCCCGTTTATGGCATAGAGGGTCGCCCTGAGCTGACCGCTGCCGTCGACGGTGACATCCGGAAGATCGATTGCACGCCCGGGCTCGGCTGCAAGGCGGTCGAGCGGTATGCCGGACACGATCGGACTGGTCGCCATTCCGGCGTCGCCGGTGAAGGCGAGCTTGCCTGTTGCAATGCCTCCGCGTCCATCCTCGACCGTAATGCTGACATGCGCAAGGGAGTCGGCACTGGCGACCTGGAAGGTCGCCTGCTCTAGAGCATTGTTGATCTCCTCGACCGTTCCACTGATCTGAATGCCGTTCAGGGCATTCCCGTCCTCGTCCTCAAGACCGCCGACGACTCCGTTCACCGCGTTGATGGTCACTGACAGGAAATCGTTGTCGAAGTCCATCACGACAAGTTCGCCGAGAGGTACAGGCCGGCCCAATGGGACTGTGGGAGCGTTGCCGGGATCCTCGTTGGAGCCGTAGAGTATCGGGACGGAATTCTGATCGGTCGCCGTGAGGCTCAACGTCCTGCTGACGATCCCGCCATTCCCGTCATTGACGGTGATTTCGACGGAGGCAGCACCATTCTCCGTTGCCGTAAATGATGCAGCCGCTAATTGCGCATTGACCTGTGCGGGAGTCCCTTGGATCGTGACGCTGGTTCCTCCGGCTCCGATATTGCCGAGAACGCCATTCGTGGCGACGAGGGTTACCTGGAGAATGTCGTTGTTCGCATCGCTGACGACGATGTCTGGCAGATTGGTAGCTACGCCTGTCGTTGTCAGACGGTCCCGTGTCGGCAAGCCGGAAATCGTCGGATCAATATCTGTCGTCGCATAGAGACGCATTTCCGATGTAACCCGCCCACCCTCGTCGTCATCGACCGTGATCGCGATGGACGCGGCACCATCTACTTGTGCCGTGAACGTGGCCTCCTTGAGCAGCTTGTTGAGCTCGCGCGCCGTGCCGCTGATCTGAATGCCTTCCTCATCCAGATCTTCGTCGGCAAGCCCGCTTATGGTGCCGTTCGCCGCCCGGAGTGTCACGGTAAGACGGTGATCGTTGGCATCTGCAACCATGAAGTCAGGGAGCGCGGAAGCGTGGCCGGTGGCAACGATCGTAGCGGCCTCCGCATCGACCTCGAATACCTGGCCCTTGACGACATCGATGGTTCCGATGCCGCTGGGTGAAACCTCCTCGGAGGTCCAGGTCACGGCGAACCGTCCACCCTCCAGGGGCACGATGGCTGGGGAGGTCTGATCGCCAGCGGTTTCCGCATTGACGAGGAACTCGTCGCCGAGCCTGGCCCCGTCCGCGCCGAACGCCTGTCCGGAGATGCCATATGAGTACATCTCACTCGGATCGTCCGAATCCGATTGCCAGGCAATGACGAAGCCCCCATCGTCGAGAGCCACGACGACCGGATTAGTTCCGCCGGTCATGTAGCTGTTCATGTTGACCTTGAAGTCATTGCCCCGTGGCTCTCCGGACGCGTCGAAGATCCGGGCGTATATGTCGGGAACTGCCGCGCCCTCCCGGCTTTCGCTCCAGACGACAACGAACCCGCCGTCCTTGAGCACAGCCGTTTGCTGCGTGAATGGTCCGTACGAGTAGTCTGCGTCCGTTGCGACAGTGAACTCTTCATCCCCCGACCACTGCCCGCTGCCACCAGCCTCGGCCACAGTCACTTGATACTTCTGAGTGATAGTCTCACCCTCACGCAGGTGAGCGACCGCGTCCCCATCGACCTGGAAGTTCCAGTCGATCCGGCCGGACTGGCCAGCAGTCGCGTCAGCGCCGACAAGGGCGGTGAATGTGCCAAGTGCACCGCCTGGCCCAGTCACGGATACCGTGTGGGAACCGGTATCCGGGTCGGTGAACGCAATGCTGCCGGAATCGGAGAGCGGTCCGTCCTCATCGACCTCTCCGGTGAAGTCTCCCGTGCCAATGTTCGGCACATCGTTTTCACCCGTCGAGTCGTCGCGGTCTTCGACGGTGAGCGCAAATTCCTTCGACAGGCTCGTACCGTGCCCGTCGCTGCAGGTGACAGTCACCGCTAGCGTCTTCTCGCTCTCGTAATCCAGGGTAATGCCGTCCTTCAGCTTGAGGTGTGCCACACCCGTCTCGTCCAGCGTCACAACGAAGCGGTCGTCCGAGACGGTGAAGGTGAAGGTCCTGAGGTCGACGCCCGCAACGGAGAGGGTGCCAACGACCCCGCCGTCGACATTCTCGGCGATCGCCGGGTCGGACAGGATCAACTCCGGTGTTTCCCCTGACTCATCGATATCCGTAACGTTTACCGTGAGGTCGACGGAGGCCTCCGTCCCGGGGGTTTCCGGGTCGTCCGCCACGACGGTGACGTCGTACGCGAACTGTGTCTCGAAATCCGGAGAACTCCCAACGTACCATAGTTCAGGACCCACGGCACCAGAACGGATCTGGAACAACTCCGCGTCGGCGCCGGCGACGCTCAGCGTCATCCCGGCGGTATTTGTGGTGAGGATGTCCGCGACCTTTACTCCGTTCGCAGTGTCCATGTTCTCCGTCAGGGGTGCGACATTGATCAGTGTCACACTCGGAGCAGGTGACCCATCATTTTGGCCATCGCCATCGACGTCACCCACTGCCGGGCCTGCAGCCTCAAGCGCATGCTCGAGACCGAGCCCTGTGAAGTCCTCCTGCAGCGTTTCCGGCGTCGTGACCTCCCCATCGAAGGCGTTGGGGATGTCGCGCTGCGCGACGATACCCAGCGCCGCTATGGACTTCAGAATCTCGATGGCGGGAACACCGCGCTCGGCTGCGGCGACAGCGGCGCGGGCAGCCTCCGTCAACTCGCCGATGACGGCTGCTACGGCAGCGGCCATGTCGGGCGCCACATTGAGATCGGTCAGGATCTCAACGATCATGTCCGACCCAAGGAATATCTGTCCCTCGTCGGTGGTGGCGATCAGGTGCGCCAATTCGGCAAATACGAGTTCAGGTGTGGCAGCGCTGTTGCTGGCGGCAACGATCACCGAAACCGCGTTTATGACAACCGCCCCCGCTGCGAGTAGGGCGACCGCGTTCTCGTTGTCATCCATGGCTCCGGCGATGGGATTGATGTGCAGGAGGTCAACTTCCGGCAGTCCGAGCGCGGCCCGGACCGCGATGAGCGCCTCTGCCAGAGGCAAACCGGGACCGTCGGCGGCTTCCGGCTTCATGAGTTCGGCGACGAGGGTCGTCAACGGCGATATTACGGTGGAGCCGGCCGGAGCCGACAGCGTCCCCTGGAAGGGTAGACCGGTGGCGATGTCGGTGCCGCCGCGAGCCAGGATCGGACCGGAATAGCCTTCGAGGCTGAACTGTCCGCTGGAGTTGGTTGTGGCCGACACCTCTTGGTCATTGAAGGCGCCATCACCGTTGGCGTCGCCCCACACCTGCGCGCCGGACAGATATCCGTCGACCACCACGCCCGCGTCGACATAAGTCGCCGGCGCCGTCTGGGCACTCGTCAGCGTCTCCAGGTTTCCGGCGCCATCTATGAAGGAGACGATGACCTGATAGCGATAGCCGCCATCCCCCTCCCCGATTTCGAGTGTGAGGCCCGTACCCACCGTCTCCCAATTCTGGCCGTCGGAGGAGCGCCGCCAGGTGTAGTGCAGATCGCCGTTGCCGTTACCGTCCTCGTCCAGGAGGGCCGACACTGCGGCGGTCAGAAGCTGCCCTTCCCGGAGAATGCCGCTGATCGTCACGGTTCCGGTGGCAGGATGGTTGGTGGGTGGCGGCGCATTCCCGGCCAGAACATCCCTGCTAACGGTTCCGTCGCTGAATCTGAAGCTCTCGACGTTGGTGACGGTGACCCGCCCGTCCGCAGCGGCACCGCGGGCATGGGTGAGCGTAAACCTTCCGGAGGACGTGTCATAGGTCACATCGTAGTCGGCCAAAGCGCCGCTCAGCACCAGGAGGTCCGCGCCGCCGCCGCCGTCAATGGTGTCGTTGCCGCCACCGCCGCTGAACGTGTCGTCACCACCGCGGCCGTTCAGCACGTTTGCAAGGGCATTGCCCGTGATGAAATCGTTGCCCTCGCCGCCTACGGCATTCTCGACCGACGTTAGGGTGTCCTCAGTCGCGAAGGCCTGCACGGCACCCGTGGCCGGATTGCGGTTGCTCTGGACAATACCTGTGGCCAGATTGATCTGGAAGTTGGCGAACTCGCCCTGGTACGACACTGTGTCGTTGCCGTCGCCGCCGTTGATGGTGTCGACGCCGAAGCCGCCGAGCAGCAGGTCGTCGCCGGTGCCTCCGTCGAGCAGGTCGTTCTCCGAGCCTCCGACTAGGGTATCGTTACCGTCCTCGCCGAACAGCAGATCGTTCTCCGTACCGCCGGTGATGAGATCGTTACCCAGGGCTCCGTGGATCTCGTCCTCACGGTCATGTCCGTCGATCGCATCACCTTCGGCAGTACCGACGAGGAAGTCGCGTGGGGCGCCCTCGCGCGGTCCGGCGATGGGTTCTCCGGGGGTGCGGGTATCGAGGATCTGGGCGGTAATGCCGCCGCCCGGCAGGTCGGCTGTGACCACGAGCCGGCCGTCGAGCAGTCCGGCCGCCGAAAAGGTTCCGTCAGCCAGCGTTGTGCCGTCGGCGAAGACTCTGACGGCCTCGCCGATTTCTTCGCCGCCGTGGGAGAAGCGCTGAACCCAAATGCTCGCGGGACCGTTGGCGGAAGCCGCCACTTCGTAGAAGAGAGCGAACTCACTGCCGAGGTCGTCCTCGCCGACCGAGGTGATGCGAAACTCCCCTGTGGCACCCTCCGGCAGCAGGAAGATGGTCGATCCCACCTGAACGCCATCGGGGCTGAGGATTGCAACATAGACGGCGCTCTGGAGGCCCTCCTCCCCGGCGCGGCCATCCGCGATGAGGTAAGCCACGGCGGCGCTGGTGACGAGGCTTGCGATCTGGAGGCTCGCGCCCTGTGCCGGCGTCGCGAGGGACGGTGCCTGCGGATCCACTGCCACCGGATGGAAGCTGACCACCGTGCCGTTGGTTTCCGGCGCATATACCGCGGTGCGGACGAAACCGCCGTCGATCCAGGCGATGACGATCTCGCCATCGTGCAGGCCGATGATGGCAGGCGCGGAGCCGCTGCCCAGCAGGATAGGTTCGCCGGCCGGCTGCGGACCGTTCGGATCGGGCACACCATCCGCGTCGATCAGCGTGAATCGCTGCAGGACCACCTGTCCGTCCTGCACATAGGCGACATGGAAGCCGAACTCGACCGTGTCGTTGTTGGCATCGACGATCTCGTATCCTGCGACGGCGGGGCTGCCCGCGGGCGCGGCAGGATCGAATCCTTCGGAGGCCGGGACAGGAAAGACGATCTCGTCCTGGCCGCGAACGCCGTCGAGGGCCGATGCAAAGCGGCCCGTGAGGACGCCGTTTTCGACCCAAACCGCGATGACGCCGAGATCACCCGCCATGGTGGCGCTGAGACCGGAAATCGCGCCGGTGCTGCCGCCAAGGTCGAACACCTGGGCACCCAGGCCGCCGAAGGCGGCATCCGGCCGGCCCAGCGGGCTGTAAGCCTGGAGCAGAATACGGCCGCCCGCCTGCCAGACGACGCCGAATCCGTCCTCCAGGGCTGTGGTGACAGAGGTGTGCTGCACTCCGGGCGCGTTGCTGCCCACGGTGAACGGACCTGTCCCCCCGGTCAGTCCCCAGTATTGAGGCGTGCCGTTATGGTCGACGACCGGCGGTAAATTCTGGAAGAATAGGTCCGTCCCCAGGCGGTCGGAACCCACGGTCAGCTGGTCGCCGGACTGGTATTGCGTCGGCAGCGACGAACCGAAGGCGAGTTCCTCGATACTGCGGATCACGTCCACTCCATCCGGACCCGGGTCGCGGCCGCGGTTCGTCAAGCGCATGTCCTTGACGGTGAAGCTGCCGTCAGCGTTGATGGTGATGGAGTACTGGTGGCGCTGGCCGGTGTAGGTCGCTACGTCGTAGCCCTCGCCGCCGTCGAGGATGTCAGCCTCGCCACCGCCGTGCAGGGTGTCGTCGCCCATGGCGGCGATGACCGTGTCGGTCTCTCCTTCCCCGTCCTCGGTGTCGCCGCGGTCGGCGATGATGGTGTCGTTGCCGATGGTGCCGACGATTAGGTCCACACGCGCGTCGATCTCCTCGCCATCGTCGCGGTCTCCGACCAGCTTCTGCCCGGGGGTTCGCATGTCGACGATCTGCGCCTCGATATCGCCGCCGTCGGCGGCCCCCTCCCCAGCCCACACCACTACGGCACGGTCGCCGACGAGGCCGGCCACGGCATGGTCCTTTTCGTTGGAACCAGGGACGCCAACCGGGAACAGGCTCCCGACCGGAACGCCGTCGGCGTTGAAATAGCGCACGTGGACGCCCATGGCGGTTGCGAAGGTCAGGGTCCCGCCGTCGTTGGTCTCGCCCAGCCCGGCGAGGCTGAACGTGCCATCGAAGCCACCGAGCGCCGCCATATCTGCCGCGCTTACCACGTCCCTGGCGCTGCCGGGAACCCAGGTGGCAGCCCCATCGAGAAGCTGAAAGGTCTGGCCCTTGATCACCAAGCCCTCGTCCGTCTGGGCAACCCAGAAGACGCCAAAGTTGCCAGCACCGAGCGGTACGGCCTTTGGAGCCTGGCCCGGAGCGAGGTCGTCGATGGCGGCAAGGGTGGTGGCGAGGACCGCGCTGAATGGGTTGACCTCTCCGTCTGCGTCGAAGACACGGCCGGTGGGGCGCTCGGAGACCGCGCCGTTCTGGTCGGTGATCCGCTCGACCCAGATCACGATGGTCTCGCCGTCGTGCGCGCCGGCCACGGACGGGCTGCGGCCCGGCCCGAGATCGAGGACTGCGTCGTCGTCTCCGGGGCCATCCTCGCTGCCTCTCCCGACCTCGCCGTCGATGCCGGCCGGCTCGATGCCATCGGGCTCTCCCAGGGCGTCGGTGGTTACCTGGAACTTCTGCAGCTTGATCCTGCCGAGCGTTCCCTCGCCAGTATCCTCCACCCAGACGGCGGTGAAGCCGAGCGCCTCGACCGGGCGACCGCGGTCGTCGAGTTCGGCAGTCGCCTTGATGTAGGGAGTGAGCGCGACGCTGTGCTGGCGCGCCTCCGCGGCGTTCCCGGACACCGGATCCAGGGAGAACTCACCGCCGAGGAGGCCCGTCGGGCTGGTGATGCGGGCGCGCAGGACCAAGCTACCCGCGGCATCTTCCTCCTGCCACACGCCGACGTAACCGTCGCCCCAGCCCACAACCGCCGGCGGGACGTCGACGGAGATTGTGCCCAACCCGTCGTCGAAGTTTGCCGGTCCGGCGTAGATCTCGTCCATCGGGCCCAAGTCGTGATTGAAACCCTGGAACCGCACATGAGTGCCGTCTGCGCCTTGCGTGAAGTAGACGATGCCGAAGTTTTCGCCCGAGTTGTCGGCCACCACCGGCCGGGACTGGATCCCGTTGTCAACCCCGCCCGGGTTGTTCACCGCGAAGCCGTCGAGTTCATCCGTCGTGTTGCCCCAAGCCTCAACCATGGTGCCGCCTCTCTGGACTGAGCGCCGCCTCGGGAAGGCAGGCGCATTCAGTGGAAACCTCTGTGCCTCCGGCATGGAGGACGCGATGGATTGAGGTTAGATCGCCGGGGAGGAAGCGCGGAACGCCAGAAGGTCTACCGATCCGCGGGCCAAAGGTCCGACGACGGCCGGACCATGGTCCCAGCGCTAGGCCGGGTCACGCCAAAGGTTTTCCCGCCCTGAGCGGGCATCCGGGCCGGCTCAGCCCCATATGTGGAGGAGCATTTCGCGACTGCGGCCACATAAGACCTTCAGGCAAAACGCTTCGCGCCGGCGACGCAAAGGACAACGAGCCCTGTGGCAGCAATCATCGTCCAGGCTACTGGCTCATGGAGCAGCAGTCCCGCCAGCGCCAGGCCGAAGAAGGGCTGGAGCAGCTGCAACTGCCCGACGCGCGCAATGCCTCCAAGGGCGAGCCCCCGATACCAGAAGACGAAGCCAACCAACATGCTGAAGACCGAAACATAGGCGAGCCCGAGCCAAGCCGGGCCACCGATCCCGCTCCAGGATGCCGGTATCGTGATCAGCGCAACCACCGCCATCAAGGGCAGTGACAGGAGCAGCGCCCATGAGATGACCTGCCAACCGCCCAGCCTTCGTGCCAGAGTGGCGCCCTCTGCGTAACCGAGGCCGCACAGTAGGACTGCGGCCACCATCAGCAGATCGCCCGTGAGCGAACCTGCGTCACTGCCCGAAAGGGCAAAGCCGGCAACCGTTGCAGCACCGACAACGGAGAACAGCCAGAAGGCAGGCTTTGGCCGTTCGCCGCCGCGCAGGACGCCGAAAATGGCGGTCGCGAGCGGCAGGAGGCCGATGAAGACAATGGAATGCGCCGAGGTGATGTGCTGGAGCGCCAAGGCCGTCAGCAGCGGGAAGCCGACCACGACCCCAAGCGCAACCACGGCAAGCGAGCCAAGATCGCCGCGCCCCGGCCTCACCTGCCGAAGGACGACGAGAAGGGCCGCTCCAAGAAGCGCTGCGATCACCGCGCGGGCCGAGGTCAGAAAGAGGGGCGAGAAGTCCCCAACGGCGACTCTCGTCGCCGGTAGCGAGCCGCTGAAGATGATCACACCCAGGAGGCCGCTGCCCCACCCGTCGGTCGTTCGATCCATGTTGCCTCACTTTCGGAGGGACATCTTAGAACCCGAATGCTGGTGCAGCCAGAGACGATGCAGTACAATTCGCCAAAACTGTATGGTCGTAGGCGGCCACACAATTCCGGAGCGCAAATGAAGAACGGAGAGCTGACACGCACCAGCGAAGTGATAAGGGCGATCCGATCAAAGTTGTCGAGCCGCGCGCTCGTTGCCGGTGACCGGCTGCCGTCGATCCGGAGCTTCGCCGCGACCATGGGGGTATCTCCGTCCACGGTCGTCGAGGCCTATGATCGTCTTGCGGCCGAAGGACTTATCCGTGCACGGCGCGGATCGGGCTTCTACGTCGCAGGCAACGGCTTGCCGCCGTTGGCGGTCGCGGAAACAGAGCCGCGGCGCGAGCGGGCCGTCGATCCGTTCTGGGTCTCGCGGCAGTCGCTCGACGCTGACCCCGCAGCGGTGAAGCCCGGTTGCGGCTGGCTTCCGGCGGAGTGGATGCCGAGTACCGCCCTACGCCGCGCATTGCGGTCACTCGCACGAGCCGAGGATGCAATGCTGTCTGACTATGGCGGCACGCGCGGCTCGCCCACCTTGCGCCGGTTGCTGCTCGGCCGATTCGCTGAAGAAGGCATCGAGGCGTCACCTGACCAGATCATGCTCACAGGTTCGGGAACTCAGTCGATCGACCTGATCTGCCGCTTCCTGCTGAGGCCCGGCGACGCCGTGTTGCTGGACGACCCATGCTATTTCAACTTTCAGGCGCTGCTTCGGGCGCATCAGGTCAGGATCCTCGGCGTGCCGTATACGCCCACCGGTCCTGATGTGGCGGCCTTCGAGACGATCCTGGCCGCAGAACGACCGCGGCTCTACATCACCAATTCCGCGCTTCACAATCCAACCGGCGCCACCCTTTCGCCGAAGACTGCCTACCGGCTCCTAAGCGCAGCGTCGGCTCACGATCTGACGATTGTGGAAGACGACATCTTCGCCGATTTCGAGCCAGATCCGTCGCCGCGCCTTGCGGTACTCGATGGACTCGACCGCGTCATTCGCATCGGCAGCTTTTCGAAGACCCTGTCCGCCTCCGTCCGTTGCGGCTACATCGCCGCACGGGCAGATTGGATCGACGGGCTGGTAGACCTTCAGGTCGCCACTTGCTTTGGCTCGCCGAGCCCGCTCGCGACGGAGCTGATTGCCAGTGTCCTCGCGGAGGGCGGCTACCGCAAGCACATGGAGCAACTGCGCCAGCGCCTTGCACGAGCCAGGCACGAGACGGCGACCCGCCTGGAATCCCTCGGCATCCTCCCCTGGCTCATGCCGCGCGGCGGCTTCTACCTGTGGTGCCGCTTGCCGGAGGACCAGGATGCCGCTGCGCTCGCTCGGACAGCTCTGGAGGAGAACGTCATCCTCGCCCCGGGCAACGTGTTCAGCGTCTCGCAGTCGGCCACTTCCTTCCTCCGCTTCAACGTCGCGCAATCGGGCGACCCGCGTATCATGGCGGTTCTCAGGCGAGCAATGCACCCCTCCCGCGCTGCATGAGGTCCTACTGCCGCTCCGCGCGACGAACCGCATCAAACTAAAACCGCGTCAATTCTTCGGCATGCACATTTTGATCCGGAGTGCCCCGGCAGGTGCGGAAGTGCAACACTGCGCAACCAATGCCTCTCTTGTCCAAGTGTGCCACACCCTGGCCATAAAGGTGCAGCGAGTGGGGGACCAGTCCACTGATCTGAAAGGAGAACAGGATTGACGTTTTCCCTCACCAGGCGCGTGCTGCTCGCCGGACTGCCTCTCTCGCTGACGGCCTGCGTCTCGGCCGGGCGTACTGCCAATCCGTCCAAATCCGCCGTCGATCCCCGTATCGTCGCCATGTACGCCTCCCTGACCGATGAGCCGTTTCCCATTCCGGCCATCGACGTCAGTCGGGTTCCTCCGCAATTTGTCCGGCAGGTTGTCGCCTTCCGGGGGCCAGAGCGTCCTGGAACCATCGTCGTGGATCCTTCGAGGCGCTTTCTCTATCTCGTTCAGGAGAACGGGACGGCGCTGCGCTACGGCTGCGGTGTCGGCAAGGCCGGCTTCGACTACCAAGGGAGTGCAGTCGTCGGACGCAAGGCCGAGTGGCCGCGTTGGACGCCGACGCCCAACATGATCAAGCTCGAACCAGAGCGCTACGGCCCCTATGCCGGCGGCGTCGAGGGGGGCCTTAGCAATCCGCTCGGGGCACGGGCGCTATACCTCTACCGCGACGGCCGTGACACGCTCTACCGCATCCACGGCACCAATGAGCCCGACACCATCGGCCACTCGGTCTCCAGCGGATGCATCCGCCTGTTCAACCAGGACATCGTCGACCTGCATCGCCGGGTCCCCATAGGTACGAGCGTTATGGTGCTCGATGCGGGCGCCGAAGACAGAACGGTGCCTGCCGAATTGCAAGTTGGAGTCTGACTGCACACCCACAACAAACACAATTCTGCCCTAAACCGACGTAGATTGACCCCAGCAAAGAGCGGGAGAGAGCCAGTCTGCTGGCCGCCGAAGGAGCAACCGCCCCGGAAACTCTCAGGCACAAGGACCGCTTCGTTGCTCAACACTCTGAAAAGTGGAGCAGACTGCTCCCGCCCACGGTGAAAGTCGCGGCTGCCACGTGCCCCGACGAAACTCTCAGGCCAATGACAGAGGGGGCTCCATCCGCAGCATCTCCTGCGGACGACGACGGTGCCCGATGAATGCCATTCCTAGAATTCCTGTAAGACGCGATGCGTTTCCGTACACACGGACGGAGCAGAATCCAACGCACCGGTCTCGGCCGCGCCTGGGCCCCTGGCACGCGCCGCGAGCCATGTCGAGCACCGATCGGGCGTCCGAGGGATGCGCCCTGGCACGAGACTACTTTCCCTAGGATTCGTCGGCCCGTTCGCCGAGCCACGCGACCTCCCGGAAACCTTCTCTCGCGTCTTCGGATGGAACACAGTACCTGTGATGCGGCGCGTCTAAGTGATGCTTTGCACCTGCTCGGCATGCCGCCCTGGACCGCCATGCACACGGATCCGGGACACCAATGATGGAATCCTGATCGATGTTCGACACCTTCGCCGCCCTGCTCGACTGGTTCGGGATCGTCGTCTTCACGACCACCGGGGCGCTGGTCGCCTCGCGCAAGCAGATGGACTTGGTCGGCTTCGTGCTGCTCGGCACAGCGACCGGCATCGGCGGCGGAACGATCCGGGACACGCTCATCAATGCGCTTCCGGTCTTCTGGGTCCGGGAGCCGGCCTATCTAGTCACCTGCGTGCTGGTCTCCTGCGCGACGTTCTTCCTCGCCCACATTCCGCAATCGCGGCTCAAGCTCCTCCTGTGGTGCGACGCCGTCGGCATGGCCCTGTTCGCAGTCACCGGGGCTGAGAAGGCGCTGCTGGTCGAGGCCAGCCCCATCGTCGCCGTCGCGATGGGCGTAATCACGGCCACCTTCGGAGGCATCGTCAGGGACGTGCTGGGCGGAGAAAGTCCGGTCATCCTCAGCCGCGAGATCTACGTGTCGGCTGCTCTCGGCGGAGCGACGATCTTCGTCGTCCTGGCCTCGGTGAACGTTTCGCGCGAATTCGCGCTCGCCGGTGGCTTCCTGATTGGGCTCTGCATCCGGGCTGCGGCGCTGCGATGGGATTGGTCCTTACCGCGCTACCGCCCGCGGCCCGGGCGCACGCGGGAAGAAATAGACCGCTGACCGCCCGTTCCATCATCCGCGGGGTCGACGGTGTCGGCGCCCCATGGAGAGCCGGGTCCTGAGGCCGTGCCTCCGGGAGAAGGCGGAACCTGACTCAGGCGGCTGGGTTGACACTGGCATTCCGTCGTGGCGGCTCCAGGCGGCCGCCTTGAGGAGGGTCGCGATGCCTAAGGCTGCGACTCCGCGGTGCTCATGCTTTTGCCGATCAGGCCGCTCCGGCATGATCCTTGGATCGGCCGGTGAGATCGTCGACCGTTGGGGCATCCGGCTGCGGCAGGTCTGTCGAACCGAATTCCGTCCGTTGAACCGAGGAGAGTCTCATGACCACGTTCAAGGTCGGCTACCTTATCGGCAGCCTCGCCAAGGAATCGATCAACCGCAAGCTCGCCACGGCCCTCACCCGCCTCGCTCCGGAGCACCTCACGTTTGCCGAGATTCCGATCAGGGACCTGCCGCTCTACAGCTACGACTACGATGCCGATTTCCCGCCGGTGGCCGAAGCATTCAAGGATGCTATCGCATCGGTGGATGCGGTACTGTTCGTCACGCCCGAGTACAACCGCTCGATCCCGGGCGCGCTCAAGAATGCCATCGACTGGGCCAGCCGCCCCTACGGCCAAAATTCGTTCACGCGGAAGCCCTCGGCGGTGATCGGCACCTCGCCGGGAGCCATCGGCACGGCGGTGGGGCAGCAGCACCTGCGCAGCGTGCTCAGTTTCTGCAACTCGCCCCAAATGAACGCGCCGGAGGCCTACATCCAGTTCAAGCCCGGGCTCATCACCGACGAGGGCGAGGTGACGAACGAGTCCACGGCCGAGTTCCTGAAGACTTATATGGCGGCGTTCCACCAGTTCATCGTCAGGGTCTACACCGCCCTGCCGCGGGATGCTTAGGATCTCCCGGACTGACTCTTGATGTATTTTCGTTTGGTCTGGCCGCTCAACAGCCCTGGTGTGCGGCCAGACCATTGCTGTCGCCTATGGGGCCTCCGACGACGCCGCCGCCGCCGACAGAGGGTCGTCCTCCCTGGGTTTCGGCTGTCGCCATGCAATCAAACGGTAGAACATCGGAATCAGGAAGGTCGCGATGAAGGTCGCGGCCACCATGCCACCGATGACGCCCGTGCCGACGGAGTGGCGGCTCGCGGAGCCCGCACCGGTCGAGACGGCGAGCGGCACGACGCCGAGGATGAAGGCCAGCGAGGTCATCACGATGGGGCGGAAGCGCAGGCGCGCCGCGTCGATGGCGGCCTCGATGGCATTGGCGCCTTCCTAGCGTCGGAGAACGGCGAACTCGACGATCAGGATGGCGTTCTTGGCCGCTAGGCCGATGAGTGTGACCAGTCCGATCTGGAAGTACACGTCGTTGGTCAGACCGCGCAGCCAGATGGCGACGAGCGCGCCGAACAGGGCGAAGGGAACGGCCGTGAGGACCGCGAGCGGCAGGCTCCATTTCTCGTACTGCGCCGCCAGGATCAGGAACACCATGACGAGGCCGAAGATCATGGCCTGGGAGCCGGTGCCACCTGTCTCCAGCTCCTGATAAGCCGATCCCGTCCAGGCCACTTGGAAGTCCTCCGGCAGCGCCTCCCCGGCCACCTCCTGCATCGCCGCGATGGCTTGGCCCGAGGTGTAGTCGGGGGCAGGGTTGCCGGTCACCTTAGCGGCGCTGAAGGCGTTGAATCGCTCCAGCTGATCGGGACCAATGACACGCTCGACACTCACCAGTGTGCTGAGCGGGATCATGCTGCCAGACGCCGCCTTGACGAAGACATGCCTGAGATCGTCCGGGGTCTGGCGGAAGTTCGACTCCGACTGCAGCATCACGCGGTAGTTGCGTCCGAACAGCGTGAAGTCATTGACGTACAGGTTGCCGAACGTGCTCTGCATCACCTCGAATACCGAGTTGATCGGCACGTTCAACGCCTTGGCCTTCTCTCGGTCGAGGTCGATCCTGAACTGCGGCACGCTCGTGTCGAACGTCGTCCGCACGCTGGCGAGTTCCGGGCGCTTGGAGGCGACTTGGACCAGTTTCGCGGTAGCCGCGCTAAGGCTGGCGACGCCGCCACCCGTGCGATCCTGCAGGTAGAGCTCGAAGCCGCCCGTCGTGCTCAGACCCATGATGGGTGGCGGGTTGAACGCGAGCACCATACCGTCCTTGATACCGGCGTTCATGCCGATGAACGGTCCCGCGAGCTTACGGGCGTCGAGTTCCGGCGCCTCGCGCTCAGCCCAGTCCTTCAGGGACACGAAGGAGGTGCCGGCGCTGGTCTTCAATCCGCCCGAGAGCAGATCGAAACCGGATACCGCGAAGACGTTATCGACGGCGGGGTGGTTCTGGAAGTTCTGGCTGGCTGCGTCTACCACGGCCTGGGTACGGCTCAGCGAAGCCGCAGGCGGCAGCACCGCGATGCTGAACAGGACGCGCTGATCCTCATCCGGCACGAGCGAGCCCGGGATGGTCATGAACAGGTAGCCGGTCGCGCCGATCACGCCCGCCGAGATCAGCAGGCCGACGGCGACGCGGCGCACCAGAAAGCGCACCCCGGCCGTATAGCCGGCGGTGAGCCGGTCGAAGGCGCTGTTGAACAGCCGGAACGGCAGGGCCGGCTGCTGATGTCCCGGCTTCAGGATCAGCGCACAGAGGGCGGGCGTCAGCGTCAGCGCCACGATGCCCGAGATCGTCACCGAGATCGCGATGGTGACGGCAAACTGCTCGTACATCTCGCCGGCCAGCCCACCCATGAAGGTGACCGGCACGAACACGGTGCACAGCACCAGCACGATGGCGATGACCGGACCAGTGACCTCGCCCATGGCCTCGATGGCGGCCTGACGCGGCGGCAGGCGCTCCGTGGACATGATGCATTCGACGTTCTCCAGTACCACGATGGCGTCGTCGACGACGATGCCGATCGCGAGCACGAGGCCGAACATGGTCAGCAGGTTGATGGAGAA
Source organism: Microvirga sp. (assembly GCA_035645535.1). Classification (GTDB taxonomy): domain Bacteria; phylum Pseudomonadota; class Alphaproteobacteria; order Rhizobiales; family Beijerinckiaceae; genus Microvirga. Next base: position 47,069 of record DASQMJ010000039.1, on the reverse strand, counting down.
GCCGAACCGGTACATGCCCGCGAAGGTGCCGATGATCGAGATCGGCACCGCGACGACCGGGATCAGTGTGGCGCGCCAGTTCTGCAGGAACACGAATACGACCGCGACCACCAGCACGATGGCCTCGATGAAGGTATGGATGACCTCCTCGACCGACACCTTGATGAACTTTGTCGTATCGAAGGGGATTTGATAATCGATGCCCTCCGGGAAGGCTTTCTTCAACTCCTCCATGCGAGCGGTCAACGCCTCCATGGTGGCCAGCGCGTTGGCGCCGGGCTGAAGGTACACCGCAATCGGCACGGCCGGCGTGCCGTTGAGCTCCGCAGTGACGGTGTAGCTCTGGGCACCGAGTTCGACGCGGGCGACATCCTCGAGACGCAGCGCCGCCGCGGTTCCACCCGAGCGCAGGATGATGTTCTCGAATGCCTCCTTATCCGGCAGACGCCCCATGGTCGTCGCCGAGCAGGTGAAGGCCACGAACTTGTCGGTTGGCTCGTCGCCGAAGCGACCGGCGGCGAATTGGGCGTTCTGCTCGCGGATGGCAGTTGCGACGTCGGTCGGCGTCAGCTTGTACTGAGCGAGCTTGTCCGGGCGCAGCCAGATGCGCATGGAGTAGTCGAGCGAGCCGAGCGCCGAGGCGTCACCGACGCCAGGGATGCGCTTGAGCTCGTCGATAACGTTGAGGAGGGCATAGTTGCCGACGTAAATCCGGTCGTAGCGCGGATCTTTCGAGAACATGGCGACCATGCCCAGGATCGAGGTCGAGCGCTTGGCCACGGTGACGCCCTGCCGGGTCACCTCCGCGGGCAGAAGCGGGGTCGCGCGCTGCACGCGGTTGTTGACGTCGATGGTGGCTTGGTACGGATCGGTGCCCAGGGCGAAGGTCACGGTCAGCTGCATCGTGCCGCTGCTCGAGTTCGAGGACTGCATGTAGAGCATGCCCTCGACGCCGTTGATCTGCTGCTCCAGGGGTGCGGCAACCGTCTGGGCGACGGTCTCGGCGCTTGCACCCGGATAGGTGGCGCTCACCACGACCTGAGGTGGCGTCAGCTCCGGATACTGGGCAATCGGCAGCGCCCGGAGGGCCAAGACCCCTGCGAGAACGATGACGATGGAGATGACCGTGGCGAAGACCGGCCGGTCGATAAAGAAGCGCGGGTTCACTGCTTCACCGCCACGTTGGTGTCGTTGGATGGGATGGACGCCTTCGGTGACGATCTTGTCGCCCGGCTTCAGGCCGGAGGCGGCGATCCAGCCGCCCTCGGTCTGCCGCCCGAGTTTAACCGGGCGCACCTCCGCTTGGCCGCTGTCGTTCACGGCATAGACGAACTGCCCCTGCGGCCCCTGCATCACGGCCCCCTCGGGCACCACGATGGCGTCGTTGAGGGTAAGGCCGATCACGGTCGCCCGCACGAACTGGCCGGGGACCCGCCGCAAGGCGGAGCGCCCCGGAGAAATCCTGGAGGCAGCCTTCGAGGAGTTCGTCCAAAGGGCTACGCCGCCACGGGTCTGGAGGACGTCGCGGCTCGCGCCGGTGTCACGAAGGGTACGATCTACTTCTACTTCGAGAACAAGGAACAGGTCTTCGTGGCGATGGTCCGGGAGTTCTCACGGCCGCTCCACGTCCAAGCCGAGGAATCCGCCGCCAACAGTTCTTCCACGGCACCGGAATTCCTGCGCGCCTATCTCTGCTTCTTGTACCGGATCCTCGCCACCGACCCGCGGAGCCGGGAGATTTTCCGGCTGTTGATCGCCGAGGCGAGCCGGTTCCGGGAGTTGATCGACGAGCACCACCAGAACTTCATGGGCCCCGTGGTCGGACGCTTGCGCCAAAGCCTCGAGGATGGAACGGCGAAAGGTGAGATCCGTCCATCGTCCATCCTGGAGTTCCCGGAACTTCTCCTCGCGCCTGCCCTGTCCCTGAACATCTCGATGCTTCTGTTCTCTGATCGCCGACCGATCGACATGGAGAGACATTTCGAGATCGCAGTCGATCTCCTTCGCAAGGACCTTCTGCCACGGCCTGCGGAGGAGCCGGGTCGTCAGTAGCGTGCGACCACTTGGGTCTACTACGCTCCTGTGCTGCCCGCAGCGGCGCGGCTGGGTCTCTTCTGAGGCGCCTTTCGCAGTTGGTCTCGTACCACCTTCCGCCGACCGGATTGTCAAAGCCCGGGCGGCACCGATTCTGCCGCTAACCGCGTCTGGGATGCCAAGCGGATGGGAGCGTTCACAGCGCCGTAGCCCTGGTAGCCGCGTCGCTCCACGATTTCGAAGAAGAAGCCACCCTCCAGCGTTCTCGTATAGGCCTGGAAATACTCGGTTCCACCCTCTCGATCATAGAGGATGTCGTTGTCCCGCAGGCGCGCCACATCCTGGGCGGTTAGATCCGTCCTTACCTCGAGGTCGTCGTAATAGTTCTCGGGGATGGGCAGGAGATCGATCCCGCCTGCCCTTAGACGTTGCACCGTCGCCAGGATGTCATGTGTGGCAAGCGCGATGTGCTGGACACCCGATCCGAACAATTCGTTCAGGAACCGCGACGACAAGGTGCGCTGGCTCTGTGAGGCGTTGAGGATCAGGCGAAGCGAGCCGTCGTGGGTCTCGATGGCTTGGCTCTGCACCACGCCGCCGGGGTCAAGGACGGTCTGAACCGGCGTCTTCCGCACGTCGAGCAACGAGTTGTAGAATAGAAGCCACGTCAGCATCTCCTCGTAATGCATGGACTGCGAGACATGATCGACCGAGACCAGCTCTGCGCCTGAAAAATCGCTCGCCTCGGCAGGCTCGAAGTCCACATCCCAGAGACGATCCAGCCCCGACTTGCGGTCGACGAAGTACAGAAGGCTGCCGCCAAGGCCACGGACGGCCGGGATATTCAGCTCGCCCGGCCCCACCGGCTGTTGAAAGGGATGGTCGAGGAGCATGACAGCGCGTTCCACGGTTCCGGGTGCGTCCTCGACCCGCAACGCCAGTGCGCAGACGGAGGTGCCGTGCGTGATGTTGAAGGAATGGGCGAAGCCCTCCTTGTCCGAATTCACGACGATGTTGATGTCGCCCTGCCGCCAGCGTGTCACGGCCTTCGAACGGTGACGGCCAGCCTTCTGGAATCCGAGACCCGCCAAGGTCCGCTCGAACCCAGCGGCGCTACGCTCATCGACAGCGAATTCGACGAATTCGACGCCTGAACATGTCGCCCTCGGCGGAAGAACGGGATGATCAGGCAGAGCCGCTCCCGTCCGCTGGCGCAAGTCGTCGAGCATCACGACGAGGGAGCGCTGGCCGTCGATTGCGACGCTTCGCGCGGAGCCGGCTCTGAAGCGGTCGTTGAAGATCTCCAGGGAGAGAAGCCCGTTGAAACCTGTCGCGCTGAGCGCATCCATGAACGCGTCTATGGGCAGCTCACCCTGCCCGGGAAAGCAGCGATAATGCCGGCTCCAGGACAGGTAATCCATGTCGAGCCTCGGCGCGTCGGCCATCTGCACGAGAAAGATCTTGTCCGGCGGAATGGAGCGGATAGCGGACAAGTCCGCTCCGCGAGCCAGCACATGGAACGAGTCGAGCACGAGCCCGACCGCAGGATGGTTCGCCCGCCGCACGACCTCCCAGGCATCCCTGTAATCGTGGATATGGCGCCCCCAGGAGAGGGCCTCGAAGGCGACCCGCATGCCGCGCCTGGCGGCGCGGTCGCCGAGTTCATGGAAGTCAGCCGCCGCCCGTTCGATTCCGCCAAGCGAATCGGGGGAGACGTTGCTGCACACCATCAGAAGATCGCAGCCGAGTTCCTGCATGACATCGAACTTGCGCTCGGCCCGGGCGAACACCTTCGAGCGTTGCGGCTCAGGCATACCCTCGAAATCCCGAAACGGCTGGAAGGTGATCGTTCTCAGCCCCAACCCCTCTATCGTGCGCCGGGCGTCCGCCGGCGTTCCGTTGAAGGACAGGAGGTCGTTCTCGAAGATCTCCACGCCCTTGAACTGTGCGGCTGCGATGGCCTCGATCTTCTCGGTCAGGGTGCCGCTCAGGCACACGGTGGCAATGGCAGTACGCATGCTCGTTGGTCCGTTTCCTCTTATGTGTGCGGGAGCATGGGCCGGTTATGCCTGCTCCGTCTTTCGTCAGCTGATGGTTCCCGTGGCCAGGGCGTGCTCGACTCCGCCCGCGACATGGCGCGTCAGCACCTCGCAGGCCCGCGCGGCGTTCCGCTCCAGAGCGCATTCCAGAAGCTCGGCATGTTCGGCGGCGGCAATGTCACCGCGATAGCTCAGGGCGATCATCTGATAGCGCAGGTACTTGTCGAAGACCGCCGCATGGTTGTCGATCAGCATCTTGGATCCGCAGGCAGAGATGAGGGCCTGGTGGAACTGCCAGTCATAGCGCTTCCATTCCTCGGTGTGAGACCTGTCACCTTGAGCCATCCGCTCCTCCATTCGGGCGAGCCGGTGGTGGGCGGCGACGACGCGACCTTCCCATTCCATGTCGCCGGACCGGAAGGACTGTTCCAGGGCGCGGCATTCGAGAAGCTGCCGCAGGGCGGCGATCTCCCTCAGGTTGGCGATCGAGACAGGCGCGACCTCGAATCCCTTCTGCCCCTCCGCCACCACGAGCCGTTCGGAATGCAGACGGTTCAAGATCTCCCGAAGCGTGCTGATGCTTGCACCGTAATCGGCCCTCAGCCGCTCGAGCTTCAGCTTCATGCCCGGCGGCAGCCGGCCGAAGACGATGTCGGACCTGATCTTCTGATAAGCGCTCTCCCCGACTGTGGAGGCCGGCGGTGTTGCGTGCACGTCGCCGCTCATGCCAGCGCCCCGCTCTCCAGCGTGTAGGCAACGCATCCGTTCACGTGCTGCCTCAGCACCTCGCAGGCCCGCTCCGCATCCCTGGTCAGAGCGCAATCGAGCAGCCTCCGGTGCTCCTCTGCGGCGATCTCGCCGCGGAAGACGACGGCCACCATCTGGTAGCGAAGATATTGGTCGAAGACCCCCCCATAGAGATCCAGCAGGGTCTGGGAGCCACAAGCCTCGATGAGAGCCTGGTGGAACTCGCGGTCGTAGCGCTTCCAGAGTTCCGCCCCCTCCCGATCGCCGGTCATCATCCGCCGCTCCATGAAAGCGAGCTTGTGATGGGCAGCCACCACCCGGCTCTCCCATTCCAGGTCCCCGGCAGCGAAGGACAGAGGCAATGCATAGGTCTCCAGGAGCAGCCGCATGGCCGCGACATCTTCAAAGCCCGCAGGAGATACGGGGGCGACCCGGAAGCCACGCTGCCCTTCTGCGATAACGAGCCCTTCTGAAGAGAGCCGGCTGAGGATCTCGCGCAGAGTGCTGACGCTCGCCCCATAGCCCTCTGCCAGCCGGTCGAGCCTAAGCCGCAGCCCGGGCGACAGGCGGCCGAATACGATGTCGGCCCGGATGCGGTCATAGGCGCGATCCGCAATGGATGTGGCCAGAAGTTCAATACTCATCCGGCTGTCACCCAATCTTGAGCCCGCATGAGAAGCGCTCTCCAGGAACGCCTTACCCCTTCCGGGGAGGCAGCAAATATATGTCGGAATACAAAATATCAGATATTTTCCAAAATGCCTATTGATCTGAAGATGCTCGGAGCGGATAGTGCAGGCCAAGACGCAGACTCATGCGCAGCGACTGAAGGAGAGGGAACCATGAGATTTGACATCAATCGGCGCGTCCTGATGGCAGCAGGCGCAGCCCTTCTTGCCTTGGGCGTGGCCAGCCCCACCACCGCGCAGACCACGACCCTGAGGTTCTCCGCCGTCTTCTCGGAGCAGGACATTCGGGCCGAGATGATGAAGCGCTTTGGCGAGGACATCAAAGCTCAGGGCTTCAACCTTCAGCCCTATTACGGTGGGACCCTGTTCAAGCAGGGCACAGAGTTGGTCGCCATGCAGCGCGGCAACCTGGAGATGGGCAACATCGCGCCCCAGGACATCTCGAACCAGATCCCGGAGTGGTCCATCGTCACCTCCGCCTACCTGTTCCGCGACGCCGACCACCTGAAGAAAGTCTTCGCCAGCGATGTCGGGCAGCAGCTGAAGAAGATGGCCTCGGACAAGCTGGGCATCCATATCCTCGGGCCCACCTATTTCGGCGCCCGGCATGTGGGCCTGAAGCCGAACAAGAAGATCAACAAGCCGGAAGATCTCGCCGGCATCAAGCTGCGCATGCCTGGAGGCGATGCTTGGCAGTTCCTCGGCCAGTCGCTCGGCGCGAACCCGACGCCAATGGCTTATGCGGAAGTCTATACCGGCCTGCAGACGGGCGCTATCGACGGGCAGGACAACCCGCTGCCAAACGTGCAGAACATGAAGTTCTACGAGGTGATGTCGCAGATCGCCCTCACCTCCCATCTCGTAGGCTTCGACCTACTTGCCGTATCCAACAAGGTCTGGAATGCCATGTCGCCGGAGAAGCAGGCGGCGTTCCAAGCGGCCGCCGATAAGGCAATCGAATGGAGCACACAGGAGCACCTGAAGCAGGAGGCGCAACTCGCGACCTTCTTCAAGGAGAAAGGGCTCGAGGTCTACACGCCCGACCTCAAAGCTTTTCGCGATTTCGCCCAGAAGAAGTATCTCGCATCCGATCTCGCGAAGAGCTGGCCGGCAGGCATGCTCGAGAAGATCAATGCGATGTAATGCTTGATTGGTTCTAGTCGCCGGAGCCTGAGGTTCCGGCGGCTGCCCAATCATGAATGTTCAGGCAATTTTCGCGAAAAAGCGACTTTCATGATCTTATCGTTGCAGGCAATCGGCTCCTGCCTTGCGCGCGGTGCGGAGAACGTCGCGGCCGCCATGCTGGCCGCGATGTTCCTCGCTTTTCTCCTTCAGATCGCGTTTCGCTACGTCTTCAACCTCCCGATCGGCTGGACCCATGAGGTCAGCGTCATCCTCTGGATCTGGCTCGTCCTGTGGGGCGCCGCATTCGTCATCAGAGAGCGCGAGGAGATCCGCTTCGATATCGTCTATGGGGCTGTCGGTCCGGGACCGCGTCGGGTGATGATGCTCATCACGGCAGCCGTGCTGATCTCGCTCTATGCTATCTCGTTCCCGGCAGTCCTCGACTATGTCACCTTCATGAAGGTGGAGAAGACGGGCTATCTCAAGATCCGGTTCGACTGGCTGTTTTCGATCTACATCGTCTTCGCGGCCGCCACGATCATCCGCTACATCTGGCTCGCCTGGCGGGCTCTGCGGGGCGCTGCGCCAGAGGATTTCGATCCCACCAAGGCGAGTTCCGGCGTATGAACCTGACAAGCCCCTTCTCCCTCGCGCTCGTCACGATCACCGCCCTCGCGTTCCTGGGGCTGCCCATCGGCCACGCGATGATCGCCGGCTCGATCCTGTACCTGCTGCTCGCTGGCTTGGACATGGGAACAGCCGCCGAGCAGCTTCTCAACGGCATGTATTCCAACTACATCATCCTCTCGGTCCCGTTGTTCATCCTGGCCGCGGAGTTCATGAATATCGGCAGCATGACCGACCGTCTCATGACGTTCTGCAATGCGCTGGTAGGTCGCTTCCGCGGCGGTCTTGCCCAGGTGAACATCCTGCAGAGCATCATATTCGCAGGCATGTCGGGCTCGGCCATCGCGGACGCCGCCGGCACGGGACGCATGATGCAAGCCATGATGACCCGCGACGGCCGCTATACGCCGAGCTATGCGGCGGCAACGACCGCCGTCTCGTCCGTGATCGGACCAATCATCCCGCCGTCGATCCCAATGGTACTCTATGCCCTCGTTTCCGACGCATCCATTGGCTTTCTCTTCCTCGGCGGCGTCGTTCCAGGACTGCTGATGGCCCTGAGCCAGATGATCATCGTGGCCATCACGGCACGCCGCAGGAACTTCCCGGTCGAGAAGCCGGTGCCTCTGCGCAAGCTGCCGCGGATCACCTGGGATGCCCTTCCCTCGCTGATGATGCCGGTCGTTCTGCTCGGCGGCATCTACAGCGGCGTGATGACCCCGACGGAAGCAGCCGCCGTTGCGGCAGCCTATGCGCTTCTCATTTCGGCCGGTCTCTACCGCAGCGTGAGCTGGCGCGACCTCTATCAATCGCTCGCCGTCAGTGCCCGGACCACCACCTCCATCGGCATGCTGATCGCGGGCTCGCTCGTGTTCAACTATGTCGTCACTGTCGAGAACATCCCCGAAGGAGTGAAGGCTCTGCTGGCAGGCTGGGATCTCTCGCCGGTCGGTTTCCTGATCTTCGTCAACGTCCTGCTGCTGCTCTTGGGCTGCGTACTGGAAGGGACGGCAGTCCTCCTCATCGTGGTTCCGGTGTTCATCCCCACGGCTCAGGCACTGGGGATCGACATGGTGCATTTTGGGGTCGTGGTCGTCGTCAACATCATGATCGGCCTAGTCACGCCGCCTTACGGGTTGCTGCTGTTCATCATGGCGAACATCTCAGGGCAGCCTTTGCGCGCTATCGTACGCGACGTGACGCCCTTCCTGTTCACGATGCTGATGGCCCTGGCGGTCCTGACCTTCCTGCCTGAAACCGTGCTCTGGCTGCCGCGCCTCTTCGGCTACCAGGGTTAAGTCTGCTCCTTTTCACAGACCCATGCCGATGAATAAGCCGATCTATATCCTTAACGGGCCCAACCTCAACCGCCTGGGAACCCGCGAGCCCGAGATCTACGGCCGGACGACCCTGGCCGAGGTCGAGGCGATGTGCCGGGAAGCCGCTGCAGGGTATCCTACCGTGTTCCGGCAATCGAACCGGGAACACGAGATCATCGAGTGGGTGCACGAGGCCACCGACGAGGGCAGCGGGATCATCATCAATCCGGCTGCCTTCACGTTCACCTCCATGGCGATCATGGATGCGCTGAAGATGTTCCCTGGGCCACTGATTGAGCTCCACATCTCGAACATCCATAAGCGCGAGCCGATCTACCACAGGTCCTATGTTTCTCCTGTGGCGACCGCCGTCATCGCTGGCCTGGGCACCAGGGGTTACCCGGTTTCCGTGCGGGCGATCCTCGACATGATCCAATCGCCTGCAAGGACCTGAGCCCGATGGCAACCGATCCGTCAAGGCACTCATCCCGGGCTGGTGAGGCGATGAAGATGTCGACCTCCCCTTCCGTTCTCGTGGGATTGGTGGGCAACGGCATTCAGGCGTCGCGGACGCCGAGGCTGCACGAGCGCGAGGGGGCCGAACAGGGACTTCGCTATGTCTATAAGCTCATCGATCTGGAGACGCTCGGCCTTGATGTAGAAGCGCTCCCCGAGATCCTGACCGCGGCGCAACGCTTCGGCTTTGCAGGGCTCAACATGACCCATCCCTGCAAGCAGGCCGTGATCCCCCTGCTCGACGAACTTTCGCCCGACGCAACGGCGCTCGGTGCCGTCAATACCGTCGTGCTGAAGGATGGCCGTCGCGTCGGGCACAACACGGATTGGTGGGGCTTTGCCGAGAGCTTCCGACGCGAACTGTCGGACGTCCGCATCGAACGGGCCGTCCAGTTCGGCGCAGGCGGAGCAGGTGCCGCTGTGGCTCACGCCTTGCTGACCCTCGGAGCCGGTGAAGTCACTCTCGTCGACACGAATCCGATGCGGGCCCAGGACCTCGCCGATGCCTTGTGCAAGCGCTTCGGAGAGCGCCGGGCCAGGGCCAGTGCTGCGGTGGCCGATGCCATGGCAGCCGCGGACGGGGTGGTCAACACGACGCCGCTCGGCATGACGAACTATCCCGGTATGGCTATCCCGGCCGATCTCCTGCGCTCGGACCTGTGGGTCGCTGACATCGTCTATTTCCCTCTGGAAACGGAACTGCTGCGCCAGGCGCGGGCGCGCGGGTGCCGCACCATGTCCGGCGGCGGGATGGCTGTCTTTCAGGCTGTGGGCGCATTCCGGCTTTTCACGGGCCTGGAAGCGGACGCCGAACGGATGCTCCGTCACTTCAGCGAGATGTGAGTGCGACTGAGACGGATGAGTGCGGCCGTCGGCGCCGACCAGGCCTCCGGTCCGAGATGTTTGGCGAGGGAGATGAGCCTTTGCGGATACCCTGTCGGTACAGCGATGAAGCGGAGGTAAGCACCCGCGGATGGCTTCGGAAGTGTTCCGGAATCCGAACGCGACAGGATGCGTCAGGGGACCCCGAACGCAGCGAAGTCCCGCTGCTTTGGATAGCACCACGACATTTTCGCCAAACGCGGCACACGCGAGCAGCCATTCAGCCCCGCAGACCCGGTGCCTCCTGTCCGGTGCGCGCCACGTACTCGGTATAGCCGCCGCCATACTGGCGGATGCCGTCCGGCGTAAGCTCGAGGACGCGATTGGACAGGGCCGCGAGGAAGTGCCGATCGTGCGAGACGAAGAGCATGGTGCCCTCGTAGCGCGCCAGCGCTGCGATCAGCATCTCCTTCGTGGCCATGTCCAGGTGGTTCGTCGGCTCGTCGAGCACCAGAAGGTTCGGCGGGTCGTAGAGCATCCTGGCCATCACGAGCCGCGCTTTCTCGCCCCCCGAAAGCACCCGGCACTTCTTCTCCGCATCGTCCCCAGAGAAGCCGAAGCAGCCGGCGAGCGTGCGCAGAGAGCCCTGACCCGCCTGCGGGAACGCATCCTCCAGCCACTGGAACACCGTACGGTCGCCGTCCAGCATCTCCATCGCATGCTGGGCGAAGTAGCCCATCTTCACGCTGCTGCCGAGCGCGACGGTTCCCTCGTCCGGCGACGTGGCGCCCGCCACCAGCTTCAGCAGGGTCGACTTGCCGGCGCCGTTGACACCCATGACGCACCAGCGCTCCTTCCGCCGGACCATGAAGTCCAGCCCCTCGTAGATGGTCCGGCTGCCATAGCGCTTGTGAACGTTCTTCAGGCTGATCACATCGTCCCCAGAGCGGGGAGCGGGAAGAAACTCGAACGCCACCGCCTGCCGGCGTCTAGGCGGCTCCACCCGCTCGATCTTCTCCAGTTTCTTGACGCGGCTCTGCACCTGGGCGGCATGAGAGGCGCGCGCCTTGAAGCGCTCGATGAACTTGATCTCCTTGGCGAGCATCGCCTGCTGCCGCTCGAACTGCGCCTGCTGCTGCTGCTCGTTCAGCGCGCGCTGCTGCTCGTAGAACTCGTAGTCGCCGGAATAGGTCGTCAGGGTGCCGCCGTCGATCTCGATGATTTTGTTGACGATGCGGTTCATGAAGGCGCGGTCGTGCGAGGTCATGAGCAGCGCCCCCTCGTACCCCTTCAGGAATTCCTCCAGCCAGATGAGGCTTTCGAGGTCCAGATGGTTGCTCGGCTCGTCCAGGAGCATGACGTCAGGGCGCATCAGCAGGATGCGCGCGAGTGCCACGCGCATCTTCCAGCCGCCCGACAAGGCGCCGACGTCGCCGTCCATCATCTCCTGGCTGAAGCCGAGCCCGGCGAGCACCTCGCGCGCTCGCCCCTCAAGGGAATAGCCGTCCAGTTCCTCGTAGCGTGCCTGTACCTCGCCATAGCGCTCGATGATGCGGTCGAGCTCGTCAGCCCGACTGGGATCGATCATTGCGGCTTCCAGCTCCCGCAATTCCGCTGCCACCGCGCTCACCGGCCCGGCGCCATCCATCACCTCGGTCACGGTGCTGCGGCCCGCCATTTCACCGACGTCCTGGCTGAAATAGCCGATGGTGACGCCGCGATCCACGGAGACTTGACCCTCGTCAGGCTCCTCCTCTTTGTTGATCAGGCGGAAGAGGGTCGTCTTTCCGGCGCCGTTGGGGCCGACCAGTCCAACCTTCTCTTGCTTCTGGAGGCTCGCCGAGGCCTCGATGAAGAGGATCCGGTGGCTGTTCTGCTTACTGACGTTCTCAACGCGAATCATGGTTCCAGGCCTGAAGAGGTGCGGCGGCCTTATGGCATGGGTGATGCGTGGCGGCGAGTGGCACCTGTCTGGACAAAATGTCCGTGGCCCAAGCGAGTGCGGAACCTGCAGAATAGCTCCACCAGGAAACCTGCGACCGTCCGCTCAGGGTCGAACAGCGACCGAGGGCAGCGCTAACCAAAGGTCCGTTTAGGGCCTCAAAGCAGAAGCTTCTCGGCTACGAGGTGACAGACCCAACTGATCTATTGGGGAGCTTGAGCGGAGCTGTTGTGCTACCACGGTGATGCCATGAAATACCGCCTGCCGCGGAGCTTACTTGGTAATTTCGTGAAAGGGCTGTGGGTGATGTAGGGCTCGAACCTATGACCCGCTGATGTTGCTTCTTCCGGGACAGCGCGAGGACGAGGTGGCAGACATGCGGTGGTCGGATGTAGATCTTGTACAAGGCGTGTGCACCCTACCACGTGAAGCCAGCAACAGCGGCCGGCTGAACCAAGTCCCCCTCCCCACACTGGCGCGGCAGATCCTGGAGCAACTGCCCAAGGCTGACAGCGATCTGTTGTTCAGCATTCGTGCAACAACGCCCTCAACCGACTGTTCGGTCACGGAATTCCAGAGGCTGTCATAGAATCTGTGCGTCGTCTCCGTCACGACGCCACCGTACTTTGGCTGACGGTGGATTCTGGGGAGCCTCAGACTGGGAGGGTTCCTTCTCCCAGACCGAGAACCGCTACCGCGTGGAGGTCCTTGAACCGCTGCCGGACTATCGTGCCGAAGGTGATTGGATCCGTCGTGGTCCTCGATACGTGGAGGAGAAGCGGTTCGTTGGCCGTCCGATGCCGGAGCGGGGCTATGCGTGCCGACCCGTGGCCATGCGCCCGTGGTGGCAGCATAGGGAGGATTGCCGCCTGATGGTGAGGCGCCGCGTCGATCCATGGGGCGAGGTCATCGTGCGCCGGGTTCGGATCTGTGAGTGACTGCAGATCGCCTGCGCTACGCTGTCTTTGGAAAGGGGACGACCGTGCCGTCCTCGGCCGTCCCCGTAGAAGTCTCTGCGGCACGGGCAGACCGGGCACCGCGTGCTCTCTCGGCCGCCGATTGGACGTATGACACCAGGGTCTCATTCGGGCACGGTTTGGCCAGGAAGGCGGCTCCCGGCGGCAGGTCACCCTCGGTCGGCCACTCCCGTCCCGAGGTGATCAGAATTTCGATTTCCGGCCACCGCTCATGCACCTGCCGGGCCAGGGCATAGCCGTCGATCCCAGGGGGCATCTCCACGTCCGAGAGCAGGACATCCACCTCGACACCGGCCTGCAGCACAGTGAGTGCCTCCTCGGCGTTGGCCGCCTCGATCACGCGGAACTTGGCCTCGACGAGGACGTCCGCTGCCAGCAGCCGCACCAGCGGCTCATCTTCGACCAGGAGAACGACGCCGAGAAACTGATCGTACATGCAGGTGCGACGCCAAAGAAAGCTGAGCTGGACAAACGTCTTCCGATCCCACCGGGTTCCTCTCTGCGGCTTAACCAGTGACACGTCAAGCGGCCGATAGAGCGATGACCGACCTGCTCCCATGGCCGAATCAGGCCCGAACCCAGCGACGCGGCCCAAACCAGCCTGAGAACCCATCCGGGTCCTGCCCGTTATTCGGGCATTTGGTAGCGCCAGGAGACTGCATGAGTGCAGCAACGGTCACACCTTTCCCGCGTTCGGCTCCGCCCACGATCCTGATAGTCGAAGATGAGGTGCTGACGCGCAGCTTCATCAGTGACGAGTTGCGGGGGCGCGGCTTCAAGGTGATTGAGGCGAGTTCCGCGGACGATGCGATCGCGGTGCTCGATACCCTGCGCGTCGACCTGATGTTCGTGGACATCTCCCTGCCGGGTTCCCGCAACGGCCTGGATGTCGCCTGTCTCGTGCAGGCCCGCGGCCTCCCGACCCGGATTATCCTCACCTCCGGCAAGGATAGGAGCGCCGACAGCCCCGGGTCGGCTGCGCTTGGCCCTTTCATCCGCAAGCCATACCTCGTGTCACAGGTCGTCGAGTTGGTCACCCGCTGCCTCAATTGGCCGGATGTGCTTGGTTCATGATCATGGAACTAGGGGTTAAGCGTGGCGATTAGCTCGGCATGAGCAAGGCAACGACCCACCTTGAGCCGAGATCCAGCGCCTCTCGTCAGACGATCCTCGTGGTCGAGGATGAGATCCTCGTCCGTCTGGTGATAGCCGACTACCTGCGCGAGTGCGGCTACAAAGTGCACGAGGCAGTGAATGCCCGAGAGGCCCTCGCCATGCTCCAAGCTCCGCACATGACGATCGACGTCGTGTTCAGCGATGTCCAGATGCCGGGCGAAATGGATGGGTTTGGCCTTGCGCGCTGGATCCGGGCTAACCGGCCCGGTGTGCAGGTGATCCTGACCTCGGGCGTTGAGCGCTCCGCTGAGATCGCGGCCAGCCTGTGCGAGGTCGGTCCGCTGCTCATGAAGCCATATCCGCCGCAGGATGTGGTCGCAAGGATCCGGCAACTCTCGCCCAAGCCCCGCCGTCCCTAGGGTGGCCCGAACTGGGCCTGCGGGGAGACACCCTCGGCTTAGCTCCAGGGAACTGAGGACCAGGGACGGGTGTTCCCGGTTCCATGACGCCTCGTGCGCCCGTTCACCCAGCCGGTTGTCCTCCTGGTGGAGGACGAGCCGCTCGCGCGGCTAACACAGGTGGAGATCCTGCGCGAAGCGGGCTTCTGGGTCTTGCAGGCACAGGACGCCGATGAGGCGTTCGACCCACTCCGGCGGCGACAGGACGTGCGAGCGGTCCTGACCGATGTGGACATGCCGGGGTCTCTCGATGGTTTCGAGTTCTCACGTCTGGTCGTGCAGGGCCGGCCTGAGGTGGGCGTGCTGATCATTTGGGGCAAGACATTACTGGACAGAGGCGATCTACCCCCATCCGGACGGTCCCTGGCCGAGCCGGTACGGCCCGAGATCCTTGGCGAGCGGCTGCAGTCCCGTATGGATCTCACGATGCCCAGCCGGGGCGATAAGCGAGCAGAACCCCCGCAGATCACGTGAATCCTGGCGCTTCTCGGCTCCGGAGGCAGCTTTGGCGTCAAGATCAGTTTTCTGAGCCCTGTCCTGAGATGCTCTCTGATGCGCTGACGCTCCCCATCCTCTCGAGCCCGCAGAGCGAAGAGCCCTTGGCCGAGGGATCGGCCAAGGTCGCAGAATGAACAACTCCTTTCAGGGTGCATCGGCCCCATTGCATGCTGCGGAGGGCCGAATTGATCAGAGGGTATGCGAAGGCCTAGCGCCGTCCGCCACCATTACCGCCGCCGTTTCCGCCCCCATTACCGCCAGCGCCGTTGTTGCCGCCGCCGTGGCCGCCTGCACCACCGTTGCCGCCCCGACCACCACCGGCATTGCCGCCACCGCCGCCAGGGTTGGAGGGGTCGCTGCCCTTCACGTCGCTGGAGGTGTTGTCGGCCGGCTCCGACCCATTGCCGAGGCCATTGTTGTTGCCAGGACCCTGGCCATTTCCATGGCTGCCGATGCCGCCGGTGCCGCCTCCACCAGGAGCGCCGCCGGCGGAGGAGCGACCGGCCCCGCTGTCCGCAACGGCACCATCCGCGCGGCCGCCGCCACTGACACCGGCGCTGGGCCCAGCGCTGCCGGTTCTGTCGGACCCCGAGCTTGCGGCGGCCGACGTTCCACCTGACGAAGCTGCAGTCCCAAGGGAGCTGCCCGATGCCGCTCGGCTGTTGGAGACCGCGCCCTGCCCTGTCCGCGCGCCAAGCCCTGCAGCCCCGAGCGAAGATGGTGCTTGCACCGGAGCCGACCCGATGGTGCCGGTCGTCAAACCGTCGCGATCATCAGGACTAACCCGACGCAGCGCCTGGGGACGAATTGCACAGCGGCAGACCTCCTCGCCCCGGACGATCCGCAGACGGCAGTTGCCGTACATGGAGGCATTGGCCACCGCTGGCTGACACTGCTGGCCCGACCTGATGGTTTGGGCATGGGACGGCGCGGCTAAGACTAGGAATAGGGTAAGACCAGACAAAGCAAGAGTGTGCGAACGCTGCATGGTTCACCTTCACAAACAAGTATTGATGAGAGCTGATCGCAGGAGAGCGGCTCAGGTGGCTAGATTACGCCCAGCGCCAGCCATGGTTCCGACGTATTACTAGAAAAATATTCAACGGATCGGTGGATCGTCCCAAAGCTGTCAACGTCGCATCAACAAATGTGCGTGGCTGCAGCTTAGCTGTTGTGACGAGATCAAAAAAGGACCTCTGATAACCGCGGATCGCCAGAGGCCCTTGAACTGAGATAGTGCAGCCGCTTCCCTTACGGCTGCACTTGCAGGCCGTGGCTAACCGCGAGGCCTGCGAGAGCTGACCTGCACCACCGGAAGGCGGCGAGCGACTGGCAGGTCGACGGTGGGTTCGCTGGTCCTCTCTCCTGAAGCCGAAATCCACTTGCGCCCTGCTTGGCGCGAATGGAACACGTGGCCAGTCTGGGCTGGCGTGAGAATGGCCGAGGTCAGGTTGTCGAGCACGTACTCGCCGCCCGTCGTGGCGGCGATCAGCACCGCATGCGGCTCGCCCTGCGACGTGAACCCGACGGCAACCGAGAGCGCAGAAGCTGGCCAGCCGCGTTGAATGAGGAGTTTGCGCTTAAGAAGCGCGAAGTCCTCGCAGTCACCTTTGCCGCTGGTGGGCAGCGCCCAGACATCCTCACGGCCATACTGCTCCAGGTCGGAGACTTCTGTGATCGTGCGGTTCACATAGCTGTTCACCTGCTGTAGCTCGGCCATTCTGTGCGGCGTGGGAGGTACCTGAGCCGAGGGCTTGGCTGCGGCTGGAACGGCCTGAAATGCCATCAGGAGAGCCACTACAATGCCCATTCCCGAGCCGCGCGCGACACCAATCATCAGAATGCCCCTTGTGATATTGTTGAAGGAGGCCGGAACCAATCAACATGGCCGGCGCTATCGTTGTTCACGCCCATAATCCATGACTTTATGCCTAGAATGAGGAGCCGTGACTGTAGGCCTGAGCGGCCGCGCCAGGCAGCACTCTCCAAGCGGTTCAGGCGACGTTGACGGATAGTCCCATTGGATGGGAACTTCAGCGGCTGATGCGGTATTCACCCCAAAGGGGTATAGGCAAGCAGCATGTCTGTTGTCTTGCCCCGGAAGAAGAGCAGTCCAGATGCGCTACCACTCCCATCTCGTGAGTTGTCACAGTGCAATCCGTGACGATACCGGCATAGAAATCACTGACGTGGAGATGGCGAAAACTGACGCTCTCAGGTCGATCTGGGAACTTCCACAGGACGTCCCCGAGGCCGGTGAGACTTGGCAGGACTGGCGGCTCGACATTGCGGATTCATCGGCCAGGTCTACCTGTCCATCCCATTGAATATGCCGCTCTGCCATCTCCGAGATTACCGGCCAGCCTGTGAGCACCTTGTTCGGAGGAATGGCAACACGGTGCTTCCAATTCGCAATAAGATAACAGGCAGGGGGTGTCATTAAGCCATTCCACCCTCGTCTGCTCATCGATAGATTCGTCAACGTGCAACGTGCTGCGCGGGCGAGGCAAATTCCACAGCGGGAAAGGCTTTTCTGCGAAGCTCCTGGCGGGACCGGAGGTAGCCTCAAGCTCTTGTCAAAGGCAAGGCTCAACCCTAGTTGTGCCCCGAATTTGCCCATCGAGTACCTGCCCCGATGTCTTCGATGCTGACCATCCCCTCGACCGAAATGGCGACCGCAACCAATCTCGACTTTCTGGGCGATAGCGAGATGGGCCAGCGTACGCGAAGCTATGACTGGTCGCGCACTTCGCTCGGGCCGATCTCGGCCTGGCCACAGAGCCTGAAGACCACAGTCGGCATCCTCCTGCGCTCGCCGGTACCCATCGTCCTGCTTTGGGGACAGGACGGAGTGATGATCTACAATGACGCCTATTCGGGCTTCGCAGGCGGCCGTCACCCCCTCCTATTCGGCTCGAAGGTACGCGAGGGCTGGCCCGAGGTCGCAGACTTCAACGACCACGTGATGAAGGTCGGCTTGAGCGGCGGCACCCTGTCCTACCGCGATCAGGAACTCACGCTCTACCGCAAGGGTGTTCCCGAACAGGTCTGGATGAACCTGGATTACAGCCCGGTTCTGGACGAGAGCGGCCGACCGGCGGGCGTGCTCGCCGTCGTGATCGAGACAACTGAACGCATCCTCGCCCAGCAGGCGCTTACACAGACCCAGGAGCGCCTGTCCTATGCCCTCAACGCAGCGGGGATGGTCGGCACCTTCGACTGGCACATCCAGACCGACACCTTCTACTCGGACGCGCGGTTCGCGGCGATGTTCTCGGTCGATCCTGAGAAAGGAGAAGCTGGTACGTCGCTTGCAGAGTACCTGGATGGCATCCACCCCGACGACCGGGAGAGGATCGGCGAGGCGATCAACCACACCATTGCGACTGGCGAAAAGTACGTGCAGGAGTATCGTCTGCTCCAGAAGGACGGCACGACCCTCTGGATCGACGCTCGGGGCGAGTGTCTCTACGACGATGATGGAAAGCCCTGGCGCTTTCCCGGCACTGTGGTCGACATCACCGAACGTAAACGCATCGAAGAGCAGCTTGCCGAGACCTCGCGCCGGCTCGATGCGATCCTGAACAACACCCAGATGGCGGTGTTCATGATGGATGACCGCCAGCAATGCGTCTACATGAACAGGGCAGCGGAGGACCTGACCGGCTACACGCTCGCCGAGGTGCAGGGCCGCCCCCTTCATGATGCCATCCATCACACCCGTCCCGACGGCACGCCCTATCCCTTGTGCGACTGTCCCATTGACCAAGCTCTCCCCGAGAACAACCAGGAGCAAGGCGAAGAGGTTTTCGTACACAAGGACGGTAGCTTCTATCCCGTGGCCTTCACCGCCAGTCCTATCCGGGACGAAGCGGGCCGGCCTATCGGCACCGTGATCGAGGCGCGCAACATCGAGCAGGAACTTCGGGCAAGGGCGGCGATGGAGGCATTCAACGCCACCCTGGAGGAGCGTGTGGCCGAGGCCATTGCCGAACGAGAGAAGGTGGAGACCCTGCTTCGCCAGTCGCAGAAGATGGAGGCGCTGGGACAGCTCACGGGCGGCGTCGCGCACGACTTCAACAACTTGCTCCAGGTGATCAGCGGCAACCTGCAGCTCCTCGCGAGGGACATTGCCGGCAACCCGCGAGCTGAAAAGCGAGTGCAGAACGCGCTGGCGGGCGTGTCGCGCGGCTCCAAGCTCGCCTCTCAACTCCTGGCGTTCGGCCGCCGCCAACCGCTGGAGCCTAAGGTCGTGAACGTCGGCCGCTTCGTCAAGGGCATGGACGACATGCTCCGCCGCGCCCTGGGCGAGGAAATCGAGATCGAGACGGTGGTGTCGGGCGGGCTCTGGAACACCCAGGTCGATCCTGGCCAGATCGAGAACGCCATTCTGAACCTCGCGATCAACGCGCGCGACGCCATGGACGGTCGGGGGCGCCTCACCATCGAGGCCGGCAACGCCCTGCTCGACGACCGCTACGCCATCCAAAACGACGTCGCACCGGGGCAGTACGTGATGCTGGCCGTCACCGACACCGGCAGTGGCATCCGGCCCGAGATCCTAGAGCGGGTGTTCGATCCCTTCTTCAGCACCAAGCCGGAGGGCAAGGGCACGGGCTTGGGCCTGTCGATGGTGTACGGCTTCGTCAAGCAGTCCGGCGGCCACATCAAGATCTACAGCGAGGTCGGCCAGGGCACGACGGTGAAGATCTACCTTCCCCGGGTACACGAAAGCGAGGACGTGCTGACGGATCTCCGCACCGCGCCCGTGCGGGGCGGAACCGAGACCATCCTGGTGGTGGAGGACGACGAGGACGTGCGCGAGACCGCGGTCGCGCTCCTGTCGGACCTGGGCTACCGGGTCCTCAAGGCCCGCGACGCCACGAGCGCCTTGAGCATCATCGAGAGCGGGCTAGAGATCGACCTCCTGTTCACGGACGTGGTGATGCCCGGCCCGCTGCGCAGCCCGGAGCTCGCCCGCAAGGCGCGGGCCCGCCTGCCGCACATCGCGGTGCTGTTCACCTCCGGCTACACGGAGAACGCGATCGTGCACGGCGGACGCCTCGATCCGGGGGTGGAGCTTCTGCCCAAGCCGTATTCGCGGGAGGATCTGGCGCGGAAGATCCGGCATGTGCTGGCCAACCAGCAGCAGCGCAACCGGGCCGCCTCGTCGACATCCCACGCGGCGCCGGCGGCGGCGCGGGTCGCGAGCATCAGGAGCTGGACCGTTCTGCTGGTCGAGGACGACGAGCTGATCCGGAGCAGCACGGCCGAGATGCTGACGGAGCTGGGTCACAGGGTGGTCCAGGCCGCGGACGCGACTTCGGCGCTGCAGTCGCTGGCAACGGATCCGGTTGACATCCTGGTCACGGATGTCGGGCTTCCCGACCTGTCGGGTGCCGAACTGGCGAAGCGCGCCCTGAAGCATCGGCCCGACCTGGGCATCGTCTTCGCCACCGGGGATGAAGCCGTCTCGGCCGAGCACGACCTGAAGAGGGCGGTGATGCTGGTCAAGCCCTATGCGGAGGAGGATCTGGCACAGGCCCTGGTGGCGGCCGTATCCAAATCCAGATTGGACGCAGCAGAATAAATCCGCTGCTCTCACCATGAGAATAGCGTTCCCACTCGGCTCTGGATGCACCGACTGTGGATTACCGGCGTGCCAGCCGCACGGGCCTGAAAGGCGATTCATGGCCCCGTGCCCGATGGAGCAACGCCCTCTGGCGCGGCTTCGCCTAGGCGGCCCGCCGCGCGATGGCAGGGCGGCTCCCAGACCGCCTCAGAGCTCAAGGGGGAACCCACTGGCATGCCGTTTGCCTGAAGGTCTTCTCACTATGGTGCAGTGGCGGCGTTGCAAAGAACCCGCGAGGTTCGACCCGGTATCCGAGTGCTGGCCTACGGGCCATCCGGGTTGGTGCTGGAGCCCTCCCGTCTCGGCGAGATCGGCATGGATTGCCTGACGCTCCAGCGCCATGTTTGGAAGTCGGACGTTCCGTTCAGAAGCACCCGAATCAGGGCTGCTGCCGACTGGCGCCCGGAACAAACTTCTCTATTTGTGAGTTCTCGGACCGCCCAGGTTGACTTTTACGACCGGGGCAGGAAACGGTGTGTACATCCCAGAGTACCCATGCCCGAGCCTACCCTACCTTCCGAGCGCGCCAACTTCCGCCGCACGCCTGCGGGAGACCTGGTGAACACTATCGAGCGGTTGGCGAGCGCGGGGGAGATCGAGGATGTGGTCGAGGTAGTCCGATCTACGGCGCGCCGGTTGATCGGATCCGATGGTATTGCGGTCATCCTGCGAGAAGGGGACACCTGCCGCTATGTGGAGGAAGACGCAGTCGGCCCGCTCTGGAAAGGCCGCAACTTCCCGCTTTCGTCGTGCATCAGCGGCTGGGCCATGCTCCATCGCCGGACGGTTGTGATCGCAGACATTCGCCTTGACGAGCGGATCCCGCAGGACCTTTACCGCGAAACCTTCGTGCGCAGCCTCGTGATGGCGCCTGTGCGGTCTGATGACCCGATCGGCGCGATCGGCGCTTACTGGGGCCAGGTTTACGAGCCAACCGCCGACGAGGTCGAGACCCTGGAAACCCTCACCCGGGCGACCGCAACTGCGATGGAGAATGTGCGCCTGGTGAAGGCCCTGTCGCGAGCCCTTGAGGAGGCGGAGTTCGCGCGTGATGAGCTTCGGCACCGGGTGAAGAACGCCTATACCGCCACGGAGGCACTCGCAAGGTTGAGCTTGCCGCCGGAACATGCGCGGGCGCTGTCTGCGCGAATCGCCGCTCTGGCTCGCGCGCATGATCTGCTGGATCGGAAGCTGGCGCACCAGGACCAGATCACGTTGGGCGAACTCCTCGAGGCCGAACTCGAACCATACAATGTGGACGCCCCTGGGCGGTTCACCATAGGCGGCCCGATGGTCACGCTACCGGGCGCGCAGGCGCTGGCTCTCGGCCTTGCTATCAACGAACTCGCGACCAACGCACTCAAACACGGCGCACTCTCTGTCCCGACGGGCCGGTTAGATGTGAGCTGGAGCTGGGATGCTCAGCACCTGGTGTTAGAATGGCGCGAATCCGATGGACCGATGGTGAAAGGCGCCGCGCTTGAGAGCTTCGGATCCCGATTGCTGAGGCGGTTGGTCGAGGGCCAGCTCGGCGGTTCATTGCGTCGGCACCTGCAGAGTTCCGGCGTGACTTGTGTCATCGAGTTTGCCGCACCGATCACGATCGGCTCCAACCGAGCCGACGCGTAGCGCCACAGCCGACCATGTGACGGATAGGCAGCCGTGGCATAGCGCGGCCCGCGGCTCCACGGCTCCCAAAGAACAGGGTATTCGGTCAACGCGAGCTGGATTTCGGCGACAACATGCGCCCCAAGCGGCTCCCGCATTGCATCAGCCAGCATCATCCTAGTGGACTAGTAAGCGGTTGCGTGACTCATGATCATTGCACGCAATAGGGTGCAAGTGACTTCAATCGCAGGGCAGATCGGAGGTCTGGGAAGGTCTGCGTCGGGTCAAGCACGGCGTTGGCACAGTCTTGTAACGGTCCGCTCAGCGCAAGAATGCGGAAACTCGGCTTAGGTCAGCCTCATGCCGATAGGATACAAATGGCGCAAGGGTGGCTCCGGCGCCATTCGAGTATCAACCTGGCCGACTCGATCATTGTGCCTTGGTGATGACACCACAGGCGATGCGATCGCCGGAGGCTCCCGCAGGATCGGTCTTGTAGTCGTCGGCCTTGGCATGAACGACGACCGCCGTGCCGTCTTGATCAAGCAAGTTCTTCGCTCGCCCTGACAATGTCAGGCCGGGCACAAAGGCATCCACCACGGCTTTTCCATCCGACGCCGCGTGCAGGTTGGGCAGATCGCCCGCATGGTAGCCGGACCCATCGTGAAAGCCGTGCTTCTTGCCGTCTGGATTGAAGTGTCCGCCAGCAGATGCGAACGGCGGCTTACACTCGCCCACCGCGTGCAGGTGGATGCCGTGGGCTCCAGGCGAAAGCTGGGTCAACTCTCCGGTAACCAGCACACCTTGAGCGGTCTCGGTCAGGGTTACGGTGCCAAGAACCTCCCCCTCAAGACCCTTCATCTCAGCAATGGCCTTGTCACCCGGTGCTGCATGAACTGCCGAGATCATGGCGAACGCGCAGAGCAAAGTTGAAGTCAGACGGATCATCAGTATGTACCTCCATTTTTGGGTCCAGACCCTATCGGCTTGAGCGAACCTGGCTAGCATCCGCCTTGCAGGATCGCTCCTTCGGGCCATTCCCGAACGCAGTGGCAGTGTTGCTAGTTAAACGGCGTCAGTTGAACGCGGTCGGTCGCCTAGCCCACAGCTTCGAAGCTGCCATGCGGCCCCACTTCGGACCTACCGTCGATTCTGCACAAACGGTTGATTCAACAGCGAAACAGATTGAGGGCCGCGTACTGAAGCAACATGATGGTCTTGCCGTCTCTGATCGCACCTGTTTCGACCATGGCGAGTGCTTGCCCAATGTCTAGTTCCAGGACCTCAATATCCTCACCTTCGGCCAGGTTGCCTCCACCGCGTGACACTTGGTCGGTGGCATCGTAGCGGCCAACGAAGAAGTAAAGCCGCTCGGTCACGGAGCCCGGACTCATGTAAGCCTCGAAGATCTTCTGCACGTCCGTGATCCTGTAGCCGGTTTCCTCCTCCGTCTCAGCCCGGATGCGCTCTTCGGGAGTGGCGTTGTCGAGGAGCCCGGCCGGCGACTCGATCAGAAGATCCCGATAGCCATCGACATAGGCTGGAAAACGAAACTGCCGCGTCAGGACCACCGTGCGGCGATCAAGATTATAGAGGAGGATGGTTGCCCCGTTCCCGCGGTCGTAAGTCTCACGGCTCATCGTTTGCCATGTGCCGTCGCCGCGTCGGTACGAGAAGGTGGTCTTCTTGAGCACGTACCAATCGTCGGAGAGGATCTTCACATCGTGAACTTGCACTCGGTCGGTAATGGTCATTGAAAGGGTCCTAAGGCGATTGGGCCACTCGGCGCAACGCTGTAGTCAGATTAAACGTGCACAAACGTGCAGAGTCAAGCATAAACGTGCAAAAGGAGTAATCATGCTCACCCAGCAACGCAAAGCGCACATTCTCGAGGTTCTCCGGCGCGACGGCCGGGTTATTGCAAAGACCCTCAGTCAGGAGCTTGGTCTGTCGGAGGACACGATCCGGCGCGACTTGCGTGAGTTGGCGGCGGAAGGATTGCTTCAGCGCGTGCATGGTGGCGCACTTCCGGCTTCACCGGCTCTCGCTGACTTTGCCGGGCGGCAGGGAGTTGCACCAGGAGCCAAGGCTGCGATCGGCCGCGCCGCCGCCCGGATGATCCAATCTGGTCAAGTCGTCTTTCTGGATGGAGGCACGACCGCCGTGCAGGTCGCACGCTATTTGGCACCCGATCTCAAGGCCACCGTCGTAACCCACAGCCCGAGTGTTGCAGTCGTGCTGGCCGAGCATCCTACCGTTGATGTGATCCTGATTGGAGGACGGTTGTTCAAGCACTCTGTTGTGGCCGTGGGAGCTGCCACTTTTGATGCAATTGCACAGGTGCGGGCAGACACCTTCTTCATGGGGGTTACAGGGATTCATCCCGAGGTAGGCTTGACCACCGGAGATTGGGAGGAGGCGGCCGTCAAGCGAACTGTGTGCCGACATGCCGCCGAGACGGTCGTGCTTGCCTCTCACGAGAAGCTCGGTGCAGCCTCACCCTATCTCATTGCTCCCGTCACCGAGATCAGCACGCTAGTCGTGGAGGATGGCCTGCCTGACCATCTGATCGAACCTTACCGCCGACTTGGCATCGCGGTGCACGCGGCGCGAGATCCGTAACCGAAAGCCTCGATCAACAGGTACCGAGAGGACCAGGCAATATGCCATGGAGGTCCTTGAGCAACTGGGAGGGGTGTTCTCCACCACAGATCCGTGTCTTCCGCCGTATGCGCGAGTGACCACCCTGCGTCCATTCGTTCTGGATGCGAGTCCCTGCCGGCTCCGACGTCGCAAGGCTTAACAGATCATCCCACACATAAAGATAGTTCTCTGATCGCCACACAGGGCCGGAAGCGGTATAAGCGTCCGCCCTCCGCCGTCCCAGAGCCTCATAGAATTTCATGGGCCGGATTGCTGCCGATTACGACGCCAAGCGCATACTGTGATAGCCAAGATTGATCATAGCGCGTGCGAGTTCGACCAGCATAGTCCGGCCAACACCCAGCCGCTAACGCGCTATCGACGTAGAGAAACATACTTCCGCCCTATCCAAAACTCCGTGTGGGAGGGCGGGCCAGCGACACCGAAACCTGCGAGGTGCCCCTTCACCGCGATCTGATCGCACCCAGTTCCGGTCCTCGTCGGTGCCGGCCTGTTCCAGATCCGTGACGAGCTGCGCCAGGTCGATGTCCGGCCGCGCCACGACCGGGCGCATGTCCGACATCTCCTGCAGGTTTGCGTAGAGGTCCACAGCGTCGAAGATGCGGAAATGCTTCTTGCCGGCGGCGGGACACAGGCGCGTGGCCCGGCCGATCATCTGGTCGTAAGGGATGCGGCTGCTCACGCGGCGCATGAAGACGAGGATGCAGATGGAGGGAATATCGACGCCGGTGGTGAGGAGGTCGACCGTCACCACGTATTACGGATAGGGGTCGTTGCGGAATTTGAGCATCAGATCCTTGTTGCCGGGCACGCTGCCGGTGATCTTCTGCACCATCCCGGCCGGGATCGGGCCGTATTCCTCCTCCAGGGCCGGGCCTGGGTGAGCAGGCGCACCACGTCGTCCGCATGGCTGTCGCGGGCGGCGAAGATCAGTGTCTTGCCAAGACGGTCCGGCGGGATCTCGGCGGCGATCGCCTGACAGACGACCCGGTTGAAGCTCTCCGAGTGGACGCTCTTGTTGAAGGCCGCGAGGTCGTAATCGAGATTCACGTCGAGCGGTTCAAACAGATCGATCTGGCCGGTGCGCGCACGGTGGCCACCTGGACCTGATCCTCCGGCTCCGGCAGCCTCTGGTCGAGTCCTGCGCCCCTGTAGATCTGCGAGAACTTGTAGAACCCTCCAACTCCGTCATCTCCAGAGCGTCGGTCGTCTGGTCGCCCAAGGCCGTGCGGTCCACCAGGAAGAGGATGCGGCGAAAACGCCTGTGCTTGAGCCGGCGATACATGAGCGCAATGCAGGTGCGCGTCTTGCCGGCGCCGGTCGCCATCGAGATCAGGATATCGCGCTGCCCGGCCCCACCGCCTGCTCGATCGCCCGAATCTCTCCTCCTGATAGGGACGCAAGCTGCCATAGCCGTAGGCTTCCTCGGCCAATCGCGAATTGGCCGCGACGCTGTCCTGCTCCAGCTTGACTTTCAGGTCCTCGGGCGAGAGCCGCTCCGGCAGCGCCACGGGATGACTGGGATTGGCCTCCCGCCGAGCATCCCAGTGCCAGATGCCGGATTTCGTGATCGGCTGGCGCACGAACGGCCGCCCATTGGTGGCGAAAATAACGGCCCCCGGAAAGGCTGATCGAGCCCATGCTGGCGCGTTGCGCCGGGGCAGAGGCACTCAGGAGCCAGCCGAATTGTCCGCGAATAGCGCTTCGCTTGCTCCAGAATAGCGGCAGCGGCAAACTGCTGCCAAGAGCGACTTCGCTCTAAGCTATTCATTCATAAATGAGAAAATTTGGTGGGTGATGTAGGGCTCGAACCTACGACCCGCTGATTAAGAGTCAGCTGCTCTACCAACTGAGCTAATCACCCGTCGCCGAAGCGATCTCAGGGGAAGACGTTCCCGCTGAAGAGGCCGTGCGTTTAACAAACCCTGCGGTTCCTGTCTACCCTAATCAGAGAGGATTTTTCGTCTCGGGCGGGCTTCACCTCGCAGAAGGGACTTGTGCCCTCCCACTATCGAGTGCGGCCGCGCCCGATTTTGGCCAAGCTCGTCGCGGTCCTCCCGTCAGGCACAGCGGGGCCAGCCGAAATTCTTCTGCTCGGAGGAAGAGATGTCGGAATAGAAACGGCCGGGCCAACGCCCGGCCCTCCAACTCCCCGGTAAGGTGCCGGTTACTCGGCGGCGTACTGGGCGTGCAGGCGCGCACCGCGGCTGATGAGTTTGTTCAGGGCGCCGAGATAGGCCTGGGCCGAGGCCACGAGGGTATCCGGGTCGGCCGCGCGGGAGGTCACGCTGCGATCGTCCGCGGACAGGCGGACGGAGACCTCGGCCTGGGCGTCGGTCCCCTCCGTCACCGCATGGACCTGGTAGAGCTCGAGCACCGCTTCGTGGGGCACCAGCGCCTTGATGGCGTTAAAGGTCGCATCCACCGGGCCATTGCCCTCCTGCTCCTCGACGACGATCCTGTCGTCGATCTGGAGCCTCATGGTGGCGCGCTGCGGTCCGCGTGTGCCGGCCACGACGGAGAGCGAGATCAGCTTGATCCGGTCGTGCGCCATGGCGATGTTCTGGTCCACCAGCGCCTCGATGTCCTCGTCGTAGACGTGCTTCTTGCGGTCCGCCAGATCCTTGAAGCGCTCGAACGCATCCTGGAACTGGTTGTCCGAGAGCTTGTAGCCCAGTTCGTCCAGCTTGTTGCGGAAGGCCGCGCGGCCGGAATGCTTGCCCATGACCAGATTGGTCTTGGAGACGCCGACGCTCTCCGGCGTCATGATCTCGTAGGTCTGGGCATGCTTGAGCATGCCGTCCTGATGGATGCCGCTCTCGTGAGCGAAGGCATTCCGACCGACGATGGCCTTGTTGTACTGCACGGGGAACGAGGTCGCGGCCGCAGCCAGCTTGGAGGCCCGCGTCAGCATCGTCGTCTCGATGCCGGTCTCGTAGGGCAGCACGTCGCCGCGGGTGCGGATCGCCATTACGATCTCTTCCAACGCCGCGTTGCCGGCCCGCTCGCCGATGCCGTTGATGGTGCACTCGATCTGACGCGCACCGCCTTCCAGCGCCGCGAGCGAATTCGCAACTGCCAAGCCCAGGTCATTGTGGCAATGGGCCGAGAAGATCACCTTGTCGGCGTTTGGCACGCGCTCGCGCACGGCGCGAAACATGGAGCGGTACTCGTCCGGCGTGGCATAACCCACCGTGTCGGGCAGGTTGATGGTGGTCGCGCCGGCCCTGATGGCAGCCTCGACGCAGCGGCACAGATACTCGATTGAGGTGCGTGTGGCATCCATAGCCGACCACTCGACGTCCTCGACGAGATTGCGAGCCTGGGTCACCGTCGCGGTGATGATCTCCAGCACCTCTTCTTCCGACTTGCGCATCTGGTGTGCCAGATGGATCGGGGAGGTGGACACGAAGGTGTGGATGCGTGGGCGCGCCGCGTGACGCACAGCCTCGCCGGCGCGGGCAATGTCGGCCGGGATGGCGCGGGCGAGGCCCGCCACGGTCGCGATCTTCACGCGCTTCGCGATGAGCGATACCGCCTCGAAATCGCCGTTGGAGGCAATCGGAAATCCGGCCTCAATGACGTCCACGCCCATCGTATCGAGCAGGTCGGCGACCTCCAGCTTTTCCTCGAGGGTCATGGTGGCGCCGGGGCACTGCTCGCCGTCGCGCAGAGTGGTGTCGAAAATCAGGACGCGGTCCTTCGAGGATCCGGTAGTGGAATTGGTCATCGGTCTAGTCCTTCTCGGGGAGAGCGGTCGATGCGCTCAAGGTTGTTCCTGCTGTCGAGAACCCCTGAGAGCCCAGGCACCAAAGCCCAGTCGACCCTCAGGGGCGACTAAGGAGAAGGAGGCCGAGGAGACGAGCGCGGGCAGCCGCGGAAGCGGATCCTGCCATCCATGCGCTGTGGGAGCCGATTGCCACCGCTTCCCGTTCCTCCTCAGGTCGCGTCCTGCCGCGAACGATCGGTCGGTTGTAACGACCGTTCCGTCCGATGGCAAGAGTTTGAAACAAACGAGAAGCCGAAACGCCTCTGCGACACATGAAACGCTCTTGATCCACAGAAGCTTGGCCTTATCTCCGGTCTGCACCCCACAGGAGAACTTTCCGTATGAAGAGCACGGTTCTGCCCCTTTGGCTCATGGGAGTGGCGGCGCTTCCTCTCGCCGCCTGCAACCAGACGGTGCCTCCCGGCTCGGCGAGCGCCGCCGTCGCGCCTGCGGGCTTCCGCTTGCCCGAGGGAGGCGGCTGCCAGGGGGAGGTTTCCCGCTACCGGGCCGTCATGGACAACGACCTCGCCATGGGCCATGTACACCAGTCCGTCCATGTCCGAGTGACGAGGGAGATCGAGCTGGCTCAAGCCGCCTGCGCGGCCGGACGCGATGCTGAGGCCATCCGCATGATCCGGACCACGAAATCGCGCTACGGCTACAGCTGACCAAAACTCCAGCGGAAGAAGGACTGAAGGAAGAGCGGCATCTTCTGCGGGTCGATATCCTCCGGCCCGCGGACGATCTTGAGATCCGACAGCTCGGGCGGGTCTTGCTTCGCAATGCTGCGACGGATCGCCGCCGCGCCCTCCTCGGCCGGGACCGGGAGCGTGACCGTCCGCATCATCGCCACGGAGGGCCAGCGCTGCACGACGATCCACTCGTCCCCGACCCGGTAATCGGCCCCGGCGAGGCCCGTTTCCTCGAACAGCTCCCTGGTCAGGCTCGTCGCGAGATCGACGGTACCGTCCGGCCTGACGTCCGAGCGGTCGGGCGTACCGGCCGGAAAGTAGATGCGGCCCGCATTGGCCGTGTGCCCGTCCATGACTCCGCAGATGAAGGCACCGTCGGAGCCGCGCAGCGCCCCCATGGCGAAGCCGTTGGCAACGCTCCGGTCAGGATTTCCCAGATCGATCCAGGCGACGAGGTCGGCATAATCCACCTCGAAATAGGTGTTGACGCAGCGCTCCTGCGTGAGCTCCAGGTCGCGCAGCATCAGCACGCGCCCGTTGTACATCTTGGGCGTCTGCGCCTTGCGGCGCTGCCAGTTGGCCTGGATGTGCTCCCTGTTCCGGAGAGCCCAGTCCCAGTCCATCGGCTTCAGCCGCGCCTCGACATTTGCGACGCGCGTGATGCGGAGCTCCTGGTCCATCACAGGAGTTCGCCGCGGCTGACCACGACCGCCTGTCCCCCGATCTCCGCGGAGACGAGCGCCCCGTCCTTGATGTTCATCTGGAGGGAGATGATGCTCGGGCGGCCCATCTCGAAACCCTGTTCGATGACGATGTCGTGCTCCCCGTCCCCTAGGGGCTCGCACTGCATCAGCGCACCCGCAAAGGCTGCAGCGGCGGAGCCGGTAGCCGGATCCTCGGCGATCCCCATGCCGGGACCGAACATGCGGGCCCTGAAACGCAGCGAGCCCTCATTCGGCACCCGCGCATACACGTAAGCTGACGGATGATCGCTGTCGCCGAACGCCTTGTCGAAGGCCTCGCCCCGAGGCTTCGCCCGCGCGAGGGCATCGAGTGACGCGAGGGGTACTAGATCATAGGCAACCCCGGCCGAGTGGCGGCTCGGCACGTGCCGGTCGAAGCCGACCTCCGTCGGGTCGAGGCCGAGTGCCCATGCGCAATCGCTGGCCTCCTTGCCTTCGCCCCAAGTGAAAGGAAGGCGTGGCAGGCGAAAGCGCGCCGAGCCCTTGCGGTCATTCTCCACCTCGACCGCGCAGGGAACGATGCCCACCTTCTCCTTCAGGCCGAAGGCGACGGCTCCCGGCTGGCCGCCCTGGTCCATGAGGGCGAGGAGCACGGCCGTGCCGACCGTGGGATGGCCGGCGAAGGGCAGCTCGCGCGCGGGCGTGAAGATGCGGATGTCCGCTCGCTGGCGCGGCTCCGTCGCAGACATGACGAAAACGGTCTCGGAAAGATTGAACTCGCGGGCAATCGCCTGCATCCCGTCCATATCGAGCCCCTCCGCGTCGATCACAACGGCGAGCGGATTGCCGGCGAAAGCCTCTTCGGTGAAGACATCGAGGGTTACGAAGCGGCGGGCCATGGCGTCAGACCTCTTCGGCGGTGAAACGATAGGTGGGGGAAATGAACTCGTCCTGCGCCGCGATGGTCAGGATCTCGCGGGACCCCGCCTCCTCCGTGCGCTTCAACAGGCCGTAGACCGAGGCCGAGGCCTCCGCAAGGGCTGCCGGCGCGGAACGGCTGCGGGCATAGTGGACAAAGAACAGTGCCGCGATGGCATCCCCTGCGCCGTTCACGCTGAGCGACAGCTTCGGCGTGCGCACGCGCCAGAACCGCCCGCCCTCGCCCGCAACCAGATCCACCGTGTCGGAGGGCGTCTCGCGCGCCTCGACGGAGGTGACGAGCACCGCCTTCGGGCCCATGGCCTGAACGGCCGCGATACCCTTCTTGACGTCGTCCAGCGTCTCGGTGGTCAGGCCGGAGAGATAGTCGAGCTCGAACTGGTTCGGGGTGACGATGTCGGCGGCAGGCACCGCCTGATCGCGCATGAACTCGGGAATGCCCGGCCGCACGAAGACCCCACGCCCGACGTCGCCTATCACCGGATCGCAGCAATAGAGCGCCTGCGGGTTGAGTGAGCGAACGCGGGCCACGGCGGACAGGATGGCATTGCCGATATCGGCAGAGCCCATATAGCCGGAGAGCACGCCGTCGCAGCGGGCGAGCACGCCGCGCTCGGCGATGCCCTCCACCAGCTCCTCGATGGCCGGCCCGTCGAAGACACGGCCCTTCCAGGAGCCGTAGCCGGTGTGGTTTGAAAACTGCACCGTATGAATCGGCCAGACCTCGACGCCGAGGCGCTGCATGGGAAAGACCGCGGACGCGTTGCCCACATGACCGTAGGCGACATGGGATTGGATCGAGAGAATATTCATAGGACGCCCCCTGTCGCTTCCCGTTAGCGCATCGCAGCCCCAGCTTCAAATTGCATCATGTGATCCGATCCATCACATGAGGTATGGGGTCTTCCACCTACCGACACGGAACAACCGGAGCCACTATGGATCTCGATGCCGTCAAGGACGCCGTCATCGGCTTCATCCGAGCGAACCAGGACTACACGCCCTTCGTGCTTGCTCTGATGACCTTCGGGGAATCGCTTGCCTTCGTGTCGCTGTTCCTGCCGACCATGACGATCCTCATGGCCGTGGGCTTCGCGATTGCGGCCGCCGACATTCCGTTCTGGCAGGCCTGGATGGGAGCCGGAATCGGCGCCTTTCTGGGGAACTGGCTCTCCTATGAGATCGGGCGGCACTACAAGAAGGCCGCTTACGACGTCTGGCCCCTGTCGCGGAATCCGCGGCTCACCCGCCGAGGAGAGGAGTTCTTCGAGCGTTTTGGCCCCTGGGCCGTCTTCCTGGGGCGCTTCTTCGGTCCCGTCCGGGCCGTGATCGCCCTGATCGCGGGCATCTTCGTGATGCCGGGTCCCCTGTTCCAGGCCGCCAACATGGCTTCGGCCTCGGTCTGGGCCTTCATCGTGCTCGCCCCGGGCGCCGGGCTTGCTCACTACCTGCTCTGGTAGAACGACCGGAACCGAGCGCCCGAGCCCTCATTAACCTCCCAGATCGAAGGAGAAATTCCATGGGCAAAGGCAAGATGAGCGGCAACAATTCGGCCGACAGCAAGGATCCGAACCGTTTTACCCGCGGCTCGGGCGGCACGGAGAAGAACCGCAACGATCCTGGGAAGCAGGACAACAACAAGGCTCAGAACACGAAGAGCAACCGCCAGTAGGAGCTGCTCTCCGGAGAAGCAGCCCTCGCCCCCTCAACTCAGAGAGGTTGCAACAGCGTAACGTAATGTTATAGCACAAGCTTGACATTACGGAACTGCTGCGATGAGCCACCGCCACGATACATACGACTGGTATGATGACGACGCATTCGCGGCGCCCGCTCCGGTCGTTCCCCCTGCCGTGGCCGGACTGCCGGAATCGTGGTGGAACTACGAGTGGTGGATGGCGGGCATCGCCTATGCCGGATTGTGGTTGCTGGAAAGCTGGACATCCGGGAGCTCGGCGGTGGCGGGACACATGATATGGTCGCTCGCGACGCTTCTGCTGGCCCTCGCCTGCTGCTACGGCCTCTACGGGATCTGCGCACCCTATTCGTGACGTGTGGGCCGGATCCTCTGCACGGCCGTTGGAATCGCGATGCTCCTGGCCCACGGCTTTTCGGGCGGCATCTGACCGGGGCTGGAATGGCAATAGAAAATGGGCGGAGGATCCTCCGCCCTTTTCCCGTCGCTGAAGGCGGCGATCTCAGTTCCGGCTCTTGTCGACCAGCGCCTTCTCTTTGATCCAGGGCATCATATCGCGCAGGCGAGCGCCGACATCCTCGATCGGATGGGCGGCGTTGCGGGCGCGGGTCGCTTTGAAGGAGGTCTGGTTGACCTTGTTCTCGAGCATCCAGTCGCGGGTGAACTTGCCGGACTGGATGTCGGTCAGGACGCGCTTCATCTCGGCCTTCGTCTCCGGCGTGATGATGCGCGGGCCGGTGACGTACTCGCCGTATTCGGCAGTGTTCGAGATCGAGTAGTTCATGTTGGCGATGCCGCCCTCGTAGATGAGGTCGACGATCAGCTTCACCTCGTGGAGGCACTCGAAATAGGCCATCTCGGGGGCGTAGCCCGCCTCGACCAGCGTCTCGAAACCTGCCTTGATGAGCTCGACGAGACCGCCGCAGAGCACCACCTGCTCGCCGAACAGGTCGGTCTCGCACTCTTCCTTGAAGGTCGTCTCGATGATGCCGGCCCGGCCGCCGCCGTTGGCGGATGCGTAGGACAGGCCGAGGTCGTGGGCGTTGCCCGTCGCGTCCTGATGGATGGCGATGAGCGTCGGAACGCCGCCGCCGCGCAGATATTCCGAGCGCACCGTGTGGCCCGGCCCCTTCGGGGCGACCATGAGCACGTCGAGGTCCTTGCGGGGCTCGATGAGGTTGAAGTGGACGTTGAGGCCGTGGGCGAAGAGGAGCGCGGCGCCCTGCTTCATGTTGGGGTGCAGCTCATCGCGGTAGATGTCCGCCTGCAGCTCGTCGGGCGTCAGCATCATGACCACGTCGGCCCATTTGGCGGCCTCGGCCACCTCCATCACCCGGATGCCTTCCTTCTCGGCCTTGGCGGCGGAGGGCGATCCCTTCCGCAACGCAACGGCGATGTCCTTTACACCCGAATCGCGCAGGTTCAGCGTGTGGGCGTGCCCCTGGCTGCCATAACCGACGATGGCGACCTTCTTGCTCTTGATCAGATTGATGTCGGCATCGCGATCGTAATAAACGCGCATGGCTGCCTCTTCCTCTTCGATTTCGTATTGTGTCGATTTGCCCCCGGTCTGACCGAGGCTTGCGGGTTGCGGCTTCTTAGCGACCTCTTGTTTCAAAGGAAAGCGTGGAAACCGTTATTTTTGTTCGCGTTCACGTAATTACATTTTATGTTGCCTCGTGCGTTCTCCTGCGTTACCTAACGAAAACGATATCACCTTCCAGAGGACGAAATGCCTAGAATCGACGTGTCTTTCATCCTGCTTTCGGTCCTGTGCCTGATCGTGGGCATCGGCATGGGGATCGTGATGGGGGCGGCCCATGATTTCCGCTTCACCCCGGTGCACGCCCATCTTAATCTCCTGGGCTGGACCAGCCTCGCCCTGTTTGGCCTGGTTTATAAGAACTACCCTGCCCTCAGGGCCTCCTGGCTCGCGAGTGCCCATCTCATCCTCTCCGGGTCGACGGCGATCGTCTTCCCGGCCGGGATCTATATTTCGATCGCGCACGACAATCCGGCCCTGGCCATCGCGGCGTCCTTCGTGGCGTTGGCCGGCATCCTCGTGTTCTTCGCCAATCTGGTGCGCGTCTTCTTCTTCGCAGAAAAGGCTACTGCGTCGGTCGAGGAAGCCCTCGCCTGATTGAATTGTCCTCGATGTTGTGGAGAAATGAGTCGCATGGATCAGCTCGTTTCTCCCGACACCGTCATTCAATTCTGGCGTGAGGCCGGACCCGAGAAGTGGTTCGCCAAGGACGACGCCTTCGACCAGGCAATCCGCAACCGCTTCCTCGCCACCTATCGGGCAGCCGCGCGAGGCGATCTCAACGAATGGGAACTCACTCCCGAGGGAGCGCTCGCCGTCGTCATCCTCCTCGACCAGTTCCCTCGCAACATGTTCCGGGGGACACGCGACGTCTACAAGACCGATCCCGTTGCCGTGATGGTGGCGGACCGGGCCATCGAGAGAGGCTTCGACCGCAAGGTCGCGCCCGAACTCCGCCGCTTCTTCTATCTCCCCTTCATGCATTCCGAGTCCCTGCGGCACCAGGAACGTTCCGTCGCCCTGAACGAGGCTCTCGGCGAGGAGGACTCGATCAAGTGGGCGCGCCATCACCACGACATCGTCGCGCGCTTCGGCCGTTTTCCTCATCGCAATTCGATCCTCGGACGGGAGACGACGCCCGAGGAGGAGGCCTTCCTTAAGGAAAGCGACTTCCGAGGCTGAATGTCCGCCGGCGCCATCGTCCGGTCGCCGCTACGCCTCACATTCCTTCCGCACCTCGCGCCATGGCGGCGACGCCGGTGCGCGAGACCTCCACGAGACCCACCGCCGTCATCAGCTTGATGAAGCGCTCGACCTCCTCGGTCGTGCCGGTCAGCTCGTAAACGAAGGAAGTGAGCGTCGCATCCATGGTGCGCGCCCCGAATGCGGAGGCGAGCCGCATCGCCTCGACCCGGTGATCCCCCTTGCCCACCACCTTCACGAGGCAGAGCTCCCTTTCCACGGCGTCACCCGTCAGCGTGAGGTCTACGACCCGATGCACAGGGACGAGGCGCTCGAGCTGGCTCTTGATCTGCTCGATGATGCTGTCGGTGCCGGTGGTCACGATGGTGATGCGCGAGATATGCGCCTCGTGCTCGGTTTCGGTGACCGTCAGGCTCTCGATGTTGTAGCCGCGGCCTGAGAACAGGCCCGCGATCCGAGCCAGCACGCCGGGCTCGTTGTCGACCACGATGGCGAGGGTATGCCGGTTGACCGGCTCGATGCGGGTGGCGGCAGGATAGTGGGTGCTCATCTGGGTCATGGCTTGTGCGTTTCCGAACCTTCTGGCCTCAAGCGGCTTGCCGATAGATTGCTATGGGATCCTCTGTGACCTCGTCGTCCTGAACGACCCAGGGCTCCTTGAGAGCGGCGGAGCGCCATTCCTGGAAAGCCGGCAGGGCGAGGATCGCATCGATGTAGGATTGCGTCGTGCCGTCGACGATGATCGAATAGGTGTCGAGGCGGGTCACGAGGGGCGCATACATGGCGTCGGCCGCCGAGAAGGCACCGAACAGGAAGGGACCGTCCACGCCGAAGTGCCCGCGCGCCTGTCTGACGATCTCGCCGAAGCGGGCGACGTCGCGGGCGACGGCCGCGCCCCGGTCCTTCGGACCGTATTTCTTTCCGAGATTCATCGGGCAAGCGGAGCGCAGGGCCTGAAAGCCGGCATGCATCTCCGCCGCGACCGCCCGCGCCATGGCGCGGGCCTTGCGGTCGGCAGGCCAGACGGGAGTCCCATAGGCCTCGCCCACGTACTCCATGATGGCGATGCTCTCCCAGACCGTCACGTCGCCGTCGATGAGGATCGGCACCTTGCCGGCGGGCGAATGCTCAAGGATCCGCGCCTTGGTGTCCGGCTGATCGAGGGGAATGAGGATCTCGTCGAAGTCGATCCCCAACTGCTTCATCAGCAGCCAAGGCCGCAGCGACCAGGATGAGTAGAGCTTGTTGGCGATAACGAGGGTGGGCATTGGTCAAAGTCCTCTCCCCTCTCCCGGATGGGAGAGGGGTTCTCCGTCACACCAGCATCTTGCCCTTCTCGTCGATCACGGAGCCGATATCGGTTCCTGCCTCGCCGAGATAGTCGTTGAGCAGCATCTCATTGTGCGCCTTGCCGGACGGGATCATCGGGAAGCAGTTCTCGGTCTTGTCGACGATGCAGTCGAAGATCACCGGTCGGTCGATGTTGATCATCTCGGTGATCGCCGCATCGAGATCGCCCGGCTTCTCGCAGCGCATGCCGACGCCGCCATAGGCCTCGGCGAGCTTCACGAAATCGGGGAGCGATTCCGAGTAGCTCTGAGAGTATCGCCCACCATGCAGCAGCTCCTGCCACTGGCGCACCATGCCCATGTACTCGTTGTTGAGGATGAAGACCTTGACCGGCAGGCGGTACTGCACGGCAGTCGTCATTTCCTGCATGTTCATGAGGATGGAAGCCTCGCCGGCGATGTCGACCACGAGCGCGTTCGGGTGCGCCAGCTGCGCGCCGATGGCGGCCGGGAGTCCGTAACCCATTGTGCCGAGACCGCCCGAGGTCATCCAGCGGTTCGGCTCCTCGAACTTGAAGTACTGGGCTGCCCACATCTGATGCTGGCCGACCTCGGTCGTCACATAGGTCTCGCGGCCCTTCGTCAGTTCGTAGAGGCGCTGGATCGCGTATTGCGGCTTGATGGTCTCGTCCGACGGACGGTAGGCGAGACAGTTGCGTGCGCGCCATCCCTCGATCTTGCCGTACCACTCCTTCAAGGCGGGCCTATCCACCTGCGGGGCCGTCTGACGCCACAGCCGCACCATGTCCTCGAGCACATGGGCGCAGTCGCCCACGATCGGAATGTCGACCTTCACGTTCTTGTTGATGGAGGACGGATCGATGTCCACATGAATACGCTTGGAGTAGGGCGAGAAGGCATCGAGCCGGCCCGTGATGCGGTCGTCGAAGCGCGCGCCGATGTTGATCATCACGTCGCATTCGTGCATCGCGAGGTTTGCCTCGTAAGTGCCGTGCATGCCGAGCATTCCGAGGAACTGCGGATCGGATGCCGGATACGCGCCGAGCCCCATCAGGGTCGAGGTGATCGGGAAGCCGGTAAGGCGAACGAGCTCGCGCAGCAGCGCCGCCGCGTGCGGGCCCGAATTGACGACGCCACCGCCCGTGTAGAAGACAGGACGCTTCGCGCGGGCCATGAGCTCGATGGCGGCGCGGATCTTGTCCGTGTCGCCCTTCACGGCCGGGCGGTAGGTCTTGTGCTGGTTGTTGACCGGACGCGCATAGGTGCCGGTCTTGAACTGGATGTCCTTCGGCAGATCGATCACCACAGGGCCCGGGCGGCCGTTCGAGGCCACGTAGAAGGCCTCGTGCAGGATGCGCGGCAGATCCTCGATCGATTTGACGAGATAATTGTGCTTCGTGCAGTGCCGCGTGATGCCGACCGTGTCGCATTCCTGGAAGGCGTCTGAGCCGATGAGATGGGTCGGCACCTGCCCCGTGATGCAGACCAGCGGGATCGAATCCATCATCGCATCCGTGAGCCCCGTGACGGCATTCGTCGCGCCCGGACCCGACGTCACCAGCACCACGCCCACCTTGCCCGAGGAGCGGGCATAGCCTTCGGCCGCGTGCACCGCGCCTTGCTCGTGGCGGACCAGGATGTGCTGCACCTTGTCCTGGTGAAAGAGCGCATCGTAAATCGGAAGCACGGCCCCACCCGGATAACCGAAGATATGCTCGACTCCCTGGTCCTGCAGGGCGCGGATCACCATTTCGGCTCCGGTCATCGTCTCGCTCATGTCACTCGCTCCGTCGGGTCTGTCTCAAGGGCTGGAGGAAATCTGGGCAATAAAAAAGGCCCCTGAGGGGCCTGTGCGCCATCGCCGGACCTGCGGGTCAATCCCGCTCCGTCGATGGCGCCCGTACTACGAGAATAAGCTTGCGCATTTGTCGCGACACTCGTTCCAAAAGTTGCGTCGACGCTAAACGATGTGCCTCGATCGGTCAAGCGGGCTCGCATTTGGCAGAAAACCGCCCAGCTTCTATGCTCACAGGCGCTATTTCGATCAAGTTCGACATGACAGATACCGTATCCTCGACAGGGCTGCCCATGACCGGTTCACGCATGACGGCCCGGGCCCTGCTCCTCGGCGACCGCCTCGACGTCTCGGGGCTGGAACGCAGCGACCTCCTTTCGTCCGCCCCGCTCGCGTTCCGGGTCGGGCAGGAGGGGTTCGCCGCCCTGTTCCGTTACGGAGCCGTCGTTCTCGTGGGCCTCACGCCCCTGGAGGAGGATGACATCATTCGCGGCCTGCGACAGCGGATCGTCGGCGAATTCGCACGGCACGAGGAGGAGACCGCGATCATCGAGCTCTCCCCCGACAAGGAGGACCAGATCCCTCCGGGCGGTCCGATCTACCTCAGGAAGATATCGACGGAGCGTCTGATCGTCATCGCCGACGCGCTGGCGAAAAGCGTGGCGCTCGCCCGCGACGAGAAGGAGGCGGCCGGCGTCTTCGACGTGATGGAACCCTTTGCACGGCATCTTGCCGAGAAGGGTCGCCGTCCCGGCGGACGGCGCGAGATCGTGAAGCATGTGGGGCACGCCCTCCTGGTCCGGCAGCGGGTGTCCGGCCGCGTCGCAGTGGAGGAAAAGCCCGACGTGCTCTGGGACCGACCGGACCTCGAGCGTCTCTATGCCCGCTTGGAGGACGAATACGAACTGAAGGAGCGCGCCGCCTCACTACACCGCAAGCTCGAAGTCATCGGCGACACGGCTCAGGCGCTCACGGACCTCATCGATACCGAGCGTTCGCTGAGGCTCGAACTGATCATCGTGCTCCTGATCGTGTTCGAGATCTTCATCACCTTCTATCAGATGTTCACGGGCTGGCTCGCCGGGCATTGAGCTGCTCCATCGCAGCGTCGTAGCCCTTCTCCGGCTCGACCCAGGTCCAGTCCGGCAGCTGATGCCTGAACCAGGTGAACTGGCGCTTGGCATAGCGCCGTGTGTCGCCCTGCCCGCGGGCGATGGCTTCTTCGAGGCCGATCTCGCCGCGCAAGTAGGCCAGCAACCCAGGAACCCCATGGGCCCGCATGGCGGGCAGCATGGGGTCGAGACCGCGCTCGCCCAGCCGCCTCACCTCGTCGAGGGCGCCCTGCTCCATCATGGCGAGGAACCGGCTGTCGATGCGCCGGCGCAGTTCCTCGCGGTCCGGCGCGAGGAAGATTTTGACCAGAGGCACGTCGGCGAAGGGTCCCGGCTGGCGGGCGCCATGGAACGACACGAGCGGCCGGCCCGTGGCGGCAAAGATTTCGAGAGCCCGCTGAACCCTCAGGCGGTCAGAGGGGCGTAAGGTGCGGGCCGTCTCGGGATCGCGCTCCGTCAGGAGCCGGTGAAGGTCCGGCGTCTCGACTCCTTCACTTTCCCTCCGGACCTGCTCGCGCACCTCCTCCGGTACCGCCGGGATATCGGACAGGCCTTCCGTGAGCGCCTTGAAATAGAGGCCCGTGCCGCCGATGAAGATCGGCACCCTCCCATCGAGCTCCCCGAGGATCGCGACCGCGTCCGCCACGTAACGCCCGACGGAATAGTTCACGGCCGCGTCCACATGCCCGTAGAGCCGGTGCGGCACGAGCGCCTCCTCCTCAGGTGTAGGGCGCGCGGTGATGACCCGCAGGTCGCCGTAGACCTGCATGGAATCGGCGTTGATCACCACGCCGCCCAGGGCCTGCGCCAGTTTGATGCCCAAGGCGGACTTGCCTGATGCGGTCGGCCCTGCGATGAGAACCGCGCCGATCCGAACCTCCCTCACCTTCCGGTCCTCACGATGGCTTCCTCCCAAGATCTTCTCGTTGCGACGCTCATTGCCAACCCGAACCGGCCCGCCGTCACGGACGAAGTCGTCGTGCTGGCGGCCGAGGCGCTCGGACAAGAGACGGAACGCGCGGTTCTGGCAAGGGGGATCGCGGCGGACCTGATCCTCAAGGCTCCGGCCGACGCTGGCGCGGTCGAGGATACCTTGCGGGCCGCCCTCCAGGGCCAGCCCATCGACATCGTGGTGCAGCCCCTGAACGGCAGGCGCAAGCGCCTTTTCCTCGCCGACATGGATTCCACCATGATCGGCCAGGAATGCATCGATGAGCTGGCCGATTTCGTCGGCCTGAAGGCGAAGGTCTCCGAGATCACCGAGCGGGCCATGCGCGGCGAGATCGCCTTCGAGCCGGCCCTGCGCGAGCGGGTGGCGCTCCTGAAGGACCTGCCGGTGAGCGTCGTCGACCGGATCATCGAGAGCCGCATCACCCTCACGCCCGGCGGGCGCCCCCTGGTCCAGACCATGCGGGCGAACGGCGCCTATACCTGCCTCGTCTCCGGCGGCTTCACCCTGTTCACCGGCCCGGTCGCGGCCAAGATCGGCTTTCACGAGCACCGCTCCAACCGTCTGATCGTGGAGGCCGAGAAGCTCGCCGGAACTGTCGAAGAGCCGATCCTCGGCCGGGAGGCGAAGCTCGCGACCCTGATCGAGCTGCGCGAGCGCCTCGGCCTCGCGCCCCACGAGACCATGGCCGTCGGCGACGGCGCCAACGACCTCGCCATGCTCGGAGAAGCCGGCCTGGGCGTCGCGTTCCGCGCCAAACCCGCCGTAGCGGCAGCGACCGGTGCCAGGATCGACCATGCGGATCTGTCGGCATTGCTATACGTGCAGGGGTATCGCGAGAGTGAGATCACCCGCGCCTGAGTCCAGATCCCAATCCAAGCAAAGAAAAAGGCGGCCGAAGCCGCCTTTTTGCCCTCGTGATTTTAAAGCGCTACTCGATCGACAGGGCCACGAAGCGGACCTCGCCCTGGGGGTTGGCGACGAGCAGGAGCGCCGATTTACGACCCTGGCTCTTGAGGTCGTCGATCTTCTTGGTCACGTCGGCCGGGGTCGTGACCGGCTCCTGGTTGACCTCGACGATCACCTCGCCGGCCTGGATTCTCTTGTCCGATGCGGCCGAGTTCGGGTCGACGCGGGTGATGACGACGCCCTTGGCATCGTCCTTCAGGTTGTAGCGACGGCGCATCTCGTCATTGATGCCCGAGAGGTTCAGCCCAAGGGCCTGGCGGGTAACGGTCGGGGTCTCGGTCGAGGGCTGCTGCAGGCTCGCCTGCTTCTCGCTGTCCTCGAGGCGCCCGAGCGTGACCTTCTTGGTCTCCTCCTTGCCTTTGCGGACAATGATGACGTCGACCTCCTTGCCGACGGGCGTCGAGGAGACGATGCGCGGCAGGTCGCGGGAATCCTTGACCTCCTTCCCGTCAAACCGGACGATGACGTCGCCGACTTCGAGGCCGGCCGGCTTGGCCGGACCCTTTTCGTCGATGCCGGCGATCAGCGCTCCGCGTGCCGTGCCGAGGTTGAGGGCTTCGGCGGTGGCGTCGTCGACGCTCTGGATCCGGACGCCGAGCCAACCGCGTCGGGTCTCGCCGAACTCCCGCAATTGCTGGATGATCGGCACCGCCGTTGCGGCCGGAACCGCAAAGCCGATTCCAACGGATCCACCGGTCGGCGACAGGATCGCCGTGTTGATGCCGATGACCTCGCCGTTCATGTTGAACAGGGGACCGCCGGAATTGCCCTTGTTGATGGAGGCGTCGGTCTGGATGTAGTTGTCGTAGGGGCCGGACTCGATGTTGCGCCCCCGGGCCGACACGATGCCGGCCGTCACGGAGCCGCCCAGCCCGAACGGGTTGCCGATGGCCATCACCCAGTCGCCAGGCCGGATAGCTTCGGAATCCCCGAACTTGACCGCCTTGAGCGGCTTGTCGGACTTCACCTTCAGCACCGCCAGGTCGACCTTGGAATCCTTGCCGACGATCTCCGCCTTGAGGCGGGTGCCGTCGGAGAAGATCACGCTGATGTCGTTGGCGTCGCCGATCACGTGGTTGTTCGTGACCACAATGCCGGACGGATCGATCACGAAGCCGGAGCCGAGCGAATTGGAGCGGCGCGGACGGGAGGGCCCATTGTCGCCATTCGGGCCGCTCTGGCCGCGGCGGTTGAAGAACTCCTCGAAAAGGTCCTCGAAGGGCGTGCCGGGCGGCAGCTGGGGCAAGGTCCTGTTCCGGGTCTCGACGGTGGTCGAGGCCGAGATGTTGACAACCGCGCCCGTCACCTCTTCGGCCAGATCGGCGAAGGACTCAGGGGCCGCACGCGCCTCAGCCGGCAGCGGCAGGGCAGCCGCCACGAAGGTCGCGGCCGCGAAGCAGGCTGCGGCCAGCAGGCGCAGGGGGCGCCGGAAAAGCGCCGGGGTGGATGGCGCCGGTGCGCTCATGGCATGGCTCATTGACGATCCTCTTTCAGAGAACATGAACATAGATTGGCAATCCGTCCGGTCATTCAAGCGTCGATTGCGGCAGAAGCGGGGCTGACGACGTCATCCGAACTGCCGGGCTAACCAAATGATCGCGAGGCCCGCAAGGGCTGACAGGATGCCGACGATACGCATTCGGTCGCTGGGACTGTGGGCAGCCTCGAACATGGCCCTTCGCATCCCATCCGGGAAGGCCGCAAACAAAATGCCCTCGACCGCGAGAGCGAGGCCGAGGGCTGCGATAAGGTCCAGCATCGTTGCTTATTGGGCCGGCGTCGGCTGGGCGGGCGCAGGCTGCGTCGGGGCTGCCGCCCCCGGCCGCCCGTTCGTCGGGTTGAAGTAGCGGAAGAAGTCCGAATCCGGGCTCAGCACGAGGCGCGTGTCGCTCGACTTCAGCCCCGTCTCGTACGCCTGCATGGAGCGATAGAAGGCGAAGAAGTCGGGATCCTGGCTAAAGGCTTCGGCCAGAATTCTGTTCCTATCCGCGTCACCCTGACCGCGCAGCTCCTCGGCTTGGCGGTTGGCCTCGGCTCTGATGACGGTCGCCTCACGCTCCGCGCGGGCTCGGATCGTCTGGGCCCGCTGCTGGCCGTTCGCGCGCAGATCGGCCGCCTCGCGCTCACGCTCCGTGCGCATCCGCTGATAGACCGCCTGGCTGTTCGCCGC
Organism: Microvirga sp.; assembly: GCA_035645535.1. Taxonomy (GTDB): domain Bacteria; phylum Pseudomonadota; class Alphaproteobacteria; order Rhizobiales; family Beijerinckiaceae; genus Microvirga. The sequence continues at coordinate 3,426 of DASQMJ010000039.1, read as the reverse complement.
TGGCAGGTCGACGCGTGTCAGACGCACGTCGATCATCTCGATGCCGAGGCTCGCCGCCTGCCGGTTCACGTCCTCCTGGAGGCGGTTCATCAGATCGGCGCGATCGGTCCGGATGATCGCATCGCGGGAGGCGCTCGCCAGGATGTTGCGCATCGCCGAGTTCGTGAAGCTCGCCAGCCGCTGGTTCGCCAGGGCGATATTGCCGACGGCCTGGTAGAACTTGAGCGGATCGACGATCCGGTAGCGGGTGAACACGTCCACTTCCAGGTTCTGCCGGTCGGCCGACAGGACCGTCTGGACCGGCAGGTCCAGGTCGAGGACGCGCTTGTCGAAATAGGTCACGTTGTCGATGAGCGGGACCTTGAATTTCAGACCCGGCTCCTGGATCTGCGACTGCACCGCGCCGAACCGCAGCACGAGGGCGTATTGCGTCTGCTGCACGATGAACACTGCGCTGTAGAGCACGAGCAGGGCGAGCCCCAGAACGATCAGGAAAACGGTGCGAAAGGTGGGGCTGTTCATCGCGTCGCTCCCTGCTGGGCCGTTGCGCCGGCTTGAGGCTGCTGCTGCCGGGTCTGAAGCTCGTTGAGGGGCAGGTAGGGAACGACGCCCTGGCCGGCGGCGCCCGGGTCGATGATGACCTTGTTCACGCCGCCGAGGACGCGCTCCATCGTCTCGAGGAAGATGCGTTCGCGGCTGACCTCGGGCGCCAGGCGGTAGGCCTCGTAGATCTGCCGGAAGCGGGCCGCCTGACCGCTCGCGTCGGCGACCGACTGCTCGCGATAGGCCTCCGCCTGCTGGACGATGCGGGCCGCCTCGCCTCGGGCTTCGGGAACGACCCGGCTGGCGAAGGTCTCCGCCTCGTTCTGGACGCGCACCGCGTCCTGCTGAGCCGCGTTCACGTCGAAGAAGGCCTGACGCACCTCGGAGGGCGGCTGTGCCGCCTGGAGCTGGACCACGTTGATCAGGACTCCGGCGCCGTAGGCATCCAGCGTTTCCTGCATGATCTGGCGCACCTCCTGGGCGACGCTGGCCTGCTCGGTCGTCAGGATCGCCTGGATGTTGCGGCGGCCGACGACCTCGCGCATGGCGCTCTCCGCCACCGCCTTGATGGTGCCCTGCGGGTTCTGAAGGTTGAACACGAAGTCCTGCGCCCGGGCAGGATTGACCTGCCAGACTGCATCGAAATCGATGTCGATGATGTTCTCGTCGCCCGTCAGCATCAGGCTCTCTTCGAGGATGTCGCGCTGGCGGGCCTGGCCGCCGGTCGAGCGGTATCCCACCTCGATCCGCTGCTGCTCGGTCACGTTCGGCTTGATCACCCGTCCGATCGGATAGGGCAGATTGTAGCGCAGGCCCTCACCGGTCGTGCCGGTGTAGCGGCCGAAGATCATGTTGATGCCGACCTCGTTCGGCCGCACCGTGTAGAATCCGGTCAGCAGCCAGACGGCGATCACGACTAGGGCGAGGATGGCGAGGCCCTTTCCGCCCATGGAGCCGCCGCCGCCCGGCAGGAAGTCCTTCAGACGGTCCTGGCTGCGGCGCAGGATGTCCTCCAAGTCCGGTGGCGCGCCGTTGCCCTGCGGGCCTCCCGACCCCCATGGACTTTTGCCGCCTCCCGATCCGCCGCGGTTGCCCCATGGGCCGCCGCCGCCGCTTTGGTTACTCCAAGGCATAGGTTGCCATTCCTCACTCTGAAAAGACCGGCCGGTCGAGCCGATTGGGTGAAAGGCGGTTGTGGGTGTTGTTTCTACCACCTGTCAAGGCTGCGACTTGGGGATTGTCGATCCTTTCGTCAACTCTCCAAGGGCTTAAGACTGCCGTTCCAGGTCGATGAAGGTAAACGAATGTTCGTCATCGGGTCCCTTGGGATGCTCGCTGCGCCGGATCTCACGGAAGCGTGATCGGTCGTAGGAAGGAAACAGGGCGTCGCCTTCCGGGCATGCGCGGACCTCGGTCAGGTATATTTTCTGAACGTGCGGCAGGGCCAGGGCATAGATCTCCGCGCCTCCGACCACAGCGGCGGCATCCGCTCCCATGGCTTCCCCGACCGAGTTGCCGAGGGAGACGGCCTCCTCCCAGCCGTGGGCCACATGGACACCCTCGGCGGAGAAGCCCGGGTCGCGGGTCAGCACGATGGTCTCGCGGCCCGGAAGGGGCTTGCCGATGGACTGGAAGGTCTTGCGCCCCATGATCATCGGCTTTCCCCAGGTGAGCTCCCGGAAGCGGCGCAGGTCCGACTTCAGCCGCCACAGGAGCCGGTTGTCCCGGCCGATGACTCCGTTCTCCGCCACGGCGACGACGATGATGAGGGGTAAGGTCATGGGGCCTCGGCAAGCTTCAGCAAATGATCGCCCGTGATGCGCTGCACCGTCCATTCGTCCATCGGCACGGCACCGATGGATCGGTAGAAGCGCAGGGCCGGCTCATTCCAGTCGAGCACCCACCATTCGAGACGCGGCAGGCCCTCAGCGACGCAGCGCTGCGCGAGATGGCGCAGGAGGGCCTTGCCGACCCCCCTCGCGCGGAAGTCGGGACGGACGTAGAGATCCTCGAGATAAATGCCGTGGCGTCCACGGAAGGTGGAAAAGTTGTAGAACCAGAGGGCGAAGCCTGCCGCTGCCCCATCCCACTCGGCGATGTCCGCGAAGACCCGGGGCTGTGGGGAAAAGAGCGCTCGGGCGATGTCGTCCTCCGTCGCGTCGACTTCGTGGGAGAGGCGCTCGTATTCGGCGAGTTCGCGGATGAAGGCGAGGACCTGGGCGGCGTCGCGGGGCTCGGCTTTGCGGATGGCGAGAGACATGAGGGCGTTGTGCCCAAGCTCGGGCGTCCTGTCGAGCCTCAATCCGCTTCGTCCTCGGCCTGCACCCGCCGGGGCGATCCCCATTCCTCCAGAATTGCGTTCATGTCGTCGAGCACGAAGAAGCGGGCGCTTTCCACGTCGTAACCCTCGTCGAGGAGGCTGTCGTAGTCCGTCAGCCGGTGCCGGACGTAGGACACGAGCGAGAGCCAGGCCGCCGCCTCGGGGGACGCCGTGTGAAGTCCGCGGCTGCCGAGGGCATGGTCCGTCACCACCTCGAATTCGTGCCTCGGGATGCGCGGCGCGAGGATTCGAACGGCACTCTCGATGGCCTCGCGCCTGCCCATGGACCTCAAACCGCGACGGGAGCCTTGATAGCCGGATGCGGGTCATAGTCCTCGATGACGATGTCTTCGAACCTGAAGTCGAACAGGGAGCGCACGGCGGGGTTGAGCCGCAGCTTCGGCAGGGGCCGTGGCTCCCGCGTCAGCTGCAGGCGAGCCTGTTCCAGATGGTTCAGGTAGAGATGCGCATCGCCAAAGGAATGGACGAAATCACCCGGCTGGAGGCCCGTCGCCTGCGCCATCATGTGCGTGAGCAGCGCATAGGAGGCGATGTTGAACGGC
>DASQMJ010000038.1:0-5678 GCA_035645535.1 Microvirga sp. | reverse complement strand
TGGTTCGACGATGCGGCCTTCACCAACAAGGCCATCGCCAAGTACCTGAAGACCAAGGGCGCGAGCCTGGACAAGCCGGTCAAGATGAAGGCGGGCTTCTTCAAGAAGGGGGAGCGGGCGACCGACAAGGACGACTTCTTCGTCTACAACGAGCGGACGAAGAAGCTGTACTTCGACGTGGACGGCTCCGGCTCGAAGGCGATGGTGGAGATCGCCAGCCTCAAGCTCCAGAAGGGCGAAGGCACGACCCTCACCCACAAGGACTTCTTCTTCGTCTGACGCAACCGAGACTGCAAACGAAAAGGGCGGGGATGATCGCATCCCCGCCCTTTGCAATTCTGCCTCGACGAGGCTTACGCCGCCTGCTTCTTGGCCTTGAGCAGCCCGCGGTTCACCAGCACCTCGGCGATCTGGACCGCGTTGAGGGCCGCGCCCTTGCGCAGGTTGTCGGAGACGCACCAGAAGGCGAGGCCGTTCTCGACCGTGATGTCCTCGCGGATGCGGGAGATGTAGGTGGCGTCCTCGCCGGCGGCCTCGTGCGGCGTGATGTAGCCGCCGGGCTCACGCTTGTCGATCACCATGATGCCAGGGGCCGAGCGCAGGATCTCGCGCGCCTCGTCGGCGGTGATCGGCTTCTCGAACTCCACGTTCACGGCCTCCGAGTGGCCGATGAAGACCGGCACGCGCACGCAGGTGGCGGTGAGCTTGATCTTGGGATCCAGGATCTTCTTGGTCTCCGCCATCATCTTCCACTCTTCCTTCGTGAACCCGTCCTCCATGAACACGTCGATATGGGGGATCAGGTTGAAGGCGATGCGCTTGGGGAACTTCTTCTCCTGCACGTCTTGGAGCGAGTAGAGCGCCTTGGTCTGGCGGTCGAGTTCGTCCATGCCGTCCTTGCCGGCGCCGGAGACCGACTGGTAGGTGGCGACGACCACGCGCTTGATGGTGGCGCGGTCATGGAGCGGCTTGAGGGCGACCACGAGCTGCGCGGTGGAGCAGTTCGGGTTGGCGATGATGCCCTTCTTCATCTCGCGCACGGCCTCGGCGTTCACTTCCGGAACCACGAGCGGAACGTCCGCGTCGTAGCGCCAGGCCGAGGAGTTGTCGATCACCACCGCCCCCTGGGCGGCGATCTTCGGCGACCACTCCTTCGAGATCTCGCCGCCGGCCGACATGAGGCACAGGTCCACGTCGGAGAAATCGTAGGTGTCGAGGGTCTTCGCCTTCAGCGTCTTGTCGCCGTAGGAAATCTCCGTCCCCTGACTGCGGCGAGAGGCCAGCGCCACCACCTCGTCGGCCGGGAAGGCCCGCTCGGCCAGGATGTCGAGCATCTCGCGGCCCACATTACCAGTCGCGCCAACCACGGCGACCTTGTAACCCATTGGACTTCTCCTGTTTTCGCTCTCCCCGGGAGATATAGGAACCCTATTCGGGTGTCGCCTCTCGCCCCGACGGGAGAGAGGACCGGGGACGACGAGGCTTACTCGGCCGTTTTCGCGGCCGTCGTGACGGTTTTCGTTTTGCTCGTCGTGGTGAGCAGCGTCATTGCCATCGTCCTTCCGGGACCCGCTTCCAAGGGCCCGGTCCGTTTCAGCAACACACCAAAGACGGGCTTTCGTCAAGCGCTCTCTTGGCGTTGCGGCATCCCGGCAGCCGGGGATGACGGCGGAGGTTGAGCGGGCGGTGACAATCGGGTGCCGTTAACCCCCCGTTTACGGTGCTTAGCGAAAGCTTTCGAAGCTTCGCGCCCGCCACTGTAGAACAGCGGGTGAGATCCGACCCGGAAGGTTCGACCGAAGCACCATGCCGAAAGCCATCGCCGACGACTGGAACGAGGAGGACGCGTACGATCCCCCCGTGGAGCGCGTCCGCCGGCGCCGCAGGCCCCTGCCGTGGCTGCGGATGATCCTTCTCTCGTCCTTGAGCGTCGCGGCCCTCGTGCATCTCGCCCAGCGGCAGGGGACGGAGGAGCTCGCGCAGGAGCCGCATCCGGTCCCCTCCTCCAGGCTGGTCGCCCCCGCTCCCCTGTGGCGGCCGCTCGCCCCCACGCCACCCGTCTACGCCATCGAGGGACGGGCCGAGCCCGTGGGCACCGAATCCCGCGAGCACATGAGCGGCGGGCGCGAGGACACCCTGACCTTCGGGGCCTTCGGCGACGTGGGCTACGGCCGGATCAGCCTCGTCCAGGGCTTCACCGAGCCGGAGCGCAGCTTCTTCGTCGACATCGTGCGCCGGGCCGCGCAAGCCGGCCTCTCGGTGACGCGCAACGCTCAGGGCCAGCCGGTTCAGACCAAGTTCGGCCCCGTGGAGGCAGCCGCCGTGACCCTCGCGGGCAAAGGCGAGCAGAGCTGCCAGGCCTTCCGCTTCGGAGACCCGGAGGCGAGCTTCGCGTTCCAAGGCTGGCTCTGCGGCAGCGAGGCCCTCCCGGTGGAGCCGGGGCATGTGGCCTGCCTGGTCGACCGGACCGTCCTCGCCACGGCCGACAACCCGTCCGTGAAGGCGATCTTCGCCAAGGCCGAGCAGCAACGCCTTCCGGCCTGCGGCCCGCGGGAGCGGACCGCCGCCCTCGGCGTCAGGACTTCGGCCCGACCGTGATCGCCACCCGGTGCATGACGTTGCAGCCGTAGCCGTTCGGGTTCCAGCCGGCGGCGCGGAACGGCTGGGCGCGACCCCTGTCGTCCGTGGCGCGGGCGAAGATCTCGTAATAGCCGTCCCCCGGCAGGAGGATCCGGGCGCTCCAGCGCACCCAGTCGTAGCGGTTGCGCGGCGGCTTGAGGGTCGCGGGTACCCAGGTGGCGCCGCCGTCGACGGTCACGTCGACGCGGGCCACCCCGTCATCCCCGGCCCAGGCGGCGCCGCGGACCTCGATCTCGCTTGTGCCGGCAGGAAAGCGGCTCTCGTCCGCGGGCGAAGACACGATGCTGCGCACCGGCATCGATTCGAGGATGCGGGTCTCATGCCGCTCCACCCTGGCGCCGGGCGCGACCGGGTTCACCGGCACCCGGTAGGAGATCCCCGTCATGCCGGGCCCGTCGTGCTCCCGGTCGCGGATCCAGATCCGGGTCAGCCATTTCTGGCTCAGAGAGCCGGGCCATCCCGGCACGACGAGGCGAAGCGGCCCGCCATGCAGGAACGGCAGGGGCTCGCCGTTCATGGCCCAGACCAGCAGCGTGTGCTCCTCGAGAGCCTTGGCGACCGGCATGCCGCGGGACATGGCCTGCACGTCGCGGCTGCCGGTCTTGTCGGGGTCGGCACCGAAATGCGCCGTGTACCGGGCGGTGTCCTTCAGGCCCGCCGTGCGCAGGACGTCGGCGAGCGACACGCCGGTCCATTCCGCGCAGCCCGCGCCGCCATGGGTCCAGGCATTGCCCTCCGCGGGCGGCTCGAAGAAGGAGCGGCCGTTGCCGCCGCATTCGAGCACCATGCGGAAGGTCTTGTGCGCGAACCGGCTCTTGAGCTCGGCGAGGGGCAGGCGGAGCGGATTCTCCACCTCCCCGTCGACCGTGACGCTCCACGCGTCCGGCTCGGGCGCGGGCTCCGGCAGCAGGCCGTTGTTGCGCACGAAGAACCGTTCGACCGGCGTGGTCTCGTCGTCGAGAAGCTCCTCCGGCGTCTCGGCCACAAGGGGCGTCTCGCCCAGGACGGTCAGTCGGTCCTTGCCGGGAAGCCGTAGATCGCGTCGGGGATTGTCCATCATCCGCACGGGTCCTGCCTGCTGGTGACGTAGGGGTAGGATGGGAACAAATTAAACGAAGGCGCCTTGTTCTGACAGCCTGCCGGCATCCGGCGGGCCGCAATTTCGGAGATCAAGAACATGCGCCGCTTCGCCGTCATCGGTTTGGCTACGCTGGCTGCGGCCTCGGCTTTCTCGGTCGCGGCCGAAGCGCAGGAACGTCCCCTGACCCTCCGGGTCCAGCCCCGCAGCTTCCTCGACCCGGGCAATGTCGTGGCCCCGAATTCGATCAATCCGGGCTACACCGGCTATGGGCAGGTACGGTCTTATCTGGCAAGCCCGCCCTACATGCAGAACAATGAGCGGTTCAGCGGTGGCGGCACCCTGCCGGATCCGGTCACCAACGGCCCCTTCGTCGGCTCGCGCAACCCCTTCGCGGACATCGAGACGACCGGGTCGATCCGGTAGCGCCGAAAGAAAAGGCCCCGGATGATCCGGGGCTTTTCGCGTCTCAGGACCGGGCGTCCAGCTCCCTGACGATGGCGTCGCCAAGATCCTGCGTGCCGACCGCGTTCATGCCCGGGCCGGCAATGTCCTTGGTGCGGGTGCCGGAGGCGAGAACGCGCGCGATGGCGTCGTCGAGGCGGTCGGCCTCCTCCAGCAGGCCGAAGGAATAGCGAAGCGCCATGCCGAAGGAGCCGATCATGGCGATGGGGTTGGCCAGCCCCTTGCCGGCGATGTCGGGCGCGGAGCCGTGCACCGGCTCGTAGAGCGCCTTGCGTCGGCCGGTCTTCGGGTCTTCCGCCCCCAGTGACGCGGAGGGCAGCATCCCGAGCGAGCCGGTGAGCATCGCGGCGATGTCCGACAGGATGTCGCCGAAGAGGTTGTCGGTGACGATCACGTCGAACTGCTTCGGGTTGCGCACGAGCTGCATGGCGCAGTTGTCGGCCAGCACGTGTTCGAGCTGCACGTCCGCGTATTCCGCCTTGTGGATGCGGGTCACGGTCTGGCGCCAGAACACGCCGGTCTTCATCACGTTGCTCTTCTCGGCCGAAGACACCTTGTTCCGGCGCTTCTTGGCGAGGTCGAATGCGACGCGGGTGATGCGCTCCACTTCCGCCGTGGTGTAGAGCTGCGTGTCGACGGCGCGCTGGGAGCCGTCCTCGAGGGTGACGATCTCCTTCGGCTCGCCGAAGTAGACGCCGCCCGTGAGCTCGCGCACGATCATGATGTCGAGCCCTTCGACCACCTCGCGCTTGAGCGACGAGGCATCCGCCAGTGCCGGATAGCAGATGGCCGGGCGCAGGTTCGCGAAGAGGCCGAGATCCTTGCGCAGGCGCAGCAGGCCCGCCTCGGGCCGGACCGCGTAAGGAACCCCGTCCCATTTCGGGCCTCCGACGGCGCCGAACAGCACCGCGTCGGCTTCTTGCGCCCGCTCCATGGCCTGTTCCGAGATGGCGGCGCCGTGCGCGTCGAAGGCCGAACCGCCGACGAGGTCCGTCTCGGTCTCGAAGCCGACGCCCCGTTTGCGGAACCAGCCCACGATCTTCTCGACCTCGCGCATGACCTCCGGACCGATGCCGTCGCCGGGGAGAAGGAGAAGCTTGTGCGTTGCCATGGTGGGGTGTCCTCGCTCGAAGTGGCGTCGTGGGCCCGGAGCAGGTCCGGAACGACCATGACCGGGGTTTAGGCGCGACAGGACAGCCTTGGCAAGGGTTTGTCGCCTTGACCGTTAGGCGGAGGGCTAGCTGGTCGGATCGCCGCTTCCGGCCGGAAGCGGCATCGTGGCGGACGTCGAACCGTTCGGCACATTGGCTCCTGCCCCACGCGGTAAACGGCGCAGATCTGCTTCCGGCAGACAGGATCGGCATCTACTTCCGAACAACTGTCTAGCCTGCCGGCCGGGAATCTGCTATCACCGCTGCCCCTGCGGGAAACCCGCGCGGTTCACGGCCACAGCAAGAGGAGGCGTTTCATGTCCATGCGACTTTGCACCAACGAA
>DASQMJ010000037.1:0-16634 GCA_035645535.1 Microvirga sp. | reverse complement strand
TCAGAGTTTCACCGGCTTGCCGGTCTGCGCCGACTCGGTCGCCGCGTCAGCGAGACGCTGCGCCATCAGGCCGTCATGGCCGGTCGGGTCGCAGGCGGTGCCGGTCTTGATCGCCTTGAGGAAGGCATCGAGCTCGGCCCGGTAGGCGTCGGCATAGCGCTCCAGGAAGAAATCCTGCACCGGATCCGCCGTGATGCCGGCGCCCGTCGCCACCTCGACCGTAGTCCGGTGGATGTTGCCGGCGCGGATCATGCCCTTCGAGCCGTGCACCTCGATGCGCTGGTCGTAGCCATAGGTCGCCCGGCGGGAATTCGAGATCTGGACGATGCGTCCCTTGGCGGTCTTGAGCATGACGGCCGCCGTGTCCACGTCGCCCGCCTGCCCGATGGCAGGATCCACGAGAGAGGAGCCGACCGCGTGCACCTCCACGGGCTCGTCGCCGAGAAGCAGAAAGCGGGCCATGTCGAGATCGTGGATCATCATGTCCCGGAACAGGCCGCCCGAGGTGGCGATGTAGCTCACCGGCGGCGGGCCAGGGTCGCGGGAGAGAATGGTGACGATCTCGACCTCGCCCACTTCGCCGTCGGCAAGGCGGCGGCGCAGGCTTGCGAAGTTCGGGTCGAAGCGGCGGTTGAAGCCGATCATGAGCGGTGTGCCGGCCTTTTCGACCGTCTTCAGGCAGGTCTCGATCCGAGCGCTGGAGAGATCCACCGGCTTCTCGCAGAACACCGCCTTGCCGGCGCGCGCACCGCGCTCGATGAGGTCGGCATGCGTCGTGGTCGGCGTGCAGACGAGGATCGCGTCCACGTCCGGGCGCTCGACGATCGAGTCGAGGGACGCGACCTCCGCGCCCGTGGCGGCCGCCAGCTCCTGCGCGGAGGGCGCATGCGGGTCGGCGACCGCCACTAGGCGGGCATCCATGTGGTTGGCGGCGTTGCGCCCGTGAATGCGACCGATGCGGCCGGCGCCCAGAACGGCGATCCTGATCATGTTTCCCCCGAGATGTTTTGCCGGCTCATGGGCAAATTTGGAATTGATGTTCCAGCTCAAACTGCTAATAGAATAAACGTTCCATAGCTGCAAGAGCCGCAAAATGGCCTGAACACGGCTGCAAGAACCGTGTTCGGGAGCGGGAGAGATAGCATGAAGCCTGGCCTCGATGTCATCACCATCGGCCGTTCGTCGGTCGACCTCTACGGCCAGCAGGTCGGCGGGCGGCTGGAGGACATGGCTTCCTTCTCCAAGGCGGTCGGCGGATGCCCAGCCAACATTGCCATCGGCACCGCGCGGCTCGGCCTCAAATCCGGCCTCGTCACCCGGGTCGGGGACGAGGCGATGGGGCGCTTCATCCGCGAGCAGATGGAGCGCGAGGGCGTCGCGACCGACGGCATCATCACCGACAAGGAGCGGCTGACGGCCCTCGTGATCCTCGGCGTGCGGGACGAGGATTCGTTCCCGCTGATCTTCTACCGCGACAACTGCGCCGACATGGCCCTGACCGAGGACGACATCGACGAGGCCTTCATCGCGTCGGCCGGCGCGATCGTGGTCACCGGCACGCACTTCTCCCGCGAGAACACCGCCGCCGCGCAGAGGAAGGCGATCCGCATCGCCAAGGCGAACGGCCGCAAGGTGGTGTTCGACGTGGACTACCGCCCGAATCTGTGGGGGCTCCTCGGCCACGGGGCGGGTGAGTCGCGCTATGTGCGCTCCGATGCGGTCACCGAGCATCTCAGGCCGATCCTGGGCGAGTGCGACCTCATCGTCGGCACCGAGGAGGAGTTGCACATCGCCGGCGGCTCGGAGGACACCCTCGCGGCCATCCGGGCCATCCGCGCCGTCTCGAAGGCGACTATCGTGTGCAAGCGCGGGCCCATGGGCTGCGTGGTCTTCCCGGCCGAGATCCCTGCCTCCCTCGACGATGGCGTGAGGGGCCCGGGCTTCCCGGTCGAGGTCTACAACGTGCTCGGCGCGGGCGACGCGTTCCTGTCCGGCTTCCTGCGCGGCTGGCTGCGGGACGAGCCGCTCGAAACCTGCTGCGCCTATGCCAATGCATGCGGCGCCTTCGCGGTCTCGCGCCTGCTCTGCTCGCCGGAGATCCCGACTTTTACCGAACTGCAGTATTTTCTGAAGAACGGCAGCCGCCACAGGGCCCTGCGTTTCGACGAGCGAATCAACCACATTCACTGGGCGACCACCCGCCGCCCAGGCCCCGAAACCCTGATGGCGCTTGCCATCGACCACCGCATCCAGCTCGAGGCGACGGCGAATGAGGTCGGCGCCTCGGTCGACCGCATCCCCGACTTCAAGATCCTAGCCGTGCAGGCCGCCGCGCGCGTGGCCGACGGGCGGCCCGGCTTCGGAATGCTGATCGACGGCACCTATGGCCGCGAGGCCCTGTTCCGCGCCGCCGATCACCCGTTCTGGATCGGCCGCCCGGTCGAATTGCCGGGCTCGCGGCCGCTCGAGTTCGAGAGCGGCGGCAGCCTCGGGGCTCAGCTCGTAGAGTGGCCCGTCGGCCACACGATCAAATGCCTCTGCTTCTATCACCCGGACGATCCGGCCGACCTGAAGGAGCGGCAGGAGCGCGAGCTGCTGCGGCTCTACGACGCCGCGCGCCGCATCGGCCGCGAACTCCTCGTCGAGATCATCGCCGGCAAGAACGGGCCTCTCAAACCCGACACGATCCCGACCGTGCTTCAGCGCCTCTACGATCTCGGCATCAAGCCCGACTGGTGGAAGCTCGAGCCGCAGCGTGATGCGGCCTCCTGGCGCGCCATCGGCGAGATCATCTCCAGGAACGACTCCCTGTGCCGCGGCATCGTCCTGCTCGGGCTCGAAGCGCCCGAGGATCAGCTCGAGGCCGCCTTCGCGGCCGCCGCCAGCGAGCCGCAGGTCAAGGGCTTCGCTGTCGGCCGCACGATCTTCAACGATGCCGCGCGCCGCTGGCTGAAGGGCGAAATCTCCGACGAAGCAGCCATCGGCGACATGGCGGCCCGGTTCCAGCGGCTCGTCGACGCTTGGCAGCGTGCGGCCGGACGTGCGAAAGCTGCTTGAAACAGCAGGACGGACCCATGTCCTTCACCGAGGATGACATCAGAGCGGCCGGCGGCGCGGTCGCGCTCACGCAGGACCAGCTCGACGGTCTCCTGGCGGTGCTGCGGGCCCGGAAAGCCTCGACAGCAGCGCCGGCCCGGCCGAAGAGCGAGAAGGTCCGCTTCGATCTCGTCCATCTTCTCTGGTATGCCGGCACGCTCATTGTCATGAGCGCCATGGGCCTGTTCTCGACGCTCGCCTTCGAGGCCCTGGGCGGCAAGGCGCTCACCGTCACGGCGCTCGTCTATGCGGCGCTCTTCCTCGCGGCAGGACGCCGCCTCTGGAACCGCGCTACGCTCCGGACGCCCGGCGGCCTGATGATCGCGGTCGCGGTCGCCATGGTGCCGCTCGCGGTCTACGGGATCCAGGAGGAGTTCGGCTGGTGGGGTGGCAACGGCGATCCCGGACGCTACCGGGACTTCTTCGTCTGGGTGAAGAGCAGCTGGTTGCCGATGGAGATCGCCACCGTTGCGGTCGGCCTGATCGCCCTGCGCTTCTATCCCTTCCCGTTCATCGTCGCCGTGGTGTCGCTCGCGCTCTGGTTCATGTCCATGGACCTGACGCCATGGCTGCTGCATGGGCGTGAGATGAGCTGGTCCGAGAACTGGGCGGCTCGTCGCGCCGTGTCGATGGTCTTCGGGCTCGTGATGATCGGGGTCGCATGGTTCGTGGATATCCGGCGCGACGAGGATCAGGACGTCGCCTTCTGGCTGTACCTCGGGGGTCTCATGGCCTTCTGGGGCGCGCTGACGCTCTCGCACAGCGACAGCGCGCTGGCCAAGGCGTTCTACTGCCTCGTCAACGTAGCCCTCGTCCTGCTCTCGGTCTTCCTGGTGCGGCGGGCCTTCGCGCTGTTCGGCGCGATCGGCATCGCGGTCTATCTCGGCGACCTTGCGGTCCGTGTCTTCAACGATTCCTTCCTGTTCCCCTTCATCCTGTCCTTCATCGGCATCGGCATCATCGCGGCTGGCCTCGTTCTCCATCGCCATCGCGCTGCGCTCGCGACCTGGATGCTGGACTGCCTGCCGGAACCCCTCAAAAAGCTGCGTCCGCCCCATGCCGACGCCGCCCTTCGAATGGAGCACGCATGAGCACGATCCGCCTCACCATGGCCCAGGCCGTCGCGCGGTTCCTGGCCGCGCAGAAGACCGAAGTCGACGGGCAGGTTCTTCCTCTCTTCGCGGGCGTTTGGGCCATCTTCGGCCACGGCAATGTGGCCGGCATGGGCGAGGCGCTGCACGGGGTGCGCGACCGGCTGCCGACCTACCGTGCCCATAACGAGCAGGGTATGGCCCATGCGGCGATCGCCTTCGCCAAAGCCTCGCGCCGGCGGCGCATGATGGCCTGCACCACCTCCATCGGTCCGGGCGCCACCAACATGGTGACGGCAGCCGCGGTCGCGCACGTAAACCGCCTGCCGGTGCTGCTCCTCCCGGGCGACGTCTTTGCCAATCGTATCCCCGATCCGGTGCTGCAGCAGATCGAGAGCTTCTCCGACGGCACCGTCTCGGCCAACGACTGCTTTAGGCCCGTCTCCCGTTATTTCGACCGTATTGCGCGGCCCGAGCAGATCATTCCGGCGCTCCAGCGCGCCATGGGCGTGCTGACGGACCCGGCCGAGTGCGGCCCGGTGACCCTCGCCCTGTGCCAGGACACGCAGGCCGAGGCCTACGACTATCCCGAGGGCTTCTTCGCCGAGAAGGTCTGGTCGCCGCGGCGCATCCGGCCCGACGAGAACGAGCTTGAGGCCGCGGCATCCCTCATCCGCAGCGCGGTGAAGCCTCTCATCGTGGCGGGCGGCGGCGTGCTCTATTCGGGCGCCGAGAAGGCGCTTGCGGATTTTGCCGAAAGGCATGGCCTCTTCGTGGGCGAGACGCAGGCCGGCAAGTCGAGCCTCGCGCACGACCATCCGGCCTGCCTCGGCTCGGTTGGCGTCACCGGTACAGGCGCCGCGAACGCGCTGGCCGAGGAGGCGGACGTGGTGATCGCGGTGGGCACGCGGCTTCAGGACTTCACCACCGGATCCTGGGCGCTGTTCAAGAATCCCAACCGGCGCATCGTCGGGCTCAACGTCCAGGGCTTCGACGCCGCGAAGCACAATGCGCAGCCGCTGGTGGCGGACGCGCGCGTCGGGCTCGAGGAGCTGAGCCGCGCGCTCGGCGGCTGGAAGGCGCCGGAGTCCTGGACCGCCAAGGGACGGGACGAGAAGGCGCGCTGGTTCGAGGCCGCCGCCCGCTACACGGACCCGACGAACGAGGAGCTACCCTCCGACGCGCAGGTGATCGGCGCGGTGCAGCGCACCTCTTCGCCCACCGACGTGGTGGTCTGCGCCGCCGGTGGCCTGCCGGGCGAGCTGCACAAGCACTGGAAGGCGAGCACGGCGCTCGGCTACCACATGGAATACGGCTACTCCTGTATGGGCTACGAGATCGCCGGCGGTCTCGGCGTGAAGATGGCCGATCCCTCCCGCGAGGTCATCGTGATGGTGGGCGACGGCTCGTACCTCATGATGAATTCGGAACTCGCCACTTCGGTGATGCTGGGCCAGAAGCTGACCGTGGTACTCCTCGACAACCGGGGCTTCGGCTGCATCAATCGCCTCCAGCGCGCGACCGGTGGCGAGAGCTTCAACAATCTCCTGCAGCACACCAACCACGTGACCCTGCCGGATATCGACTTCGCGGCACACGCAGCGAGCCTCGGGGCCGAGGCCGTGAAGGTGAAGGGCATCGGCGAGCTGGAGGACGCGCTGAAGAAGGCGCGCGGCGCTCAGCGCAGCACCGTCATCGTCATCGACACCGATCCCCTGGCTTCCACCGATGCCGGCGGCCATTGGTGGGACGTCGCGGTGCCTGAAGTGTCCACGCGCCCGGAAGTGAACGCCGCCAGAAAAGACTACGAAAACGCCCTCGCCGCGCAGCGGGTCGGCGACTGACGAGAGCACTTTTCGACGAAGTGGACCCGGCTCGCCGCCAAAAATGCGGCATAACAAAGAATCGAGCTGCTCCGCGTGAGGGAAGCAGATCTAGGAAAGAGAGAAGACTATGACGATCCGCATCGGGGCCAATCCCATCGGCTGGTCCAACGACGACATGCCGGAACTCGGCGGCGAAACCCCGCTCGAGGCCTGCCTCGCCGAGGCCAAGCAGGTCGGGTTCGAAGGCATGGAACTGGGCAACAAATTTCCGCGCGAGCCGGAAGCTCTCAAGAAGGCGCTCGCGCCCTTCGGGCTCGCCTGCATCTCCGGCTGGTATTCGGCCGAGCTGCTCACGCGCGATGCGGATGCCGAGATGAAAGCGTTGCGTTCGCATCTCGATCTGCTCAAGGCCATGGGCTCGAACGTGCTGGTCTTCGCCGAGACGTCGAACGCCATCCACGGCGACCGCTCCAAGCCTCTCTCGCAGCGTCCCGTCATGAAGGACGGTGACTGGGCCGAGTACGGCCGCCGCGTCACCCAGGTCGCCGAGCAGACCCTGAAGGAAGGAGTGCGCCTGGTCTATCATCACCACATGGGCACCATCGTGCAGTCCGAGGCCGATATCGACGCGTTCATGAACGCCACGGGCGAGGCCGCGCATCTGCTCCTCGACACAGGCCATGCCACCTGGGGCGGCGCCGACCCGGCGGCGCTCGCACGCCGCTACCGCAGCCGCATCAGCCACGTGCACACCAAGGACGTGCGCAAGGCCGTGATGGAGAGGTCACAGGCGGAAGGGTGGAGCTTCCTCGATTCGGTCATCGAAGGCGTTTACACGGTGCCGGGCGACGGCGTGGTGGACTTCGTCTCCGTGTTCAAGGAATTGCCAGGTTACAGCGGCTGGGTGGTGATCGAGGCGGAACAGGATCCGAAGAAGGCGCATCCGCTCACATACGCCAAGATGGGCTATGCCAACCTCACCCGCTTCCTGAAGGAAGCAGGACTTCGATAAGGAGAGCCGCCGATGTCGAAACTCCTCGTCAAGCCGTCGAAACCGGATGCTAACGGGCGCGTCCACTGCGTGACACCGGCCTCGGCCGGCTGGACCTATGTGGGGTTCGAGGTCTACCGGCTCAAATCCGGCCAGAGCCTGCGCCAGGAGACGGGGGACCGGGAAGCCTGCATCGTCATGCTGTCCGGCACGGCTCAGGTGGCGGCAGGGGCTGAGGATTTTGGCATCATCGGCGGACGCTCCTCGCCCTTCGAGCCAGACCCGTGGTCGCTCTATGCGCCGGCACGCTCGGACTGGTTGCTCCGGGCGGAGACCGATTGCGAGATCGCCGTCTGCACGGCGCCCGGACAGGGCAGGCTGCCGCCGCGGGTGATCCGCCCGGACCAAGTCGGGCAGGAGACGCGCGGCAAGGGCACCAACACGCGTCACGTACGCAACATCCTGCCGGAGACGGAGCCTGCCGAGAGCCTGCTGGTGGTCGAGGTCATCACGCCGGCGGGCCACTGGTCGAGCTATCCGCCGCACAAGCACGACCGGGACGCGCTGCCGAACGAGTCGCTGCTCGAGGAGACCTACTACCACCGCCTCAATCCGCCCTCGGGCTTCGCCCTGCAGCGGGTCTACACGGACGACCGCTCCCTCGACGAGACGCTGGCGGCGAGCGACGGCGACGTGGTGCTCGTGCCGAAGGGCTACCACCCGGTCGGCGCGCCGCACGGGTATGAGCTCTATTACCTCAACGTCATGGCGGGCCCGAAGCGGATCTGGAAGTTCCACAACGACCCGGCCCACGAGTGGATGGTGGCGTAGCGCCGGCCTTATTTGGGAGGCAGGACCTTAGCGAGGTCCGCCTCGCTCATCACGCGGTATTGCCCGGGTTCCAGATCCTCAGGCAATGCCAGATCGCCGATCCGGTCGCGGTGCAGCGCCTCGACGTGATTGCCGACCGCCGCGAACATGCGGCGGACCTGATGGTAGCGCCCCTCCATCAGGGTGACATAGGCGCTCGTGTCGGAAAGCGCTTCCATGCCGACCGGCAGGAGCGGCTTGTCCTCGCCCTCCAGCAGCAGCGTGCCGGAAGCGAAGATCTCGGCCTCGTCACCGCGGAGGGGCCGCGCTAGGGACACGTGGTAACGCTTCGACACGTTCGCGCGCGGCGAGATGATCCGGTGCAGCAGGGTGCCGTCGTCCGTCAGCAGCAGCAAGCCCGAAGTCTCCTTGTCCAGCCGCCCGACGGTCGAGATCGCCGGGTCGCGCCGCCGCCAGCGCGGCGGCAGCAGGTCGTACACGAGAGGCCCGGCTTCCTTGTGTGAACACGTCATCCCGAGCGGCTTGTGCAGCATCAGCGCCAAGCCGGGCGGAGGATCGAGCGGCTTGCCATTGACGCGCAACCGCTCAGACAGATCCGGTGTGACCTTGATGCGCCGATCCGCATCCTCGATCTCGGCACCGTCGAGGGTGATCAGCCCTCCCCACGCCATCTGCTGGACCTCGCGGCGCGAGCCATAGCCGAGATTACTCAGAAGCCGGTCGAGTCGCACCGTCTGGCTGGCCTTGCTCATTTCTGCGCCTCGTAAATCTTGTAGCCTTCCGCCTCGGCTTTCAGGGCCACCCGCTTGAACGCGGATGTCAGCACGCCCTCGTAAGGGAGGTGACGATTGGCGACGAGCCAGCAGAGGCCGCCCGGCCGCAAGACTTCCGCCGCCTTGCGGATGAAGTTCTGTCCCAGGCTTCGGTCCTCGGCGCCTCCGTCGTGAAAGGGCGGGTTCATGACCACGAAGTCGATTCTGCCGAGTTGCTCGGGTTTCAGGTTCCGGACATCGGCCCACATCAGATCCGCCCGAATATCCTCGATGTTGCGCCGCGCCGCCTCGACTGCACGGCGGTCGATGTCCACGATGGTGAGGTGCTCGACCTTGGGCGAGGCCAGGACAGCGCGCGCCAAGTAGCCGATGCCGCAGCCGAGATCGGCGCCGCGCCCCGCCAGGGTCGGCAGATGCCGTTCGAGCAGCGCGCTGCCGGGATCGATCCGGTTCCAGCTGAACACGCCCGGCTGCGCCCAGAGACCGACCTCCTCCACCAGACGCGGTTTGCCCTCGGCAAGAGCCTCGTCGATGCCCTGGAGGACCGGCGGCCGCTCACAGGTGCAGATGCGGTAGTGACGCCGGGCGGTTTCGGAAACCGCGCAACCAAAGCTTGCCATCTCCTTGCGCAGGCGCGAGCCGCCCCTGTCCTTGGGGGCAAGCACCGTCAACCCTCCATCGGACGCGAGGGCTTTCAGGGCAAGCGCGAGCGTATAGCGCCGCTCGACGGTGCCGGGAGGCGCCACCATCGTTATACGGGACAATGTCCCTTCGCTCTGGTCCTCCAGACTGCTGGAGCCCGGAATGAGAGGAGAGAACTGAATGGCCTCCTGCGGAACCGCGGCCAGCTCCGCCGGTGGGATGCCATAGACACCCTCGGGTTTTCCTTCGTGCACGTCTGCTCCGTCCGCGCTGACTTTCGGGCGCTTCTATAACGAAGCCGTCCGGAAAGTAAGCCGCGGGGCCGTGGCGGCTTCACCGACCCGCTGCGACCCGGCCCTGCTCGTCTCCATGAAAGGTCGCCTGGGATCCGATGGATTGAATCTTCTGCGCCAAGTCGACGGCGCGATACGGCTTGTAGAGAAGGTCGACCTCGTCGACCAGCTCGGAATCTTCCACATACCCGGTCGTGAGCAGCACCCGGACGTTTGGATATTTCCGCCTGATCAGGCCGGCGAGATCGACGCCGCTGAGCTTGCCCGGCATGCGGACGTCGCTGAGGACGAGCCGATAGCTGCAGTCCTTCTCCAGGAGATCGGCGGCCTCGTCCGCGGTCGAAGTTTCGGTGACGGTGAAGCCCAGGGACTTGAGGGTTGAGACGGCCACCTGCCGGACGTCGGAATTGTCCTCGACCACGAGAACCGCCTCTCCCTGCCCGAAAGGATGCATCTCCGCCGCCTGGGAGTCGGCCTCCACGGCGAAGACCTCGGCATGCGAGCGCGGCAGGAACATGCGGATGGTCGTGCCCTGGTCGGGTGTACTATCGACCTCGATATGGCCGTTCGACTGCTGCACGAAGCCGTAGACCATGGACAGGCCGAGCCCGGTTCCCTTCCCGCTCTCCTTCGTGGTGAAGAATGGCTCGAAGACGCGTTCCAGGACATGACGTGGCATGCCGATTCCCGTGTCGGCAACCGAGATGACGACATAGTCGCCTGACGGCCCGGGCCCCTCGAGGGTCCGGTTTTCGACATGGATCTTGAGCTCGCCTCCGTTGGGCATGGCATCGCGGGCATTAACCGCGAGATTGATAAGGGCAGCCTCGAGTTGGGCGCGGTCCACGTGAATAGGCCAGATCTCGTCGGAGCCGGTGAGCGCCACGCGGATGTTCTCGCCCAGGGTCCGGCGCATGAGCTCCAGGAGCCCCGGCATAATCGCGCCGACGCTGATCGTGGCCGCTTGCAGCGGCTGGCGCCGCGAGAAGGCGAGCAGGCGATGGGTCAGGTCGGCGCAGCGCTGCGCCCCCTCCAGGGCCATCTTGACTCGCTTCTGCGCCCGCTCGTTGCCCCTGAGGGACTTCTGCAGGAGGTCGAGGTTGCCGATGACCACGCTCAGCATGTTGTTGAAGTCGTGCGCGATGCCGCCGGTCAGACGCCCCACGGCCTCGAGCTTGCTGGCATGGAGAAGGTTCTGCTCCAGCTGCTTGCGCTCGGTGATGTCGAACCACATCCCGAAGATTTCGCGTGGCCTGTCCTCATCGTCCCGGATGACGACCGTGTGATCCAGGAAGTGCCGATCGGTGTCGTCGGCGCATCGCCAGCGGTATTCCAGCGATACGGATCCGAGAGCCTTCAGCTCGCGCAGCTGCGACAGCACACGGTCGCGGTCCTCAGGGTGGATCCGCGACCACCAGAAATCCTCCCGCTCCAGAAAAGCCTCCTTGTCGAAGCCGGTGATCGCCGCAATGCTGTCGTTCGTGAAATGAAGGCGCCGGTGGTCCTCCTGAAGGGAGGCCGTAAACAGCGCAATCGGTAGCGATTTCAGGACGATGGATTGATGTTCCTCCCGGCGCCGCAGCATCTGCTCGGTCTTCAGCTTCTCGCTGCGGACCTGCAGGTTCTCGAGCAGAAGGCGCCGCTCCTCCTCGCCTTGCCGGCGGATCTCCTCCGTCTTGCGGTGGAGATCCACGAAGATGTCCACCTTCGATTTCAGGATGAGGGGCTCGATCGGCTTGAACACGTAATCGACCGCACCGGCGCTGTAACCGCGGAACACGTGCAGGTCGTCCTTATTGAAGGCCGTCAGGAAAATGATCGGCACTCGCGAGGAACGGGCACGGGACCGGATCATTCCGGCAACCTCGTAGCCGTCGATGTCCGGCATCTGCACGTCGAGCAGGATGACGGCGAAATCCTCCCTCAGGACGTGCCGAAGCGCCGCATCCCCCGATTCGGCGGTGACGATCTCAACTTCGGGCGCCTGCAGCATTTCCCTCACGGCGAGGAGGTTGCGTCGATCGTCGTCGACCACGAGGATCTTTGCCGTGAACGACGGAGGGGTCGCATAGGCGGGCTTGCCCTCTGTCCAGGAGGACGGCACTGCTTGGCCGGGAGGCGTGATCATAGGCGCAGTCCGTCCATCTCGGTCCGGAGCCTGCTGGACCGGTAGGTGCTGTTGGTGAGCTGGATGCGCAGGACGGCCAGCAGCTGATCGATATCCACCGGCTTGGAGACGTAGTCGGTCGCACCGGCTTCGAGGCACTTCTCGCGATCTCCCTTCATGGCCTTGGCCGTCACGGCGATCAGAGGCAGGCTCCGGTATTCAGGCAGCTTGCGGATTTCCTGCATTGTCTCGAAACCATCCATCTCCGGCATCATGATGTCGACCAGCATGATGTCCACATCGGGGGTACTCTTCAGCATTTCGATGCCTTCGCGCCCGTTTTCGGCAAACGCGACCTCCATCCCATGCTGCTCCAAGGCGCTTGTCAGGGAGAAGATATTGCGGACGTCGTCGTCGACGATGAGCACCTTGCGTCCTCGCAGCGAGACTTCGCTGGGCCGCTCCAGCCTGATCGGCTGAAGATCGGGCTTCTCGGTTTTGGCTTCAATGGCCTTGTGGAGGAACAGGGTCGTTTCGCTGAGGAGCTTCTCCGGTGCTCCTGTGCCTTTGAGGATGATGGTGGAAGCGATGTTCTCGAGCCGGCTCTCCTCGGCTTGGGAAAGCTCGAGCCCGGTATAGACGATGATCGGTAGCTCCTCGGCGCCGCGGAGGCTGCGGATGCGCTCGATCAACTCCGCCCCGCCCATGTCCGGGAGGCCTAGATCGACGATTGCGCAGTCGAATCGTTTCGCCTCAATGGCTTCGAGAGCGGCTTGGGCCGTTCCGATGTCCGTCACGTCCACGTCGCCGTCCCGCAGCAACTCGACCATGCTCATCCGCTGGTTGCTGTCATCCTCGACCAGCAGAAGGTTCTTCACCGGGCGGTCGATGAACTCCCGGGTGCGCGCCAGGGCTTGCATCAGGGCCTCACGGTCCACGGGCTTCTCGAGGAAGCCGAAGGCGCCGGCACGCAGGCCGCGCTTCTTCTGGTCGTCCACGGAGATCACGTGGATCGGCACATGGCGCGTGCGCGGATCGTGCTTGAGCAGGTCGAGCAGGGCCCAGCCGTCCATGTCGGGAAGACCGATATCGAGGGTGATCGCATGGGGCTTGTAGCGATGAGCCAGAGCCAGGGCGGTGGCGCCGTCGTTGGCGATCAGGCCCTTGATGCCCTGCTCCCGGGCGAGTTCCAGGAGAACCGAGGCGAACATCGCGTCGTCCTCGATGATGAGGACCACATGGTCGTCCTGCGAAATCGAGTGGCGATCGTCGGAGAAGGCCGCCAGCGCGCTCGGCATCGCGGGTCGGGCAAGGGCGCCGTCGGCACTGCCCATTCGAGAATCGATCTCGTTCCCCACCGGCGCCTGGAGCGGCAGGAACAGGGTGAAGGTCGAGCCCTTGCCGGGCTCGCTGGAAAGGACGATCTCGCCGCCCAGCAGCCGCGCAATTTCACGGCTGATGGAAAGGCCGAGGCCCGTGCCGCCGTAACGGCGGCTCGTGGTGCCATCCGCCTGCTGGAACGCCTCGAAGATGATGCGTTGCTTGTCCTCCGGTATTCCGATCCCTGTGTCCGAGACCGACAGGGCGATCCAGTCGCTTCCGGCCCTGAGAGGCGATCCTTCGGCCGAGCCAATCTTCAGGGTCACGCCTCCCCTCTCCGTGAACTTGAAGGCGTTCGAGAGCAGGTTGCGGAGCACCTGCTGCAACCGCTTGGAGTCCGTGCGAATTGTTGGCGGGAGCTGAGGATCGAGCTCGATATTGAAATCGAGCTGGTTCTCGACAGCCACCTGCCGAAACGTGCGGTCCATATGGTCGACGAGTTCCTTGAAGCTCACGTTGGTGAGTTCGAGGCTGACCGTGCCCGACTCGATCTTCGAGAGATCGAGAATGTCGTTGATGAGGGCCAAAAGGTCTGATCCCGCCGCGTGGATCGTCTTTGCAAACTCGCGCTGCTTGTCGGTGAGGTTGCCGTCCGGGTTCTCGACGAGCAGCTTCGACAGGATCAGCAGGCTGTTCAGAGGCGTGCGCAGCTCGTGACTCATGTTGGCCAGGAACTGGGACTTGTAGCGCGACGTGAGGGAGAGCTGCTCGGCCTTGTCCTCCAGGGCCGACTTCGCGTGCGAAACCTCGAGGTTCTTGGCCTCAACCTCCTTCTTCTGGATTTCGAGGAGCCGCGCCTTCTCCTCCAGCTCCTCGTTGGTCTGTCGCAGGGCGTCCTGCTGCTGGCGCAGAAGCTCCTCGGATTGACGCAGTGTCGCCGCTTGTTGTTCCAGACGGTCGTTGGTCTTCTTGAGCTCCTCCTGCTGGCTTTGGAGTTCCGCAGTGAGGAGCTGCGACTGCTTAAGCAGTCCCTCCGTGCGCATGTTGGCGGCGATCGTGTTGAGCACGATGCCGATCGACTCGGTCAGCTGGTCGAGGAAGGACTGATGGGTCTCGCTGAAACGGCTGAAGGAAGCGAGCTCGATCACCGCCTTCACCTCCTGCTCGAACAGGACCGGCAGCACGATGACATTGAGCGGCGGCGCCTCGCCGAGGGCCGAGCTGATCGGAACGTAGTCGCCGGGGACCTGCGTCAGCAGGATGCGCTTCTTCTCGTAGGCCACTTGGCCCACGAGACCTTCGCGGAGACGGAACCTGTTGGCGAGGTTCTTGCGCTCCGTATGAGCATAGGAGGCCGTCAACTCCAGAATGGGCTCGCCGGCATCCGCGTTCACCGTGTAGAACACGCCGCGCTGCGCGTTCACCAGGGGCGCGATCTCTGACAGGATCAGGTTCGAGACCATCCCGAGGTCGCGCTCTCCCTGCAGCATGCGGGTGAACTTGGCGAGGTTGGTCTTGAGCCAGTCCTGCTCCGCATTCTTCTGCGTCGTATCGCGCAGGTTGCGGATCATCTCGTTGATGTTGTCCTTCAGGGCCGCGAGCTCGCCGAGCGCCTCTGCGGTGATCGAACGGGTCAGGTCGCCGCGAGTCACCGCGGTGGCAACCTCCGCGATGGCGCGCACCTGGTTGGTGAGGTTGGCCGCGAGCTGGTTCACGTTGTCGGTGAGGTCACGCCACAGGCCCGACACGCCTTCCACGCGCGCCTGCCCCCCCAGCTTGCCTTCGGTGCCCACCTCCTTGGCCACGCGGGTCACCTCGGACGCGAAGGAGTTGAGCTGGTCCACCATGGTGTTGATGGTGTTCTTCAGCTCCAGCATCTCGCCTTTGACGTCGACCGTGATCTTCTTCGACAGATTGCCATTCGCCACCGCCGTGGTTACGTCGGCGATGTTACGCACCTGACCCGTCAGGTTGGCGGCCATCATGTTCACGTTGTCGGTCAGGTCCTTCCACGTGCCGCCGACGCCCTTGACCTGGGCCTGGCCGCCGAGCTTGCCTTCCGAACCCACCTCGCGGGCCACACGGGTCACCTCGGACGCGAAGGAGTTGAGCTGGTCCACCATGGTGTTGATGGTCGATTTCAGCTCCAGCATCTCGCCTTCGACCACGACCGTGATCTTCTTCGACAGGTCACCGGTGGCGACTGCCGTCACAACCTCGGCGATGCCGCGCACCTGACCGGTGAGGTTAGCAGCCATGAGGTTCACATTGTCGGTGAGGTCCTTCCAGGTGCCGCCGACGCCCTTCACCTGGGCTTGGCCGCCGAGCTTGCCTTCAGAGCCGACTTCCTTCGCGACGCGGGTCACCTCGGACGCGAAGGAGTTGAGCTGGTCCACCATGGTGTTGATGGTGTTCTTCAGCTCCAAGAGCTCGCCCTTGACGTCGACGGTGATCTTCTTGGAGAGGTCGCCGTTCGCCACCGCCGTGGTCACCTCGGCGATGTTACGCACCTGGCCGGTCAGGTTCGCGGCCATCGAGTTCACGTTGTCAGTCAAACCCTTCCAGACGCCGCCGACGCCTTTCACCTGCGCCTGACCTCCGAGCTTGCCTTCGGTGCCTACCTCGCGGGCCACACGGGTCACCTCGGACGCGAAGGAGTTGAGCTGGTCCACCATGGTGTTGATGGTGGACTTCAGCTCCAAGAGTTCGCCCTTCACGTCGACGGTGATCTTCTTCGACAGGTCACCGTTCGCCACCGCCGTCGTCACCTCGGCGATGTTGCGCACCTGGCCGGTCAGATTGGCGGCCATCATGTTCACATTGTCGGTGAGGTCCTTCCAGGTGCCGCCGACGCCTTCCACGCGCGCCTGCCCGCCGAGCTTTCCTTCAGAGCCGACTTCCTTCGCGACGCGGGTCACCTCGGACGCGAAGGAGTTGAGCTGGTCCACCATGGTGTTGATGGTGTTCTTCAGCTCCAGCATCTCACCCTTCACATCGACGGTGATCTTCTTGGAGAGATCACCGTTGGCGACGGCCGTGGTCACCTCGGCGATGTTACGGACCTGGCCGGTCAGGTTCGCGGCCATCATGTTCACATTGTCGGTAAGGTCGCGCCAGAGGCCGGCGGCACCCGGCACCCGGGCTTGCCCTCCGAGTTTGCCCTCGATCCCAACCTCGCGGGCCACGTTCGTCACCTGATCGGCGAAGGTGGCAAGGGTCTCGATCATGCTGTTGATGGTGTCGGCCAAGGCGGCGATCTCGCCCTTCGCCTCCACCGTCAGCTTGCGGGTCAGGTTGCCCTCGGCGACCCCAGTCACGACCTCGGCGATGCCGCGCACCTGGCCGGTGAGGTTCGCGGCCATGAGGTTCACGTTGTCGGTGAGGTCGGCCCAGGTGCCGGCGACTCCGGGCACCTGCGCCTGCCCGCCGAGCTTGCCTTCCGTGCCCACCTCGCGCGCCACGCGGGTCACCTCGGAGGCGAAGCCGTTCAGCTGCTCCACCATCGTGTTGATCGTGTTCTTGAGCTCGAGGATCTCGCCTTTCACGTCCACGGTGATCTTCTTGGAAAGATCGCCCGACGCCACCGCCGTGGTCACCTCGGCGATGTTCCGGACCTGACCCGTCAGGTTGCCCGCCATGGCGTTCACGTTGTCGGTGAGGTCCT
>DASQMJ010000036.1:0-46330 GCA_035645535.1 Microvirga sp. | reverse complement strand
CGGGCCGAGCTCGATGCCTTCCTCAAGGCGATCAAGACCGGCACCGCCTGCGACCCGACCGGCCATGACGGCCTGATGGCGCAGCGTCTCGCTGACGCGGCGACCGAGTCGGCGCAGACCGGCAAGCCGGTGAAACTCTGAGTTACCGGATAGCTCTGTGAGGCCGGGCTCGTCCCGGCCCTTTCCTTTCCCTCTCAGGCCTCCGCCCGCTTCTCCGCCGTGCCGACGGCGAGCGCCATGGCGAGCGCGAAGGAGGCGGACAGGGACCGGAAGGCGCCGAAATCCGCCTCCGCCACTTCGAGCCAGACGTCGGCGCTCGTGACCAGCGGGCTGAAGGCCGAATCGGTGATCGCAACGACCGGGATGTTGCGCCGTGCCGCTCCGGCCGCGAGATCGGCGGTGACGGGCGAATACGGCGTGAAGCTGATGGCCAGAACCGCGTCGCGCTCCGTCGCGGTCGCCAGCTGCTCCGGCCCGAGCTGGGCGATGTGGTCGATCAGGATGGCGCGAATGCCGAGCTTGCCGAACGCATAGGCGCAATAGGCCGAGACCGGGAAGACCCGTCGCGCGCCGAGAAGGTAGATCGTGTCGGCCTTCGCCAGGGTCTCGATGGCGCGGGAAAACTCCTCCGGGCGCACCGATTCGCGCATCCGCCTGATGGAGACCGTCGCCGCGTCCGCGAAGCCATCGAGGAGGGAGATCGCGTGATCGTGATGGCCCTCGGCGCTGCGCAGGACGCGCAGGCGCTCGCGGTAGTCGGGAAACCGCTCCCGCAGGCGGTCGCGGAAGATCTGCTGCAGGTGTGAGAAGCCCTCGTAGCCGAGGCTCTTGGCAAAGCGCACGAGGGTGGAGGGCTGCACCCCGGCATGCTCGGCGATGCCGGCGACCGTCCCGAAGGCCACCTCTTCCGGATGTTCGAGGGCGAAGGCCGCGAGCTGTTTCAGCCGCTTCGGCATCGCGTCCCGGCGGCTGAGCAGGAGCGCCCGCAGGCCCTCGTAATCCTCGGGCGTGACATCCGATGCCGATTCCGAGCCGTCCCCCATCCCCGTTCCAGTCTCCAAGCGCCCTATCTCACAGGATGGACGGAGCTTGACACCGATCGCGAAAAAATGGAATAAAAATTCTAAACATATGAGCAAAAGGTCCAGCCGTTCCGTTTCGGGTGAGCTGGACTGGCAGAGGAAACGCTATAACGCCAATGGTTCAGCCTCGAATCATTTGTTTTCCCTTCTGCCGAACTCCATCGCGCGGCCCCGACAGGCCGCAGCGTTCGTCGCGACCGGGCATCCGGGGCGATGCTCGAGAGAGAAGACCCAGTTGGGAGGAAAGCAAATGAAGTCGTTCGTCACAGGACTGGCTGCTGCGGCAGCCCTCACCCTGGCGGCCGTGGCTCCCGCCGCGGCGCAGCAGAATTCCCGCATCATCGTGGTCAGCCACGGCCAAGCCAACGACCCGTTCTGGTCGGTGGTGAAGAACGGCGTGGCGGCAGGCGGCCAGGACATGAAGGTTCAGGTCGACTACCGGGCGCCCGAGACCTTCGACATGGTCGCCATGAGCCAGCTCATCGACGCGGCCGTAAACCAGAAGCCGGCCGGCCTGATCGTCTCGATCCCCGATGCATCGGCGCTCGGCCCGTCGATCCAGAAGGCCGTGGCGGCCGGCATTCCGGTCATCTCCATGAACTCCGGCTCCGACGTCTCGAAGAAGCTCGGCGCGCTGCTACATGTGGGCCAGGACGAGGTCGAGGCCGGGCGCATCGCCGGCGCCAAGCTCAAGGAGATGGGCGGCAAGGTCGGCCTTTGCGTCAACCAGGAGGTCGGCAACGTGTCCCTCGACCTGCGCTGCAAGGGCTTCACGGAAGGGTTCGGCGGCAAGGTGACGGTTCTGCCGGTTACGAACGATCCGGCGGATGTGCGCGCCAAGGTGAAGGCGGCGGTTGCGGCGGACAGCTCCATCGATACGATCCTGGCGCTCGGCGCCGGCACGGCGGGCGAGCCGTCGGTGGCGGCCGTGAAGGAGGCCGGCAAGACGGGCGCCATCCGCGTCGCCACGTTCGACATGTCGGCCGGCTTCCTCAAGTCGGTGGCGAATGGTGAGGCCGTCTTTGCCATCGACCAGCAGCAATACCTGCAGGGCTATCTGCCCGTGGTGTTCCTGGCCAATTACGCCAAGTACGGCCTCATGCCCGGCGGTGACGTGGCCTCTGGCCCGAACCTGGTCACGAAGGAAAAGGCTGCCCAAGTGATCGATCTGTCCGCCAAGGGCATTCGCTGATCGTTGCTGGAGCCCGCGGTCGTTTCGACCGCGGGCTTCACTTTTTCAGGGATTCGTTAGGGAGGCTCCAATGGCGGACACCACCCAGCCGACCGCAGATCTGTCTCCGGCTCCGGCTGTCGAAAGACCTCAGGATGAGCGTCTGCGCGAGGTCTCCCTCGTCACCAAGATCATGCGGCGCCCCGAGCTCGGCGCCTTGGCCGGGCTGGTCCTGGTCGCGATCTTCTTTCTCTCCACCGCCGATGCCTCGATGTTCACCCTGGCGGGGATCATGAACATCCTGTCGCCCGCGGCGCAGCTCGGCATTCTGGCCATCGCGGCGGCCTTGCTGATGATCGGAGGCGAGTTCGATCTCTCGATCGGTTCCATGGTGGCTTTCACCGGTCTCGTGTTCGGCGCGTTCATCACGCTCAGCGGCTGGCCGTTGCTGTTTGCCATCGTGGCGACCTTCGTGGTGGCGGCCGTGCTCGGCGGCCTGAACGGACAGATCGTGATCCGCACGAGACTTCCGTCCTTCATCGTCACGCTCGCCTTCCTGTTCATCCTGCGTGGACTCTCGCTCGTCGGACTGAAGTGGGCGACCGGCGGATCGACCCAGATGCGCGGCATCGGCGACCAGGCGGGAGAGGGCCTGATTCGCGATCTGTTCTCGGGCGTCGCCTTCGAGGGCGTGTTCTCGTGGCTGGCGGCGCAGGACATCATCGCCAAGTTCCCGAACGGCCAGCCGACGGTGACGGGCGTTCCGGTCTCCATCGTCTGGTTCATCGGCTTCGCGCTCGCCGCCACTTGGCTTCTGCTGCGCACAAGGGCCGGCAACTGGATCTTCGCGGCGGGCGGCGACGCCAATGCGGCGCGCAATTCCGGCGTGCCGGTCGACCGGGTGAAGACCGGGCTCTTCATGCTGACCGCCTGCGCGGCGGCCCTGGTGGCGATACTCACCGTGCTCGATGCCGGCTCGACCGATGCACGGCGCGGCTTCCAGAAGGAGTTCGAGGCCATCATCGCGGCGGTGATCGGCGGCTGCCTGCTCACCGGCGGCTACGGCTCCGCCATCGGGGCGTTCTTCGGGGCCATCATCTTCGGCATGGTGTCCATCGGCCTCACCTACACGCGCTTCGACTCGGATTGGTTCCAGGTCTTCCTGGGTGCCATGCTGCTGCTCGCGGTGCTGTTCAACAACTTCATCCGCCGCAAGGTGACGGGAGAGCGCTGATGGCCACGGATGCTCCTCTCATCGATGTCCGCAACCTCGTGAAGCATTTCGGCTCGGTGATCGCGCTCTCCGGCGTATCGCTCACCGTCAATCGCGGCGAGGTGATGTGCCTGCTCGGCGACAACGGAGCCGGCAAGTCGACGCTCATCAAGACGCTCGCCGGCGTGC
The DNA here is from genome assembly GCA_035645535.1 of Microvirga sp. GTDB lineage: Bacteria > Pseudomonadota > Alphaproteobacteria > Rhizobiales > Beijerinckiaceae > Microvirga. The sequence goes on along the minus strand of DASQMJ010000036.1, from coordinate 42,675 downwards.
ACCGGCCGACCAGCGGCGAGTTCCTGGTCGAAGGCCAGCACGTCACCTTCCAGAGCCCCCGCGACGCGTTGGACGCCGGCATCGCGACGGTTTACCAGGACCTCGCCATGATCCCGCTCATGTCGGTCACCCGAAACTTCTTCATGGGGCGCGAGCCCGTGAAGGGCGTGTGGCCGTTCCGTTTCGTGGATTTCGACCATTGCGACGCGGTCACGCGAGAGGAGATGCGTAAGATCGGCATCGACGTGCGCGATCCGCATCAGGCGGTCGGCACCCTTTCGGGCGGCGAGCGGCAATGCGTGGCCATTGCCCGCGCGGTCTATTTCGGCGCCAAGGTGCTGATCCTCGACGAGCCGACCTCGGCGCTGGGCGTGGCCCAGACCTCGATGGTGCTGAAATACATCCATCAGGTCCGGCAGAAGGGCCTCGGGGTCATCTTCATCACGCACAACGTGCGTCATGCCTATGCGGTAGGCGACCGCTTCACCGTGCTCAACCGCGGAAAGACGCTCGGCACCTACACCAAGTCCGAAATCCGGATCGAGGAACTGCAGAACCTCATGGCTGGCGGCAAGGAACTGCAGGCGGTGTCGGCCGATCTCGGCGGCATGGTTTAAGGACAAGGCGATGGTTTCACTCGGCGTCGGCCTCATCGGCACGGGCTATATGGGCAAGTGCCACGCGCTGGCCTGGAACGCGGTGGCGCCGGTCTTCGGCGACGTGGAGCGGCCGCGTCTCGCGGTGCTGGCGGAGTCCTCGCAGGAACTGGCGGAGAAGAAGGCGCGCGAGCTCGGCTTCGCGCGGGCGACCGGCGACTGGCGCTCCCTCGTGACGGATCCGGCGGTGGATGTGGTCTCCATCACCACGCCTAACGCCTTCCATCCGGATATGGCGATCTCGGCGCTGGAGGCCGGCAAGCACGTTTGGTGCGAGAAGCCCATGGCGACGCGGCTCGCCGATGCGGAGCGGATGCTCGCCGCCGCCCGCGCCTCCGGCAAGGTCGCGGCGTTAGGCTACAACTACATCCAGAACCCGGTCGTCCGCCTGATCCGCCGCCTCCTCGACGAGGAGCGCATCGGGGACGTCAACCACGTCCGCCTCGAAATGGACGAGGACTTCATGGCCGACCCGGAGGAGCTGTTCTACTGGAAGAGCGAAGCGACCTCCGGCCACGGCGCCCTCGATGATTTCGGCGTACATGCCTTGAGCCTGATCTGGACCCTGTTCGGCGGCGTGCGCCGCGTCTGCGGCCACATGGCGAAGCCCTACGCGGACCGCCCCTTGCGCGAGGGCGGCCGGCGCGCGGTCGAGACCTACGACATCGCCACGACGCTGATCGAGCTGGAGAACGGCGCATCCGGCGTGATCGCCCTCAACCGCTCCGCCTGGGGCCGCAAAGGCCGCATCTTCGTACAGCTCTTCGGCTCGAAGGGGACCATCGTGTACGACCAGGAGCGCATGAACGAGGTGCAGCTCTACACGGCCGACGGTGCCAGGGAGACGCAAGGCTTCCGCACCATACTCACTGGTCCTCAGCATCCGCCTTACGACAAATTCATTCCAGCACCCGGCCACGGCCTTGGCTTCAACGAACTGAAGATTGTCGAGTGCCGCCAGCTCATCGGCCGCATCCAAGGCGAGGCCGCGACGCTGATCGAGTTCGAGGACGGCATCCGCATCGAGCGCACCGTGGATGCCATCGCGCGCAGTGCGCATTCGGGGCAATGGGTGGAGGTCGCGTCAGGCGAGGCGAAGCGGGCAGCTTAAGCTGCGTGCCGCTTCACCACTTCCAGGAACGCCTCCGCGTAGCGTTCAAGCTTGGCTTGTCCCACGCCGTGGATTTCACCAAAGGCGCGCACGGTGGTGGGCTTCTTCGCCGCCATGTCGATCAGGCTGCGGTCGGAGAAGATCACGTAGGCCGGCACACCCTCTTCCTTGGCGAGGCGTGTGCGCAGGGCCTTGAGGTCGAGTAGCAGCGGGTCGTCTCCCGGCACGGCGGACTCGGCCTCCATCCGCGAGCGACGGCGGCGGCGCTCGCTCGGCTTCATCAGCACGTCCGAGCGGAGCTCGATCCGCTCCTGGCCCTTCAGCACCGCCACGCCACGGTCGGTGATGGTCCAGCGCCCGTACTCCGCGAGTTCGAGCCCCACCAATCCCGCCGCATAGATCTGCCGCAGCAGAGAGCGCCACTCGGTCTTGGAGCGGTCGCTGCCGACCCCGAAGGTCTTGAGCCTGTCGTGGCCGAAGCGGCTGATCGAATCCGTGTGCTCGCCTACCAGGATGCTGATGAGGTGCTCGGTACCGAAGCGCTCGCCGGTGCGCACGATGGCCGAGAGAAGCTTCTGCGCCTCGATGGTGCCGTCGAAGGACATGACGCCATCGATGCACAGGTCGCAATTGCCGCAGGGCTCCGTCGTCTCGCCGAAATAGGCCAGCAGCGTCTGACGGCGGCAACGCGGCGCTTCGCAGAGCGCGACCAGCGCGTTGAGGCGCTGGCGCTCCACGCGCTTCTGCTCGTCCGAGGCGTCGCTGTCCTCGATCTGCAGGCGGCGCAGGCGCATGTCGTCAAGGCCGTAGAGGGTGAGCGTGTCGGCGGGCGCGCCGTCACGGCCGGCGCGGCCGATCTCCTGGTAATAGGCCTCGATGGATTTCGGCAGGGCCGCATGGGCGACGAAGCGCACGTCCGGCTTGTCGATTCCCATGCCGAAGGCGACGGTCGCCACCATCACGACCCCGTCTTCCTGCAGGAAGATGTCCTGGTTCTTGGCCCGGTCTGCCTGCGCCATGCCGGCGTGATAGGGAAGGGCGCGGTAGCCCGCCTGGTTGAGCGAATCCGAAAGCCGCTCCGTGGCGTCGCGGGACGAGCAATAGACGATGCCGCTCTCGTGCCGGTGCTTGTCGAGGAAGGAGAAGAGCTGGCGCCTGGAATGCTCCTTCGCCTGCATGGCGAGGCGCAGGTTCGGCCGGTCGAAGCCGTGGATGAAGATGCGCGGCTCGCTCTCGAAGAGGCGGTGCATGATGTCGCCGCGCGTCGCGACATCGGCCGTGGCGGTGAGCGCGATGGTCTGTACGCCGCCGAGGCGGCGGCGCACCTCGCCGAGAAGCGCGTATTCGGGCCGGAAGTCGTGCCCCCATTGCGAGACGCAGTGGGCCTCGTCGATGGCGAGCAGATCGACGCCCGAGCGCGCCAGCCACTCGGTCGTGCCCGTATTGGCGAGTCGCTCCGGCGAGGCGTAGAGCAGACGCATCCGGCCCTCGCGGACCGCGTCGGCCACGCGCCGGTTCTCGGACGGGTCGTTGGCGGAGTTGAGGCTGCCGGCCTCTATGCCGAAATGGCGCAGGGCCTCCACCTGGTCGCGCATGAGGGCGATCAGGGGCGAAACCACGACGGTGAGGCCGTTCCGCACCAGGCTCGGCAACTGATAGCAGAGGGACTTGCCGGCGCCCGTCGGCATGACGGCGAGCACGTCCTCGCCGGCCAGAACCGCGCGCACGATCTCCTCCTGTCCTTCGCGGAAGGAGGGGAAGCCGAAGACGTCGTGGAGAATCTTGCGTGGGTCGGTCACGGCTGCCGTGTGGCCGAGGAGAGACTCCGCGTCAATGCGGCATCGGGAATCCCGAGCCAGGACAGGATGCCCCGCGCGGCCGCGACCCCGGTAGCGAAGGTCGCCTGGAGAAGGTAGCCGCCGGTGGGCGCCTCCCAGTCCAGCATCTCGCCTGCGACGAAAACCCCGGGCAGCCGGCGCAGCATCAGGTGTTCGTCCACCTCCGAAAAAGGAACGCCGCCGGCGCTCGAAATGGCTCTTTCAAGGGATTTCATCCCGGTCAGGACGAGAGGCGCCGCCTTGATGAGGCGGGCGAGATCCTCCGCGGCCGCAGGCAGGGGAGAGGCCGATTCGCGCAAGATGGCGATGCCGACGGGCGAGAGCCCGGCCGCCTTTCGCAGGAAGGTGGAGGCCGATTGTCCCTTCCGTGGCGCTTCCAACCGCGTCGTCAATGCCGCAACGGAAAGGTCGGGGCGCAGGTCGATCAAGAGCGTCGCTCGGCCTTCCCGTTCGATGGCGTCCCGTAGCCTTCCGGACTGGGCATAGACCGCGCCGCCCTCTATCCCGTCGGCGGTGATGACGGCCTCGCCCCTAACCGTCACATCCCCGACGGTTAGGGCGACGCGCTTCAGGGGCTCGCCCTCGAACCGCGAGCGCATGTGGTCGGACCAGGGTACGACGAAGCCCATATTGGACGGGCGCAAGGGCGCGATGGCAATGCCGCGCTCGGTGAGCGCCGAGGTCCAGGCCCCGTCCGAGCCGAGGCGCGGCCAGCTTGCGCCGCCGAGCGCCAGCAGGGTCGCGTCGGGCTTCACCCGGAGCGTCTGCCCGGCCGGATCGGCGAAGAGGAGGTCCCCCGCTTCGTCCCAGCCCTGCCACCGATGGCGGAGGGCGAAGCGGACGCCGAGGCCCTCGAGGCGGGCGAGCCAGGCTCGCAGGAGAGGCGAGGCCTTGAACGCCTTGGGAAACACCCGGCCGCTCGTTCCCACGAAGGTGTCCTGTCCCAGGCCTTCGCACCATGCGCGCAGGTCCTCTGGGCGAAAGGCTTCAAGAAGGGGCCGCAGGCGCGGCTCCGCCTCCCCATAGCGCCGGACGAAGTGCTCGAAATCTTCGCTGTGCGTCAGGTTCAGGCCGCCGCGTCCAGCCATGAGGAACTTGCGGCCGACCGAGTGCATACGGTCGTAGACGGTGACCGGCACGCCCGACTGCCCGAGGACTTCCGCTGCGATCAGGCCGGCGGGACCGCCGCCGATGACGGCAACGTGATGGGAGGGCGGAGATGCTGACATGCGGTCGGCTGACGCGGAAGGGGCTCTGGGAGGGTTCTGGACCCTTGGCCGGCGGCATGGCATGCAGCGGCGTCGGATCGGGCGGCCATATTTCCTGCACATGACCGCCATAGGCATTTTTTTCAAGAGGAGCGGCGACGAACGCCGCCTCAAGGGGATTTCGATGAAGGCCGTATCGTTCTGTGTCCTGGCCGCCCTGGCGCTTGCGGGATGCGCCGGCGACGCCTCGCTCACGCAGTCTCATCCCGTGCTTTCGAGCTCGACGAGCGAGGCCGCGCAGGCGGCGTCCCTGATTTCCGCCTATCGGGTGTCCAAGGGCCTGAGCCCGGTCACGGTCGATCCGCGCCTGAACGAGGCGGCGGAATATCAGGCCCGGGTCGTGGCCGCGGCCGGCAAGCTCAGCCACGGCAGCTTCCTCAGCCGCATGGAGAAGTTCGGCATCATGGGCTACGCGGCCGAGAACCTGTCCGCAGGCTCCTCGTCCGTCGACGGGGCGGTCAACCGCTGGAAGGCCTCGCCCGGCCACAACAGCAACCTGCTCATGCCGGAGGCGCGGCGCATCGGGCTGGCCCGCGCGGACGCCAAAGGCGGCTATGGGCGCTACTGGGCACTCGTTCTGGGCCAGTAGGCCTGACGGCACAAAGACGGGGGCTGGGCGTTAGAGATCTGGTTCCTCTCTTCGCGCACCTCCATGACCCATCAGCAAATGATCGCCTTCGCCGTCGTCGCCGGGATGATGGCGCTCTTCGTGTGGGGACGGTTCCGCTACGACGTCGTCGCGGCCCTCGCCCTGCTCGTCGCGGTTCTCGCGGGCATCGTGCCGGCCGACGCGGCTTTCTCGGGCTTCAGCGATGACATCGTGATCATCGTGGCGAGCGCGCTCCTCGTCAGTGCCGCCGTTTCCAAGTCGGGCGTGCTCGAGGCCGGCTTGAACCGGCTGGCGCCTTACCTGCGCACGACCCAGATCCAGATCGTGGTACTCGTCGGCGTGGTGACGGTGCTGTCCGCCTTCGTGAAGAACATCGGGGCGCTCGCGATGATGATCCCGGTCGCCTTCCAGATTGCGCGGCGCACGAACACCTCGCCGTCGAGCTTCCTCATGCCGATGGCCTTCGGGTCTCTTCTGGGAGGCATCGTGACGCTGGTCGGCACATCGCCCAACATCATCGTGTCGCGGGTGAGGGGTGAAATTCTCGGCGAGCCGTTCCGCATGTTCGACTTCGCGCCCGTCGGCGCCGGCATCGCCGTGGCGGGGGTCGTGTTCCTGGCCTTCGGCTACCGTCTCCTGCCGCAGGGGCGCAAGGGTGTCGCCTCCCTCGACGAGGCGCTCAACATCAAGAATTACATCACCGAGGCGCGCGTCGTTCCCGATTCGGACATCATTGGGCAGACCGTTGCGGACCTGCGCCGGATGGCGAACGACGAGGTGAAGGTCGCGGCCATTATCCGCAACGAGACCCGCAGCTCCAGCCCGCTGCCTGATGCGACGATCCGCGAGAACGACCTGCTCATGCTGGAAGGGGAGCCGGATGCCCTGGAGAGCACCGTCGCCCGGGCGGGCCTGAAGCTCGCCCGCGAGCATCGCCAGCCCCTGGCCGACGAGGCGACGGACGAGATCGGCGTGATCGAGGCGGTGATCGGGCCGAACTCCGTGCTGACCGGGGTTTCCGCAGAAAGGATCGCCCTCTACGAGCGCTTCCACGTGAACCTGATCGCCGTCAGCCGCAGCGGCCAGCGCTTCACCGAGCGCCTGCGCACCATCGATCTGCGCCCCGGCGACGTGGTCGTGCTCCAGGGCAATCTCAGCAGGCTTCCGGATACCCTGAAGGAGCTCGGCTGCCTGCCCCTGGCAGAGCGCGACATTCGCCTCGGCAGCGCCCGCAGGAGCCTGCTGCCCATCCTGATCCTGGGAGGCGCGATGGTGCTCGTGGCCTTCAACCTCCTGCCTGTGGCCATCGCGTTCTTCGGAGCCGGGGTGCTGCTGGTCCTGTTCGGTTCCCTCACCTTGCGTGAGGCCTACGAGAACATCGACTGGCCGATCCTTGTCATGCTGGGCGCCCTCATCCCCGTCAGCGAGGCGATCCGCACCACGGGCGGGACCGATCTTATCGCCGCATGGCTATCCTCCGTGGCGAACATGCTGCCGCCGACCGGCGCACTCGTCCTCATCATGGTGGCCGCCATGGCGGTGACGCCGTTCCTCAACAATGCGGCGACGGTGCTGGTGATGGCGCCCATCGCGGCGAGCTTCGCTGCGCAGCTCGGCTTCAGGCCCGACGCTTTCCTGATGGCGGTGGCGATCGGCGCCGCCTGCGATTTCCTCACGCCTATCGGCCACCAGTGCAACACGCTGGTCATGGGACCGGGCGGATACCGCTTCGGCGACTACTGGCGCCTCGGCCTGCCGCTCTCGATCCTGGTCGTGGTGATCGGCATTCCGCTCATCATGGTGTTCTGGCCGCTCCGGTGAGGAGCGGTCCCGTTGCCGGGAGGTCTCCAAAAACGAAAGCCCGGACAGGTCCGGGCCCTTCCATGGCGGCGGGGCGGTGCTCTTTAAGGCAGGATCGTCGTGAGCAGGAGTGTCGTCCCGGCGGCCGACGAGGCCAGGGCTACGACCATGGCCCAGCAGTGGAGGCGGTCGCGCTCCTCCTGGTTCAGCAGGGGGCGGATCCGCGATTCGGAGCGCCCGAAGATGAAGCTGTGGTTCCGCGCCGGCCTGGGCGGATGCGGCATGACACGGAAACTGGATTTTCCTGTCGACCGCGGCCGCTCGTAAGACCTGTCCGTCAGGGACGAACGTTCGTGAGAGATGTGCAGGCCCATGGCTGTCACGGCATTTGATGAACTCGTCATGGCGTCAACCTGCCCTGAAGCCGTGAACGGGAAGTAAAACGACCCTGAAAGCAAAGATCTTCGTAAATCAATCCTTTCAAAGGAGCCTTAGTCATAGGCCCCGCGAGCCGCGGGCACGAGTCGTATCCATGGATTTCAACAATTTTCTCCTGTGAAGAATTCGGTAACCTTGTCGATCTGCGACAGGATCCGGAATGCAGACCGTTGAGCGGCAAGGCACAGGAAACGGGTCGGAAGAGGGTGGATCCTGTGCCATAGGCTGTTCGCCACATACGGAACAGCGCCATGACGACCTCCTCGATTCGGACAACCATGACGCCTTCGGACTGGGCTCTGCTCGGGATCTTGTCCGTCGTCTGGGGCGGATCCTTCCTGTTCGTCGGCATCGCCGTGCGGGAATTGCCGCCCTTGACCATCGTGGCGTTCAGGGTCGCCATGGCGGCCGCCGCCCTGCGGCTGATCCTCGCGGCCATGGGCGTGCCGCTGCCGCGGGAGCGGCGCGTCTGGGCCGCCTTCCTGGGCATGGGCATGCTCAACAACGTGATTCCCTTCACGCTGATCGTCTGGGGCCAGAGTCACATTGCCAGCGGCCTTGCCTCGATCCTCAACGCCACGACCCCGCTCTTCACGGTTCTGGTCGCCCATTGGCTGACGGTGGACGAGCGTCTGACGAGGCAGCGATTCGCCGGGGTTCTGGTGGGCTTCCTCGGGGTCGCGGTGATGATCGGGGCCGCGGCCCTGCAATCCTGGAACGTGAGCATCCCGGCGCAGCTGGCGGTGCTGGCGGCAGCCCTGTCCTATGCGTTCTCCGGGGTGTACGGGCGGCGCTTCAAGGCCATGGGGATCGCGCCGCTCGCCACCGCCGCCGGGCAGGTGACCGCGTCCAGCGCAATTCTCCTGCCGCTCGCCCTCCTGGTCGACCGGCCCTGGACCCTGCCGATGCCGAGCGGAAGCGTGGTCGCCGCCCTGGTGGCGCTCGCCCTCGTGTCGACCGCCTTCGCCTATGTGCTCTTCTTCCGCCTGCTGGCCCGGGCCGGGGCCACCAATGTGGGCCTCGTGACCTTCCTCATCCCGGTCAGCGCCATCCTGCTCGGCGCGCTCGTGCTGGGGGAGACGCTGGAGCCCAGGCACCTGGCCGGGATGGCGCTGATCGGCATGGGCCTCGTCCTGATCGACGGCCGCTTGGTCATCGCCCTGGGGAACGTCGTCAGTTCGAAGAAGCCGGCGCTGCGCGGAAACGATTGAACATCATGTCGGGGGCGCTGGTGTTGTGGCGCGAGGGCACGAGACGCCCCATCCACACATCCGTCGCCCGGGCGCCGCGGAAGGCCATGATCGGCTCCTCCCGCCAGGCACGGGCGTTCTCCTCCCGGGCTGCGACGCGTGCCACATCGGCATTGAACTCCGTCACGTACATGGAGCGCAGGGCCGCGAAGGGCTTGCCCTCGATCGCCCGGTCGAAGGCGACGTCCAGGGTCAGCCGCTCCTCGGTGAGATCCTTGAGCGCCACCGTGGCCGTGCCGCCCGCCACGAAGGTCAGGGTGAAGGTCATGGCGGCGGGGTCGAAGGCCACCTCCTTCAAGTCCACGATCGGCCTCTGCTCCACCGTCACCGGGCCGACCAGGAACGAGGACCCGTAGGCGCTCCAGCCGAGATGCGAGGGCGGCAGGGGCTTGATCCGCCAGTAGCCGTCGGCCGGGTAGAGGACGAGCACCTCGTCCTCGCGGCCCTCGCGGCGCTTGAGGACCTGCATCATGTGGATGTTCTTCTCTGCCCGGTTTCCGATCCGGACCGTGACGTCGCTCGGGCGCCAGAAATGGGTGTAGGACAGGCCCGTGACCCGCAGTTCCGCGCTCTCGTGGAGATTCTTCATCGTCGGGTGAGGGTGGTTCGAGGTCTCGGCCGAGATGTCCTCGCAGGCGGTCCAGTCCGGCTCCCAGCTGTCCTGGCGCATCTGGCCCGCATAGACCGGATGGGCCGCCTCGATCCGGAAATGACGCACCTCGGGCGAGGCGAAGTTGATGGACACATTGTCCTTTTCCGCGCAGAGCACGGGTTCGCTCGTGTTGGTCACATCCACCGCCAAGCCGTCGAGGGTGGCGGCGGCGGCGCCGGAGGCGAAGCCCAGGAAGGCCAGAAGAGCGAGTCGGGGAAGGCGCATGCGTACCGTCGAGATTTCCTGCAGGGGAGAAAGGGCTTAGGTCCGAACGGGCGAGTCTTACTCCTGTAGCGGCATGTGGTCGAGCCGTTGGGTAAGCCTCCGGGCGGTCCTGTTGATGGAGCATGGCAGACACCCCATCTCTGTCATTAGGGTTCGCGGGTCGCCTGTGGTAAGGTGCCTCTCGTCCGAAAGCTTGACTTGGGGCCGCGAGGTCTCCGCAACGAACCGAGTTCCTTCTCAAGAGACGGGTTCGCCTGAGTTCGATTGATGATGCGCCTTGTTCTGAGCCTGTCCGACGATCCCGCCACCACATCGGTCGAGCGTGCGATCATGGAGTTCCGCAGCGCCCGCCCGGTCGTGATCGACGGGGCCGAGGCGAGCGCGCTCGTGCTCGGCGTCGAGGATCTGGACCAGCCCATGTGCACCCGCCTTGAGACGGTCGCTGCAGGACATGCGCACCTCATCCTGCCGCCCGCGCGGCTGCGCCGCCTCGGCCTTGATCGCGACAAGCCGGCCTCCATGGCCCTTCCGGTAATCGACAAGGCGCGGATCGAGAACCTCGCGCTCAAGATCGACGGCCGCATCGACGCTCCCGTCAGGCCGGCCAGCTCCCTCGACGAGGAGGCGCTCGAACTCGCCCGCCTGTCCCTGGTCCTGCCGGCGGTGGTGGTCATCCCGCTCGCGGCCGGCATCGACATCGACCCGTCGCTGATCCGCGTGTCCGGGGCGGCCATCCGCGACTACCGTCGCGCCAAGGCCATGGACCTGAAGATCGTCAGCCGCGCGCCGGTGCCCCTCGAAGGGGCGCCGAAGAGCGAATTCGTCGTCTTCCGCGGCGGCGAGGGCCTGCGGGACCAGGTGGCCGTCATCGTGGGCAATCCCGACCTGTCGAAGCCCGTGACGGTGCGGCTGCATTCCGCCTGCCTCACCGGCGATCTCTTCGGCAGCCTTAAGTGCGATTGCGGCGACCAGCTGCGCCGCACCGTGGGCTTCATGGCCCAGAACGAGGGCGGGATTCTGCTCTATCTCGACCAGGAAGGGCGCGGGAACGGCATCGCCAACAAGATCCGCGCCTACAGGCTGCAGGCGCAGGGCTACGACACCTACGACGCGGACGAGGTCCTGGGCTTCGATCCGGACCAGCGCCGCTTCGACTTCGCGGCCGGCATGCTCCGGCAGCTCGGCGTGAGCGCGGTGCGCGTCATGACCAACAACCCGGAAAAGCTCGCGGCCCTGCGCAAGGCTGGGCTCGAAGTCATCTCCGACCACCGGGTGCTGGGCCGCCCGACGCCCGAGAACGTCAGCTACCTGGCCTCCAAGCGGGATCGGGCCGGTCACTACATCGACATTGAGGGGCTGCTCGCTTCGTCCATGAAGGACTAATACCCCGCCTGCAGTCCCGTCCTTTACCCCTGTGCCGTGGTTCTGAAGCACCCTGCGACGGCTGCCGTTTCGCGGGCCTGTCCGTCGCATACCCCTTCTCGAGCCTCGCGATGAGCGCAGACCATGGCGCCCACGCCTGAGCGGCGACCGACCTCCTAACCACTGACCGCTCGAAGCAAGCGCGTCGGTTGACGAGACTGAGTATAGTATACTATACGGGCAGCCTAAGCTTATGGAGGACAAGGACGAATGCTGCTCCGAATTTTACTTACTCTCTCCGCCCTTGCCGCGACGTCGGCTGCACAGGCCCATGGGATCTGGGTGGCCCAACGCCATGGCGATCTAGCCGTCGTCTATGGCCACGGGGCCAGCGACGAGGCGTACGCGCCGCAGAAGATCAAGGCGGCTGTCTCGCATCTTGCCTCGGGCGAAGCACGAGAGGCCAAGATCGTCCCGCAGCCGAGGAATGTTCTCGTGGAGCCTGTTCAGGACTCGACTGTCCTCACCGTCGTTCTCGACAACGGCGTATGGACCAAGCGGGCTGACGGGAAGTCGGTCAACAAGCCGAAGCGGGATGTGCCCGATGCACAATCGGCAAGCCATTCCATCAAGACGACCACGGCGATTCTGTCCCGCGGCGGTCCCCTGAGGCCCACTGGCCTTGCTCTTGAGATCGTTCCTCTGGTCGATCCGATGCAGCTCAAGATGGGAGACGACCTGCCGGTTCAGGTGTTCTCCGAGGGGAAGCCCCTGGCGGGCGTTGCACTCAATACCGACTACCTGAACGACTCGCATGCGATGAGCGCCAAGACCGACGGCAACGGCAAGACCACACTTTTCGTCCGCAATGACGGACTGAACGTGATCGGCGTCGCGCATGTGAAGCAGACGCCTGACAATCCCGAGGTGGACCAGGTGAGCTATTTCGCTACGCTCTCCTTCTCCCTACAGCACACGGACGAATGAACGGGCGGGTCTGTCCCCTGGGACGGACATGAAAAAGGCCGCTGCGCCCGGCGATACCTGGCGCAGCGGCCTTGATCTGTCGGGATAGTGCCTAGCGAGCCGGCATCCCGGTCTCGACGATCTTCGCCCAGAGAGAGACGCCGTAGGGCGCCGCCTCGTCGTTAAAGTCGTAGGCCGGATGGTGGACGCCTGCGGTGTCGCCATTGCCGAGGAAGATGTAGGCGCCCGGACGCTGCTCCAGCATGTAGGAGAAGTCCTCGGCTCCCATGAGCGGCGCGACCGTGGTGTCCACGCCGTCCTCGCCCGCCACCGCCCGGGCGACCTGCGCCATGAACTCGGCCTTGGCCGGGTCGTTGAAGGTGACCGGGTAGCCGCGGCTGTAGTCGATCTCCACCTTGGCGCCGAAGGCCGCGCAGACGTTCTCCGTGATGGCGCGGATGCGTGTCTCGCACAGGTCGCGCACCTCCGCCGACAGGGTGCGTACGGTGCCGAGCAGGGTCACTCTCTGCGGGATCACGTTGAAGGCGTCGCCGGCCTTGACGGAGCACACCGACACCACGGCGGATTCGAGCGGATCGACGCTGCGGGATGCGACGGTCTGCAGGGCCGTGATGACATGGGCCGAGATCACCACCGGATCGATGCAGTCGTGGGGCCGCGCCGCGTGGCCACCCTTGCCCTCGATGACGATGGTGAAACGGTCGGCCGCGGCCATCATCGGGCCGGGCCGGATGGCGAACTGGCCCAGCGGGATGCCCGGCATGTTGTGCATGCCGTAGACCTCCTGGATGCCGAAACGCTCCATCAGGCCGTCCTTCACCATGGCGTCGCCGCCGCCGCCGCCTTCCTCGGCCGGCTGGAAGATCATGATGGCGGTGCCGTCGAAGTTGCGGGTCTCGGCGAGGTATTTCGCGGCGCCGAGCAGCATTGCGGTGTGCCCGTCATGGCCGCAGGCATGCATCTTGCCCGGAACCTTCGACTTGTGGGGTACGTCCGTCGCCTCCTCGATGGGCAGGGCGTCCATGTCGGCGCGCAGCCCGATCACCCTGCCCGAGGCGTTCGTGCGGCCCTTGATGACGCCGACGACGCCCGTCTGCCCGAGACCCGTAACCACCTCGTCGCAGCCGAACTCCTTCAGCTTCTCGGCCACGATTCCGGCCGTCCGGTGGACGTCGAAGAGCAGCTCCGGGTTCTCGTGGAAATCCCGGCGCCAGGCGGTGATTTCATCGGCGAAGTCGGCAACGCGGTTGATGATCGGCATGGGAATCCTTCTCGAGATGTTCGGCGCCTACGGAAGCAGAGGCGATGCCGCTACGTCAACCTGATGGAAGCCGGGCTCGGCGGATCCGCGTCAGCGGAGGGGGCGGAACACGGCTTTCGGGCGCTTGGTGCGGAACTGGCCCCGCTCCACCGCGACGAAGACCAGTATCACGACCACCAGCGCCGTGAACCACCAGACCTGCACGGTGCCGATCCCTAAGCAGCCCAGGGCGAAGGCCGTGGCGAAGGCCGCCATGATGCCAGGCCCCAGGACGGGACGATGACCGCCCGCTCCGAGAGCCGATCGGAACAGCAGGGCGGCGCCTGCGGCCGCGCCGACGAGGCCGAGCTCGTACCACACCTCGAACAGGAGGCTCTGTGGCGCCGCGGGCGGGACGAGGCCGAAGGCACGTCCGCGCAGGAAGGTTTCGAGCCCATGGCCGGTGATCAGCCGGACAGGTTCCTGGAGGACGACCATGCGCCACGTCTCGAGGCTCGTCACGAAGGGGGCCTTCGCCCCGAGGGCGATCTCGGCGAGCGGCTTCAGGAGGAACGGGACGGCGGGCGCGAGGAGCAGGAGGCCCGCCATCGCCAGGGCGGTCAGGCGCGAGCCGAAGGTCGGGCTGATCGCCGTCAGGGCGAAGACCAGGGCACCTGCGGCCAAGCCCTGGAGAGCCAGCGCGTCGTCGGTGAAGAGAGCCCCAAGGGAGACGACGAGCGCCAGCACCAAGGCTTCCAGGTTGCGGCCGCGGGAATGAAGCCAGGTCAGGGCCGGCCAGAGCAACAGGACGAGCACGATCATTCCGCGCTCGAAGCTCTGTCCCTCCTGATCGAAGCCGACGGTGCCCCACAGGGCCATCGTCATCCCGGTCAGGGCCGCGAGACCCACTCCGACCGGGAGGATGTACAGGTTGGCCGAGCGCATCCGGTCAGGGAGCGCCAAGTAGCCGGCAACCGCCATCGCGGCCATGGCGAGGAGGTTGAGCAGCCGCTCCGATGCCTCCGACACGAAGGGGGTCCAGATCAGGGACAGGGCCGTCCAGAACAGCAGGATGCCGCCGGCGAGTCCGGCCGCCGAGGCTACGACCGCGCCGAGCTTCTGTCCCGAATGCCTGACGCTGCCGTCGAGCACGGCGGCGATCACGAGCAGGATCACGGCCAGAGGCGCCAGGATCACGACGGCGCGCCGCACGAAAAGAGCGCTCATCGGGATGGCGAAGAACAGAGTCGCGAAGCCGACACGCCGCAGGATCGCCGCGGCATCGGCAGACGGGTTGGCCATGATGGACGTGGAGCGGGCCATGTAGGGATCGGCAATCCACAGTTGAATGCTCTTGAGCCAGGAGAGTAATGGACCGAAGGGGTAAAAGCTGTAGGTGTCGTGCAACACTTGGCCAGCCTCGTACCTGCCGAAGACATCCGATGACGGATCCCGATCCTCATGCCCGGAAGCGCGTCGTCCTCGTGGGCGGCGGGCATGCCCATGTCCTGGTCCTGGATGCCTTCGCGCGCCGGCCGGAGGCGGGCGTGAGCCTCACCCTGGTGGCGAAGGACGTCCTGACCCCCTATTCGGGCATGCTGCCGGGCCATCTTGCCGGCCGGTACGGCCGGGACGAGATGCATATCGACCTGATGCGGCTTGCCCGGAGGAGCGGCGCGGAGCTGATCAGGGACGAGGCGGTGCGCTTCGACGCCGAGGCAAAGCGGGTCCATCTCCGGACCGGTGAGATGCTGCCTTACGAAATCCTGTCCATCGACATCGGCATCACGCCGGACCTGTCCAGCATCGCGGGAGCCGCCGATCACGCGATTTCCGTGAAGCCCATCGGGGATCTCCTGCCCAAATGGGACCGGCTCCTGGCGGATGCGGTAAGGCCGGACGGCCCGCGCCGCTTCGTCATCGTCGGTGGCGGTGCCGCCGGGATCTGCCTGGCCTTCGGGGTCTCCTCCCGCGTGAGGGAGGCGGCGGGCGGCGGGCTCCAGGTCTCGATCGTGAGCGCCGCTCCCCCGCCGGAATTCAATCCCGGTCTGCGGCGCCGGATCGAAAGGGCTCTCCGGCGCCACGGGGTCGTGCTCCACGAGAACGAGACGGCCGTGGCCGTCGATCCCCAGGGGGTCACGCTCGCGAGCGGCCGCCGCATCCCGGCTGATGCGGTCCTCGTCTCCACCGGCGCGGCGCCGCCGCCGGCCTTTCGCGGGTCATCCCTCGCCAAGGACGAGCGGGGCTTCCTGGCCGTCGGGCCGACCCTGCAGGTCCTGAACGACCGGGCCGTCTTCGCCGCCGGCGACTGCGCCACCATGACGGTCAATCCCCGGCCCAGGGCCGGTGTCTTCGCGGTGAGGCAGGGGCCGGTGCTGGCCCGCAACCTGAGGCGAGCCGCCCGCGGCGAGCCGCCCGAGGCCTACACGCCGCAGCATGACCATCTGATGCTGATCGGCACCGGCGACGGTTGCGCCATCGGCGGCCGCGGCCGCCGGCTCGCCTTTGAGGGGCGTTGGGTCTGGCTCTGGAAGGAGTGGGTTGACCGGCGCTTCATGCGTCGGTTCCGGTGATCAGCCCTTCGCCTGTCCACGGATGAAGTTGATGATGCCCGAGAAATCGTCTCCCTCGTGCCCCGCCGCCGCGAAGAGCGCGTAGAGCTGCGCGGCCTCTGCGCCGAGCGGCGTCGTCGCACCGGACGAGAGCGCCGCTTCCTGCGCGAGGCGCAGGTCCTTGAGCATCAGGGCCGCCGCGAAGCCCGGCTTGTAGCCGTTGTTGGCCGGGGAGGTCGGCACCGGGCCCGGCACCGGGCAATAGGTGGTGAGCGACCAGCACTGGCCGGAGGCGGTCGAGGCCACGTCGAACAGGGCCTGGTGCGAGAGCCCGAGCTTCTCGGCGAGCACGAAGGCCTCCGCGACACCGATCATCGAGATGCCGAGGATCATGTTGTTGCAGATCTTCGCCGCCTGTCCGGCGCCGGCATCGCCGCAATGGACCACCTTCTTTCCCATCCGCGACAGGATCGGCTCTGCGCGGGCGAAGGCGTCCGGCGCGCCGCCCGCCATGAAGGTCAGCGTCGCGGCCTTGGCGCCGCCGACGCCGCCGGAGACCGGCGCATCGAGGGACTGCAGGCTGCTCCCCTGCTCCTGCGCCAGGGAATGGGCCTTGCGGGCGCTGTCCACGTCGATGGTGGAGCAGTCGATCAGGAGCGTGCCGGGCTTCACGGCGGGCACGATGTCGGCCCAGACCGACAGGACGTGCTTGCCGGCGGGCAGCATGGTGACGACGACCTCGGCGTCCCGCACCGCATCGGTCGCCGAGCCGGCGATGCTGGCGCCGTCCGCCCGCGCCTGATCGCAGGAGGCGGGCGAGAGATCGAAGCCGATAACCTTGTGCCCGGCCTTGACGAGGTTGGCCGCCATGGGGCCGCCCATGTGGCCGAGGCCGATGAAGGCAATGGTGGTCATGCGTTAGTCCTCCCGTTGGTTGTGTCTTGCTTGGGCGAGCAGCCAGGCTGCGCTGGCCGCCACGAGAACCGCGCTGCCGGCATGGAGCAGCAGGTGTGCCGGCGATTCGAGGCCGCGTTCCATCCAGACGATGGCCACGTCGCCGATGGGGATGAGAACCGTGATGCCGAGGATCGCCCCGACGGCCCGCCGGGTCGAGAGGCGGGCCAAGGCGAAGAGGTAGAGGCCGAGGGCGAGATCGCGCAGGCCGATGGCCGACACGTAGGACAGACCTGCGCTCTCGCCTGGGCGAATGCCGAACAGGGCGGCGCCCGCATGCGGCAGGAAAATGAACAGGACACCCAGGAGAAGGAAGGTGGCCGAGAGCGCCAGAACGAGCCACGTGCTGGGCTCGCCGAACGACAACCCGCGCTGCTCGCCTCGGCTCCTCATGGGCGCCGCGCCGCCCACAGCGCTCCGATGAGCGCAAAGCCATAGAACCAGAGCATGAGCGAGCCGAACACCTTGTCCAGCGCCGGGTTCAGGCCGGGGAAGAACACCGCGAAATGGGAGCCGACGGCGGCCATGACCAGCATGCCCGGCACGGCCACGAGCGCCAAGGCCGCGACCGCTTCCTTCCCCGGAGCGTGCAAGGCTCGCGGCGCTAGGAGCCCGAGCAGCAGGCCGAGCGCCGCACCGCCCACGAAGTTCAGCTGGAACGGCCGCCGGCCGTCGAGGAAGAACAGGTGGCCGGCGAACGAGAAGAGCGCGAAGATTGCGGCGGCGAGCCCGAAGCCGAGGCCGAGCGACCGGATGATCATCGATTGCCGCGCCCGACGAGGCTGCGCGCCACGATCAGGCGCATGACCTCATTGGTGCCCTCGAGGATCTGGTGGACGCGCAGGTCGCGGACGATCTTCTCGATCCCGTAATCGGCCAGATAGCCGTAGCCGCCGTGAAGCTGGAGCGCCTCGTTAGCGATCTCGAAGCCGCGATCCGTCGCGATGCGCTTCGCCATGGCACAGAGCTTGGTGGCTTCGAGATCCTTGGCGTCGAGCGCCGAGGCCGCGCGCCACAGGAAGGTGCGGGCCGCCTCCAGTTCGGTCGCCATGTCGGCGAGGCGGAACTGAATGGCCTGGAAGTCCGAAATGCGCTTGCCGAAGGCCTTGCGGTCGGCCGTGTAGGCGAGGGCCTTATCGAGGGCCGCTTGCGCGCCGCCGAGCGAGCAGGCGCCGATGTTGAGGCGCCCGCCATCGAGGCCCGACATGGCGATCTTGAAGCCCATGCCCTCGTCCGAGAGCCGGTTGGCGACCGGCACCCGCACATCCTCGAAGATCACCGCCGCAGTCGGCTGGGCGTTCCAGCCCATCTTCTTTTCCTGCGCCCCGAAGGAGACGCCCGGCATGTCCTTCTCGATCACGAGGGTCGAGATGCCGGACGGCCCTTCCTCGCCCGTGCGCACCATGGTCACGTAGATGTCGGAGGTTCCGGCGCCGGAGATGAACTGCTTCACGCCGTTGACCACGTAATGGTCGCCGTCGCGCACGGCCTTGGTCTTCAGGGCCGCTGCGTCGGACCCGGACCCCGGCTCCGTCAGGCAATAGCTGCCGATCAGCTCCATGCTGCACAGGCCCGGCAGGAAGCGCTGGCGCTGCTCCTCCGACCCGTAGCGGTCGATCATCCAGGCGACCATGTTGTGGATGGAGAGATAGGCCGAGACCGCCGGGCAGCCGGTGGCCAGCGCCTCGAAGATCAGCGCCGCGTCGAGGCGCGTCATGCCGGACCCGCCCACGTCGTCGCGGGTGTAGATCGCCGCCATGCCGAGGGAAGCCGCCTCGCGCATCACGTCGACGGGGAAATGCTTCTTCTCGTCCCATTCCAGCGCATGGGGGGCGAGTTTCTCCGCCGCGAAGGCGAGGGCCATGTCGCGGACGGCAATCTGGTCGTCGGTGAGAGAGAACTGATTCATGGCGCCTAAATCGTCATGCCCGGGTGCGTTCGTGCACCCATACTTTCGACCTAGAGCACTTTCCGGCGAAAGGGATCCGGTTCGCCGTCGAAAATGCGGCTCACGTGCAGGAAGGCCGGGAGCGCTCCCGGCCTTCCTGTCATGTTCTGCTTACTGCATCGTCGGAATGGAGAATTCCGCACCGTCCTTGATGCCGGACGGCCAGCGGGAGGTGACCGTCTTGGTCTTGGTGTAGAACCGGACCGCGTCCGGGCCGTGCTGGTTGAGGTCGCCGAAGCCCGAAGCCTTCCAGCCGCCGAAGGTGTAGTAGGCGAGCGGCACCGGGATCGGCACGTTGATGCCGACCATGCCGACATTCACCTTGGAGGCGAAGTCGCGGGCGGCGTCGCCGTCGCGGGTATAGATCGCGACGCCGTTACCGTATTCGTGCTCGGACGGCAGGCGCAGGGCCTCGTTGTAGTCCTTCGCGCGCACCACCGACAGGACCGGGCCGAAGATCTCCTCCTTGTAGATGCGCATCTCGGGACGCACCTCGTCGAAGAGGCAGCCGCCCATGTAGAAGCCGTTCTCGTAGCCCTGCATCTTGAAGTTGCGCCCGTCCACGACGAGCTTCGCACCCTCCTGCACGCCGAGGTCCACGTAGCCGCGCACCTTGTCCAGGTGGGCCTTGGTGACGAGCGGGCCGTAATCGGCCGACAGGTCGGTGGAGGGGCCGACCTTCAGGCTCTCGACCCGCGGGATCAGCTTGTCCATCAGGGTGTCGGCCGTGGCCTTGCCGACCGGCACCGCCACGGAGACGGCCATGCAGCGCTCGCCCGCCGAGCCGTAGCCTGCGCCGATGAGCGCGTCGACCGCCTGGTCCATGTCGGCGTCCGGCATGATGATCATGTGGTTCTTGGCGCCGCCGAAGCAGTGCGCGCGCTTCCCGTTGGCCGTCGCACGGGAATAGACGTACTGGGCGATGGGCGAGGAGCCCACGAAGCCGACCGCCTTCACGTCCGGATCGTCGAGGATCGCGTCCACCACTTCCTTGTCGCCGTTGACCACGTTGAGGATGCCGGCCGGTAGGCCCGCCTCCATCATCAGCTCGGCGAGGCGCATCGGCACGCCCGGATCGCGCTCGGAGGGCTTCAGGATGAAGGCGTTGCCGCAGGCGATGGCCGGGGCGAACTTCCACATCGGGATCATGGCCGGGAAATTGAACGGCGTGATGCCGGCCACGACCCCCAGCGGCTGGCGGATCGAATACATGTCGATTCCGGGGCCTGCGCCTTCCGTAAACTCACCCTTGAGAAGGTGCGGTATGCCGCAGGCGAACTCCACCACCTCGACGCCGCGCTGGATGTCCCCCTTGGCGTCCGGAATGGTCTTGCCGTGCTCGCGGGCCAGCAGCTCGGCGAGAGAGTCGGTCTCCTTGGCAATGAGCTCCAGGAACTTCATCATCACGCGGGCGCGGCGCTGCGGGTTGGTGGCGGCCCAGGCGACTTGAGCGGCCTTGGCGTTCTCCACTGCCTGGCGCAGCTCGTCCTTGGAGGCCAGCGCCACCTTGGCGATGACCTCGCCGGTCATCGGCTGGAACACGTCTGCCGTGCGGCCCGACTTGCCGGGGACCTGCTTGCCGCCGATGAAATGTCCGATCTCACGCATGGCGTCTCTCCTCCTGAGGAATGTTCTGGTGCAGCCTCTTCTATCATTGTCGAAAACGCACCGCTATGGGTGAAACTGAGGCCGCGCTGTGCGAAAATACCAATACGAACCAACGGGGCTCGTACGCGTGAACGCATTCGACTGGGACGACCTGCGCTTCTTCCTCGCCGTGGCCCGGGCAGGCCGCCTGACGGTGGCGGCTCGCCGTCTCGAGGCGGATCATACCACGGTTTCGCGCCGCATCTCGTCCTTGGAGAGCGCCCTCCAGGCCAAGCTCTTCGAGCGCGGGCCGCAGGGCTACGCTCTCACCGAGCAGGGAGAGCGCCTGCTGGCCAAGGCCGAGAGCATGGAGAGCCAGGCCCTGGCGGTGGCGAGCGAGGTGGGCGGGGCGGACCTCGCCCTCTCCGGTAGCGTGCGGATCGGCGCGCCGGACGGGTTCGGGACCTATTTTCTCGCTCCCGAACTCGGCACGCTGGTGGAGCGGCACCCGGACCTGACCCTCCAGCTCGTCGCCCTGCCGCGCACCTTCTCGCTCTCCAAGCGCGAGGCCGACATCGCCATCACCCTGGAGCAGCCGAAGGAGGGGCGGCTCGTGTCCCGAAAGCTCACCGATTACCGCCTGAGGCTTTATGCCTCGCAGGCCTATCTCGACCGCCATGGGGCCATCGACGATCCGTCCGACCTCGCCGGCAAGACCCTCGTGACCTATGTGCCGGACCTCGTCTACAGCCCGGTGCTCGACTATTTCACCGGCCTCGAAAAATACACCTCCCGCCGCTACGAATGCGCCAGCGTGGTCGCCCAGGTCGAGGCTGTCCGAGCAGGCGTCGGTGTCGGGGTGCTGCACGACTACGCGATCCGGCGGTTCCCGGAGCTTCGGGTCGTCGCCCCGTCGCTCTCGTTCCTGCGCACCTACTGGCTCGTCATGCATGCGGAGGTGCGCAGCCTGAGGCGCGTCGAGGAGGTTCACTCGTTCATCCTGAGCCGGGTGAAGGCCAACCGGACCCTGTTCCTGTGACGGGCGTTGGGCTTCACGAGGCAGGTGAGACAGTCTAAAGGCTGACACAACAATTCCATGGAGTTCCCGATGCCCTCCAAGCTCGACCAGTTGCGCGCCATGACGGTCGTCGTCGCCGATACCGGCGACCTCGACGCTGTGCGCCGCCTGAAACCGCAGGACTGCACCACCAACCCAACGCTGCTGCTCAAGGCCGTGGAAACCCCGACCTATGCCCATATCGTCGAGGAGGCCCTGACCTGGGGCCGGGCCCAGGGCGGGCCGCGCGAAGGCGTCGTGGCGGCGATCTGCGACCGCCTCGCGGTCGCCTTCGGGGCGGAACTCGCCGGCATCGTGCCGGGCCGCGTCTCCACCGAGGTGGATGCGGATCTGTCCTTCGACACCGAGGCGACCGTCGCCAAGGCGCGCGCCATCATCAAGGCTTACGAGGAGCGCGGCGTCGGGCGCGAGCGCATCCTGATCAAGATCGCCTCCACCTGGGAGGGTATCCGCGCCGCGGAGATCCTCCAGAAGGAGGGCATCGACTGCAACCTGACCCTCCTGTTCTGCCAAGCCCAGGCTCAGGCCTGCGCGGAAGCCGGCGTCTTCCTCATTTCGCCCTTCGTCGGCCGCATCCTCGACTGGCACGTGAAGGCGGGCGGCGGGCCCTACACGGGCGAGACCGATCCGGGTGTCCTGTCCGTGCGCAATATCTATGCCTCCTACAAGGCTCAAGGCGTGAAGACGGTGGTGATGGGCGCCTCCTTCCGCAACATTGGGGAGATCGAGGCCCTCGCCGGCTGCGACCGGCTCACCATCTCGCCTGCTTTGCTCGATGAACTCGCCAAGGCCGAGGGCGACCTGCCGCGCAAGCTCTCGCCCGACAATGTCGCGAAGGCCCCGGCTCCGCCGCGCCTCGACGAGAAGAGCTTCCGCTTCGCGCTGAACGAGGACGCCATGGCGACCGAGAAGCTCGCCGAGGGCATCCGCCAGTTCGTGAAGGATCTTCGCAGCCTGCGCAGCCTCGTGGCCCAGCGGCTGGAGAGCAAGGAGGCGGCATAATCCGCCTCCCTGCCGCGACATTGGAGAGGCCGGCTCAGCGATTGTCGGGCCGGCTTCGCACTGCCTGCAGCCCCATGCGCGTGATGCGGTAGGGGCCCCCGTTCGAGGATGCGATCAGGCCCTTCTGGCGAAGTGACTTGAACAGCTCGATCGTGCAGAGGGACATGAGCCATCCCTCGCGGGTGAGGCATTCGATTTCGGAGATGCGGCCGTTCTCGTCCCTGTAATGACGAATGAGACCGCCCTGCGCGAGCACGTGCAGCACGCGCTGGCCATTGCGTGAAACGTTCACGGGAAAACCCAAAGCTTGTGGTGTCGGAGAAGAAGTGCGCGCACGCGCGCGCATTCGGCTGATCGATCAGCCGATGCCCGCCTTCAGGTGGCGGGCCCTACCGGGTCTCGGTCTCTCCGCGCATAAACGCTCCAGGTGAAAACGGCACCGTTATAGGGGCCGTAATGTCAGGTCGTCAACGATCAGCGACCCGCCAGCGCCTTCTCGCGGATCTGCGAGAGCGACATGGCGGGCGTGATCGCCTCCGGGTCGAGCAGGCAGTGCAGGATCGCGGGCTTTCCTGAGGTGAGCGCGCGCTCCAGGGCCGGCGCGAACTCCTCCGTCCGCTCCACCCGCTCGCCATGACCCCCGAAGGCCTTGGCATAGGCGGCGAAGTCCGGGTTCTTCAGCATCGTGGCCGACACGCGGCCGGGATATTCCCGCTCCTGGTGCATGCGAATCGTGCCGTACATGCCGTTGTCGAGCAGGATCACGAGCACGGCCAAATCGTACTGCACCGCGGTGGCGAATTCCTGCCCGTTCATGAGGAAGTCGCCGTCGCCCGCGAACACCACCACGGGCGTCCCGGGCCGGATGCGCTTGGCGCCGACTGCCGCCGGCAGGCCGTAACCCATGGAGCCCGAGGTCGGCGCAAGCTGCGTGCCGTAGCGGCGGAACGGCCAGAAGCGGTGCACCCAGGTGGCGAAGTTGCCGGCGCCGTTGCAGAAGATCGTGTCCGGGGGGAGCGTCTCGCGCAGGTGCGCCATCGCCTCGCCCATCTGGAAGGCGCCCGGATGGCGGATCGCCTTCGGGTTGCTCCAAGCCAGATAAGCCTCGTGCGCGGCTTTCGTGCCCTCGCTCCAGGGGAGGGATGCCGGCGGGTGCACGCCCTCCAGGGCCGCCGTGAAGGCGACGGGCGAGGCGTTGATGGCGAGGTGCGGGGAATAGACCCGGCCGAGCTCGCTCGGATCGGGATGCACGTGCACGAGCTTCTGGCGCACGGACGGAATGTCGAGGAGCGTGTAGCCCTGGCTCGGAATCTCGGACAGGCGCCCGCCGACCATCAGGATGAGGTCGGCTTCCTTGATGCGGCCGAGGAGCTTCGGGTTCACCCCGAGACCAAGGTCGCCGATATAGGACGGGTGATCGGCCGGAAACAGCATCTGGCGGCGGAACGTGCAGGCGACCGGCAGCTCGAACCGCTCGGCGAAGCGGACGAAGCGCTGCACGGCGGTCTCCGACCACCGGCTGCCGCCGAGCAGAACGACCGGGCGCTCGGCCCCATGCAGGAGCTTCTGCAGCTCCGCCAACTGCCCGAGCGACGGATGCGTCTCGACGACCTGGTAGCGCGGTGCGTCGGCGACCTCGGCCATCTCGGTCAGCACGTCCTCCGGCAGTGCGATCACCACGGGTCCCGGCCGGCCGGAGGTGGCCACATGGAAGGCGCGGGACACGATCTCAGGGAAGCGCGCCGGATCGTCCACCTCGGTAGCCCATTTGGCGAGTGGCCCGAAGGCGGCGCGGTAGTCGAGCTCCTGGAACGCCTCGCGCTCGCGCATGCCGCGCTCGATCTGGCCGACGAACAGGATCATCGGCGTGGAATCCTGCTTGGCGATGTGGATGCCCGGCGAGGCGTTGGTCGCGCCCGGGCCGCGGGTCACGAAGCAGATGCCCGGCCGCCCGGTGAGCTTGCCGTAGGCCTCCGCCATCATGGCGGCGCCACCCTCCTGGCGGCAGACCGTGACGTTGATGTCCGCATCGTGGAGCGCGTCGAGCGCCGCCAGATAGCTCTCGCCCGGAACGCAGAAGATGTGATCGACCCCGTGCAGAGTCAGCTGATCGACAAGAATCTGGCCGCCGGTGCGGGAGGGCGCTGTCATGGAAGGCTCGCGATGTGGCTGGAACATTCAGGGGAGGGGAGCGGCGAAGGGCTTGCTGAGCCCTTCGCCATGTCGGGACTGTATGCTCTTAAGCGTCCACGTCGAACTTCACGCCCTGGGCGAGCGGGAGCGTGGTGCCGTAGTTGATGGTGTTGGTGGCGCGGCGCATGTAGGCCTTCCAGGCATCCGAGCCGGCCTCGCGTCCGCCGCCGGTCTCCTTCTCGCCGCCGAAGGCCCCGCCGATCTCGGCGCCCGAGGGGCCGATATTGACGTTGGCGATGCCGCAATCCGAGCCAACCGCCGAGATGAAGGTCTCCGCCTCACGCATGTCGAGAGTGAAGATCGAGGAGGACAGGCCGGCCCCGACCGCATTGTGCTGCTCCAGCACCTGGTCGAAGTCGGAATAGCGCATCACGTAGAGGATCGGCGCGAAGGTCTCGCGCAGGACCGGGCCGGTCTGCTCCGGCATTTCCACCAGAGCCGGGCGGACATAGTAGCCCTCGCCCAGCTCGGCGTCCGTGTAGCGGCCGCCGCCATGCACCGTGCCGCCGGCGGCGCGCGCCTCGTCGAGCGCCCGCTCCATACCCTCGAAGGCGGCCTTGTCGATCAGCGGGCCGACGAGCACGCCCTCGGCGCGCGGATCGCCGATCCTCACGCTGGAGTAAACCTTCTTCAGGCGCGGCACGAGCCGGTCATAGACGCTGTCATGCACGAAGAGGCGGCGAAGCGTCGTGCAACGCTGGCCCGCCGTGCCCATGGCGGCGAACGCGATGCCGCGCAGGGCGAGGTCGAGGTCGGCAGACGGAGCCACGATGGCGGCGTTGTTG
Source organism: Microvirga sp. (assembly GCA_035645535.1). GTDB lineage: Bacteria > Pseudomonadota > Alphaproteobacteria > Rhizobiales > Beijerinckiaceae > Microvirga. The sequence continues at coordinate 17,139 of DASQMJ010000036.1, read as the reverse complement.
CCGCCGAGTTCCAGGATGGCGCGGGCAAAGCGCGCGGCGAGCTTCGGACCGACCTGACGACCCATGGCCGTGGAGCCGGTGGCGGAAAGAACCGGCACCCGGTGATCCTCGACCAGGATCTCGCCGATCTCGCGCCCGCCGAGCAGCACCTCGGAAAGGCCTTCCGGCACGCCGCCGAAGCGCTTGGCGGCTCGCTCGACGATGGCCTGGGTGGCAAGGGCCGTCAGCAGGGTCTTCTCGGACGGCTTCCACACGACGGAATCTCCGCACACGAAGGCGAGGGCCGCGTTCCAGGACCAGACCGCCACGGGGAAGTTGAAGGCCGAGATCACACCGCAGACGCCGAGCGGATGCCAGGTCTCCATCATGCGGTGGTCGGCGCGCTCGGTCGCGATGGTCAGGCCGTAGAGCTGGCGCGAGAGGCCGACTGCGAAGTCGCAGATGTCGATCATCTCCTGGACCTCGCCCAGGCCCTCAGAGGTGACCTTGCCGGCCTCCAGCGTCACGAGCCGGCCGAGGTCGTCCTTCGCGGTGCGCAGTTCCTCGCCGAGGAGGCGCACGAACTCGCCGCGCTTGGGCGCCGGGATGCGGCGCCAGGCCTTGAAGGCGGCGTCGGCGCGGCCGATGGCGGTTTTTGCCTCGTCGGGCGTGGTCTCGCGGATATGCACGATTGTCTCGCCGGTGATCGGCGAAACGGCCGGGCGGCCGGCGGGGGCGAAGACATGGTCGGGAACGCCCAGGCGCGACAGGATCGCACGGGCCTCCTCCGCAACGGAGGCAGGCGTCGAAGGAACGGTCTTGAGGGCGGCTTGGTCGCGGGCGGACATTGTCGATCTCCCATGGGATGCGGGCGCGGGCTCCATTCTTAAGCCCGCCGCGTTCACTTGTCGTCAAACAAGGCGGACGGTGGCCTTCGTGCCACCGTCTTAAAGCATGTCCAGGAAATGTGGGAACTGCTTTTCCCGAATAGGATCATGCGGTTTCGGAAAGAAGCTGGCTGGGCCCCGCTTCCACCGGAAGGAGAGCCCAGTCCGAAACGTCATGCGACGGCATCGAGTCCGATCTTCTTGGCGGCCGTGCCTTCCCCGTCCTCCAGGAGCTCGCCCGCGTAGACGCGGCCGAAGCGGTTGGCCAGGAACGTGTCGAGGCCGACCTCCTCCTGACGGCGGAAGCCCTGCTGCGGCAGCTTGCCCTGGATCAGCAGGTCGAGCATGGCACAGATGCCGGCGGCGGTCGTCACCTGGATGGCCGTGCGCTGAGTCCCGGCGACCTTCTGGCCGTAGATCTTGCGGGCGTAGGTTTCCTGCACGTGACGCCCGCCACGCTCGCCGGTCACGGTCACGAACACGATGACCATGTCCTGCATGGTGGCCGGGACCGCGTTCTCCAGGATGTCCTTGAGCACCTCGCGGCGGTTGCGCAGCTGCAGGTCGTTGAGCAGCACGCGCATCAGCGCGCAGTGGCCCGGGTAGCGGATCGTCTTGTAGTTCAGGGTCCGGACCTGGCCTTCGAGGGTTTCGCAGAGCGTGCCGAGGCCGCCCGAGGTGTTGAAGGCCTCGTAGCGCGTGCCGTCGAGGGAGAACTCCTCGAGCTCCTCCATGGCCGGAACCTCGCGCAAGCGGCCGTCGACCACCGCCTCGCAGCGCTCGATGTATTCGTTGATCACCCCGTCGGTGCTCCAGGTGAGATTGTAGGAGAGGGCGTTCGACGGATATTGCGGCAGGGCGCCGACGCGCAGGCGGACCGTGTCGAGCTTATCGAAGCGGCGGGCGATGTCGTGGGCCACGATGGAGATGAAGCCGGGCGCTAGGCCGCATTGCGGGATGAAGGCGGTCTTCGCGCCCTCGGCCAGCTCCTTCACCATTCGGGTGGTGGCCACATCCTCGGTGAGATCGAAATAATGTACGTCGGCGAGGCGCGCGGCCTGCGCCACGTGGCCGGTCAGGTGGTAGGGCGCGGCGCTCAAAACCGCATAATGGCCCTTGATGGCACTCTGGAGGGCGACCGCATCGTTGAAGTCGAGCTGGATCGTCCTGATCCCGTCCCGCGCCACGGCCTCCAAGGCCTCAGCCGAACCGTCCGCGACCGTAACGGCGTAGTCGCCCGTCTCGTGAAGCATGTCCGCAATGGTGGAGCCGATCTTGCCGGCGCCGATGACGAGGATCGAATGCATGTGGTTCTCCCTGATGACGGAGAGAGAAAAAGGCAGACCCACGCAGAACGCCATAGACAATCTGACGGAAAGCCCATTAGGTTTCGGCATACCGCCGAACGGACTGGACACAACGATGCTCGATGCCACGGATCGCGCCTTGATTGCGCTGCTGCGCGAGAACGCCCGCATCGGGCACGCGGAGGCGGCGCGGCGTCTGAAGCTGTCGCGGACGACCGTTCAGGCGCGGGTCGAGAGCCTGGAGCGGCGGGGGATCATCGTGGGCTATACGGTGCGTCTTGCCGAGGAGGTCGGCCGCCGCATGGTCCGAGCCCATGTCACCATCGTGGTGGCCCCCAAGGCTTCGGGCGGTGTCGTATCCGCGCTCCAACGCATGCCTGAATTGCGCGCGCTTCACTCGGTCGCGGGTGTCTTTGATCTCCTGGCGGTGGTAGAGGCCGAGGACGTTCCCTCCCTCGACGCTGCCATCGACAAGATCGGTGCGCTTGAAGGCGTGGAGCGCACCCAGTCCTCCATCATTCTCTCAACCAAGTTCGAACGATGACTGTAAACGCCTCCTCTTCAGCCGATGTCGTGATCGTCGGCGGCGCCGTCATGGGCTCGTCGACGGCCTATCACCTCCTGTCCGATCCCGGCTTCAAGGGACGCGTCATCGTCGTCGAGAAGGATCCCACCTACAAGCTTTCCGCCTCCGCCCTGTCGGCAGCGTCGATCCGGCAACAATATTCGAGCGCCGTGAACATCCGGATCTCGCTTTATGGAATCCAGTTCCTGCGTGGCATCGGCGAGCACCTCGTGGTCGACGGCGAGCGGCCGCAGATCGACCTCAAGGAGGGCGGCTATCTCTACTGCGCCACCGAGGCTGGAGCCTCCGTCCTGAGGGAGAACCAAGCCCTGCAGGTGGCGGAGGGTGCCGACATCCTGCTTCTGGAACCACCGGCCCTGAAGGAGCGCTTCCCTTGGCTGAACGTGGACGACCTCGCCGTCGGCACCTGGGGCCGCAGCGGCGAGGGCTGGTTCGACGGATGGGGCCTGCTGCAGGCCTTCCGCAAGAAGGCGCGCTCGCTCGGCGCGGAATACGTCAAGGGCGAGGTGGTGGAGGTCGAGCGCGAGGGGAACAGGATCGTGGCCGTGCGCCTCACGGACGGCACGCGGATCGGCTGCGGGACTCTCGTCAACTGCGCCGGGTCCGGCGGCCGGGCGCTCGCCGCGCTGGCAGGCTTCGACATCCCGGTCCAGGCCAAGCGCCGCTACGTCTTCACCTTCAGCTGCCGCGGCCCGGTCCACAACTGTCCGCTCCTCATCGACACCTCGGGCGCCTACGTGCGACCGGAAGGGGAGGGCCACTTCATTTGCGGCGCCTCGCCCGAGGCCGACGTCGATCCCGATTGGCACGACGAGGATCCCGCCACCCAGGAAATCGATTTCGCGTTCTTCGAGGAGTTCATCTGGCCGGCGCTGGCCCATCGCGTGCCGGCCTTCGAGGCGATCAAGCCCGGTCGTGCCTGGTCGGGGCCCTACGACATGTGCCTGCTCGACCACAATGCGATCGTCGGCAGGGCCGGGGAGGTCGAGAACTTCTACCTGTGCAACGGCTTCTCCGGTCACGGCCTGCAGCAGGCACCCGCCATCGGGCGCGGCCTCTCGGAACTCATCGTGTCCGGCCGCTACCAGACCCTCGATCTGTCCGAACTGGGCTACGAGCGCGTCCTCGCGAACCGCCCCCTCCTGGAGCGCAACGTCATCTGAGGCGGGCGACCGTCAGTCGCTGCCGTAGATCCGGATCCGGCTGCCGCGGTTCAGGCGATCCTGGAAGGGACCGGACCGCGGCTCCGGCGGGGTCGAGGTCGTGCCGAGCTCGTTGACGCCGGGACGGTCCGCACGCTCGGTCTCCCGGCGCTCGCCGGTCGCCGTCGTGCTCGCGCCTCTCGCGCCCGCCCCGGTGGGTTCGCCCGTCCTCGCATCGGCGGTGCCGAGCTCGTCCGTGGCATTGGTCATCTGGCCCATGCCGGGCAGGGCATCGGTGTTCGTCATGCCGGCACTCGCGCCGCCGGTCAGGCCCGCCCCCAGGGGAGCGCCGACGTCGCCGCCGGCCTGAGCGCCGGACGACGCATCGACGCTCTCCTGCGTCTCCAGGTCGAGATCCAGCGGCTCGAACATTTCGAGGGTGCGGGCAGCGTCCTCCATCCTGTCGGCGTCCACCTGGGCTGCGATGAGTGCGCCACCCCGTCTCAGCCCCTGCTCGAAGGTGGGCAGGTCGGAAGGCGGCAGGCCCAGATTGCCGAGTTCGCTCCGGGCGTCGTCCGACGGAGCGAGGGTGCGAAAGCCGGAGATCGAGGAGACCTCTCGGGCCTCGGCAAAGCCGATCCCGGTGATGCGGGACTGCGCGATGCCCATGGCGATCAGGGCCTGCAGGGCCTGCTGAGCCTGGGCGCGATCCTTGAACAGGGCCGTGACGATGCGGGGCATGAGAAGTCTTTCCGTTGGGGCACTGCTTCTCAACGAATACCCGTTTGGGCCTGTTCCCACCTGGATGTTAAGCCTGCTGCATGAAAAGACTTCCATTTTGAAGCCGGCTATGATTGTCATGTTTTCGTCATGGAAATGTCATCCGGCCTTTGCGCAGGGGTGATGAACGACAAGAACATCCCGCACGGGATGACTATGGGAGAGATTGGAATGAAGAATAAATCCTTCCTCGCCGCCCTGGCCCTCGGCCTCGCGACGAGCACGTCTGCTTTTGCGCAGACCGAGATCCACTGGTGGCACGCCATGACAGGTGCCAACAACGACGTGGTGAACCGGCTGGCCGAGGAGTTCAACGCCTCCCAGAAGGACTACAAGGTCGTCGTCAGCTACAAGGGCCAGTACGCCGACACGCTGAACGCCGGCATCGCGGCTTTCCGTGCGGGCAATGCCCCTCACATCCTGCAGGTCTTCGAGGTCGGAACGGCGACCATGATGGGCGCCCGCGGCGCCATCAAGCCGGTTCACGAGATGATGAAGGAGGCGGGCGAGAAGTTCGACCCGCAGGCCTATCTGCCGGCGATCACGGGCTATTACTCCACGGCGAAGGGCGAGATGCTCTCCTTCCCGTTCAACTCCTCCTCCATGGTCATGTGGATCAACAGGGACGAGCTGAAGAAGGCCGGCGTCAACGAGATCCCGAAGACTTGGCCGGAGGTGTTCGAGGCGGCCAAGAAGCTGAAGGCTGCCGGCCACAACACCTGCGGGTTCAGCAACGCCTGGGCGAGCTGGGCTCACATCGAGCAGTTCTCGGCTTGGCACAACGTGCCGATGGCCACCAAGGCGAACGGCCTCGACGGCTTCGACACGGAGATGAAGTTCAATTCGCCGGTGCATGTGAAGCACCTGCAGAACCTCATCGACCTGCAGAAGGACAAGACTTACGACTACTCGGGCCGCGACAGCCGCTCCGAGGGCCGCTTCACCTCGGGTGAATGCGCGATCTTCCTGACCTCGTCTGGCTTCTACGGCAACGTGAAGGCGAATGCCAAGTTCGACTTCACCTCCGTGCCGATGCCGTACTACCCGGACGTCCCGGGCGCTCCGCAGAACTCGATCATCGGCGGCGCTTCGCTCTGGGTCATGGGCGGCAAGAAGCCTGAGGAGTACAAGGGCGTCGCCAAGTTCTTCGCCTTCCTGTCCGACACGGACCGTCAGGCCAAGCTGCACCAGGAGTCGGGCTATCTCCCGATCACGAAGGCGGCTTACGAGAAAACCAAGGCGTCCGGCTTCTACGAGAAGAATCCTGTCCTCCAGACTCCGCTGCTCGAGCTCACCAACAAGGAGCCGACCGAGAACTCCCGCGGTCTGCGTTTCGGCAATATGGTGCAGATCCGCGACGTGATCTCGGAGGAGATCGAGGCAGCTCTCGCCGGCCAGAAGTCCGCCAAGGACGCTCTCGATGCCGCGGTCAACCGGAGCAATCAGATCCTGCGTCAGTTTGAGCGCTCCGTCAGCCGCTAAAAACTGCTAAGCCAACTCATCATCCCGGGCGGACCCGTGTCGCCCGGGATGATCTTATAGCGAGCCCGGAGACGGCTTCCGTCGTCTCGGGCTCACCCCACCAGGTGACTTGAACGCGATGGAAAAACGCGCCCTCTTCTCGAGCAAGATCCTGCCTTATGCGTTGCTTTTGCCGCAGCTTGCGATCACGCTCATCTTCTTCTACTGGCCGGCCTCGCAGGCCGTCTGGCAGTCGTTCCTGCTCGAAGACGCCTTCGGGCTGTCCAGCGAATTCGTCGGGTTCGAGAACTATCGCGCTCTGTTCGGCCAGCCCGAATACTATCGCGCCATGGTGACGACGGGCGTCTTCTCCACGGCCGTCGCGCTCCTGTCCCTCTCCTGCGCCCTGCTGCTCGCCACCCAGGCCGACAAGCAGCTGCGCTTCGCCCATGGCTACAAGACGCTTCTCATCTGGCCCTATGCCGTGGCGCCGGCCATCGCGGGCGTGCTGTGGATCTTCATGTTCCACCCGACCCTGGGCACGCTCGCGCGGCCCATCAAGGCCCTCGGCATCGACTGGAGCCCGATGCTCAACGCCAACCACGCCATGATCCTTCTGGTGCTCTCCGCCACCTGGAAACAGATCAGCTACAACTTCCTGTTCTTCCTGGCGGGCCTGCAGTCGATCCCGAAGAGCGTCATCGAGGCGGCCGCCATCGACGGGTCGGGGCCCGTCCGCCGCTTCTGGACGATCATCTTCCCGCTGCTCTCACCCACCACCTTCTTCCTCATCGTCGTCAACATCGTCTACGTGTTCTTCGACACGTTCGGCATCATCGACGCCGTGACAGGCGGCGGCCCCGCCGGACAGACGACGACCCTGGTCTACAAGGTCTACGCGGACGGCCGCCTCGGCGGCGATCTCGGCGGCTCGGCCGCGCAGTCGGTGATCCTCATGGTCATCGTGATCGCGCTCACCGCCATCCAGTTCAAATACGTCGAGCGTAAGGTGCAGTACTGATGGTCGAGAACCAGCGCTACCGAAACATCCTGGCCTATTTCGTCCTCTCGGTCGGAATTCTCGTTGTCGCCTTCCCGGTCTACCTGGCGATCCTGGCCTCCACCTTCGACGCCGGAACCATCGCCAACGGCAACATGCCGCTGGTGCCGGGCGATCAGGCGGCCACGAACTACTACCGGACCATCTTCGAAGGCGCGTCGCGCACCTCCCGCGAGCCCGTCGGCGGCATGATGCTGAACTCCTTCATCATGGCCATGGGCATCGCGGTCGGGAAGATCCTGATCTCGGTCCTGTCGGCCTTCGCGGTGGTATATTTCAGCTTCCCGTTCCGTAAGACGGCATTCTGGATCATCTTCATCACCCTGATGCTTCCGGTCGAGGTGCGCATCTATCCGACCTACAAGATCGTGGCGGATCTCGGCCTGCTCGACACGTATACGGGCCTCGTCCTGCCGCTCATCGCCTCGGCGACCGGAACTCTGCTGTTCCGGCAGTTCTTCATGACGATCCCGGACGAGCTCTTGGAGGCATCGAAGATCGACGGCGCCGGCGCGTTCCGGTTCTTCAAGGACACCCTGATCCCGCTCTCGATGACCACCATCGCGGCGCTCTTCGTGATCCAGTTCATCTATGGCTGGAACCAGTATCTCTGGCCGCTGCTGATCACCACCAAGAGCTCCATGCAGACCATCGTGATCGGCATCAAGAAGATGATCACGACGCAGGACGCCCTGACCGAGTGGCAGATCGCCATGACGACGGCCGTCTTGGCGATGGTGCCGCCGGTCCTGGTGGTCATCTTCATGCAGCGGCTCTTCGTGAAGGGTCTCGTCGAAACAGAGAAATGACGCGCTGTTTGCGCGTGTTGTCCTCCCCAATGGGCGAGGACCGAAGTCGAATTATGGAATCTCTCGCCTCGTGCCCATACGCACAGGCTGAAGTGAAGGGTTAAGACAATGGCAGGCGTGACGCTCGATACGGTGCGGAAGGTCTATGCGGGCAATGTAGAGGCCGTGAAGGGCGTATCCCTCGGCATCGAAGACGGTTCGTTCTGCGTGCTGGTCGGGCCGTCCGGCTGCGGCAAGTCCACGCTCCTGCGCATGATCGCAGGGCTCGAGACGATCTCGAGCGGCACGGTGAAGATCGGCGACCGGGTCGTGAACCAGATCGAGCCCGCCGATCGCGACATCGCGATGGTGTTCCAGAACTACGCGCTCTATCCCCACATGAGCGTCTACGACAACATGGCCTATGGCCTGAAGAACCGCCGCACCCCCAAGGAGGAGATCGAGAAGCGCGTCAAGGAGGCGGCCCGTATCCTCGCCATCGAGCCGTTCCTCGATCGCAAGCCGCGCCAGCTCTCGGGCGGTCAGCGCCAGCGCGTCGCCATGGGCCGCGCCATCGTTCGCAAGCCCCAGGTCTTCCTCTTCGACGAGCCGCTCTCCAACCTCGACGCCAAGCTGCGCGTGCAGATGCGCGTCGAGATCAAGCGCCTCCAGAGGGCCCTCGGCGTCACCTCCATCTACGTCACTCACGATCAGGTCGAGGCCATGACCCTCTCCGACCAGCTCGTGGTGATGAGCGGCGGCCAGATCGAGCAGGTCGGCACGCCCTCGGAGGTCTACCGCCGCCCCGAGACCCGCTTCGTGGCGACCTTCATCGGCTCGCCGCCCATGAACATCCTGCCCGGCAGGGTCGAGGGGCCCGGCCGCGTCTCCGTTGGCGGCCAGACGATTTCGGTTTCCGACATGCGCGAGGGGCTCGCCCCCGGGAGCGCCATTGAGGTCGGCCTGAGGCCCGAGGACGTCCAGGCTGGCGCCTCCGGCACCAGCACCCTGACCATGGCGGTGGATTTCGTCGAGGAGCTCGGCGCGACCCAGCTCTTCCACGGCAAGGTCGCGGACGCCGAATTCGTGGTCCAGGCCTCCACCGGCCAGATCTCGGCGGACAGCCGCACCCTGACCCTGTCCATCGATCCGGCGAACGTCCACCTGTTCGATCCGCAGACCACCAAGCGCCTCGGCCGCGTCTGAACGGTGGTTGCGCCCGGCCCGAAGCCTCGGTATCCCTCGGACGAACGCGAGGATAGCCGATGACGGTCAAGGTCGACGGAGCAAAGCTCAAGATCAAGGACGTGGTGCGCGTGGCGCGCACCAATGGCAAGGGCCGCTTCGAGAAGGCGGTCCTGCACCCGGAAGCGCGCGAGCGCATCGCAGCGACCAGGGCCTATATCGACAAGACCTGGATGCACGACGATGCGCCGCTCATGTACGCCTTCAACACGGGCGTCGGGCTGTTCAAGGACCAGCGCGTCCTGATCTCCGACATGGAGGCCTATCAGCGCAAGACCGTCTATGCCCATGCGACCGGGGTCGGCGAACCCTTCGCCGAGGACGTGACCCGGGCCATGATGCTCCTGCGGGCCAATGCCTTCGCGTCCAATTATTCGGGCCCTCGCGTCGAGCTCGTCGAGCGGCTGATCGAATTCCTGAACGCCGGCCTGCATCCCGTCATCCCGCAGAAGGGCTCCGTCGGCGCCTCCGGCGACCTGGCGCCGCTGGCGCACATGGCCGGCGCCGTATGCGGCTTCGCGGAGGCCGAGATGATCTACAAGGGCCGGCGCATGCCTGCCCGCGAGGCCATCGCCAAGGCTGGCTTCGATCCGGATTTCGAGCTCGGCGCCAAGGATGCCTCCGCCCTCATCAACGGTTCGACCACGTCGCTGGCGCTCGGCGCCCTTGCAACCTATGACGCGCGCCGCCTCCTGAAGCATGCGGACATTGCCATGTCCCTGTCGCTGGAGGCCATGCGCGGCGAGCTGGCCGCATTCGACCCGCGCGTTCACAAGGCGCGTCCCCATCCCGGCCAAGCCCGGGTGGCCCGCAACCTCCTGCGCATCCTGGAGGGCACGAAGCGCTGCTCGCAGGCCGCGCGCGACATCGTCTTCCCGGACGAGCCGCGCCGGCCCGGCACGCCCGCGAGCCCGCGTGTGCAGGACGTCTACTCGCTGCGCTGCACGCCGCAGGTCCACGGACCCGTCGTCGAGGCGGTGGAATACGTGGAACGGATCATCGGCACCGAGATGAACTCCGCCACCGACAATCCGCTGATCTTCGACGACGGCAATGGCGGCTACGTGTCGATCTCCGGTGGGCACTTCCACGGGCAGTACGTGGCACAGGCCATGGACCTGCTCGCCATCGCCATGGCGGATCTCGGCTCCATCTCTGAGCGGCGCCTGGCGCGCCTCATCGATCCGACAATGTCCTACGGGCTGCCGCGCAACTTGCTGGCCGGCAAGCGCGGACTCAACACGGGGTATGCCACCGTGCAGTGCTCCTTGTCGGCGCTTGTCATGGAGAACCGCAGTCTGGCGACGCCGGGCTCGGTCGATTCCATCCCGGGCAAGTCGAACGCGGAAGACCATATCTCCAACTCCACCTGGTGTGGCCGCAAGGCGCGCACCATCGTGGAGAACGTGGAGCAGATCGTCGCCGGCGAGCTGCTGATGGCCGCACAGGCGCTCACTCTGGTCGAGCCGCTCGCGAAGGATTATCCCCTCGGCAAGGGCTCGCAGGCCGCAATGGAGGCCATTCGCGCGGCGATCCCGCCTGCCCTGGAGGGCGATCGCTGGTACGCCACGGAGATGCGCCAAGCGCTCGACCTCGTGCGCTCGGGCGTCGTGGTCGAGGCGGTCGAGAGCGCCGTCGGGGCCCTGGAATAAACACGAAGAAAAAGGGCCCGGCGTTCCGGGCCCTTCATCGCCGAGCCGATCAGCGGCACCGGCGGATTTCCCGGTACACGACCCGGCCGTTCGGGCGCACCACGCGTTCGCGAATGGTGCGGCAGCGATCCCTCCAGCGCGGGCGGGCCCGCACGCCGCAGTCCGTTACCGTGCGATAGATGACACGGCCATTGGGCCGGACGGTTCTGATGCGGCGGGTGACGCACTGAGCGTCCTCGACGAGCGACGGCGCATCCAACTGCGCAGCATTGAAGCGGGCTTGTGCCTCCGGAGCAGAAAGGAAACCGAAACCGAGGGCGAAGGCGAATGCCGGGAGGATGATGGCGCGCATGATCCATTCCTTCGTTATTGTCAGGGGACAAACGACAACGGCCGCGTTATGCCTTAGTTCCTGTGAATGAGACCACAATCATGCGTTCATCTGTCGTTCTGAGACCGGTCCAGGCCGGGGACGCTTCCGAGCTGATTGCGGCCAATCTGGCCAGCATCGCACTGCACGAGCCCTGGGTCTTCCCCTGTCGGGACGAGGCGAGCTTCCATGCTTATCTCAGTCGTTGCGACGGCGAGCGGTCCATCGGCCTTATCGCGCGCGAACGTGTCAGCGGTCGAATCGCCGGCGTCGTCAACATCAGCGAGATCGTTCGAGGCTACTTCCAGAGCGCCTATCTCGGGTATTACGGCGTTGCCGGAATGAACGGCCGCGGGCTGATGAGCGAAGCCGTCGGCCTTGCGGTTACCTATGCGTTCGATGAGCAGGGGCTGCACCGCCTCGAGGCTAACATCCAACCGGGAAACCTCCCCTCCCGTGCACTGGTGCAGCGCCTCGGCTTCCGACAGGAAGGCTTCTCGCCTCGCTATCTCAGGATCGGCGGCGAATGGCGCGATCACGAGCGATGGGCCGTTCTCGCCGAGGAGTGGCGCGCCCGATCCTGATCCTCGTCCTTCAGCCGCTTTTGAAGGAAATAGCGGCTCCCGCCGACCGGGAAGTCTTTCAGTTCGCCAAAACGAACGTAACCGAGCCTTTCGTAGAGGGTCAAGGCGCCGGGATTGAGCGTGTCGAGCCATGCGGAGTGGCAGCCGCGGCGAAGGGCTTCCTCCTCAGCAAGACCGATCAGGCGGCTGGCAATGCCCTGGCCGCGCAGGCTTTCGGGAACGAAGATCAACTCGATGGTCAGCCATTCCCAGCCGGTCCTTCCCCAAAGACCGCCGATGACCGCGCCGGCCTCGTGGCGGATGGCGACCGCCAGATCCTCTATCTGGAGGCCCGGCGCCAGGACGGTGCGGTTGAAATCCCGCAATCCGTCCAGGATGATCGACCGGATCCCCGGATCCGGCGCGGCCACGACTTCGATGCCGTAGGTCACGCGATGATCTTCTTCACGGCCGCGATCAGCACGCGCGCCGCCGCATCCGCATCCTCGACGGTGATCGACTCGGCCGGGTTGTGGCTGATGCCGCCCTTGCAGCGCACGAAGAGCATCGCGGAGGGGCACAGGGTCGCCATCGCGACCGCGTCGTGCCCGGCGCCGGAGGGAAGATGCATGGGCGTCACGCCGATGCTCTCGACGGCCTCTTCGAGACGCAGCATCAGGTCCTTGTCCATGGGCGTCGCGGGCGAATCCATGAATGGCTCAATGGTGAGGGTGACCCCGCGCCGCTGCGCGGCGGCTTCGCATTCGCTGACGATGTCCTGCACCATGGCGTGACGGACCGCGTCGTCGGGCGAGCGGGCGTCCAGGGTGAAATCGACCCGGGCTGGAATGACGTTGATCGCGCCCGGCTGCACCTGCGCGACTCCGACGGTCGCCACCATGTCGGTACGGATGGAGCCGGCGCGCTCGACGATGCCGATCATCTCGGCCACCGCCGCAAGCGCGTCCCGGCGCATGCTCATGGGCACCGTGCCCGCGTGACCCGCTTCGCCGGTAACGGTGGCGCGGGCGCGGGTGATGCCGTTGATGGCCGACACGATGCCGACCGGCAGGTTCTTCGCCTCCAGCAGAGGTCCCTGCTCGATATGCACTTCGATGTAGCCGCGGTAGCGTGCGGGATTGCGGGCGATGCCGGCGATGCCGTCGGGATCGCCGCCGAATCGGACCAGCGCCTCGCGCAGGGCGATTCCGTCCTGATCCCTGCCGTCCAGCCAAGCCGGATCATAGCGGCCGGAGAAGGCGTAGGAGGTCGAGAGATTGGTCGGGAAGCGGGCGTTCTCCTCGTCCCCGAATGCCACGACCTCGATGGGACAGGATGGCACGATCCCCTCGGCCTGCAGCGCCTCAACGGTGACGATGCCGAGCACGACGCCGAGGGTGCCGTCGAACCGTCCTGCATCGACCACCGTGTCGATGTGGGAGCCGATGACCAGGGCTGGCGCGTCCGCGTCCTTGCCCTCGATGCGGCCCACGACCGTGCCGAGGGGATCGATATGGCTGTCGAGCCCGGCCTCGCGCATGAAACGGAGCGTGGTTTCCGCGGCGTCCCGATGCGCGGGCGAGAGATAGAGGCGGGTGAGGCGGCCGGGCTCGTCGCTGTACCGGGCGAGGGCATCGAGCAGCGCCATGGCGCGGCGGCCGAGAGAGAGAGCGGAAGTGGTCATGGACCGAACAGTTTCAGGAAGCGGCCCGCTCCGCAAGGGGAGGGCGGGCCGCTCCGACGATGTTCAGGCCGCGACGCCGAGCTTCTTCTGCAGGCTCGTGGAAGAGGTCGTGTATTGGAAGAGGAGCTTCTTCTCGGGATACACGTAGCGGTGCACCTTCTGGGCCGCCAGCGCGCCCTCGTGGAAGCCCGACAGGATGAGCTTGAGCTTGCCCGGATAGGTGTTGATGTCGCCGATGGCGAAGATGCCAGGGACGTTCGTTTCGAACTTCTCCGTATCGACGGGGATCAGATTCTCATGGAGATTCAGGCCCCAGTCGGCGATGGGCCCGAGCTTCATGGTCAGGCCGAAGAAGGGCAGCATCACGTCGCAATCGACCTCGAAGGTCGAACCGTCGTCCTTCTTGATGACTGCACCTTCGAGCACAGGCGCTTCGCCCTTGAGGGCACTCACCTGCCCCAGGCGCAGATCCATCTCGCCGGCCGCCACGAGGGCGCGCATCTTCTCCACCGTGTGAGGCGCCGCCCGGAAGGCGTCGCGGCGGTGCAGGAGGGTCAGGCGCTTGGCAAGGGGCTGCAGGTTCACGGTCCAGTCGAGAGCGGAATCGCCGCCGCCGACGATGAGGATCTTCTTGTTGCGGAACATCTGCATGTGGCGCACGGCGTAGAACACGCCCGTGCCCTCATAGGCCTCAATGTTCTCGATCGGGGGCTTCTTGGGCTGGAACGACCCGCCGCCGGCCGCGATGATGAGCGACTTGCAGACGAAGGTGGTCCCGTTCTCCGAGGTCTTGACCCGGAAGCGCGGGGCCTCCGGCGTTCCGATCGACTCGACGCTCTCCACCATCTCGTTCAGGTGGAAGGTCGGATGGAACGGCTCGATCTGCGCCATGAGATTGTCGACGAGGCCCTGACCGGTGATCATCGGGAAGCCTGGAATGTCGTAGATCGGCTTCTCGGGGTACAGCTCGGCGCATTGGCCGCCGACTTTCGGCAGGATGTCGATCACGTGACATTTGATGTCGAGGAGGCCCAGCTCGAAGACGGCGAACAGGCCCACGGGTCCTGCTCCGATGATGACGACGTCGGTTTCGATATTGTCGGTCATGAACTGGCTCCTTCGCGGTCCCGAAAAGCACGGTCTTCCGCGTTTGGCAATGCGGCAGGCTTGACGATTCAGCCCCCCGTGGGGGCAAGGGTGACTTCCAGACCGTCCAGATCGGGGGTCCAGATGATCTGGCAAGACAGGCGCGAATTGGGTTGGGTGACCACCGTGTCGAGCTGGTCCTCCTCCTCACCCGTCGGCGGATAGAGCTTGGGCAGCCACTCCTCGGCTACGAAGACGTGGCAGGTGGCGCATTCGCAGGCCCCGCCGCAGAGCCCCTCGATGGGCAGACCCCAGTCCCGGATGATCTCCATCACCCGCCAGCCCTCGATGGCCTCGAGAGTATGGCGCTGGCCGGCGCGGTCGGTCACATGGATGACGCCCATGAAGCAGGGATTCCTCAAGAAATCTGGAAAACGGAGCGGAGCGCCCCGGACGGGGTGCATATCGGCCTTTCCACCCTGTCCGTCAATGTCTTAGCGCCGCGCTTGCGACATCCTTGCCATGAAGCCTTGCCGGGAGGCGTGGCGGAAGGCCGAGGACCCCGTCACACCCCCAGCGTCTCAGCCCGCAGGGCTTGGTTGGTCAGCAGCTCCTGCATGGAGCCTTGGAACCGGATCGCGCCTCGCTCGATGACACAGGCGCGGTCGCTGATCCCGGCCGCGAAGGCCCAGTTCTGCTCGGACAGCAGAACCGCCACGCCCTCGGCCTTCATGGTCCGGATCGCCTCGGCCATCATCTGGACGACGACCGGCGCGATGCCCTCGGACGGCTCGTCGAGCAGGATCGCCTCGGGATTGCCCATGAGCGTGCGGGCAATGGAGAGCATCTGCTGCTCGCCCCCGGACATCTGGTTTCCGCGCCGTCCTCGCATCTCGGCAAGGTTGGGAAACAGCCTGAAGAGCCGTTCCGGCGTCCAGGGGGAGAGCCCGGCCCGGCCCTCGCGGCGGCCCACCTCCAGGTTCTCGTCGACGGTGAGGTCGGCGAAAATGCGTCTATCTTCAGGAACATAGCCGAGCCCTAGGCGGGCGATGCGATAGGTTGGCAGGCCAAGGAGGGACCTGTCCTTGAAAGTCAGGCGCTCGGCGGTCGCCGGCACGAGGCCCATGACGGCCCTCAAAGTGGTTGTCTTGCCGGCCCCGTTGCGTCCGATAAGGGCGACCACCTCGCCGGGATTGAGCTGGAGCGACAGGCCGAACAGGACCCGCGCGCGGCCATAGGCGGCGGACAGGTTGCGGATGTCGAGGAGGGGAACGCTCATGCGGAGGGCCTCGCAAGCGGCGTCTCGAGGGCATGGTCGTCGCCCAGATAGGCCTGCCTCACCTGAGGATCCTGCCGGATCTCATGGGGGGTTCCCGAGGCGATGATCTCCCCACGAAGGAGCACGAGGACGCGGGCCGCATGGCCGAAGACCACGTCCATGTCGTGCTCCGTAAACAGAACCCCGATGTCCTGCAATTTGGCGATGGATGTGGTCAGATCCATCAGGGCCGCCCGCTCGCGCGGCGCCATGCCGGCGGTGGGCTCGTCCATGAGGAGGAGCTTCGGCCGACCGGCAAGGGCAATCGCCAGCTCCACCCGCTTCACGTCTCCGTAGGCCAGGGACGAGCAGGGCCGGTCCGCCGCGTCGGCCATGCCCACGAGGGAGAGCAGGTTCAGCGCCTCCTCGCGATGGTGTCGCCGCAGGGGCGACCAGAGGACTTTGCTTTGCTTGTAGCGGCTCACCAGCGCCATCTGGATGTTCTCGGCCACGGTCATGGACAGGAACGTCTGCGCCACCTGGAAGGTGCGACCGACGCCGCGCCGGAAGCGCTGCTGGGCGGATGCGGTGGTGATCGCACGGCCGTCGAGGAGCACCTGCCCCCGGTCGGGGCGGAGCTGCCCGCCGATCATGTTGAAGACGGTGGACTTGCCGGCCCCGTTCGGACCGATGAGGGCGAGCATCTCGCCCCGGTCGAGGGTGAAGTCCACGTCCCGGGCCGCCACCACGGCGCCGAAGGACTTGCACAGGCCACGGACGGACAGAAGGTTCATGCCCGCTCCTCGCGCCAATGCTGGACAGTTCCAACGAGGCCCCGCGGGAAGATGAGCACCATGGCGATGATGCTCAGCCCCAGAAGCAAACGCCACAGTGAGGTGAGCGGCATGATCTGGTCGCGCAGGGCGTGCAGCACCCCTGCGCCCACGAGAGGACCGGTGATGGTCTGGATCCCGCCGAGGAGCAGCATGGTGAGGGCATCGACCGAGGTTGGGATGCCAAGGAGGCTCGGATCAACCGAGCCGCGGGAGAAGGCGTAGATCCCGCCGGCGAGGCCTGCCGCCGCGCCCGAGACGATGAAGGCGAGCCATCGGTGCCGGCGGATGTTCAGGCCGATAGCCTCGGCGCGCGGTTCCGAATCGCGGGCTGCACGCAGGGCGTAGCCGAAGGGAGCGTCGATCATTCGCCGGACGAGCAGGACGGCCGTTCCGGTGAGGGCCAGGGTGAGCAGGTAGTAGCGGCTCTGGCCGCTCGCCCAGCCGGAAGGCCAGAC
>DASQMJ010000035.1:0-49364 GCA_035645535.1 Microvirga sp. | reverse complement strand
GAGCGCTGTGTCGGATGGCTGAAAGGCTGCCGCTCCATCGCCACTCGGCACGAGAAGCTTGCGATCAACTTCGCTGCGATGGTGAAACTTGCGTTCTTGCGCCACTACCTGCGAACAATCAGGCCATCAGACAGGATCTAGCCTCAAGCGGCCGTCGTGCGGGCGATGGTCGCGCTCAAGGCTGGCTTGTTGTTGAGGGTCTGGAACACCACGCAATAGCGCTCGGTCAGCTTGAGGAGCTGGTCGACCTTCTCCTGCGGCGCGTCGGTGTCGACCTCGAAGGTCAGGCGGATGTCCTTGAAGCCCACGGGCGCGGTCTTGTCGACCCCGAGCGTGCCGCGGAAGTCGAGGTCGCCCTCCGCCTTCACGGCGCCGTGGCGCAGGTTGATCTCCAGGGCGGTCGCCACCGCCTTCAGGGTCACGCCCGCGCAGGCGACGAGCGCCTCGAGCAGCATGTCGCCCGAGCACAGCTCCGCGCCCGATCCGCCGGTCGCCGGATGCAGGCCCGCGACCGCAAGCGCGCGGCCGGTCTCGACCTTGCAGGCGATGTGCTGATCGTCGAGGGTTCCTTGCGCCTTCAGGGTGATGACGGCGGAATCCGGGTCGCTGCGGTATTGATCCTTCAGCGGCGCCTGGAGAGCACGCAGTTCGGTCGAGTCCATGATGTGGTCCTTGGGTTTGTCACCACCACAGCCCGGCGGCCTGGCGGTCCTTCTCTCGCAAAGGCTGTTTTTGCGGCGTATTGAGCGATTGGTCCAGCGCCGTCAGGACGCGGCGCACGGAAGATTCGAACGGCAGGCTCGTTTTGTCGCGCGGGCGCGCGAGCCCGAGCGTGAGCTCGTCGAAGATGCGCCCGGGCTTGGGCTGCATGACGACGGCGCGGTCGGCCAGCGTCACCGCCTCCTGCACGTCGTGGGTCACGAGCACCACGATGGGGCGCGTCTCCTCCCATAAACCGAGCAGGTGCTCGTGCAGGCTCGCGCGGGTGAAGGCATCGAGCGCCGAGAACGGCTCGTCGAGGAGCAGAACCTTCGGGTTGGTCACGAAGGCGCGGGCGATCGACACGCGCTGCTGCTGGCCGCCCGAGAGGTCGCGCGGCCAGCGGTTCGCGTGTTCGGAGAGGCCGGTCTTCTCGAGCGCGTGCTCCACGCGCGCCTTGCGTTCCACCGCGCTCACGCCGTCGAGCCCGAAGGCGATGTTGTCGGCGACCGTCAGCCAGGGCAGGAGGCGCGGCTCCTGGAACACGATGCCGATGGCCGGATGCGGACCCGACAGCACCTCGTCGTCGAGGCGGATCGTGCCGGCACTGGCGCGGTCGAGGCCGGCGATGAGGCGCAGCAGCGTGGTCTTGCCGCAGCCGGACCCGCCGATCAGCGCCACGATCTCGGCCTCGCTGACCGTGAGGTTGATGTCCGACAGCGCGCGCGTGCCGTCCGCATAGGTCTTGGAGAGGTGCTCGAGGTTCAGCATTTACAGGCGTTCCCGCACGGTGTCCTGCCAGCGCACCAGGGGCTTGGTGCCGTAGACCAGGAGGCTGTCGGCGAGCTTGCCGAGGAGCGCGAAGGCGATGATGGCCGCGAGGATCTGGTCGGGCTTGCCCATCTGCTGGCCGTCCACGAGCAGGTAGCCGAGGCCCTCCGAGGCGCCCATGAACTCCGCCGCGACCACGAACATGAAGCCCAGGCCGAGTCCCGAGCGCAGGGCGATCAGGGATTCGGGCACCACGGCGGGGAGCAGGATGCGCCGGGCCAGCTGTGTGCGGGACAGGCGGAACACCTGGCCCACTTCCACGAGCTTGCGGTCGACGGAGAGAATGGCGCCCGCGATGCCGAGATAGACAGGGAAGAACACGCCGACTGCGATCAGCGCCACCTTGGAGGCCTCGAAGATGCCGAGCCACAGGATGAAGAGCGGCACCCAGGCGATGGACGGAATGGCGCGCAGGGCTTGGAGGGTCGGGTCGAGCAGATAGCGGAGGGTTTTCGCGGAGCCCGAGAGGGCGCCGAACACGATGCCGGCGGCGGCGCCGATCACGAAGCCGACGAGCACGCGCCAGAGGGTGGCCCATACATGGGTCCACAATTCACCGGTCTCCGAGAGGGAAGCGAGCGTCGCCAGGATGCTGCTCGGCGGCGGCACGAGGCGTCCTTCGGCGATCCCGAAGCGGACGGCCGCCTCCCAGAGCAGCGCCGCGAGGACGGGCAACAAGAAGCCGAGAAGAATGCGCCAGTCGAAGGATTGGCGCCTCTTCTCGGAAGTCGGAGGGGCCGCGAGAGCGGCGGCACCCTCAAGGGAGGACCAGGCGTGGCTTTCGGCTTTGCCTGTCACGGCGCTCTCCCGCGATGAAGCTTATCGAGAGGCGGTCGCGAAGCTGCGGTCGATGAGCGCATCGACGGCGGCCTTCACGTCCGTGCCGGCCGGGATGACCCCGGCCTGCTGCAGGGCGAGGCCCGCGGCCAGGATCGTCTCGGCCTGCGGCTGACCGACGGTCGAGTGGGTCAGCTCCGTGCGCTCGAGCTGACGCTCGATCACCGCCGCGGGCAGCTTGGTGTAGGTCACGAGAGTCTTCTTCAGCTCGGCCGGGTTGGCGAGCGAATAGGCGCGCGCCTCCTCGTAGGCCTTCAGCACCTTCGTCACGAGGGCCGGGTTCTCCCTGGCGAAGCTCTCGCTCACGTTGAGCACGCCCCAGGTGTTGGCGCCGGCGTTGCGGTGGAAGAGCTGCGCGCCACTCTCCACCTCGGCCGCTGCCATCAGCGGATCGAGACCGGCCCAGGCATCGACGTCGCCGCGCTCCAGCGCCGTGCGGCCGTCAGGATGCTGCAGCAGGACGAGCTTCACGTCCTTCTCGGTGAGCTTGGCGTCCTGCAGGGCGCGCACGAGGAAGATGTGCGGGTCGGTGCCGCGGGTGACGGCGACGCGCTTGCCCTTCAGGTCCTCGACCTTCGCGATGCCCGTGTCCTTGCGGGTCACGAGAGCGGTCCATTCGGGGCGGGAATACACGTAGATCGACTTGATCGGGTTGCCGTTGATCTTGCCGATCAGGGCGGCGGCGCCGGCCGTGGAGCCGAAATCGATGGAGCCGGCGTTCAGGAACTCCAGGGCCTTGTTGGAGCCCAAAGACTGCACCCAGCGGACCTTGATGCCGTCCTGCTCGAGGGCCTTCTCGAGGAAGCCCTTGTCCTTCAGGACGAGGCTGACCGGGTTGTAGGTGGCAAAGTCGATGCGCACCTCCTTGGGCTGGGCGAAGGCGCCGGCGGCGAAGGAGGTGAGGCCGGTGGCGAGGGAAGCGGCCAGGAGAAGGCGGCGGGTCAGGCTCATGTCGTTCAGGTCCCATGTCTTGCGCATGGGAGCCCGAACCCTGAGGTTTTGACGCCCGGCGCTTTAGCTGCACTTGTTTCGCGCCCGCAAGCTGCTTGCTCAAATCGGCGCGTGTCCTTTTTGTAGGACGGTGCGTTTCTTATGTCAAACAGAGTTTCGTATAAAGAACAATCCGGGCGGCGTGGCGGATGTTCCCCGTGCGGCGTCCCGGCCGAGGCCCATGAGCCTCGCCCCGACGGGCGAGGCCTGAAAATATGGGCGGCGGCCCTGCAAAGTGGTAAGCGGATGACAGCCACCATCAGCGGTCCGCCATGTCGAACCCGACCCTTGAAGCCGTTCTCAGCGATCTCGGTCCCGAGCCCCTGCGGGATGCCGCCCTCCTGCGCTCCCGGCTGGTTCGCCGGCTCAGGCAGTATCTCGACGAGGGCCATGCGGCCGCCGAGGCGCGGCTTCTGGAGACCGGGAACGGCCTCGACTGTGCCCGGTACCTGTCGGGCAAGATGGATGACCTGGTTCAGACCGTGCATGACGCGGTCGTGCGACACCTCTATCCGGCCGCCAACCCGTCCATGGGCGAACGCCTCGCCGTGGTGGCGACGGGTGGATACGGGCGCGGAACCCTGGCTCCGGGATCCGACGTCGATCTCCTGTTCCTCCTGCCATACAAGCAGACTGCCTGGAGCGAGAGCGTCGTCGAGGCGATGCTCTACGTGCTCTGGGACCTCAGGCTGAAAGTGGGCCATGCTACCCGCTCGGTGGAGGACTGCATCCGCGAGGCGGGCGCGGACATGACGATCCGCACCTCCCTGCTCGAAGCCCGCTTCCTGTTCGGCGACCGGGTGCTCTACGACACCCTCGTCGAGCGCTTCGATCGGGAGATCGTCGCCACCTCGGCGCCGGACTTCGTGGACGCGAAGCTGAAGGAGCGCGATGCCCGCGTCGCCAAGGCCGGCGCCTCCCGCTATCTCGTCGAGCCCAACGTCAAGGACGGCAAGGGCGGCCTTCGCGACCTCAATACGCTCTTCTGGATCGCCAAATACGTCTATCGCGTGCGGGAGCCCGAGGAGCTGGTGAAGGCGGGGCTCTTCACGCCGGAGGAGTTCAGCCTCTTCGCCCGCTGCGAGGAGTTCCTGTGGCGGGTGCGCTGCCACCTGCACTTCCTCACCGGACGCGCCGAGGAGCGGCTGACCTTCGACCACCAGCGGGTGATCGCCGAGCGCATCGGATTCACCGGCCGCAGCGGCCTCTCGGCGGTCGAGCGCTTCATGAAGGCCTACTTCCGCATCGCCAAGGACGTGGGGGATCTCACGGCCATCGTGTGCGCGGAGCTGGAAGCGCGTCAGGCCAAGCGCCGGCCGGTGCTCGACCGTATGTTCGGCCGCTTCCGGCGCCGGCGCGGCGGGGCGCTCGCCGGCAAGGACTTCATCATCGACAACGACCGCATCAACGTGGCCGACGAGGCGGCGTTCGAGCGCGACCCGGTCAATCTCATCCGCCTGTTCTGGCTCGCCGACCGGCACAACCTGCCGATCCATCCCGACGCCACGCGGCTTGCGACCCGCTCGCTGTCGCTGATCGGCCCCAGCCTGCGCAACGACCCGGAGGCCAACCGGCTCTTTCTCGACATCCTCACCTCGAAGAATGCGCCCGAGGTGGTGCTGCGGCGGATGAACGAGGCCGGTGTGCTCGGCCGCTTCATCCCGGATTTTGGGCGCATCGTGGCGATGATGCAGTTCAACATGTATCACCACTACACGGTGGACGAGCACCTGCTCCAGTCCGTCGGCGTCCTGACCGAGATCGAGACTGGGCAGTACGGGCACGAGCATCCGCTCGTGAACCAGATCTTCCCGTCGATCCAGAACCGCCGTGCCCTTTACGTGGCGGTGTTCCTGCACGACATCGCCAAGGGCCGCCCGCAGGACCATTCCGAAGCCGGGGCGGCGATTGCCCGCAAGCTCGGCCCGCGCTTCGGCCTGAACGAGGCCGAGACCGGCACGGTCGCCTGGCTCATCGAGCATCACCTGCTGATGTCGAACACGGCGCAGAGCCGCGACCTCTCGGATCCGGCGACGATCAAGAGCTTCGCCGAGGTGGTGCAGACCATGGAGCGTCTGAAGCTGCTCCTGGTGCTCACGGTGGCCGACATCCGGGCCGTGGGGCCGGGCGTCTGGACCGGCTGGAAGGGCCAGCTCCTGCGCAACCTCTACCACGAGACCGAGGTGGTGCTGGGCGGCGGCGCCACCGACATGGGCCGCTCCGAGCGGGTGCGTCTCGCACAGGAGCAACTGCGTGCGGAGCTGCCCGACTGGCCGCAGGGCGAGTTCGACGCCTACGTGGCCCGTCACACGCCCGCCTACTGGCTCAAGACCGACGAGACCCGGCGCGCCAAGCAGGCCCGCTTCGTGCGGGCGGCCGAGCGGGCGGGGCGCACGGTCGACACCTGCTTCGAGACCGACCAGTTCCGCGGCGTGACGGAACTCACCATCCTGTCTCCGGATCACCCGCGGCTGCTCGCCATCATCACCGGCGCCTGCGCGGCCGCAGGCGGCAACATCGTCGACGCGCAGATCTTCACCACGACCGATGGGATGGCGCTGGACACCATCGTGCTCTCCCGGGCCTTCGACCGGGACGAGGACGAGTTGCGCCGGGCCGCGCGGGTCGCCAAGGGAATCGAGCGGGCGCTCAAGGGCGAGGTGAGGATCGCCGACCTCGTGGACGGCAAGCGCCCGGTGAAGGAGCGGTCCAGGACCTTCCACGTGCCGCCGGAGGTGTCCATCGACAACACCTTGTCGAGCCGCCAGACGGTCATCGAGATCTCCGGCCTCGACCGTCCGGGTTTGCTCTACGACCTCACCACAGCGCTGGGAAAGCTCAACCTCAACATCGCCTCCGCGCATATCGTGACCTTCGGTGAGAAGGCGGTGGACGTGTTCTACGTGACCGACCTGACAGGCACGAAAGTCACCCATGCGGGCCGCCAGGCCACCATCCGCAGGACCCTGCTGGAGGTGTTCAAGACGGACGAAACGGTCCCACCCCAGCGCCGCAGCGCTTGATTTGTGGCGCCTTCGACCTGATATGAGGCCCGACCCCTTTCTCCACCCTAGTTGATCGACGATGAAGCCGAACGACACCGAAAACCAGAACACGACCCCGCAGGCCGAGCAGGCCGAGGCCGCCACCGGTGCCGCCGCCAACGATGCCGAGCCGCAAGCCGCTTCGGATCCGATCGCCGTTCTCGAAGCGGAGAAGGCGGATCTCAAGGACAAGCTCCTGCGGCTCATGGCCGACATGGAGAACCTGCGCCGGCGCACTGCCCGCGAGATCGTGGATGCCCGCACCTATGCGGTGACCAATTTCGCCCGGGACATGCTCAACGTGGCCGATAACATCCGCCGTGCCCTCGAGAGCGTGCCGGCGGAGGCCCGCGGCGCCGCCGAAGGGGCTTTCAAGGGCCTGATCGAGGGCATCGACCTCACCGAGCGCGACCTCCTCAACACCCTGGAGCGTCACGGCGTCAGGAAGGTCGACCCGCAGGGCGAGAAGTTCGATCCGCACCTGCATCAGGCCATGTTCGAGGTCCCGAACCCCGACGTTCCCACGGGCACGGTGGTCCAAGTGGTGCAGGCCGGCTACGTCATCGGCGACCGAGTCCTGCGCCCGGCCCTCGTGGGCGTCGCCAAGGGCGGCCCGAAGGCCGCCGCCAACGGCGCCGGCTCCCAGGAGGCGGAGAGCCCTCCCGCCGCGTCATAAGCCCGCCTGAGGCGCTCCGGTCCCTAGGCTTTCCTCGCGCTCGCCGGCGCCGTCAGGGCGCAGGCGTGCCGCCCTTCTCTGCGGTGCGCTCGTGACCCTGTGCGGCTGTTTCCTGCAGGTCTTCCCGCGGTGGTACCGGTAAGCCCGCATCTGGCCTAGGCCATCCAGCCGAATTGCCCGGTTCCCGCCGGAGTGGTGCAGTGGGAACCATGTTGCACACACGCTTCGCCCACCGCCTGAACACCCCGCTGGCCTTCGACCTCGTCGAGCGCATGGCCGTGGTCATCCTCTACGGCTTCTTCACGTTCAACGTGCTGCAGCGGTTCCAGGAAACCGGCTCGGTCGTCAACTTCCTTATTCTCTGTTCCGAGGGCTCGGTCGTCCTGTTCGTCCTCCTTCGCCGGCTGACGACGGACATCTCCCTGAAACCCATGGACTGGCTGGTGGCGGTGCTCGGCACGACCATGCCGCTCCTGGTAGTGCCGACGGGGCAATCCACGGCGGTTCCCGGTCTCGCCTTCCTGTGTGCGGTGCTCATGCTCGTGGGGCTTGGGGTGCAGATCGCCGCGAAGCTGACACTCCGGCGCAGCTTCGGCATCGTGGCCGCGAACAGGGGGATCAAGGTCGGCGGTCCGTACCGGATCGTCCGTCATCCGATGTATGCGGGCTATCTGATGACCCACATCGGCTTCCTGCTGTACAATCCCAGCCTCTGGAACCTGAGCGTCTATGCGATCGGTTTCGGATGCCAGGTCGCGCGGATCCTGGCCGAGGAGCGGATCCTGTCGCAGGACACGGCCTATCGCGAATTCGCGGCAAAGACCCGCTATCGCCTGCTCGTGGGCGTGTTCTAGCGGGAGCGGAGCCACCCCGCGCGGCGTGACGGAACCCGGCATCCGGACCGCCGTTGGCCTTCCGGCCATTCCCGGGAGGCTGGATTGCGCTTTCTTCCCACCCGTCTGCATGGCGTCATCGACTATGTCTGGGGCCTCGCGCTCGTGGCGAGCCCCTGGCTCCTCGGCTATGCGGATGTATCGGCGGCGAAGTGGGTGGCGGTCGTGTTCGGGGTCGGCGCCATCCTGTACAGCTTCGTGACCGATTACGAACTCGGCCTCCTGCGGCTGCTGCCCATGCCCCTGCATCTGGGGCTCGACGGGCTGGCGGGCTTCATCCTGGCGATCACGCCCCTCGGCTTCGGCTTTGCCGATCGGGTCTTCTGGCCGCACGTCCTGTTCGGGCTGTTCTCCGTCGCCGCGAGCCTCGTCACGCAGACGCGGCCGGGACAGGCCGCCCACGAGGGCAGCCTGCACATCGGGAGCTAGGACAGGCTCAGGGAGTGAGCTCGACGCTGTCGATCATGGTGCGGAAGCGGCGCATGATCTCCGTCCGCTGCTCGTCCCGCACCAGCCCGACCATGCGCACGTAGCGATCGGAATCGAAGCGGATCGTCTGCATCACCGCGACGGGGTTGCCCGAGGCCTTTTCCTTGGCCCGGGCGACGATCTCGTGCCAGTCCTGCCCCTTCAGGCGGAAGGAATCCGACCGCTCCAGGACGATGTCTTCGAGGACCTCGTTGGTGTAGAGCGCCGCCTTCGCGAACCGATCCCGCGTCTCCCCGGGTGGGGGCGGCGGCTGGAGGGACGCGGCCAGGATCGCGATCGGCTGCTCCACAGCCTGGATCGTGTCCTTGGGGCCGTCGGTGAGCAGAATCGAATTGCCGGAAATCACCCGCACCGGGCGGAAGCCCGCCTTGTCGCCGATCCGGAAGGGCAGGGCGGAGATCTGCTCCTCGATGGAGACGGGACCGCGTAGGGCGACGCTCGTCAGCGCCTTGCGCATCTCGTCCTCGCTGTAGCCGTCGCTCCCGCCCTGGACCTGAGCGATCAGGAGGGCGGTGAGGTCCTTGCCCTTCACAGCCAGGACCCATTTGCGGCCTTTGACCGGCCCGGTCATGGCGCCAGCGACGAGCAGCCCGGAGGCGTCGCCGATCTTCAGGGTCTCGCGGGCGGTCACGTCGAGTCCCTGACGCTTCAGGGCGTCCTTCGTCAGTTCCGCCGCCAGCTGGTCGTAGGCCTCCCTGGGCATCTCGACGACGGTGATCGCCGCGGCCCGGTCGGGGTTCTCGAAGCCCGTGAAGCGCTTCGACAGCACCATGTCCTCCGGGGGCACGAGGCCGACACGGGAGGCGGGCGGGAACACGGGCTCGGCCGCCAGAGCGGCCTGGAGGGACAGGGCGAAGCCTATCGTGGCTGCGGCGAAACCTTTCAGTCGCATAGGATCCTCCGGTTATTCCTCTCCTTAAGGCTTAGAGCGGCTTCTTCACCCGGCGCAAGGTCAGATTGAGGCGCCCGCCCTGCGGCAGCAGGTCCGAGGTGTTCGGCACCAAGCGGTCGATGCCGTGGTGGATCAGGCGGGCGGGGCCGCCGAACACGATGGCATCGCCCGAGCGCAGGCGCACCGATTTCGTCGGATCCTTGCGGTTCAGGCCGCCGTAGCGGAAGAGGGCGGTGTCGCCGAGGGACAGGGACACGACGGGGGCGTCGAATTCCTCCTCGTCCCTGTCTTGGTGCATCCCCATGCGGGCGCCGGGCTCGTAGAAGTTGATCAGGCAGGCGTCGGGCGGATGGGGGTAGCCGCTCAGCTCCTCCCAGGCCGCGAGGATCCGGACCGGAAAGGGTGGCCAGGGCCGGCCCGTCTCGGGATGGGCCGGCTGGTAGCGATAGCCGTTCACGTCCGAGACCCAGCCCAGAGGCCCGCAATTGGTCATGCGCACGGAAAACGGCTTGCCCGT
Organism: Microvirga sp.; assembly: GCA_035645535.1. Lineage (GTDB taxonomy): Bacteria > Pseudomonadota > Alphaproteobacteria > Rhizobiales > Beijerinckiaceae > Microvirga. The sequence continues at coordinate 39,496 of DASQMJ010000035.1, read as the reverse complement.
GCGGGGCATGCGCGGCGTGTAGAGCGGCGCCGCCCGGGTGACGTCGCGAAGCGCCGCGAGCAGGCTCTCCTGCGCCGGGCGGTCGAGATAGTCTGGATGGTAGACGAGGCCGGGCGCGAGGGTGAGAGACACGTCTGAAAACTATTCCTGAATGCGAAAAGAGTAAGCAGCGCTCTATGGGCGTGCAATAAACTCGACACCAACTTGCCCCGATGCATCCTGCTTCCGCAGCAGAACGGTCCGCATCGATGCCGATGTTCCATTGATGGAAAAGCTAATCTTCAGTGTTGTGTCCGAGATCCACTCGACAACGGGGGACGGTGATTGGTCGGCAAACGTATCGCAGTCGGTTGAGGAGTAGACGTTAAATTTTCCCGCCATGAGTTCTGTCTCGGCTGTTGAGGCGGGACCAATGGCTATGGCCTCAGTGCAGTAGGGAGAAATGGCGCCTCCTCCAAAGTGGCTCACATGGGCTGCTTTCATGTGTCCCGAAGGAGAAGGATAGAGATTGATATGATAGTCGTCTGCCGAGGAAAGGGACAATCCCAAGCCGAAAGCAACAGCACCTAAAACAAGGCAAAGGGCGAAGATACCAAGCGCGAACTTGCCGATGAACCTGTAGATCTTATCCCTTCGGGAGGGTTGAGAGGTCTGCATTCTCCGCCCTTGAGTCTCCAGCTAAAAATATGGGCTGTTAGCCGCCAGAGATAAACCGTTATATCATCGTAAATCTCTGGCGGGCAACATCCCCGTCACCCCTCCAGCACCTTCTTGCTCTCCACCGTGGTGTCCGCGTTGAGGTGGTAGACGAGCGGGATGCCGGTGGCGAGTTCCATGGACGGGATCGTCTCCGGCGTCAGGCCATCGAGCACCATCACGAGGGCGCGCAGGGAATTGCCGTGCGCCGCCACCAGCACGCGCTCGCCGCGCATGACCCGGGGCAGGATCTCGCGCATGTAGTATGGCAGCACGCGGGCGACCGTGTCCTTCAGGCTCTCGCCGCCGGGCGGCTGCACGTCGTAGGAGCGGCGCCAGAGATGCACCTGATCCTCGCCCCAGCGGGCGCGGGCGTCGTCCTTGTTGAGCCCGGAAAGGTCGCCGTAGTCGCGCTCGTTGAGGGCCTGATCGGCGATCACCTTCAGGTCCGGCTGCTCGACCTCGTCGAGGATCAGCTTGCAGGTGCGCTGCGCCCGCGACAGGACCGACGTGAACGCGATGTCGAACTCGAGCTCCATCTCCTTCAGGCGCTTGCCGGCCGTGCGCGCCTCCTCGATGCCGAGTTCCGTCAGGCCGGGATCCTTCCAGCCGGTGAACAGGTTCTTGAGGTTCCATTCGCTCTGGCCGTGGCGAACGAGCACGAGAAGGCGATCCATGTCTCAGCGTCTCCAGCTGTTGGGATGGGTGTCGAATTACAGGTCGGCGAGGCCGAGCACGTCGGCCATGGTGTAGTAGCCGGGCTTCTTGTCGAAGCCCCACAAGGCGGCCCGGACGGCGCCGCGGGCGAAGATGCTCCGGTCTTCGGCCCGATGGGATAATTCCAGCCGCTCCCCGGCGCCGGCGAACATTACCGTGTGCTCGCCCACCACCGTGCCGCCGCGCAGGGTGGCGAAGCCGATATCGCCCGGATTGCGGGCGCCCGTGTGACCGTCGCGGCTGCGCAGGGAGCGCTCCTTCAGGGAGACCTTGCGTCCCTCGGCGGCCGCCTCGCCGAGCAGCAGCGCGGTGCCGGACGGTGCGTCCACCTTCATGCGGTGGTGCATCTCGAGGATCTCGATGTCGTAATCCTCGCCGAGCGTCGCCGCGACCTTGCGCACGAGGCCCGCGAGGAGGTTCACCCCCAGCGACATGTTGCCGGATTGGACGATCCGCGCATGGCGCGCCGCCGCCTCGAGCTTGGTGAAGTCCGCCTCCTGCAGGCCGGTGGTGCCGATCACGTGGACGATGCGGGCTTGGGCGGCGAGCGCCGCGAAGGCCACGGTGGCGGCCGGCGCCGTAAAGTCGAGCACGCCGTCGGCCTGGGCGAAGACCGGCAGCGGATCGTCCGTCACGTCCACATCGAGGAGGCCGGTGCCGGCGAGGAGTCCAGCATCCTTGCCGATGGCGTCGGAGCCTTTCCGCTCGATGGCACCCACGAGGGTGCAGCCTTCCGTTTCGGCAACGGCCCGGATGAGCATGCGCCCCATGCGTCCGGCCGCGCCCACCACGACGAGTCGCATCTCGGTCATGCCTGGTCTCCTCAAATCCGCTCTGGATATAGCGGCGCCGCAGACGGCTGCAAAGCTGCGAGCGGCTTCGTCATCAGAATCCGCCGTGCGGGATCGAACCCGCCGACGATCTTGTCGGAGAAGATGCGCTGGAGCCCCGGCGAGGCCCCCTCCACCGGCACGACCTGGCCGTTGCCTTCGAAGGGCGCGCCGAGCGCCTCGAAACAGGTGAACGCGGCGGAGCGCTCCACCTCCGCGAGACGGGGGAGATCCCCCGCGCGGCCGAGGCGGATTGCGTAAGCGTCACGGTTCATGCGGGTTGCGGCCCGTCATAGCCCTCGATGACGATGATATCGGCGATCGCGTGGCCGTCCCGCTCGGCCTTGGCGGCTGCGTATTCGGGCGAGTTCCAGCAGGCCAGCGCCTGCTCGTAGCTCGGGAATTCGATCACCACGTTGCGGGCGCGGGCCGTGCCCTCGACGGCCTCGAAGGGCCCGCCGCGCACCAGGAAGCGGGCGCCGAATTTCGAGAAGGCCGCCGCATTGGCCTTCACGTAGTTTTGGTAGGCTTCCGGGCCGTGCACGTCGACCCGGCCGATCCAGTATCCTTTGGCCATCACTCGGCTCCTTCCACGAGAACGAACTCAGCCACGCAGGCCCCGTCGCGCTTGGCCTTGGCGGCCTGGTATTCGGGAGAGTGGTAGTAGCGGCGCGCCTGCTCCATGGAGTCGAACTCGATCACCACGTTGCGAGGCCGCGCCTCGCCCTCCAGCGCCTCGAAGGCGCCGCCGCGCACGAGGGGGCGGCCGTTGTACTTGCGGATCGCCTCCGTGGCGCCCTTGGCATATTCCGCATAGGCCTCCGGGTTCGTCACGGTGACGCGGGCGATGACATAGGCTTTCGGCATGCAGGTTTCCTTCGAGATGATGCCGCAACGAACGCCAGCGTGGCCGTGGCGTCAAGACGGGGCGGGGATGCCGCCTCAGTATCCCGCCAGCAGGTCCGGGAGTTCCTTGAGCAGGGTGTCGCGGGCCTCGAAGCTCGCGGGAGCCTCGCCCCTCGGGCGGTTGGTGATGAGCCGCACGAACAGGAAGCGCTTGTCGCCCCGGCTGGCCCAGCCGACGAACCAGCCGAATTCGCGGTTGCGGTCGCGCTTGCCACTCACGGTCAGGTGCGGCCCGGTGCCGGTCTTGCCTTGCACGACCCAGCCGCTCCCGAGCTCGAAGGTCGGCATTACGGCAATGGTCGAGTCGACCGCATGGGCGGAGACCGGCAGCTCGTGCCGCAGGAGCTTGCGCAGGAAGACGATCTGACCGAGGGGCGAGATTTTCAGGGACGAGCTCAGCCAGGAATGGGTGAGGCCGTTGTTGCGTCCGGGATCGCCCGTGAGGTTGCGGTTGCCGTAGGCGAAAAGCTCCACGTAGCGGGCGAAACGCTCCTGGCCCAGAGCCCGGGTCAGCTCCTGCGAATACCAGACGATGGAGTCGCGCATCCACGTCGTCGGATCCGTGGTCCGGCGCGCGGCCTCGCGGGTGGCCTCGTACTCCTCGCGGTAGGGCAGGGCCGGATTGTGCGCGTCCTTCAGGATGCCGCTGTCGTAGCCCATGACGCTCAGGGCGATCTTGAAGGTGGAGGCCGGGCTGACCCGCATCTGGCATTGGCCGATCCGCTGCAGGAGGCGTCCGGTTTCGGCATCCGCGATGAGGGTGCAGGTGCGGGCCAGGGCGGGGCCGGCGAGCAGGACGAGGCTCAAGGCGAGCGCGAGGCGCAGATTCCGCATCGATGATACCGTCATAGGTCTGGTTCAGGCGGTCGCCTGCGCGATGTCCGTGACGATGGCCTCCGCGGCCGCCTGCGGGTCCGCGGCCCTGATGATGGGACGCGCCACGACGAGGTGGTCGGCGCCGAGCCGGATCCCCTCGGCCGGGGTGACGATGCGCTTCTGGTCGCCGGCCTCCGCGCCTGCAGGGCGGATGCCAGGAGTCACGATGAGCCGGTCGGCGCCGACGATCGCGCGCACGCGCTCGGCCTCTGGGGCGGCGCAGACGATGCCGTCGATGCCGATGTCGCGGGCCTGCTCCGCGCGCCGGATCACGAGGTCGGCAGGCCTCGTGCCGGGCGCGTAGCCCGCCTCGGCGAGGTCCTGCTCGTCGTAGGACGTCAGCACGGTGACGGCCAGGATCTTCAAGGGGGAACCTGCCTTGCCGGCCATGGCCGCCCGCATGGTCTGCGGATAGGCATGGACCGTGAGGAAAGTCGCGCCGAGCCGCGCCACGGAACGCACGCCCTCCTCGACCGTATTGCCGATGTCGTGGAGCTTGAGGTCGAGGAAGACCTTCTTGCCGTCTGCGATCAGCTCGCGGGCGAGCTCGAAGCCGCCCGCATAGGCGAGCTGATAGCCGATCTTGTAGAAGGTGCCCGCGTCCCCGATCCGCCGCACGACCTCGCGCGCCTCCTCCACGGACGGAACGTCGAGGCCAATGATGAGCCTGTCGCGAACGTCCCTTGCCGGAATGGAAGCCTCGCGGAGGGACATCGCTGCGCTCATGGGTTGGCTACCTTGTTGTAGACCCAGACTCGGGCCGGGGGGAGGTTGCGCCAGATCCGGTCAGACGCGCGGGTTCTGTAGGCCTGCGAGCGGGCTGGGATCGGCGGCACCACCGCGTAGGTGAACTGGATGAAGGGCGCCTCCGGGTGCATCAGGGCCTGGGCGGCTTCGAGCAGATCCAAGCGCTGGTCCATCGGCTTGGTGAAGAGGGGCAGGCTGGAGACGGTCGCGGCCGCGGGCTCGCCGAGGACGCCCGACAGGGTCTCGCCCAGATCGTAGGCATCCCCCTGCACGATGGTGGCCTTGGGGAAGCGCCGCTTCAGGAGCTGGCAGAAATCCGGGTTGAACTCCACCAGGACGAGCCGGTCCTGAGCCACCCCTCGGCGGATCAGGGCGTCGGTAACCGGGCCCGTGCCGGGGCCGAGCTCGATGACCGGGCCCGGAATGCGCGGATCCACATAGGCCGCCATGGTGCGGGCGAGCGCCTTTCCCGAGGGCATGACGGCCCCGACCACGAGGGGCCGCTCCAGCCAAGAGCGCAGGAAGCGGGCTTCGTCTTCGAAGCGGTCCTTGCCGACGGGCAGTTTCCGGGACCGGGGCCTTTGGAAAGACTGAAGCACGATCAGGGGTCCCCTCTCGCGGGCGGATCACACGGGTTGTTTAGAACTCAGGGAAAACGACCGTCAAGTTAGGCGGATCCACTCAGACCGTCGAAGAATTCGCGGACACGGGAGAAGAAGCCCGAGCTTTCCGGGTGGTTTTCCTTGGAACATTCCTGCTCGAACTCCAGCAGCAGCTCCCGCTGGCGCTTGGTGAGCTTCTGCGGAGTTTCCACAACAACCTGGATGTAGAGGTCGCCTATGTCCCGCGAGCGCAGTACCGGCATGCCCTTGCCGCGAAGGCGGAACTGCTTGCCGGACTGGGTGCCTTCGGGGACCTTGACCAGGGCGTCGGTGCCGCTCAGCGTCGGCACGCTGAACTCGCCGCCGAGCGCGGCCGTCACCATGGAGATCGGCACCCGGCAGAACAGGTCCGCCCCGTCGCGCTGGAAGAACGGGTGCGGCTTCAGGGACAGGAAGATGTAGAGGTCGCCGGGAGGCCCGCCGCGCAGGCCCGCCTCTCCCTCGCCGGCCAGACGGATGCGGGTGCCGTCCTCGACGCCGGGCGGAATGTTGACCGAGAGCGTGCGCTCGCGCGTGACGCGGCCCGCGCCGCCGCAGCCGGGGCAGGGATCGTCGATGACCTCGCCGCGCCCGTGGCAGTTGGGGCAGGTGCGTTCGATGGAGAAGAACCCCTGCGTCGCCCGCACGCGGCCGGCGCCCGCGCAGGTGGGGCAGGTCTTGGGCTTGGAGCCCGCCTTGGCGCCGCTGCCGGCGCAGACTTCGCAGCTGACGGAGGTGGGAATCTTGATCTCGGCGGTCTTGCCGCGGAACGCCTCGTCGAGGCTGATCTCGAGGTTGTAGCGCATGTCGGCGCCGCGCTCGCGCCCGCCGGAGCTGCGCCCGCGCCCGCGCGGGTCGCCGAAGAAATTCTCGAAGATGTCCGACATGAAGTCGGAGAAGTCGTTGCCGAAGCCGGGTCCGCCCGGGCCGCCATTGGCGAAGGCCGCATGGCCGTAGCGGTCGTAGGCCGCGCGCTTCTGGGCATCCGAGAGGGTTTGGTAGGCCTCGTTGATTTCCTTGAACTTGACCTCGGCCTCGTGGTCGCCCGGGTTCCGGTCCGGATGGTACTGCATCGCGAGCTTGCGGAAAGCCGACTTCATCTCCGCCTCGGTGGCGGTCCGCGAGACGCCGAGAACCTCGTAATAATCGCGCTTGGACATTTTTTCGCCTTGCCCCTAGGCCTCCGGCATTGCCTCGGCCGGGTGGGCCCGGCCGAGGCAATCGTCAAAAGGAGCGCCCTTGGATACGCGATCCCCGGGCCTTGCCCGGGGATCCGTGTCTGGTTACGCCCGCTTCTTCTTGTCGCCTTCGTCGACTTCCTGGAAGTCGGCGTCGATGACGTCGTCCTTCTTCGGCTCTTCGCCGCCGGTCTCGCCTCCGCCTTCGCCGCCCGCCTGGGAGGCCTGGTACATGGCCTCGCCGAGCTTCATGGAAGCCTGCATCAGGTCCGTGGTGCGGGCCTTGATGACCTCGGCGTCCTCGCCGGCAAGGGCCTGCTTGAGCGCGTCGATCGCGGTCTCGATGCCTTGCTTGTCGGACGCGGCAACCTTGTCGCCGTAGTCCTTGAGGGACTTCTCGGTCGAGTGGATCAGGCTCTCGCCCTGGTTCTTGGCCTCGACCAGCTCGCGCCGCTTCTTGTCCTCGGCCGCATGGGCCTCGGCGTCCTTGACCATCTTCTCGATGTCGGCCTCCGAGAGACCGCCCGAGGCCTGGATGCGGATCTGCTGCTCCTTGCCGGTGGCCTTGTCCTTCGCGGTGACGTTCACGATGCCGTTCGCGTCGATGTCGAAGGTCACCTCGATCTGCGGCACGCCGCGCGGGGCCGGCGGGATGCCCATCAGGTCGAACTGGCCGAGCAGCTTGTTGTCGGCCGCCATCTCGCGCTCGCCCTGGAAGACGCGGATCGTCACCGCGTTCTGGTTGTCCTCCGCGGTCGAGAACACCTGGCTCTTCTTCGTCGGGATCGTCGTGTTGCGGTCGATCAGGCGGGTGAAGACGCCGCCGAGCGTCTCGATGCCCAGCGAGAGCGGGGTTACGTCGAGGAGCAGGACGTCCTTGACGTCGCCCTGGAGCACGCCGGCCTGGACGGCTGCGCCGATGGCGACCACCTCGTCCGGGTTCACGCCCTTATGGGGTTCCTTGCCGAAGAAGTTCTTCACCACTTCCTGGATCTTCGGCATGCGGGTCATGCCGCCGACCAGGACCACCTCGTCGATCTGACCGGCCGAGAGACCGGCATCCTTGAGGGCCTTGCGGCAGGGCTCGATGGTCTTCTGCACCAGGTCGTCCACGAGCGACTCGAACTTGGCGCGCGAGAGCTTCATGGCGAGGTGCTTCGGACCCGACGCATCTGCCGTGATGTAGGGCAGGTTGATTTCGGTCTGCGAAGCCGACGAGAGCTCGATCTTGGCCTTCTCGGCCGCTTCCTTCAGGCGCTGCAGGGCGAGCTTGTCCTTCGTCAGGTCGATGCCCTGCTCCTTCTTGAACTCGGCCGCGAGGTACTCGACGAGACGCATGTCGAAGTCTTCACCGCCCAGGAAGGTGTCGCCGTTGGTGGACTTCACCTCGAACACGCCGTCGCCGATCTCGAGGATCGACACGTCGAAGGTGCCGCCGCCGAGGTCGTAGACCGCAATCGTGCCGTGCTGCTTCTTGTCGAGGCCATAGGCGAGAGCGGCCGCGGTCGGCTCGTTGATGATTCGCAGTACCTCCAGGCCGGCGATCTTGCCGGCGTCCTTGGTGGCCTGACGCTGGGCGTCGTTGAAGTAGGCCGGGACCGTGATGACGGCCTGCGTCACCGGCTGCCCGAGATAGGCCTCGGCCGTTTCCTTCATCTTCTGAAGGGTGAAGGCGGAAATCTGCGAGGGCGAATAGGTCTTGCCGTCAGCCTCGACCCAGGCGTCGTTGTTGCCGCCCTTGACGATCTTGTAGGGAACGAGGCCCATGTCCTTCTTGGTCATGGGGTCGTCGAAGGTGCGGCCGATCAGGCGCTTGATGGCGAAGAAGGTGCGCTCGGGGTTCGTGACCGCCTGGCGCTTGGCCGGCTGGCCGACGAGGCGCTCGCCTTCGTCCGTGAAAGCCACGATGGACGGGGTCGTCCGCGCGCCTTCCGCGTTCTCGATGACTTTGGCCTGCGTGCCTTCCATCACGGCAACGCAGGAATTGGTGGTGCCGAGGTCGATACCGATGACCTTACCCATGGCGGGATCCCTCACTTTCAAGCAGACCGCCGAGCCCTAAAAGCAGCTCGGCCCATGGCTGTTAATGTTGAACATGCGACAGGAGGCGTCCGGGCTTGGCCGCTCCCTGGTCTGGCGCTGATATAAGAAGGGGTTTTCGGGGCTGCAAGACGATCATGAGGGCTTGTTTCACCCGCCGTCCGTCAGAACCGGGGCTGTTGCAGGCCTGCAATAGGGGGAGGGCACACCAACTTCCCGCCCTTCGCGACAAGGGCCGCAGGCCCGTCTCGAAGGAGACGCTCTCTAGAGAACACAGGATCATCCTTCGAGACGCCGCTACGCGGCTCCTCGGGACGAGGGTGGTGGTACACTTCAATAATCGCGTTCGTCGGTCAAACCACCCCACCCCTAGCCTCCCCGCAAGGGGGGAACCTGTTCACGACCCGAACGCTCCGGCCTCCCACCCCAGGATCGCCTGCTTGCGCGTCAGGCCCCAGTGGTAGCCGGTCAGCGCGCCGGAGCGGCCCAGCACCCGGTGGCAGGGCACCACGAAGGAGACCGGGTTCTTGCCCACGGCGGCCCCCACGGCCCGGCAGGCGGAGGGCTTGCCGATGTGGCGGGCGATGTCCGAGTAGGTGGTGGCCCGGTCGCGGGGGATCCGCAGCAGGGTCTGCCAGACCCTCACCTCGAAGTCGGTGCCGATCAGGACGACCCGCAGGGGCTGCTCCGCCTGCCAGCGGGAGGGGTCGAAGATGCGCCGGGCCAGCGGTGCCGTGGCGGCCTCGTCCTCGACGTAAGTGGCCCTCGGCCAGCGCCGGGTCATGTCGGCGAGCGCCGCCTGCCGGTCGCCGTCGTCCACGAAGCCGAGGCCGGCGAGGCCCCGATCGGTGGCGATCAGGATCGCCTCGCCGAACGGCGAGGGATGGAAGCCGTAGCGCATGGTCAGCCCCAAGCCCCCGGCCTTGTAGTCGCCCGGCGTCATGGCCTCATGGGTGACGAAGAGGTCGTGCAGGCGCGCCGGGCCGGAGAGGCCGACCTCGTAGGCGGTGTCGAGCACGCTCGCCGAGGCGGAAAGCAGCGCCTTGGCATTGTCGAGGGTTATCGCCTGCAGGAAGGCCTTGGGGCTCAAGCCCGCCCAGCGCCGGAAGAGATGGTGCACATGGGTGGTGGAGAGCCCCACATGGTCGGCGATGGCCTCCAGCGAGGGCTGCTCGCGCCAGCGCTCGGAGATGAATGCGATGATGCGGCGCACCCGCTCGTAATCGGTCTGGGGCCCTTCCGGCAGGTCGATGGCGGCCGGTTCGATGGTGGTTCTGCGCAATGTATCGAGCATGGGCTTATCCTCTTGTGCCCATCCTAGCCATCCCGGCGCCGGTCGACACCCGTTTCCTGTGACAGGGTACCTTTTTCGCGACCGTCAATGGTGCTCGTGGGCGCACTCGCGGTGGTCGGCCAGGACCTGGATCACCCGGCATTCCGCCACCCGGCCGTGGCTGCATTCGGCGACCATGCGCTGCAGTTCGGACCGAAGGGCGGCGAGCCGGTCGATCCGCCGCTCCACCTCGGCGAGGTGCCGGCGGGCGATGGCGTCGGCCTCGGCGCAGGACCGGTCCGGGTTCCCGCTCATGGCGAGAAGCTCGCGGATCGCCTCCACCTCGAAGCCGAGCTCGCGGGCGTGGCGGATGAAGTTGAGACGGGCGACCTCCGCCTCGCCGTAGCGGCGCTGCTTGCCATCCGTGCGCGGCGGTGCGGGCATCAGACCGACCTGCTCGTAATAGCGGATCGTCGGCACCTTCACGCCGCTCGCCCGCGACAATTCCCCGATCGAAATGTTCATTTTCTGCTTGAATCTCTAGTCGCTGGAGGTTGTAGGCTCCTTTCAGGTCGATGAAAAGGAGATTCCGATGGCCGATGCCTGCTGCGGCAACACCCATGATCACGGCACCCCGAAAACTGCCGCAACCTATGGCGGGCATGGCACCGCGCAGGCCGTTCCGGCGGCAGGAGACCATGAAGGCGACGTCTGCGGCTGCCATGGAGGCGTGCCGGTTTTCGACGGGGTCGATCCGCGCTACAAGCGGGTGCTCTGGACGGTGATCGGGCTCAACGCCGCCATGTTCGCCACCGAGATGGTGGCCGGCCGCATCGCCGGCTCCCAGGCGCTTCAGGCCGATGCGCTCGACTTCCTTGGGGACACGGTCACCTACGGCCTGAGCCTCGCGGTGATCGGCGCAAGCTTGCGGACCCGCGCCACGGCCGCCCTGTTCAAGGGGCTTTCTCTGAGCCTTATGGCACTCTGGGTCTTCGGCTCGACCGTGTACCAGACCCTCATCCTCGGCTTGCCCAAGGCGGACATCATGGGCGCGATCGGCCTGCTGGCGCTTGCGACCAATCTTGCATCCGTCCTGTTGCTCCTGCGCTACAAGGACGGCGACGCCAATGTCCGCTCCGTCTGGCTCTGCTCCCGAAACGATGCCATCGGCAACGTGGTGGTGATGCTGGCGGCCCTCGGCGTGTGGGGCACTGCCACCGCCTGGCCGGATCTCGCGGTGGCGGCCCTCATGGCAGGCCTCTTCCTCAACTCCTCGGTGCAGATCCTGCGGCAGGCTTGGGCGGAATATCGGCAGGATACACGCCCCGGCCACGCGGCCGGAGTCACCGGGTGACGGTTGCCATGGCCTTGCGAGCCAGGACCTCTTCATAGGCCGCCTGAAGCTCGCGGAAGACCGAGCGGTCCGGGCGAGGCGCGCCCAGGTGGAGCGCCCGCAGCTCGGCCATGAAGGCGTCCCAGAGCCGCGGGCCTCCCTCTTCCAGGAGCTGCGCCCGGATCGACAGCTCCTCCGAAGCGGGTTGATGACGCCGCCCCCAGGCCCCCATCTGCGCCAGCAGCGGCACGAGCTGAATGGCGGGCTCCGTCAGGCTGTAGACGGCCTTCTGCAGGTGGCTGGGATCGGGCGCCTTCGTGAGCAGCCCGGCCTCCACCAGCCGCCTGAGCCTGTCCGCCAGGACGTTGGACGCGATCCCTTCCTCCGAGCGGATCAGCAGCTCCCGGAAATGGCGCCGGTTGCCGAACATCACGTCCCGGATGACGATCAGACTCCAGCGGTCGCCGAGAACCTCCAGGGTCAGATTGATCGGGCAGCCGGAGCGGTGCTTATCGTCCATGGGGATCCTCGCGGGAAACTGGTTGCAAAATAGGAGCAGTCACGCTACCAAACAACCGGTTGCGATTTGAAATCGGTTGTCCGAACCCGAGGCCGCGATGCTGAAGCTCTATGCCCACCCCTTCTCGTCCTACTGCCAGAAGGTCCTGATCGCGCTCTACGAGAACGGTACGACATTCGACTACCGCATGCTCGACAACGAGCAGACCAGTACGGAATTGGCGGCCCTGTGGCCGCTCAAGCGCTTCCCGGTTCTGGTGGACGGCGATGCGACGGTGGTGGAATCCAGCATCATCGTCGAGCATCTCGGCCTGCACCATCCAGGGCCAGTCCGGCTCGTGCCGGAGGATCCCCGCGCGGCGCTCCAGGTGCGGACGTTGGACCGGTTCTTCGACAACTACGTCATGACCCCGATGCAGCGGATCGTGTTCGACGCCATGAGGGCCGAAGAAGCGCGGGACCCGCTGGGTGTGGCCGAGGCCCGCCGCATGCTCGACACGGCCTATGGCTGGCTCGACGGCGTCATGAGCGGGCGCGAATGGGCGGCTGGCGACGGGTTCAGCCTCGCGGATTGCGCGGCCGCGCCGTCCCTGTTCTATGCCGATTGGGTTCACCCGGTCGGCGAGGCGTTCCCTCATGTGCGCGCCTACCGCAAGCGGCTGCTCGCGCGCCCGTCCTTCGCCCGGGCCGTCGACGAGGCACGGCCCTATCGCGGCTTCTTCCCGCCGGGTGCGCCGGACAGGGATTGAGCCGAGCGGGTCGATCGTGTGGCTGTTCGGGCTCTGAGATGCGCCTCAAAATCCCCGCTTCACGTCGGCGAGGGCCCGGCCGAAGGCCTCTGCGAAGCTCTCCCGCTCCGGCGGAGACAGGTCGTGGGCGACCTCCACCTGCTCGCCGCGGGACGCGAGGGTCAGCTGCAGCACACCGTACTCGTCGTCGACGCGCCGGTCGAGGCGGGTCCAGAGCGGATTGAAATGCCATTCCCGCGCCTCGCCCCGATGGGTGACCTTGCGCAGCAGCAGGCGGACTGGGGTCAGCTCCAGCAGCTCGAATGCCTCGCCGCGCCGGTAGCTGACGTGGAAGGCAAGGTAGAGGCCGAGGAAATCGAGGCCGAAGAAGCCCGCCACCGGCCAGAAGCCCATGACCACGAACGGGATACTGGCGACGATGGACGTGAGACATACGAGGATCATCACGATCCTGAAGCCCTGGGGCCCGAGCGAACGGTGCGGCCGGATCACGGCCGAGAAAACGGGTCGCTCCGACCGCTCCGATTCCGTCAAAGTCGCCTTGCCGCCTGTCATAGCCTAAGTATAACGCAGCCATGTCCGATCTGAAGCGGCCCGCGCGCCGCAATTCCAAACCGAAGGCCGAACTCGTCGTGCCGCTCAAGGCAGCGGTCAAGACGCCCCGCGCCCGCACCCCGAAGCCGGTCGACCGGGCGACCATGATCGAGATCTTCCGGCGCTTCCACGAGGCCATGCCGGAGCCGAAGGGGGAACTGGAGCACACCAATCCCTACACGCTTCTCGTGGCGGTGGCGCTCTCCGCGCAATCGACCGATGTGGGCGTCAACAAGGCGACCCGCGAGCTCTTCCCCATCGCCGACACGCCGGAAAAGATGCTGGCGCTCGGGGAGGAGGGCCTGAAAGCTCACATCAAGACCCTGAATTTCTTCAACACCAAGGCCAAGAACGTGATCGCCCTGTCGCGGCGCCTGGTGGAGGAGTTCGGCGGCGAGGTGCCCAATTCCGTCGAGATCCTGGAGACTCTGCCGGGCGTCGGTCGCAAGACCGCAAGCGTGGTGGTCAACATCGCCTATGGCGACCCGCGCGTCGCGGTCGACACCCACATCTTCCGCGTCACGAACCGCATCCCGCTCGCGATCACCAAGACCCCGCTCGATACGCAGGTGGCGCTGGAGGCGCTGATCCCGGACCAGTACCGCCTCCACGCCCACCACTGGCTGATCCTGCACGGCCGCTACGTGTGCAAGGCGCGCAAGCCCGAATGCTGGCGCTGCCCGATCAGCGACCTGTGCCGGTACCCGGACAAGACGCTGGGGTAGTGCGCCGTCTTCCCCTCCCCCTTGTGGGGAGGGAAGAAGCGCACCTCACCCGAACACGATCAGCCCCGCGAGGCCGGCGGCGCCGACGATGATGCGCCAGAGGGCGAAGGGCGTGTAGCCGTGGCGGGACACGTAATCGAGCAGCGTCTTCACCACCACGAGAGCGGACAGGAACGCGGCGATGAAGCCCGCCACGATGATCGCGGCGTCGTCCGCCGTAAGGATCTTGTAGTTCTTCAGCAGGTCGTAGGTGAAGGCGCCAGCCATGGTCGGCATGGCGAGGAAAAACGAGAACTCCGCCGCCGCCCGCTTGCTCGCCCCAAGCAACATGGCGCCTACGATGGTGGCGCCCGAGCGCGATACGCCCGGCACCATCGCCATGCACTGGATGAAGCCGATCTTGAGGTACATGGAAAGGGGGAAACGCGTCGCGTCGTCGTGCTTGGCCTCCAGCGCCAAGCCCTCGACCATCAGCAGCACGAAGCCGCCCGCGATCAGGGTCATGCACACGATCCAGGGGTTGAACAGCACTTCCTTGATGAAGCCGTGCAGAACCGCGCCGATCAGCGCCGCCGGGAGGAACGCGATGAGGACGCCGATGACGAAGCGGCGCGCGTCCGGGTCGTGCGGCAGGGCCTTCGCGATGGCCCAGAGCCGGTTGAAGTAGACGGACAGGATCGCCAGGATCGCGCCGAGCTGGATCAGAACCTCGAAGGTCTTGCCGGTCGACTCGAAGCCGAGGAAATGGCCGATCAGGAGCAGATGGCCGGTGGAGGAGACCGGCAGGAACTCCGTCAGGCCCTCGATGAGGCCCAGGAACAGAGCCTCGATGATTTGAAACATCGTTGAAAATCCTTGGAACGGCGCCAGATGGGGGAGCATCCCCGAGGCTGTCAAGGAGGCTTGCGCGCCCGGCGCCGGCATCCTGCGCTCAGGGCATGAGATTCACCACAATTCATTACCGCACCTTAACGAAGCACGGCCTTATTCTGGCCTTCTGTTTCGCGTCTGACACGCTCATGGCCATCCTGCACTCCTATCCTTTCTGCCCGCAGTCGCGGTTCGCACGCCTTGTCCTGGCCGAGATGGGTCTCGCGGCGCATATCCTCGAGGAGAAGCCGTGGGAGCGGCGCCTGCCGTTCCTCGAGATCAATCCAGGCGGCAACCTTCCCCTGTTCATCGACGAGGACGGGCTGGCGGTGCCCGGGCCCACGATCATCGCGGAATATCTCGACGACACCCGAGGCGAAGCGATGGGCGGCCGGCGGCTGATGCCGCAGGACCCGGTGCAGCGGGTGGAGGTGCGCCGGCTCCTCGACTGGTTCCTGGTCAAGTTTCACGAGGAGGTTTCGGCCTATCTCGCCACAGAAAAGATCTATAAGCGGTTCATGCCGGCGGAACTCGGCGGCGGGCCCCCCGACATGGGGGCGATTCGCGCCGCGCGAACCAATGTGCGATACCATCTCACCTATATCGGTTACTTGATTGCACAGCGGAACTGGCTTGCGGGCGACCAGATGACCTATGCGGATCTGGCGGCCGCTGCCCATCTGTCTGTGGCGGATTATCTCGGCGACGTGCCATGGGACGAGAACGAGACGGCGAAATACTGGTACGCCCGGGTGAAGTCCCGGCCGTCCTTTCGCGCGCTCCTGGCCGACCGGGTGCCGGGCATGGCGCCGGCGGCGCACTACGACAACCTCGACTTCTAGAGGGCGAGGCGCTCAAGCGCGCCCTCGTCGACCGTGCCTTGGCGCTGGGCTTCGACATCGTCCGGGTCGCCCAGCCCGACGCGATACCGCTCGCGCCGGAGCGGCTCGAGGCCTGGCTCGCGGAAGGTTACCACGGCTCCATGGACTGGATGGCCGAGACGGCGGAGCGCCGCGCCGATCCCCGCGTCCTCTGGCCCGATGTCAGAAGTATCGTTCTGCTCGGCCTCAATTACGGCCCGACGAAGGATCCGCTCGCGACCCTCGCCCTGAAGGACCGGGCCTCGATCTCCGTCTATGCCCGCAACCGAGACTATCACGACGTCATCAAGGGCAAGCTGAAGGAGGCGGCCGGCTTCCTCGCCTCCAAGGCGGGCTCGGATGTGAAGGTTTTCGTCGACACCGCTCCGGTGATGGAAAAGCCGCTGGCCGCCGCCGCCGGCCTCGGCTGGCAGGGCAAGCATACGGTGGTGGTCTCGCGGGAGTTCGGCAGCTGGCTCTTCCTGGGTGCGATCTTCACCACGGCCGAGTTGCCGGCGGACGAACCGGAGCGCGACCGTTGCGGCTCCTGCCGCCGCTGCCTCGACATCTGCCCGACCAACGCCTTCCCGGCTCCCTACCGGCTCGATGCCCGCCGCTGCATCTCGTACCTGACCATCGAGCACAAGGGGCATATCGCGCAAGAGCTACGTGAGGGCATCGGCAACCGGGTCTTCGGCTGCGACGACTGCCTCGCCGTCTGCCCGTGGAACAAGTTCGCGCAAGCGGGTCGCGAGGCGCGGCTCATGCAGCGGGACGATCTCGCCGCCCTGCCGTTGGCGGAACTCGCCCGCCTCGACGACCCGGCCTTCCGGGCCCGCTTCTCCGGCACGCCGATCAAGCGCACCGGCCGCGACCGCTTCGTCCGCAACGTGCTCATCACCATCGGCAATTCCGGCGATGCCGGCCTGGCCGAGGAGGCCGTGCGCCTTCTCGGCGACGCCTCGCCGCTCGTGCGCGCCATGGCGGTCTGGGCCATCGGTCGTCTGCTCCCGCCCGAGGAGGTCGCTGTCCATCGCGACGGGCGCTGGCCGCGGGAGGAGGATCCGGACGTGCGCGAGGAATGGGCCCGCACCTGCCGGGCGGAAGAGGCGGCATGAGGCTTTTCGTCTCCGGCATCGGCTATACGGCGCGGGCTCTCATCCGGTCCGGCCGGTTCAGCCATTTGAGCGGTACGGTTCGGCAGGAGGCGAAGGTGGCCTGCCTCGCCGCGGAGGGAATCCGGGCCCATCCGCTGTCGGACCTGTTCGACAGCTCGGCGCTCTCTGATGACATCGCGTCCGCCGATGCCGCTCTGGTCTCCGCTCCGCCCGGCGAGGAGGGCGATCCGACGCTTCGGCGTTTTGGCGATGTCATCGCGGCTGCCCCGAACCTTGCCTGGATCGGCTATCTCTCCACCACGGGCATCTATGGGGATGCGGGCGGTGCCTGGGTCGACGAGACGACCTCGCCAGCGCCCCTGAGCGGTCATTCTGGGCTGCGGCTTGCCGCCGAACAGGCGTGGCTCGACCTCGGCCGCGCGGCCGGCAAGGCGGTTCACGTCTTCCGCCTGACCGGCATCTACGGTCCGGGCCGCAATGCGCTGGTGAACCTGGCGCGAGGCACGGCCCAGCGCATCGTCAAGGAGGGTCAGGTCTTCAACCGCATCCATGTGGACGACATCGCCGCCACCCTCCTGGCTTCCATGCGTCGGCCTCGTGCCAGCGCGGTCTACAATGTCTCCGACGACGAGCCCGCACCGCCCCAGGACGTGGTGACCTATGCGGCGCAGCTCGCCGGCGTGGTGCCGCCGGCCGAGATCCCGTTCGAGAGCGCGAACCTGGGCCCGATAGGGCGCAGCTTTTACGCGGAGAACAAGCGGATCTCGAACCGCCTGATCAAGGAGGAACTGGGGGTGCGCCTGCGCTATCCGACCTACCGCGAAGGCCTTGAGGCCCTTTACGCCGCGGGAGAGTTCGCTCAGGTGGCGTGACGGTTCGCGGTTGGCCCGAAATGGTCGATATAGCGCGGATTGATGGCAGAGACCGGCAGGATGACGAGCACGTCGGTCGTGCCGAATTGCATGTCGATCACCGCACCGTGGCCGAAGCGGGCGCCAAGGCGCAGGTATCCCTTGATCATCGGCGGCAGCGCATGCAGGGCCGCCTTGGGGTCGACCGCGTCCCTGGACAGGATGTCCATGGCCACATGGCGCTCGGGGAGGGCGCTCGCCTGCCATTCCGGCGGCGCGGACGCGAAGTGGTGCAGGAAGCTCAAGGGAAGCGCGAGCTTCTGCGGATCGGTGCCCTCCAGGCTGCCGCAGCCGATCATCACGTCGATCCGGTGATGCAGGACGTATGCCCAGATGCCGTGCCACAGCAACTCGACCGTGCGCTTGTTGCGGTATGGCTTGAGCACGCAGGAGCGGCCGAGCTCCAGGAAGCGAAGGTCGCGATGCACCTCGATCAGCGGCGCGATGTCGTATTCGCCCGCGGTGTAGAAGCCCCAGTACCGGTCGGCCACCTCCTGGCGCAGGAGCCGGTAGGTGCCCACCACCTTGGGCTTCGCGTGACGGAGCGGCCTGTCTCGCACCTCGTGGTCGAGCACGAGAAGATGGTCGCAGAGGGCGTCATAATCGTCGATGTCGCGGCGTGATAACAGGGATGCGCCGCGGGGCACCGCGGACATTTCTTCGTAAAACACCTTGAAGCGCAGCTTCTGGGCCTGCCGGATCTCGTGGGTGGTGGTGGCCAGACGCACCTCGAGCGAGCCGATCCGGCCCAGCACCGGGTCCAGGCCGCCCGTATCCCGCACCCGCCCGGCAAGGCCCGGGATGAAGCGGGCCACGTTTTCCGAGAGACCGGCTGCGTCGGCGGCAGAGGGCAAGGGGGCCGGGGCCGCCTCGGTCGACGGAGAGGACGTCATCGAAACCTCGCTCGAAGGGGAGCCGGATCCTGGGCCGACTGCTGTCTTACGCCGTGACATAAAGCTCATTTCGAACGGTTTTGTGACACCAATATTCGGAAAGGGAAGCCAGCTTATCAAGGTTGTACGGGCAATTGTGGCTCAGGCCGCAGCCGGGCGCCGGTCGGCATGGGCTCGGTAGGAGAGGGCCTCGGCGACGTGGATCCGCCGCACCCGGTCTTCCCCGTCGAGATCGGCAAGGGTGCGCGCCACCTTCAGCACCCGGTGGAAGCCGCGGGCCGACAGGCGCATGGCATTGGCGGCGTCCCGGATCAGGGACAGGCCGTCCGGATCCGGCTGCGCGACCTCCTCGAGGAGCGGCGGCGGGCAGGCGGCATTGGTGGAGATGCCGTCGAGCCCCAGCGCGGCATAGCGCTTCGCCTGACGCTGTCGCGCGGCGGCAACCCGCGCCGCCACCTCGGCGGAGCCCTCCACGGGCGGAGGCAGGATCAGATCCGCCGCCGTCACGGCGGGGACGTCGATCACGAGGTCGATGCGGTCGAGGAGCGGACCCGAGAGCCGAGCCTGATACTGCGCTATGCAGCGCTCGTTCGGCTGGCGCCGACAGACATAGCCCGGCTCCGTCGCCTGTCCGCAGCGGCAGGGATTCATGGCGGCAACGAGTTGGAAGCGGGCCGGGTAGGTGATGCGGTGATTGGCCCGGGCGATGAGGATCTCGCCTGCCTCCAGGGGCTGGCGCAGGGAGTCCAGGACCTGGGGCTGGAATTCGGGCAACTCGTCCAGGAAGAGCACCCCGTGATGGGCAAGCGAGGCTTCGCCCGGGCGCGCGTTCAGGCCTCCTCCCACGAGGGCGGCCATGGAGGCGGAATGGTGTGGTGCCCGAAAGGGGCGGCGGTTCGACAGGGCGCCGTTCGCCAGCAGGCCCGCCACGGACTGGATCATCGAGACCTCCAGCAGCTCCCGCGGCGAGAGGGGCGGCAGGATCGAGGGCAGGCGCTGGGCCAGCATGGATTTTCCCGCGCCCGGCGGCCCGCTCATGAGCAGGTTGTGGGAGCCTGCCGCTGCGATTTCGAGGGTGCGCTTGGCGCTCTCCTGCCCCTTGATGTCCCGCAGGTCCGGCAGGGGCCCGGCGGCCGGCATCACGGCCGGCTCGGGGCGGGCCATGACCTGGGTGCCCTTGAAGTGGTTGGCGAGCTGGATGAGGGAGCCCGGCGCCAGGATGTCGATGTCGCGGCTCGCCCAGGCTGCTTCCGGTCCGCTCGCGCCGGGGCAGATGAGGCCGTGCCCCCGGTCGACGGCCGCCATGGCGGCCGGCAGAACGCCCGCGACCGGCGTGATCGAGCCGTCCAGCGCCAGCTCGCCGAGAACGGTGAAGCCGCTCAGGGCGTCCGCCGGAATGGCGCCGATCGCCGCCATGATGCCGAGCGCGATCGGCAGGTCGTAATGACTTCCCTCCTTTGGAAGGTCGGCGGGTGCGAGATTGACCGTGACATGCTTCGCCGGCATGGCGAGACCGGAGGCGATCAAGGCGGAGCGGATCCGCTCGCGGGACTCGGCGACCGCCTTGTCCGGCAGGCCGACCATGGCGAAGGCTACGTTGCCCGGAGAGATCTGGACCTGGACGTCGACGGCCCGCGCCTCGATCCCTTCGAAGGCGACGGTAGAAACACGCATGACCATTCGGCTCGGCTCCCTGGTGAGGGCGCGAATTCTAGCGCACGGCATCGAAACGTCATAGCGTTCTGAAACTGTTCGAGCGAACTTGCGGAACCCTCGGCAGGCAAAGGCGTTGAGTCCGACCGGGCTCACACAAGGCGTGCGAAAGACGCTCCTTGAGAAATTGCCGGTGGCGGGAGGAATTCACTGTGGAGAGAGCCGCTTCGTTCTTGCTCGGGCCTGATCGAGAGCCCTAGCTGACATGCCTGCTTGCCGGTCCAGGGAATTGCCCGATCTCACCCATCCTGAATGCTGGCTTGCGCGCTGGGGCAATTTCGCCCACGGCCACGGAGGACGTTCGGTTTGAGCTCCGGCAAATCCCTCCGCATCCTCGTCGTCGAAGACGAAATCCTGATCGCCCTTGAACTCGAAAGCCTGCTGCAGGACGCCGGACATGACGTCGTAGGCGTCGCAACCTGCTACCAGGACGCTCTGCGTCTGGGCCAGGAACTCGCCCCGGATCTGGCATTCGTCGATGTCCATCTGGCCGATGGCCCAACCGGAATCGAGGTGTCACGTCGGCTGACTGGCGACATGGGCGTGACGGTCCTGTTCATGACGGCCAACACCAAGCGAATTCCATCGGATTTCGCCGGTGCGAGCGGCGTGATCGCCAAGCCCTATACGGAGCGCGGCGTCCGGGAGGCCTTGGCCTATGTGACGGCCGGACGAAGCCAGGGAGCGAAGCCCGGGAGGACAATGACCTTCATCCTGTTCGACGCCCTGTCCTGCGAGGACGCCTCGCCGGCGTCCTGAGCCGCGATTTCCGATCAGCGCTGAGCCTTGAGGCGATAGAGCACCTCCAGGGCCTCGCGCGGGGTCATCTGGTCCGGGTCCAGCCGATCGAGCGCCTCCCGCAGGGGATCCGTCTTCGCCTCCACGGGCATCGGCGCGGCGGTGCGGACGGGAGCGGCGAAGAGCGGCAGGTCGTCGACCAGCGCCCGCTTCGGGCTCTCCCGGTCCGAGCGCTCCAATTCGCTCAGGATGGTCTTCGCCCGCTCCACCACGGCGGGCGGCAGCCCCGCGAGGCGCGCCACCTGAAGGCCGTAGGAGCGGTCGGCGGCGCCCGGCACAACTTCGTGCAGGAACACCACCTCGCCGTTCCATTCCGTCACCTTCAGGGTCGCGTTGGAGATGCGCGGCAGCCGGTCGGCGAGAACGGTCAGCTCGTGGAAGT
Source organism: Microvirga sp. (assembly GCA_035645535.1). Classification (GTDB taxonomy): domain Bacteria; phylum Pseudomonadota; class Alphaproteobacteria; order Rhizobiales; family Beijerinckiaceae; genus Microvirga. The sequence continues at coordinate 18,127 of DASQMJ010000035.1, read as the reverse complement.
GGGTGGCGAAGAGAGCGCGGCAGCGATTGACCTCGTGAAGGTGCTCGATGGCCGCCCAGGCGATGGAGAGGCCGTCGAAGGTTGCCGTGCCGCGTCCGATCTCGTCGAGGATCACCAGGGAGCGCGGCGTGGCCTGATTGAGGATCGCCGCCGTCTCGACCATCTCGACCATGAAGGTCGAGCGTCCCCGGGCCAGGTCGTCCGCCGCGCCGACCCGGGAGAACAGCCGGTCGACGACGCCGATATGGGCTTGCCTCGCCGGCACGAAGGACCCCATCTGGGCCAGCACCACGATGAGCGCGTTCTGGCGCAGATAGGTGGACTTGCCGCCCATGTTGGGGCCGGTGATCAGCAGGATGTGGCCGGAGTCCTTGCCCGACAGATCGGAGTCGTTCGCGATGAAGGGAGTGCCCTCGCGCTTGAGGGCCGCTTCCACGACCGGATGGCGTCCGCCCTCGACCCGGAAGGTGAGGCTCGTGTCGACGACCGGGCGCGTCCAGTCGAGCCGAACCGCGAGGTCGGCGAGCGCCGCCGTCACGTCGACCACCGCCAGCGCCTCGGCTGCGGCGGCGATGTCCGACGAGAGGTCGAGCAGCTCCTGCGTCATGCTGTCGAAGAACCCGAGCTCGATCTTGAGCGCCCGGTCGGCCGCCGAGGCGATCTTAGCCTCCAGCTCACCCAGTTCCACGGTCGAGAAGCGCATGGCGCCGGCCATGGTCTGGCGATGAACGAAGGTCTTCTTCCAGGGATCCTTCAGCAGGTCCTCGCCCACGTTCTGGGGCACCTCGACGAAGTAGCCGATCATGTGGTTGTGCTTGACGCGCAGCGTCCGGCAGCCCGTCTCCGAGGCGTAGCGCGCCTGCAGCGCCGCGATGAAGCGGCGGGAATCGTGCTGCAGTTCGTGCAACTCGTCGAGGGCCTGATCGAAGCCCTGGCGGATGAAGCCGCCGTCACGCTTGAGGAGCGGCAGATCGTCCGCGAGCGCTGCCGCGAGCCGGTCGGCCATGTCGGTCCGCAGGGACTGAAGCTGTTCGGCCGCCTCTTTCAGCTCCTTCGGCAGATCGGGCGTGATCGCGAGTTCGAGGCCGAGATCGCGGGCGGCGAACAGGCCGTCGCGCACGCAGGCGAGATCCCGCGGACCGCCCCGTCCCAGGCTGAGACGGGAGAGGGCGCGGGCGAGATCGGGCGAACGCTTGAGGATGCGCCGCAGCCGCTCGCGCAGATCGCCGTTCTCGACCAGCAGGGCGACCGAGTCCTGCCGGTCGTGGATCGGTCCCGGCTGGGTGAGGGGGCCGGCGAGCCGCTCGGCCAGGAGCCGCGCGCCGCCGGGCGTCACCGTGCAGTCGATGGTGGCCAGCAGGCTGCCGGCGCGCTCTCCCGAAAGGGTGCGGGTCAGCTCCAGGTTGGCGCGGGTCGCGGCATCGATGGCAAGGGTCGCGCCCGCATCCTCCCGGGTGGGCGGATGCAGCACGGGGCGGCTGCCGATCTGCGTCTTCTCGATGTAGAACAGGGCGCTGCCGGCCGCCGTGATCTCGGCACGGGTGAACGAGCCGAAGGCGTCGAGGGTGGCGACGCCGAAATAATCCTTGAGCCGCCGTTCGGCGGAAGCCGGATCGAGCCCCTCGCGGGAGAGAGGCGTGACCGCGGCCCGGGTCTCGCGCCAGAAGGCCGCAAGGTCCGGATCGTCGTGGATCACGTCCGGCACCAGGATCTCGCGGGGGTCGAAGCGGGCGATTTCGGCGGCAAGTCCCGCGCCGTCGGTCTCGGAGAGGATGAAATCCCCTGTGGAAATGTCCACGGCCGCGAGGCCGTAGCACCATTGCGTGTCCGAGACGCGGCGGCGGGCGATCGCCAGGAAGTAGTTGGCCCGGCCGGGATCGAGCAGGCGCTCCTCGGTGATCGTGCCGGGCGTGACGAGGCGCACCACGTCGCGGCGGACGACCGACTTGGAACCGCGCTTCTTCGCCTCCGCCGGATCCTCGGTCTGCTCGCACACGGCCACCCGATGGCCGAGCCCGATGAGCCGCTGCAGGTAGTCGTCCGCGCGCTCCACGGGCACCCCGCACATGGGGATGTCCTGCCCCTGGTGCTTGCCGCGCTTGGTCAGCACGATCCCGAGCGCTTGGCTGGCGATCTCCGCATCCTCGAAGAACAGCTCGTAGAAGTCCCCCATCCGGTAGAAGAGGAGGCTGTCCGGATTGGCGGCCTTGATCTCGATATACTGCGCCATCATCGGCGTGACCCGGCTGTCCTCGGCTTTCGCTGCGGCAGGCTCGGGCTTCATGGAACGCTCAGGCGACTTGTAGATGGCTTGGGACGACATCCTTCCCTCTTACCAAACCGGACGAGGCCTTTCACCCGTGTCACAGGGTCCGCCGAAAGGGTGTGGACAAGTCTTGAGGGAGGCAGGCCCGATGGCGTAAGGTCGCAGGTCCGACGGAAACGCCCTCACCATAGGATCGGACTCCAAATCCATGAACGATCAGCCCCCGAGCCGCCGCAGCCGCCCCACCTTCACCGACCAGGAGGCGCTGCAATTCCACGCGCAGGGCCGTCCCGGAAAGCTGGAGGTGGTGCCGACGAAGCCCATGGCGACCCAGCGCGACCTGTCGCTGGCCTATTCGCCGGGCGTGGCGGTGCCGGTCCTGGCCATCGCCGAGAACCCGTCCTGTGCCTTCGACTTCACGACCCGCTCGAATATGGTGGCGGTGATCTCCAACGGAACCGCGATCCTCGGCCTCGGCAATCTCGGCGCCCTGGCGTCGAAGCCGGTAATGGAGGGCAAGTCGGTCCTGTTCAAGCGCTTCGCAGATGTCGATTCCATCGACCTCGAGGTCGACACGGAGGATCCGGACGCCTTCATCAACTGTGTGCGCTATCTCGGACCTTCCTTCGGGGGCATCAATCTCGAGGACATCAAGGCGCCTGAATGCTTCATCATCGAGGAGCGCCTGCGCGAGATGATGGACATTCCCGTCTTCCATGACGACCAGCACGGCACCGCCATCATCGCGGCCGCGGGCCTCATCAACGCCCTGCACCTGACCGGCCGGGACATGGCCGAGACCAAGCTCGTGGTGAACGGCGCGGGCGCCGCCGGCATCGCCTGCACGGAACTCCTCAAGGCCATGGGCTTCGCGCCCAACAACGTCATCCTCTGCGACACGAAGGGCGTGATCTATCGCGGCCGCACCGAGGGCATGAACCAGTGGAAATCGGCCCATGCGGCCGAGACCGACGCCCGCACGCTTGCGGAGGCCCTCAACGGCGCCGACGCGGTGTTCGGCCTCTCGGCCAAGGGCGCCTTCACGGACGATATGATCCGCTCCATGGCGCCGAACCCGATCATCTTCGCCATGGCCAATCCCGATCCGGAGATCACGCCGGAAGAGGTCGCCCGCATCCGCGACGACGTGATCATCGCCACGGGCCGGTCGGACTATCCGAACCAGGTCAACAACGTCCTGGGATTCCCCTACATCTTCCGCGGCGCCCTCGACGTGCGCGCCACCACGATCAACATGGAGATGAAGATCGCGGCCGCGCAGGCGCTCGCCGAGCTCGCCCGCGAAGACGTGCCCGACGAGGTCGCGGCCGCCTACCAGGGGGCGCGCCCGCGCTTCGGGCGCGAATACATCATCCCCGTGCCCTTCGACCCGCGGCTGATCCATACGGTCCCGATGGCGGTCGCCAAGGCCGCGATGGACACGGGCGTCGCGCGCCGTCCCATCGTGGACATGCGCGCCTACAAGGCGCAGCTCTCCGCCCGGCGCGACCCCGTCGCCGGCACCCTGAACCGGATCTTCGAGCGGGTGCGCAAGTTCCCGAAGCGCGTCGTCTTCGCCGAGGGCGAGGAGGAGCAGGTGATCCGCGCGGCGCTCTCCTTCGTCAACCAGGGCCTGGGCAAGGCGGTCCTGGTCGGTCGCGAGGATCGGATCCACGAGACCGCGACCGCGGCCGGCATCGATCTGGAGGGGCGCGAGGGCATCGAGATTCACAATGCGCGGCTGTCGTCCCGCAACAGCACCTACGCGCAGTTCCTCTACGAGCGCCTGCAACGCAAGGGCTACCTGTTCCGCGACTGCCAGCGCCTGATCAACCAGGACCGCAACCATTTCGCCGCCTCCATGGTGGCGCTCGGCGACGCGGACGCGATGGTGACCGGCGCGACCCGCAACTACTCGACCGCCCTCGCCGACGTGCGGCACGTGATCGACGCCAAGCCGGGCCACCGGGTGATCGGCATCTCGCTCTGCCTGGCGCGGGGCCACACGGTTCTGGTGGCCGACACCGCCATCCACGAGATGCCGAACGCGCAGGAGCTTGCGGAGATCGCCATCGAGGCGGCCGGCGTCGCCCGCCGCCTCGGCTATGAACCCCGCGTGGCGCTGCTCTCCTTCTCGACCTTCGGCCACCCGCCGGCGGAACGGGCGGAGAAGATCCAGCAGGCGGTGAAGATCCTCGACGACATGCGGGTCGACTTCGAGTATGACGGCGAGATGTCGGCTGATGTGGCGCTCAACCGGGACCTGATGGCGCAGTATCCGTTCAGCCGCCTGAAAGGGCCGGCAAACGTGCTCGTGATGCCGGCGTTCCACTCGGCTTCGATCTCCACCAAGATGCTGCAGGAACTCGGCGGTGCCATGGTGATGGGCCCCTTGGTGGTCGGCCTCGACAAGCCGGTGCAGATCGTCTCGCTCGGCTCGACCGACAACGACATCGTCAACATGGCGGCGCTCGCCGCCTACAACATCGGCGGGTGACCATCCTGACGCGGCTCCCAGGATCCCGGTCGTCGAGGCTTGATCCTGGGATCCTGGAGGATCTGTCGGGATGCCTCTCAGTCTTGGGAATGATACAGCAAGAATTTGCGAGTGGCCTTTCGCGACCGAAAGGGCTAAATCCCCTGCCGAAGGAACTCGGGGATCAAGTCTTGACCATCGGTAAGCCCAATACTGTCGTGTTCGATGTCGGCAACGTCCTGCTGCGATGGGACCCGCGCAATCTCTACCGCCGTATCTTCGACGACGAGGCGCAGATGGAGTGGTTCCTGTCGACGGTGTGCACGAGCGAGTGGAACATCGAGCAGGATCGCGGCCGCGATTGGGACGAGGCGGTCGCGCTCCTGGTGAAGGATCATCCCGACCACGAGACGCCGATCCGCGCCTTCCACGAGCGCTGGCACGAGACGGTCTCCGGCGTCATCGAGGAGAACGTCGAGCTGCTCGGCCGGCTGCAGCGGGCGGGCGTGCCGACCTACTGCATCACCAACTTCTCCGGCGCCAAGTTCGTCGAGGCGAAGCATCGCTATCCATTCCTTGGGAGCTTCAGGGGCACTATCGTGTCCGGCGACGAGCGCCTGCTGAAGCCGGACCCGAAGATCTACAACCTGCTGCTCGACCGCTACGGCCTGCGGGCGCAGGACTGCATCTTCATCGACGACTCGAAGGCGAACGTGGAAGGGGCGCGCTCCGTCGGCATGCACGCCATCCACTTCGTCGAGCCGATGGATCTGGCGGCGGAACTGCGCCGCCACGGCATCGAAGCCTGACTGCGCAGCTTGCTCTTGCGGTCGTCATGAGCGATCAGGCGCCATGCGTGCCTTCGACACCTCCCTGCCCATCGACGCTGTCCTGCCCGAACTGACGGCGAGCCTTGCGGCTCGCCCCAATGCGGTACTCGTCGCGCCTCCCGGCGCCGGCAAGACCACCCGCGTTCCCCTGGTGCTCCTCGATGAGCCCTGGGTCGAGGGCCGCAAGATCATCCTGCTGGAACCGCGCCGCCTCGCCGCCCGCGCGGCGGCCGACCGTATGGCGCGGACGCTGGGCGAAGCTGTCGGGGAGACGGTCGGCCTGCGCGTGCGCTTGGGGTCCAAGATCGGCCGGAAGACCCGAATCGAGGTGGTGACCGAGGGTGTCTTCGCCCGCATGATCCTCGACGACCCGTCACTGGAAGGCGTGGCCGCCGTCCTTTTCGACGAATTCCACGAGCGCTCCCTCGATGCGGATCTGGGCCTCGCCTTGGCTCTCGATACCCAGGGAGGCCTGAGGGAGGATCTGCGCCTTCTCGTCATGTCGGCCACCCTCGACGGTGCCCGCGTGGCGAGGCTCATCGGCGATGCTCCAGTGGTGGAGTCCGAAGGGCGTGCCTATCCGGTGGAGACCCGCTATCTCGGGCGCGATCCGAACCGGCGCGTCGAGGAGCAGATTGCCGACGCAGCCCTGCGGGCGCTCAGGGCCGAGCCCGGCTCGATCCTTGTGTTCCTGCCGGGTCAGGGCGAGATCCGCCGGGTCGAGACGCTCCTGCGGGAACGCATCGCTGATCCGGCCGTCGACATCGCCCCGCTCTATGGGGCGCTGGACCGGGGCGAGCAGGACCTGGCGGTCGGCCCGGCCAGGCCCGGCCGCCGTAAGGTGGTGCTCGCCACCTCCATCGCCGAGACCTCGCTCACCATCGAGGGGGTCCGCGTCGTCATCGATTCAGGGCTGGCCCGCGTGCCGGTCTACGAGCCGAATATCGGGCTGACGCGGCTTGAGACGGTGCGGGTGTCCCGCGCTGCCGCCGACCAGCGCCGGGGCCGCGCCGGGCGCACCGAGCCGGGCGTCTGCTATCGCCTGTGGGAGGAGGCTGCGACGGGCGCGCTCGAAGCCTATGCCCGTCCGGAAATCCTGTCCGCCGACCTTGCGCGCCTCCTCCTCGACTGCGCCGCCTGGGGCGTCGCCGACCCGACGACGCTCGCCTTCCTCGATCCGCCTCCCGGCCCGGCCTTAAAGGAGGCGAGGGCGCTTCTCCAGCAGCTGCACGCCCTCGACCAGGATGGGCGGATCACCGAGACCGGCCGGCGCCTGCGAGAGCTGCCGCTGCCGCCGCGCCTCGCCCGCATGGTGCTGAAGGCGGGGGAAAGCGGGCAGGCCCGCGACGCGGCGGATCTCGCCGCCGTCCTGGTGGAGCGCGGCTTGGGGGGAGACGCAACCGACCTGACGGAGCGGGTGGAGCGCTTCCGCCGGGACCGCTCGAAGCGTGCAGAGGACATGCGGCGCATGGCCGAGAGCTGGGCCAGGGCGAGCGCTAGAACAGCCGGGCAGGGGGAAAGCGTCTCCCTGGGCGCGCTCCTGACCCTGGCCTATCCGGACCGGCTCGCCAAAGCCCGCGGCAAGACGGGCGAGTATCTGATGGCGAACGGACGCGGCGCGGCGCTGGAGCCACACGACCGGTTGGCGAAGGAGCCGTATCTCGCGGTCGCCGAGATCTCCGGCGGAGCCGCCGCGGCGCGGATTCTCGCGGCTGCTCCGATCACTGCGGAGGAGATCGACCGGGAACTCGGCGAGGACATCGTCCAGCGCGAGGAGGTGGTCTTCGACCGGCAGGCCAGGGCCCTGCGCGCCCGTGCAGTCCGGCGCTATGGTGCGCTTGCCCTCAACGAGCGGCCCCTGCCGGTCCCGGCCACGGAGGAGGCGGCCAGGACACTGGCGATGGGCCTAGCCTCCCTGGGGATCGGTGTTCTGCCCTTCTCCAAGGCGCTCGCGCAATGGCGGGAGCGGGTGATGTTCCTGCGCCATGCGGAGGGCGAGGAGTGGCCCGACCTGTCGGACGAGGCGCTTGCGGCATCCATCGAGGAGTGGCTCGCGCCCCATCTCGTCGGCAGGAGCGCGCTAGCGGATGTCGGCCCAGATCTCCTGAGCGAGGCCCTGCGGGGCCTCCTGCCCTGGAACCTGCAGCGCCGGCTCGACCAGGAGGCGCCGACGCATCTCGAGGTGCCGACCGGCTCGCAGATCCCCATCGATTATGGCGCCCAGGAGGGGCCGGTCCTGGCCGTACGGGTGCAGGAGCTCTTCGGGCTCGACAAGCACCCGACCATCGCGGGCGGACGGGTGCCGCTGATCCTCCACCTGCTGTCGCCCGCCCAGCGGCCGATCCAGATCACCCGCGACCTTCCCGGATTCTGGCGGGGGTCCTGGGCCGCCGTCAGGGCGGACATGCGGGGCCAGTACCCGAAGCATCCGTGGCCGGAGGACCCGCTGACGGCGCCGCCGACCCGGCGCGCCAAGCCCCGTGGAACTTAAGCCTTGAAGGTGGCGATCAGCCGTTCCGCCGTGGCCGGGTTGAGGGCCATGGGGATGTTGTAGACGAGGGCGAGGCGCATCAGCGCCTTCACGTCAACGTCGTGCGGGTGCGGCGACAGGGGGTCGACGAAGAAGAACAGCGCGTCGACCTTACCCTCTGCGATCATGGCGCCGATCTGCTGGTCGCCCCCAAGGGGGCCGCTCTTGAGGCGCGTGACGGAGAGGGACGGGCAGCGCTCCATCACGCGGCCGCCGGTCGTTCCGGTGGCGAAGAGGGTGAAGGGCCGCAGCGCGTCCTCGTGCATGGCCACGAAGCGCGCCATGTCGTCCTTCTTGGCGTCGTGGGCCACGAGCGCCAATGTCAGTCTGTTCATGATCGGTCTGTCAGTTGTTCCAGCGGTCGCGCCACTGCATCTCGCCGGACAGGCAGTTCGTGCGCGGCGTATCTTGGACCCGTTTGATGAGAGGTTCGTCCGGCTCGGCAGGGGTGAGGCCGGCGATCTCGAGAAGGATCTTCGTCTTGATCGCCTCGATGAACTGGTCGCGCTCGCGAACCGGCACCATGAACGCTCCCTGACCGCCGATGACGCAGTCCTTGTAGTAGACGTCGAGTTCCGGGATGTCGAGATAGCCCGGCTTGCGCAGCATGATGGGCAGGCCGTTGATGGTGATGCCCTTGGCAAGGGCGTCGTCGCGGGCTTGCACGACCATCCGGCCCTGGTTGTTGGGGCCGTCGCCCGAGACGTCGATGACGCGCCGGGTCGCGGCGACGCCGCTCTCGTCCTGGAGCTTCACGCTGTAGTCGATGGCGCTGGAAATCGAGGTCCGCTGCGCCCGCCTCAAGGGGGTCGAGGCGATCTTGTCCGCAAAGGCCATCAGGCTCTCGGTATTGTCGAGGATCGTCCAGGGGATGATGACCTTCTGGTCGATCGAGCCGGCCCATTCCATGTAGGTGACGGCGATCTTGCCCAGCATGCCGCCGCGGATCGCGTCATGGACGAGCTGGGACCGAAAAGCCTGGGCAAATCCCTCGCGCTGGAGTGCTTGCTCCTCCGTGTCCATGGAGAAGGAGATGTCGACTGCGACCACGAGGGCGAGGTCGACCTCGGTTTCGGCTCTGGCTTGGGTGGGAAGGGCGAAGAGGGATCCCAGCAGGGCGAGACCTGCGGCGAGGGAAGCGCAGACGTAACGAACCATCAAAGTCTCCTTCTCGGAGCCGGGTCGGTTCTATCGAGTGTGCCAGCTTCTCCCGCCGGCGCAAGGTTAAGTCTGCTTACGCTTGACGAGTTCCAGCGCCGCCTCGAAAGCCTGGTCGGCGTCGAGACTGGTGGTATCCAGCGTCAGGGCGTCCTCGGCGGCCTTGAGAGGGGCGTTCGAGCGGGTCATGTCGCGCTCGTCCCGGCGCCGGATGTCGTTTAGAATGATTTCGTATGCTGCCGTCTCCCCGCGGGACAGCAGTTCCCTGTGGCGCCGCCGTGCCCGCTCCTCGGCGCTGGCGGTGATGAAAAGCTTCACGTCCGCATGAGGGCAGACCACGGTGCCGATATCCCGCCCGTCGAGCACCGCACCGGGCTCCTGCCCGGCGAACTGGCGCTGGAAGGCCAGGAGCGCGTCCCGGACCGGCTGATAGGCCGAGATCACCGACGCGGCCTCGCCCATCTGGGCGCCGCGCAGGCGCTCGTCGTCGAGATGGGTGACGTCGAGTTCCCGTGCGACGGCTGCTGCGGCGTCGCGGTCGGTCAGGGGGATTTCCCGGTCGAGCAGCACCCGGGCCACGGCCCGGTACAGGAGGCCCGTGTCGAGATGGGCGAAGCCGAAATGCTCGGCAAGGCGCTTGCCGAGGGTGCCTTTGCCCGAGGCGGCGGGTCCGTCGATTGCGATGATCATGCGGCGGCTCAATCGTTGATCGTGGCGCCAAGCTCCCGCATGAGCGGGATGAAGGTGGGGAAGCTCGTGGCGATCATGGCGCCGTCGTCGACGGTCATCGGCTCCTGGGACGCGAGCCCCATCACAAGGAACGACATGGCGATGCGGTGATCGAGATGGGTCGCGACCGGTGCGCCGCCGCCCCGGACGCGCCCGCCCGAGCCGTGGACGATCAGGTCGTCGCCCTCGATCTCATGGGCGACGCCGGCTTCCTTCAGGCCCGCCGCCACCGCGGCCAGGCGGTCCGATTCCTTGACCCGGAGCTCGTGCAGACCCTGCATCCGGGTGGTGCCCTCGGCGAAGGACGCCGCCACGGCGAGGATCGGGTACTCGTCGATCATGGCGGGAGCGCGCTCGGCCGGTACGGTCACGCCCGAGAGGCGGCTCGACTGGACGCGCAGGTCCGCCACGGTCTCGCCGCCCTCGTCGCGTTCGTTCAGCCGCTCGATGGACGCCCCCATCTCGAGCAGCGTCGTGATGAGGCCGGTCCGGAGCGGGTTCATCATCACGCCCTCGATCACGATGTCGGAGCCGGGCGTGATCAGGGCCGCCACCAGCGGGAAGGCGGCCGAAGAGGGGTCGGTCGGGACCACGATGGCGGAGCCCCGCAGCTCCGGCTGGCCCTGAAGCGTAATGGCGCGGCCGTTCTCCCCATAGGGCTCGATCTCGACCGTGGCGCCGAAATGGCGCAGCATCCGCTCCGTATGGTCGCGGGTCGCCTCGCGCTCCAGTACCGTGGTGCGGCCGGGAGAGTTCAGGCCCGCCAGCAGGATCGCCGACTTGATCTGGGCCGAGGCTGCCGGGGTCTCGTAGGTGATCGGGATCGTCTCTTTCGGCCCGCGCAGGGTCAGGGGCACCCGCCCGCCCTCTGCCTCGTTGACGACGGTGACGCCCATCTTCACGAGCGGATCGAGGATGCGGCGCATCGGGCGCTTGCGGAGAGAGGCATCGCCGTCGAAGGTCGAGGTGATCGGATGGCTGCCCGCGACGCCCATCATGAGCCGCGAGCCGGTGCCGGCATTGCCGAAATCGAAAGGGCCAGAAGGTTCGGAGAGGCCGCCGATGCCCACGCCCCTGATCCGCCAGCGGCCCGGGGCCTCCCGGGTGATCCCGGCCCCCAGCGCCCTGCAGGCCTCGGCCGTCCGCAGCACGTCGTCTCCTTCGAGGAGACCCTCGACGCGGGTCTCGCCGATGGCCAGGAGGCCGAAGATCATGGAGCGGTGGGAGATCGACTTGTCGCCCGGAACGCGGATGCGCCCCTTCAGGGGCGTCCCGGACCTGCTCGTGACCGGTTGTGCCATGCCATGTGCGTGCGACATTCTCGCTTCCCCCTATTCTTCGGGCGGCTCCTAACACGGGGTTTCGGTGCCGTCATCCCACGGCCGACCCGACTCGGGCCGGCAACCGCAATTTCCTATTTGACAAGGCATGCCCCCGCGACTAACGGAGCCTTCCCAACCATTCACTTCGTAAGGCAATCACCCGTGGCCAAACCGGAACTCGGCTTGAAGCGCCAGTGCATGAGCTGCGGCGCAAAATTCTACGACCTGAACAGGGACCCTGCGACCTGCCCGAAATGCGGCACGGTCTTCCAGGTCACCGCCCTGGCCCGCGCCCCGGCGCCTGCTGTTGCGCGCAGCACCGAAGACGACGAGACCGAGCTCGAATCGGTGGGGCCGGAGCTGGTGTCCCTCGATGAGGTCGAGGCCGACGAGGCGGACAAGGATCTTCCGACCGACGACGACATCGACGTGGGCGACGACGTAGCCGACGACGACACCTTCCTCGAGGACGAGGAGGAGGGCGACGACGACGTCTCCGATCTGATCGACGGCGACCTCGAGGACGACGAAGAGGCTTGAACCTCCGGTCGGACCCGACTATAGAGACGCCGCTGCTCCGGCGGCGTTCCCTGCGGTGAACCCAAGCGCCGCAGCCTTAAGTGGGGCCATAGCTCAGTTGGGAGAGCGCTTGAATGGCATTCAAGAGGTCGGCGGTTCGATTCCGCCTGGCTCCACCAAATCTTCCCGATAACTCGGCGATATCCCACGGGCTCTCTGAACTCCGTGGTTCCGCCCGCCGTCCGCGGCCTTTGTGGTCGACCCTTCCCCGATCTCGCGCCGTTCTCCCATGGCGGCTTCCCCCATCAGCGAGCGCCTCAGCGAGCGGATGAGGAGCACCATCACCAGGACCATGAGCGCGCAGACGACGGCCGTGCTCGGCCCGATGACGCGTAGGATCTTCGTGCCGGGAAGTTCGGGCCGCCAGATGAAATAGCCGATGAGATAGCCCTCGTCCGAGTTGAGCGCGACCGCCACCTCGTCCGCGCCCGGCGCATTCGAGCGCGAGAAGCGCAGGTCTTCGATCAGGTTTCTCTCCGACAGCCGCCGGAGGAAGTCGCCGTCGAGAAACCGGATGCTGACGAGAGTGGCGGCACTGCCGGGCTCCTGGGCGAGCCTGCCCGAGTGGGGCACGACCTTCATGGTGCTGACTGCAGCCGGTCGTCCGAGCAATTCCAGGAGATGGGCGTCGTAGACGGCCCGTCCCGTGGTCAGATACGGGCTGTCCGGGGGATGCCGGACATGGGCATGATGCGGCGATCCCGGATCGCCGTTCAGGCCCTGGAGAAGGCTTCTCAATCCGGGCTTGGCAAGATTGAACTCACCCGGAGATACGCGCTCGCCATTGATCGTCGCATAGATCGGCTCCCCGTCGGCCCTCAGCAGATAGACGTGGTCCTGCCCGAAGGTGCGGTGCAGCCAGATGCCGATATTGTCGTCGATCCACTCCCAGTCCGGCGTCTCCTTGGCCAATTCCCTTACGCTGTCGTCCCAGACGGCGACCATCTCCTGCTGCTGGGCCAGTTCGCCGACGATGGCTCTGATATGCCGCTCCGTCGTCCGAAGCTGGCGTTCGACGGAGAGGTCGTTGCTTTGCCGCACCGCCCAGAAAAGGGCGAAAGCCGCAAGAGCAAGGCATGCCGCCGTTACGGCAGCCACCGGAAGAACGACCCTGGTCCTGAACGAGCGGCCGGGATCCAGTGGGTGCGATCCGGTCACGTCTCAGATCCTGCGGGGCAGGTTGCCAGGATGATGGATCGGTCGTCGTGATGGCCCGGCTCCCTCCCCGTCGGATGAGCAGGGACAGGGAGCGCATGTGGCGCGGTCGCCGGCCCATGGCAGCCGACCCGACGAAACTTTCGCCGCAATTCCAATCCTCGATTCATGCTTACGATCCGTTCGGCCTTGGATCCAGCCGCGACGACGCCTCTGCGCACGACAACCAGCAATGGATGCTTGACCGAAGCTTTGCATCTTTAGCTAATGAAATAACATAGAAAAAGCGGAGAATTTGGTCCAATCGGAGTTGTCCCAAGGCCGCAATCGCCTCGCGGAGCCGAGGGCGGATCCTCTCACTTGTCCCAACGGATCTTCCACAGGCGAACGATCTATCGTAACTGTATTTTGTAACCGTACGAATCACCGGATGGTGCTAGGCCCCAGGCGCAACGCCGATCCGGGTCAGGATGCGCGAGAGATCGGGATGTTGAACAAGAAGACCGTGGTGCCGCTGCTTCTCTTGGGTGCCCTGACGCTGTCGGCCTGCCAGAGCACCGACGGCGACGGCTTGTCGAGCTTCGGCAATTCGATCGAGCTGCCGGATCAGGTCGATCCCTATCCCGACAGCGAGGTCCTGCAGGTGGCGAAGGCACGCTTCGGGGAGGGCAATTACGGCCATGCCGCCCGCTACTACGAGCGCGCGGTCGAGATCATGCCCAACAACGGCGAGGCCTGGCTCGGACTTGCGGCCTCCTACGATCGCGTGCGGCGTTTCGATCTCGCCGACCGCGCCTATCGCGAGGCGGGGCGGCTCCTCGGACATCGGGCCGAGTACTACAACAACCTCGGCTACTCCCACATGTTGCGGGGCGACGCCGGGAAGGCGCGCACCTACTTCCTGAAGGCGCAGGAACTCGATCCGGCAAGTCCCACGATCAACAACAACCTGGAGATGCTGCGCGACGGCGTTGCACAAGCGAGGCCCGCCTGACCCGTTCGCCGGCAGCGAAAGCTTGCCGCAAGGCGCTCCGGGCGCAGGCGCGTGTCGATCAGCCAGCCTGCTTCAGGGACCTCAGAGCAATCATCCTACGTGCGTTCGCCGCGGCCTCCTTGGCAGCGGCATAGGAGTGCGTGACACCCTCGCCGCGGAGGCAGGCCTGTTCGAGCGCGGTGCAGGCCTTCGCCAGTTCCGAGAAACCGAGGAGCGCGGCCTGCGGGATGAGGGCATGGGCCCGCGCGGCCGTCTCGCGGTGCTCGGCATCTTCCATGTCTCCCGCGAACGCGCTCTCGAGCTGCTCGTCGAACCGGGCAAGCCATTGAACGACCCGCTCGGACCCCATCATGTCGCAGAAGTCGCGGAAGTCCCGTTCGTTGAACGAGCCTCCCTCGCTGCCTGGTGGGCTCGGCTGCTGGCCGGAGCCGTCGCTTGCGGGCAGCCATTTGCTCAGGATCCGGAAAAGGTCGCCCCGTCGCATGGGCTTGCCCACATGGTCGTCCATACCGGCATCCATGAAATCCTGAACCTGCTGCGGCAGGACATTGGCCGTCATAGCGATGATGGGGACGCGGCTTGCCGGATGATCCAACGTCCGGATTCTCCTGGTGGCGGTAATCCCGTCCATGCCCGGCATATGGATATCCATGAGGACGAGATCGTAAGCCTTGCATTGGACCGCCGCGATGGCCTCCTCGCCATTGGCCACCACGTCGACTTCGTGGCCCGCGGACATGAGCATCGTCTTCGCGAGTTCCTGGTTGATTTCGATGTCCTCTGCGAGGAGGATCCGCGCCGGCGTCGCGGACATGACCGTCCGGGCCTCGAGCTCATGGCGAGCGGGCATGGCCGCCTGCGGCAAGGCGACCTCGATCCAGAAGGTCGAGCCCTTCCCTTCCTCGCTGTCGACTCCGATCTCCCCGCCCATCAGCTCAATGAGACGCTTCGATATCGCGAGCCCGAGGCCGGTTCCTCCGAATTCCCTGCGGATCGAGCGGTCGACCTGCGAAAAGCGCCTGAACAGGCGGTCGCGTTTCTCGGGAGCGATGCCGATGCCCGTATCGATCACCGCGATGCGGACGATCTCGCCACGCTCGCAACGCCCCTTGTGCTGGACGAGGGCCGTAATATGCCCCTCCCGGGTGAACTTGACGGCGTTGTTCAGGAGATTGAGCAGGATCTGGCGCAAACGCGCCTCGTCGCCGACCAGCATGTCGGGAATGTCGGGATCCCATTCCGACCGGATGGGAACGCCTTTCTTTCCGGCGCCGCTGCTGACGATGGAGACCGTGTCGTTGATGAGGGAGGCGAACGAGAAGGGTTCTTGCCGTAGGCGGATCTGATCGGCTTCGATGCTCGACAGGTCGAGCACATCGTTCGCAATCGTCAACAAGGCCGATCCGGCTACCTGGATCAACTCCGCGTAGCGCCGTTGCTCCGAGGTCAGCTGCTCGTCGAGAAGGCGCTCCGTATAGCCGATGATGCCGTTCAGGGGCGTCCGGATCTCATGGCTCATGGTCGCGAGGAAGTCGGTCTTGGCGCTGTTGGCGAGCTTCGCCTGGGCAAGAGCTTTCTCGGCGATGTCCCTGGCAGCCTTGAGTTCGTGCTCCCGGTCGGACACGGCCTTCGCCATTCTGCCCAGGATGCGGGCGAGCAGTCTGACTTCGCCGGCTCCCTCGGTTTGTGCGCGGATGCTGAAATCGCCCCGCTCGAGCGCCCGCGCCATGAGGGCCAGGTTGCGCAGGGGGCGGAAGATGAGGATTTCGGCTCCGAGGATCCCCAGAATGACCGAGCCTGCGATGATGATGGTGATCAGGGTCAAGCGGTAGCGGAGAACGCCGTCGACGGCGCCGATCACCGCTGCTCTGTTGAGGCCGATGGCGAGAACCGCGTCGGTGCCCGGCAGCGTCCTATAGACGAAGAGGCGCTGGACGCCGAAGAGGTCGGCAGCCTCGCCGCTGCCCTCGAGTGTTTCGAGCGCTTGGCGAACGGCGGTCCGGTTCCTGACGCTCGCGCCGACCAGTTCCCGGATCGGAGGGTGGTGCGCGATCAGGGTGCCGTTCTGATCGATGAGGAACATGCTGGCATCGAGGGTCGGGTCGATCTGCTTGGGTGACCGATCCTGAAACACCGCAGGAATCAGGCCGAGGGACAGGATGCCCACCACGTCCCCATTTTCGAGGATCGGCGCGGCTCCCATCATGACGAGTGCGCCGGTCTGTCGCTCGATCGTCAGCTCGCCGAGTGCGAAGTCGCTGCCTTGCCGTGCTTTGGCAAAGTAATCCCTGTCCTTTAGGTCGAGATTCTTCGTGTCCGGACGGTCCGCGCAAACCGGGTTGCCGTCCGGAGTCGACAGCCTGAGCGAGTTAACCCAGCGGTGAAGAGCGACATGGCGCGCCAGAAAGGCGTCGCAGATCGGCCCTCCTGCCCTGACCTCCGGCACTTCCGACAGGAAGTGCAGCACCGCCCGCGCCTCGTCGATGACCTCGCGCTGGTTTTCCACCGCGTATGACGCCAGCAGTTCCGCGCGCTCTCGCGTGACCTTCAGGGCCATGTCCCGCTCGTCGCCGGCGAACTGCACCAGCGCTCCGACCAGGGGAGCAAGGGCGGCGATACCGATCAGCAGGAAGCGCCAGAACAGGCTGCGATAGTGAAGCCAGCCCAGTGCCGTTCCTCTCGGCATCAAACGTCTCCGAGCGTGAGCCGTTGCCTCGCGTCGACCTCTGGAAATCGAGCTTTGCCTATGCGTTGAGAAGGCGCCGGTTCGGGTAGGGGCGTGCTCCGGCAACGGCGGCCGCGGCGCGATTGTTGACGCCGAAATAGCGGAAGATGGCTGCCAGATGGATCTTCACCGTCCCTTCTCCCAGGCCGAGGGCGATGGCGATTTCCTTGTTGGACTTCCCCTGGATCAGGAGATCCAGAACATCCTGCTGACGCTGGGTCAGGGCGTGCCCCGGCTCGTTGACGTTGGCCGGCGATCGCTCCTCCGGGAGCCTCAAGGATGCCTCCTGAGCCTGGGTCAGTTCGGCCAGCGAAGGCGGCACGTAGATGCTGCCCGTGAAGACGGATTGCAGGGCGCTTGTCAGTTCTGCGATGCTCAGGCTCTTGGGCATGTAGCCGTGCACGCCGGCCTCCAGGGCGAGGAGGATGTCGCGGCGCGAACTTGAGCCGGAGATGACCGCCACGCGGGTCTGGGGATAACACTCTCGAACCGCCCTCAAGTTCGCCGGGGTCTGCATGCCCGGCATGGACAGATCGAAGAGAGCGGCCGCTGTGCTGACATTGCCGCCAAGGCAATCGAGCGCCTCATCGAGGGAGGCGGCTTCGATCACATCCGTGAAGCCGAATTGACGGGTCAGGATCGAGCCGACCGCAACCCGGAAATATGCATCGTCATCAGCAATGAGGCCTACGCGCGCGGGTGCTCCCATGGGAAGTCTCCTTTATCCTGCTCGGGTCCTGCCCGGTTCTCCGATCTCGCCATGTCGTTCCCTTCATGGATCGGCGGAGTGGGACTGGCCGGAGCTGAATCTAAGTCCCTTATAATTGCTATAACGTTTCATTATTTAGACGCGGAATTCTTCCAGATGGCAAGTAACTGCGGTGCTCCATTTGAGGCCATGCGACGGGCTCGTCATGTAGCAGCCCGATCCTCAGGGTTGAGAGATTTCCACCGAGTCGAGCACGGGAGAGGCTGAACTAGCGATGTTGCGAATTTTCATTAAGGCATGAAATAAAAAGCAAAAACAAAGACTTAGCGCCTGGAGTGGCTGCGAGACACGCTGACTTTCAAGAATTCTCCGCAAAACTTTCGGTTGCGGCAAGAGAAGAAAGAGCCTAATGGCAAGGGCAACAAAATTGCATTTCTGCAAATGCCATCTTGCGTTGGCGAGATTGTGACTCTGTAGCCTCAGGATCCGCGGTGTATCTCACCGCCTCCAGCCTGACGACAAAAAGGCCCGGGTTTCCCCGGGCCTTTTCCATCGCGGAAGCGAAGGATCTTAGTAGGTGCCGAACTTGAAGTTGAGCTTGGCGCGGGCGACGAAGAAGTCGTTGTCGTCGTCGTTGCCCGGCACCGTGACGGC
>DASQMJ010000034.1:0-121227 GCA_035645535.1 Microvirga sp. | reverse complement strand
CGAGGAGACCACCTCGGACTACGACCGTGAGAAGCTGCAGGAGCGTCTCGCCAAGCTGGCGGGCGGCGTGGCGGTGATCCGCGTCGGCGGCGCCACCGAGGTCGAGGTCAAGGAGAAGAAGGATCGCGTCGACGACGCCCTGCACGCCACGAAAGCCGCGGTGGAAGAGGGCATCGTCCCCGGCGGCGGCACCGCGCTCCTTCGCGCGAAGGCCGCAGCCGCGAAACTGACCAGCGACAACCCGGACATCCGGGCCGGCATCAACATCGTGCTGCGCGCTCTTGAAGCTCCCATCCGCCAGATAGCGGAGAACTCAGGTGTCGAGGGCTCCATCGTCGTGGGCAAGATCAACGACAACAAGTCCGACACCTACGGTTTCGATGCCCAGACGGAGGAGTTCGTGGACATGCTGAAGGCCGGCATCGTCGACCCGGCGAAGGTGGTCCGTACTGCTCTCCAGGACGCGGCTTCGGTCGCCGGTCTCCTCGTCACCACCGAGGCCATGGTGGCCGAGTTGCCGAAGAAGGAATCCGCTCCGGCGATGCCCGGCGGCGGCATGGGCGGCATGGATTTCTAAGTTCTTGGAACCGCCCACGACCTGCGAAGTCCGAGCCCAGTTCGCTGGGCTCGGCAGCGAGGTCCCCCGGGAGATGAGGCAGGTCGGGCTGGCGACCGGACCGCGCAGGAACGGCACCCTCCAATCCGCAGGTTCGTCGCAGAGGCGCAGTCGAAACCGCTGGACGGGCATCGAGCGCTATTGCGCACGATTACTGACGCAGCGGACTGCGATAGAGATAGGTATCTGGAAGGCCCAACCGACGACAGGACTGAACTGCGGGCAGCGAGCGCAGCACCAGACGCTCGCCCATCCCCGCCGCCGCTTGCACGAGGCCTCGCTCGAGCGGGTTCAGGGACCACCGCGGCCCAAGCCCGAGCCGATCGCGCACCCAGTCCGGCAGGATCTCGACCGCCGCCTTCACGAGCATCCGCTGGAGCGGGCGCGCAGGCGCCGGCAGGACCGGCGTGTGCATCATGATGTCCAGGAACTCGACGATAACGGGCGACGCGACGAGCTTCGGCCTCATGGCATCGAATAAGGCGTTGAGTTCGTCCTGCGAGGCGGGAGCGTCCTCGGCACCATAAAGACGGGCCGCCGGAATGGCCTCTGCCAGGAGCGCGTCGCGCTCGACTCGTGTCAACGGGCGTGCATAGGCGTGATAGGCCTCCATGAACCCGAAGCCCGCCGTCGCCTGCACCCAGTCGAGCAGTGCGGGGTCGTTCGCACGATAAGGCTCCCCCTCCCTCGTATGCCCGACGACGCGGTCGTGCCTTCTCACGACACCCGCGATCATCACCTCCGCCCTGCTGCGGGGTCCATAGACGGTGACCATCGCCGCAAGGCCCGTTCTCCGGAGGCGGTTGAGCGGGTCGGCACGGAAGCTGCTGTGCTGCCAGACGCCGTCGCGGACGCGCGGCTCGCCGAACTCCAGGAGGACCGCTGTCACTCCGCCGATGAACACGGTGACCGGGTTCTTGAAGATCTGCCAGGACATCGAATCCGGCGGAATCAGCGCGGGCTCGCCCTTCGGCACCGAGAAGTCGAATGTCTGTTCAGGCTGCAGGTACGATCGGGCGAACTCGTCGATCCCGCGCGGAAGGGAAAGAAGCAGCATCGGTTTGCTGGTCATTGTAGCGAGAAGGATATTCCGTCGTCCAACTCCCGGTGCGCCGAATGGTTCGGGGCTCAGGTCCCAATCTGGTAATTGTATATCATATAGCAGGATCCGGCGTTCGCCCCGATCACTCGCAATTGCCTTTGTGCATTTCCGCACAGCGGCGAATAAAGGCATTTCTAAAGTCACGAATGGCGCAGCGGGGAAAGACTGACGCCGCTTCGAGGAGGACCTGTTATGAAAGCATCGGTGCTAAGCTTCAGACTCGCAGTCATTTTCGTGATCATCGGCATGGCCATGGGCATCGGAATGGCCGCCTCGCAGAACCACTCCATCATGCCGGCCCATGCACACCTGAACCTCCTCGGTTGGGTGTCGCTGTTCCTGTTCGGCATCTACTACGAGCGCCGCCCGGCACTCGACACGAGCCGACTCGCCTTCATCCAGGTCGGCGTCTGGTCGGTCGGAACAGTCATTCTGACGGTCGCCGTCGCGGCCATTCATCTCGGCTACCACGCGGCGGACCCGGTTGCCGGCATCGCGTCGCTCCTGGTGCTCGGTGCCATGCTGCTCTTCGCCTATTTCGTCTTCCGGCCGGCGACGTCGATTGCCGACCCGGCCATGCGGATGACGCCGGCCGAATGACCGAGCCGGACCGGGGCGGCGATTTCCGCCCCGCCTTCATGCAACATTCATGATCCGTCGCTTAAAGACGATGCCGTTGTCATGTAGAGGCATCGATGAGCGAGCTGTGGTTTGAGCTTCTCGTAATGGGCGCAACCGTCCTGGTCATGGCCGGGGTCTGTGCCTTTGAGGGCTGGTCGCGCTGAGCGGACCGTCCCGATAGGCGCAGCCGGTATGCGCACCCTTCGTAGATTGCGAACACCTCGTCGCGGAAGGCCTAGTCCATTCCAGGCTTCACGCTGCGCCGCCGCTTGACCTCGGCGCGCCGGCCCTTGGCCTCCAGCCGCCTATGCTTGGACGCCAGGGTCGGGCGCGTGGGGCGCCGGGGTTTCGGCCGCTCGGTGGCCTGCCGGATCAACTCGACGAGGCGCGCGACCGCATCCTCGCGATTGCGTTCCTGGGTGCGGAAGCGCTGGGCGGTGATCACCACGACGCCCTCGCCCGTCAGCCGCCTTCCGGCGATCCGCTCTAGGCGTGCCTTCACCTCGTCCGGCAGAGACGGCGAGCGTCGCACATCGAACCGTAACTGCACCGCAGAGGACACCTTGTGCACGTTCTGACCGCCAGGGCCGGACGCCCGGATGAAGCTCTCCTGCAATTCCACCTCGTCGATGGCGATGGTGTCGGTGACCTGGATCATGATGCCTCGGACGAAGGAGGAGGATCGGAAAGCCGGAGCATAGCGCCGGGCAGTAATATTGGGAGTCCTGTCGCGGCTTGTCGGCCCATGCGTTAGAGGCTAAGCGCGTCTGCATCTTGGAATGTCGCAGGACCGCAACCGGCGATGTCCGTCCTCACCGGTTTTCCCATGTCCGCCGTCTTCGCGAGCCTCGTTCCCACCTTCCTCATCATCGCCACCGGCTGGCTCTGCCGCGCCACCGGATTCGTGGACGACAGGCATTGGCCAGGTCTGGAGCGCGCGACCTACGTGCTCTTCTTCCCTGCGCTGATCATCGACACCCTGTCGCGGGCCGACCTCGGCTCGGTTCCCGTCCTCGGGGTCGGCGGCGCGCTGATCGGCGCCATCCTGATCATGGCCGGCACGGTCCTGGCCCTGAGGCCGCTCCTCGAGCGCCGTTTCGGCATCGACGGGCCGAGCTTCACGTCGGTCTTCCAGGGCGCAACCCGCTGGAACACCTTCGTCGGGCTCTCGGTCGCCGGAAGCCTCTTCGGGCAGCGCGGCATCGCGCTCATCGCCGTGGCGATCGCCGCCATGGTGCCGCTGCTCAACCTGCTCGCCTTCTACGTCTTCATCCGCTTCGCAGGCCAGCCGCGGCAAAGCCCGTGGGCAATCCTGCGTTCCTTCGTGACCAATCCCTTCATCTGGTCCTGCGCCGTCGGCCTTGCCCTCAACCTCCTCGCCCCGCCCATGCCGAAGCCGCTCGCCGGCTTCATCGAGATCATGGGGAGGGCGGCCCTTGCGGCCGGCCTGCTGATCGTCGGCGCCGGCCTCGACATCAGGCGTCTCACCCGCCCGGGCCTCCCCCACTTCATGGCGACAGGATTGAAGCTCTTCCTGATGCCGCTCGTGGCCGTCGGCTTGGCCCGGGCGGTTGGCGTCGACGGCAGCGACGTCGCCGTGACCGTCATCGCCGCCTCGGTGCCTTCCGCGAGCGCCGCCTACGTGCTCGCCCGCCAGATGGGCGGCAACGCCCCCCTCATGGCCGAGATCCTGACGCTGCAGACTCTGGTCGCCCTCGTGTCGATGCCGCTCCTGATCTCAACGCTCGGCAGTTGCGTGACATTATTCTGCAACTAAAAGTCATTTTTTGCCTATTGTTTTATTTATGGTTGAGCTGCTATCTAGAACAGATTCCAATGTCGAGAGCAGCCATTTTTTCCTGATGTCCAAGGCCGTGAAGCATCCCAGCAAAGCGAAAGCCTCCCAAGAGCAGCCTGTCGGCCCAGGGTCGGTGCCCTCTCCTCGGAGCGGTGCATCCACGGGAGAAACAGCCAAGTACATCGCCGAATTCTCGGCGGAACTGTCCTATCTGGCGCAGCAGGCGAAGCTCGACCTCCTGGCCTATCTCCTCGACATGGCCCGCCTCGAGGCGATCAGGGCCGTCCAGTCGAACCACAAGGAAGGGTAGATCAGCGTTCCGCCAGGAGGGAGACGGCGTTGCCGCCATGCCGCTCGAGCCGCCCTGCGAGTTCGAGTTCCAGGAGGGCGGTCTGGACGACCCGGATGGAAAGGCCCGACTGGCGAACGAGGTCGTCGATGGCGACCGGGGACGGGCCGAGCAGCGCGACCAGGCCGGCATCGGCTTCTCGGGCCGTGGCGCCTTCCTCGAAGAAGCCGTCATCCGGCACCGGTCCTAGAGGCGCACGCTGGACCTCGGGCAGATCGAACTCGTCCCACAACTCCTCGATGCCGGGGACGTGCCGCGGCTCCTGCGCAGACGAGTCGGTCCGTGGTCCCGCGACAATCAGAGGATCCAGGACGCTCGTGACATGCTCGATGTCGGCACAGAGGGTCGCGCCGTCGCGGATCAGGTCGTTCGTGCCCTCTGCGCGCGGGTCGAGAGGCGAGCCCGGAACCGCGAAGACCTCCCGTCCCTGCTCCAGGGCGAAGCGGGCCGTAATGAGCGAGCCCGAGCGGCGAGCAGCCTCGACCACCACCACCCCGTAGGACAGCCCTGAGACGATCCTGTTCCGGCGCGGGAAATCCCGCCCTCTCGGCTCCCAGCCGAACGGCATTTCGGAGATCACGGCCCCGCCCCGCTCGGCGATGGAGAGCAGCAGAGCTTCGTTCTCGGCCGGATAGATCCTGTCATGGCCGCCCGCGAGGACCGCGACCGTGCCGGTGTCGAGGCTGGCCCGGTGCGCCCTTGTGTCGATGCCGCGAGCGAGGCCCGATACCACCGCATAGCCGGCCTCGCCCAACTGCCGGGCCAATCGTTCGGCAAAGGTCAGCCCGGCCGCCGAGGCGTTGCGGGAACCCACGATGGCGACGCAGGGCTTTGCCAGAACGTCGGCGGAACCGCGGACGGCGATCAGGGGCGGCGCCGTATCGACGGCCTGGAGTGCCTTCGGGTAATCCGGTTCGCCCATGGCGATGAAGCGCACCCCCAGCCGGGCTGCGGCCGCCATCTCCCTTTCGGCCTCGGCGCGTGTCGCGACCTTCAGCAGGAGGCGGCCGCCCTTGCGGGCGAGATCCGGCAGGGCTTCGAGGGCGGCGGAAGCGCCGCCATAGCGGTTGACGAGGGCTCGAAAGGTGCGCGGGCCGACGCTCTCCGACCGGATCAGCCGCAGCCAATCCAGGCGCTGCTCGTCGGTGAGGCGCGTGCCGCTCATCCTTTTTGCCCGATCTTGCCTTCAGTGCCGGCGAGGAGCCGTTGTATGTTCTCGCTGTGCTTCCACCACAGCAGCACCGCCAGCACACCCGCGACCCCGGCCATCTTCGGCTCCCCGAGGAACCAGAGCACGAAGGGAGAGGCCGCGCTGGCGACGAGCGCGGAGAGGGAGGAATAGCGGGAGGTGAACGCCACGCCGAGCCAGATCGCCGCGAAGATCAGGGCCGCCAGGGGCTTGAGGCCGACCAGAATGCCGATGAAGGTCGCCACGCCCTTGCCGCCCTTGAAACCGAGCCAGACCGGGAAGAGGTGCCCGAGGAACGCGCCGAGGGCCGCGATGGTCGCCAGCTCCGGCCGCCAGGCCCAGGCGATCAGGACCGCTGCCGTGCCTTTCAGCGCATCGCCGAGCAGGGTCGCGGCCGCCAGCCCCTTGCGACCGGTCCGCAGGACGTTGGTGGCCCCGATATTGCCGGATCCCACCTTGCGGATGTCTCCGAGCCCGGCCATGCGGGTGAAGATCACTCCGAACGGGATCGAACCGAAGAGATAGCCGAGGGCGAGCGCACCCAGCAGGGCCAGCAGGTTGGCATCGTCAGACATTCGCTTCCCTTGATCCGTTGCGATGATCGAACACGATCCTGCCAGCCACCGTCGTCATCGTCACCTGTCCTTCCAGACGGGCTTCGTCGAAAGGCGTGTTCTTCGACAGCGACCGGAGATCGCGCTTGTCGAGGACGTAAGGGGCGTCGGGATCGAACACGATGAGGTCGGCCGGAGCACCGCGCTGGAGCCGTCCCCCCGGCAAACCAAGGATTTCCGCCGGCCGCGTCGACAGCGCCCTCAGGAGCTTCGGCAGAGAAACCTGCCCCGCATGCACGAGCCGCAGGGCGGCGGAGAGAAGCGTCTCGAGCCCCACCGCGCCGTTCTCCGCCTCTGCGAAAGGCAGCCGCTTGGTCTCAACGTCCTGTGGATTATGGTCCGACACGATCACGTCGAGGGTCCCGTCGTTGAGGGCCTCGATCATCGCCTGCCGGTCGTCCTCGTGCCGCAGGGGCGGCGACAGCTTCAGGAAGGTGCGGTAGTCGCCGATGTCGTTCTCGTTCAGCGCCAGGTTGTTGATCGAGACGCCGCAAGTGACCGGCAGCCCCCTCGCCTTCGCGGCCTGCACGATCTCGGCCGAATCGGCGCAGGAGATCATAGCTGCATGATAGCGCCCGCCCGTGAGGCGGACGAGGCGCATGTCCCGCTCCAGAATCACCGTCTCGGCCTCGCGCGGGATGCCCGGCAGGCCGAGCCGCGAGGCGAACTCCCCTTCGTTCATCACGCCCCGGCCGACAAGATCGGGATCCTCCACGTGGTGCATGATCAGGGCGTCGAAGTCGCGGGCATAGGTGAGCGCCCGTCGCATGACCTGCGCGTTTGTGACGGAGCGCGCCCCGTCGGTGAAGGCGACGGCGCCCGCCTCGCGTAGGAGGCCGATCTCGGCCATCTCCTCCCCCTTCAGCCCCTTGGTGAGGGCAGCCGCGGGCCGGATGTTCACGATGCAGTTGTCCCGGGCCCGGCGCATGACGAAGTCGATGATGGCCGGATCGTCCAGGACTGGGTTGGTGTCCGGCATGGACACGACCGTCGTGACGCCACCCGCTGCCGCCGCCTCGCCGGCGCTCTTCAGGGTCTCGCGATGGGCCGCGCCCGGCTCGCCTACGAAGGCGCGCATGTCGATGAGGCCGGGCGCCAGAACCTGCCCGCCGCAATCAACGACCTGGGCATCGCTGGCTACGGCGACGTGAGGGCCGACATCCTGGATGAGGCCGTCCTCGACCAGGACGCCGCCGTGCTCCTCCCGTCCGCTGGCGGGATCGACGAGGCGGGCATTCTTCAACAGCAGGGGACGGACGGAGGTCATCGGGCGCAACCGGGAATGTCTTCGAAGCGGTGGAAAACGAGCTTTCCGTTCTGCCTGGCAAGGGCGACCATCTCGTCGGCTCCCACCGAGGGCCCGCCGATGCGCAGGCAGGCATCGCACTTGGCTACCAGCCGGCGCGCGATGGGGTGGAAGATCTCGTCGAAGACCGCATCGCCGATTCTCGTGGAGCCGGCGAATTCGATCAGCGGCAGGGCGTACCATTCGCCGAGCACCGGCAGGTGCCCGGCCCGGAACAGGCGCAGGGCCATGTCCATCATGGCATCCACGTTCGCCTGGATCTTCACCGGATCGTCGCCCGTGCCGGACCGGTAGGGACCGGCGACGAGGATCATGAGGGGGGTCATGCCGTCTCCTATCGGTTCGGCAGATGGCTCGCGAGGGCCTCGAGCACCGCCATGCGGACGGCGACGCCCATCTCGACCTGCTCGCGGATGAGGGACTGGGCGCCGTCCGCCACGTCGGAGGATATCTCCACGCCCCGGTTCATCGGTCCCGGATGCATCACGAGGGCGTCCGGCTTCGCATAGGAGAGCTTCTCCTGGTCAAGGCCGTAGAAGCGGAAGTACTCCTTCACGGAAGGCACGAAGGAACCGTTCATGCGCTCGCGCTGGAGGCGCAGCATCATGACGATGTCGGCATCGCGCAGACCATCCTTCATGGTGGTGTAGGTGTCGAAGCCGAGACGCTCGATCCCCGGCGGCAGCAGGGTCGAGGGCGCCACCAGCCGCACCCGCGCGCCCATGGCGGCGAGCAGGATCATGTTGGAGCGCGCCACCCGCGAATGCAGGATGTCGCCGCAGATCGCCACCGTCAGGCCCTCGATGCGCCCCTTGTTGCGGCGGATGGTGAGCGCGTCGAGAAGCGCCTGGGTCGGGTGCTCGTGCGCCCCGTCGCCGGCATTGACCACCGAGCAGTCGACCTTCTGGGCCAGCAGATGTACGGCGCCAGCTGCGTGGTGACGCACGATGATCAGGTCCGGCCGCATGGCGTTCAGAGTCGCGGCGGTGTCGATCAGGGTCTCGCCCTTCTTCACCGACGAGGAGGCCACCGACATGTTCATCACGTCGGCCCCGAGCCGCTTGCCGGCGATCTCGAAGGACGACTGAGTGCGGGTGGACGGCTCGAAGAAGAGGTTGATCTGGGTCCGACCCCGCAGGGTCGACTTCTTCTTCTCGACCTGCCGGCTGACCTCGACCTGCGCATCGGCGAGGTCGAGCAGCGCCTGGATATCCAGCGGGGACAACCCCTCGATTCCGAGCAGGTGGCGGTGGGGGAAAACGGATCGGGGCGCGTCTGTCATCTTGAAGCGATGGCTATAGGCGCTCCCGCCGGGGGCGGCAAGACGGGACTCTTCGCCGGAAACGTTCGTCACTCTACTATAAATGGGAGAGCGTATTTCAGGACCGCCCTGCCCATGGACACCCACGAGGTCTTCAACCAGACGCCGCCCTTCGGCGACGTCAACCTCATCGCCTCCGATCGCCCGCTGCTCGATGCCTTGGCGGCCAACGGGGTGGAGCGCCCGCAGGAGCGGCTGGGGAAGTTCGGCGAGGCCTGGGGGAGTGCGGAGCGGATCGAGCTCGGGCGCCTCGCCAACGAGAACCCGCCGAGGCTGCGCACGCACGATTCGCGGGGCTTCCGGATCGACGCGGTCGAGTTCCACCCCGCCTACCACGCGGTCATGCGGGCCAGCATGGCCGACGGCCTCCATTCCTCCACCTGGGACAATGCCGATCCCGGGCGTCCGGTGGCCCGCGGCTACGTGGAGCGGGCGGCGCGGGTCTACACGGTGGCGGGGGTCGAAAGCGGCCATGTCTGCCCGATGACCATGACCCACGCCTCCGTCGGAGCGCTCGCGGCCGCCCCGGATCGGCTCAAGGACTGGCTGCCGAAGATCCGCTCGCGCGACTACGATCCCCGCCTGGTGCCCTTCTGGGAGAAGAGTTCCGTCACCCTCGGCATGGGCATGACCGAGAAGCAGGGCGGCACCGACGTGAGGGCCAACACGACCCAGGCCAAGCCCGTAGGCGGCAGCGAATATGCGCTGACAGGCCACAAATGGTTCATGTCCGCGCCCATGTGCGACGCGTTCCTGGTGCTCGCCCAGGCTCCGGGCGGCCTGACCTGCTTCCTGGTCCCGCGCTTCCGGCCGGACGGCTCGCTCAATTCCGTCCGCCTCCAGCGCCTCAAGGACAAGCTCGGGAACCGCTCCAACGCCTCCTCGGAGGTCGAGTTCGAGCAGGCCTTCGCTTGGCGGGTCGGCGAGGAGGGGCGCGGGGTGCGGACCATCATCAACATGGTCCAGCTGACACGCCTCGACTGCGCCGTTGCCTCCGCCGGGCTGGTGCGGATGGGATTGGCCCTCGCCCACCACCATGCCCGGCACAGGAGCGTGTTCAAGAAGAAGCTCATCGACCAACCTGCCATGCGGGCGGTTCTGGCGGACCTTGCCCTCGAAAGCGAGGCCATGACGGCACTGTCCGTCCGTCTGGCAGCAAGCTTCGAGCGCGCCCCGGAGGACGAGCACGAAGCGGCCTTCGCCCGGATCGTGACGCCCGCCGCCAAGTTCGGCATCTGCAAGGCGGCGCCCAACCTCCTCTACGAGGCGATGGAGAGCCTGGGAGGCAACGGCTACGTGGAGGAGAGCCCCCTGCCCCGCCTGTACCGGGAGGCGCCGGTCAACGCCATCTGGGAGGGGTCAGGCAACGTGATCGCCCTCGACCTCCTGCGCGCCGAGAACCGCGAGCCGGAGGCCGCCGCCTCGGTCCTGGAGCGGCTCATGGCGGAGGCCGGAGATCTGCCGGGCGCCTCCGAGGCGGCCCGGGACATCGTGCTGACGCTCCAGTCGCCGGAGGCGGAGGCCAAGGCACGGTTCGTGGCCAACCGGCTCTTCACCCTCGCCGCCGCGGCGGCGCTTGCCCGCTCTGCCCCGGCGGAAATCACCGAAGCTTATGCATCGACGCGCCTCGGTTCGCCAGTCCGAATGGTCGGCGCCAACGACCTCGGCTTAGCCGCAAAACCCTTGCTGGAAAGGGTTTTCGCTCCCATATAGATACGTTGCTGCAAAGTCCGATTTGACTTGTCCGCAATCATTGACCACTTATCCGCCCCCGCGGCTGTCGCTTTCCGGCGGCCGTTCTCCAGTCATGACATCGGGCATGCGCCCTGAGTCGCCGTAGGAAGCCGTTCATGAAAGTCCTCGTCGTCGAGTCGCCTGCCAAGGCCAAGACGATCAACAAGTATCTGGGCAAGGACTACGAGGTCCTGGCCTCGTTCGGGCACATCCGCGATCTGCCCGCCAAGGACGGCTCAGTCGACCCGGACGCCGACTTCCGCATGATCTGGACCCTCGAGGACCGCGGGGCGAAGCGCGTCTCCGAAATCGCCAAGGCCCTCAAAGGGGCCGAGAAGCTGATCCTCGCCACGGACCCGGACCGGGAGGGCGAGGCGATCTCCTGGCACGTGGTCGAGGCCTTGCGCGAGAAGCGCGCCCTGAAGGATCTGCCCATCGAGCGCGTGACCTTCAACGCCATCACCAAGGATGCAGTGCAGTCGGCCCTGCGCCAGCCGCGGGAGATCGACCAGGCGCTGGTCGACGCCTACATGGCGCGCCGGGCGCTGGACTATCTCGTCGGCTTCACCCTTTCGCCGATCCTGTGGCGTAAGCTCCCGGGCGCGCGCTCGGCCGGGCGCGTCCAGTCCGTGGCTTTGCGCCTCGTCTGCGACCGGGAACTCGAGATCGAGACCTTCAAGAGCCAGGAATACTGGTCGCTCGTTGCGACCCTGGCCACCAGGGACGGCGGCGTGTTCGACGCGCGCCTCGTCGGCGCCGACGGCAAGAAGATCACCCGCCTCGACATCGGCACCGGCGCGGAGGCGGAAGCCTTCAAGAAGGACCTGGAACTCGCGACCTTCTCGGTGGCGAATATCGAGGCGAAGCCCGCCAAGCGCCATCCCTACCCGCCCTTCACCACCTCGACCCTGCAGCAGGAGGCCTCGCGCAAGCTCGGCTTGGCCCCGGCGCAGACCATGCGGATCGCGCAGCGTCTCTACGAAGGCGTCGATATCGGCGGCGAGACGGTGGGCCTCATCACCTATATGCGAACCGACGGCGTCGACATGGCGCCGGAGGCGGTCCGGTCCGCCCGCAGCGTGATCGCCAAGGAATACGGCGACCGCTACCTGCCTGACGTGCCGCGCAAGTACACGACCAAGGCCAAGAACGCGCAGGAAGCACACGAGGCCATCCGCCCGACGGACATGGGCCGCCTGCCGAAGCAGGTGGCGAAGTATCTCGAGCCCGAGCAGGCCCGCCTCTATGAGCTGATCTGGATCCGCACCGTGGCGAGCCAGATGGAATCGGCCCAGCTCGAGCGCACCACCGCCGACATCACCGCCATGGTGGGACCGCGCAAGCTGGATCTTCGCGCCACCGGCCAGGTGGTGAAATTCGACGGCTTCCTGACCCTCTACAACGAGAGCCGCGACGACGATCCGGACGAGGACGAGGGCCGCCTGCCGCCCATGAAGGCGGGGGATCCGCTGGAACGCCGCCGCATCACCGCGAGCCAGCACTTCACGGAGCCGCCGCCGCGCTATTCCGAGGCCAGCCTCGTGAAGCGCATGGAGGAGCTCGGCATCGGCCGTCCCTCCACCTACGCCGCCGTGCTCCAGACCCTGCGCGACCGCGAATACGTGCGCATCGAAAAGAAGCGGCTCGTGCCCGAGGACAAGGGCCGCATCGTCACGGCCTTCCTGGAGAGCTTCTTCCGCCGCTACGTGGAATACGACTTCACGGCGGATCTGGAGGAGCAGCTCGACCGCATCTCGAATTCAGAGATCGACTGGAAGCAGGTTCTGCGCGACTTCTGGCGCGATTTCTCGGCCGCCATCGGCGAGACGAAGGAGCTTCGCACCACGGAGGTGCTCGACGCCCTGAACGAACTTCTCGGCCCGCACATCTTCCCCGACAAGGGCGACGGCACGAACCCGCGCGCCTGCCCGAACTGCGGCAACGGCCAGCTCTCGCTCAAGCTCGGCAAGTTCGGGGCCTTCATCGGCTGCTCGAACTACCCCGAGTGCAAGTACACCCGCCAGCTCGCGGCGAACGGCGCCGACGGAGAGGGTGAAGGCTCGTCGGAGAACGGCGGCACGCCGGGCGTGAAGGTGCTGGGCGAGGATCCGGACACGGGCCTCCAGGTGACGCTCCGCGACGGCCGCTTCGGCCCCTTCGTCCAGCTCGGCGAAGGCGAGAAGCCCAAGCGCTCGTCCCTGCCGCGCGGCATCACCCCGGCCCAAGTCGACCTGGAGAAGGCCCTCAAGCTCCTGGCGCTGCCGCGTCAGGTCGCGACCCATCCGGAAAGCGGCGAGCCGATCATTGCCGGAATCGGGCGCTATGGGCCCTATGTTCAGCACGGCAAGACCTACGCCAATCTCGGTGCCGATGACGACGTGCTGGAGATCGGCGGCAACCGGGCTATCGACCTGATCGTCGCCAAGGAGAGCGGTGCCGGCAGCTTCCGCCGCGGCGCGGCGGATCCCGGGCGTCCGCTCGGCGAGGATCCGGAATCCGGGAAGCCTATCGTGGTGAAGGCCGGCCGCTTTGGTCCCTACGTCACCGACGGCGAGACCAACGCCACCCTGCCGAAGACGGTCTCGGCGGAGGCCGTGACCCTCGAAGAGGCCATCGGGCTCCTCAGCGCGCGGCGCGCGATGGGCGGCAGCAAGAAGCCCGCCCGCGGCCGCAAGGCTCCGGCCAAGCAAGAGGCGGCCACAAAGAAGGCTGCGACGAAGACCGCGGCCAAGAAGACTGGCGCTAAGAAGGCCACGGCCAAGAAAGCCGCGGCCAAGAAGAGCTCCTCCAAGGCTGCGCAGAGCGGCTGAACCCGATGACCGACTGGCTGTATGCGCTTCATGCGGAGCATCGGGAGGAATTCGAGATGCTGCTCCGTTTGTGCTTCGCCACGGTGTCGGGGATGGCGATCGGGCTGAATCGGGACCTTCACGGCAAGCCCATCGGCATGCGGACCCTGGGCCTGGTGTCCCTTGCGTCCGCCCTCGTCGTCATGGCGGGTTCAGCCTATGGGCATGTCCATTTCGAGGAGGATGCGGTCAGCCGCGTGGTTCAGGGCATCCTGACGGGAATCGGCTTTCTCGGCGCGGGCGTGATCATCCGGCGGCAGGACGGATCGGATGTGCAGGGGTTGACCACCGCCTCCACGGTCTGGATCGCCGCGGCCCTCGGGGTGACGGCGGGCGTCGGCGCCTGGTTCATCACCATCGTGGGCAACGGACTGGCCCTGGCGCTGCTGGTCTTTGGAAAGCCCGTCGAATGGTGGTTCAGCAACCTTTTCGGCTCCCGCAAGGAGACCGGCGAGGGCTCGGACGGCTAGAAGCTGAGCCAGAGGGCCAAGACGGCAATCAGGGCCATGACCAGCCACAGGAGGTTGGCCCCGTAGGATCGGCTCGAGGCTGTCGGCGCGGGAGCGGCCTCCGGCTCCTCGAACGCGAAGGCCTCTCCGGCCGTGCGTGCCGCGCGGTTCAGGTGAAGCTGCTGCGCCGTTCCCAGGGTCGTCCGCGTCGTCACGATCGCTCTCCGTTAAGCTCGGGTTAGCCTAACCATCCAACGTGAAGCCTAACTAAACAGTTCCTGATGACAGGCGTAAGACATTCTTTAGAGGGAAGCTGAGCCGCGGAACGGTTTTCCGTCCCCACCCTTTTGCGGCTTGTGGCACAAAGACGTCTTTATGTTTCCGTTTTGTTCACGTATGAATTTGTGAATGAGATATGGTGTAAAGAAAACCGAATCATCACGAACCAAGGTCCCAATGACCGATAACGACGATCTCTTTGGGGGCAGCGGGGCTGCATCCGCCAAGCGGGCGGTGCCGGCCTCGGCGAGGAATGCCGCCGCGAAAGTGTCCAGGTCCGCACCCGTGCCGGGTACGCCCGGCGAGGCTGGCTACGACGCCTCGGCCATCGAGGTGCTGGAGGGGCTCGAACCTGTCCGGCGCCGTCCGGGCATGTATATCGGCGGCACGGACGAGAAGGCCCTGCACCACCTTTTCGCCGAGGTGATCGACAACTCCATGGACGAGGCGGTCGCAGGCCACGCCACCTTCATCGAGGTGGAGTTGGAGGAAGGCGGCTGGCTCTCGGTCACGGACAACGGCCGCGGCATCCCGGTCGACCCGCACCCGAAATTCCCGAAGAAGTCCGCCCTCGAAGTGATCATGACCACCCTCCACGCGGGCGGAAAGTTCGATTCGAAGGTCTACGAGACCTCCGGCGGCTTGCACGGCGTCGGCGTGTCGGTGGTGAACGCCCTGTCCGAGACCCTGGAAGTCGAGGTGGCGCGCGGCCAGACCCTCTACCGCCAGATCTTCGCCCGCGGCATTCCGAAGACCAAGCTCGAGACGGTGGGCCGGGTCCTGAACCGGCGCGGCACCAAGGTGCGCTTCAAGCCCGACCACCAGATCTTCGGCAAGGACGCCCATTTCCAGCCCCGCCGCCTCTTCAAGATGGCCCGCTCCAAGGCCTATCTGTTCGGCGGCGTCGAGATTCGCTGGAAATGCGCCCCCTCGCTGATCGAGGGCATCGAGAACGTCCCGGCCGAGGCCACCTTCAAGTTCCCTAACGGTCTCAAGGACTATCTGGCCCGCGACATCGAGGGCAAGGAACTCGTCGTCGACCAGGTCTTCTCCGGCAAGATCGCCAAGGAAGGCGGGCACGGCTCGCTCGAATGGGCGGTCGCCTGGATGGCGAACGAGGACGGGTTCTCTTCCTCGTACTGCAACACGATCCCGACCCCCGAGGGCGGCACGCACGAGAACGGTCTGCGCATTGCGCTGCTGCGCGGCCTGCGCGACCACGCCGAGCGCGTCGGCCAGCAGAAGCGCATGGCGGCGGTGACCACCGACGACGTGATGGCGACCTGCGCCTCGATGCTGTCGGTTTTCATCCGCGAACCGGAATTCCAGGGCCAGACCAAGGACAAGCTGGCGACCCTGGAAGCGGGCCGCATCGTCGAAGCCGCGATCCGGGACAACTTCGACCACTGGCTTGCGGCCTCGCCGCAGCAGGCGAACAAGCTGCTCGACTGGGTCATCGACCGGGCCGAGGAGCGCCTGCGCCGGCGCCAGGAGAAGGAGGTCGCCCGCAAGACCGCGACTCGCAAGCTGCGCCTGCCCGGCAAGCTCGCGGATTGCTCCAATGCAGGCATGGCCGGCTCCGAGCTCTTCATCGTCGAGGGCGATTCGGCCGGCGGCTCGGCCAAGCAGGCCCGCGACCGCGCCACCCAGGCGGTCCTGCCGCTGCGCGGCAAGATCCTCAACGTGGCCTCGGCCGGGCGTGACAAGCTGCACCAGAACCAGCAGCTCTCGGACCTCGTCCAGGCGCTCGGCTGCGGCATGGGCTCGCAATACCGCGACGCGGACCTCCGCTACGAGAAGGTCATCATCATGACCGACGCGGACGTGGACGGCGCCCACATCGCGTCGCTGCTGATCACCTTCTTCTACCGGCAGATGCCGCGCCTCATCGATGCGGGCCACCTCTATCTCGCGGTCCCGCCCCTCTACCGGCTGAGCCAGGGCGGCAAGACGGCCTATGCCCGCGACGATGCGGACCGGGACCGGCTCCTCAAGACCGTCTTCAAGGGCAGCGGCAAGGTCGAGATCGGCCGTTTCAAGGGCCTTGGCGAGATGCTGCCGGCCCAGCTGAAGGAGACCACCATGGACCCGAAGAAGCGGCTGCTTCTGAAGGTGGTTGTCGAGGCGGACGAGCGGCCCGAGACCGGCGAGGCGGTGGAGCGCCTGATGGGCAACAAGCCGGAGGCCCGCTTCACCTTCATCCAGGAGCGTGCCGCCTTCGCCGACGAGGCGGATCTGGATATCTGATCCTGCATCCTTCCTGACTGGAGAACGCGTCTTCCAGGGAATTCCCGTGCCCAGCGGGGCTGGAGGATCCCTTCACGCGCCTGCGGCGCGCCAGGGGGACACCTGAGGCGCCCTGGCTGTCCTTTCCGGCCGGAAAGGACAGCCAGGGGAAGAGCACAGCGGATCCCATCGCCCACGCGCGCCAAGCGTGGCGGGGGCGACGAAAATCTCAAAATTTTTCGAAACGGCCGGAACTTTCCCCCGCCATCGTCGTTTACAGGTATCGCCGGCTCATTCTGCCCCCACGGGCCGGCCCCTTGAAAGGCTCCCTCACCGGAGTCTTTTTTTTGCCTTGCGCACCCGAGTCCCCGGCGGATGGATCCAACCCCGCGTCTCGCGCGTCGTCTCCTGGGCCAGCGCCTCTAGCCGCGCCCCTACCCGCCGTGCGACAAGACACCACAACCCCATCGAGATCGACCTTGGCGAAACGTTCGAAAGCCCCCGTCTCCACCCTTCCCTCGCGGGAGGAAATCGTCTCCTTCATCGCCAACGCTTCCGGCAAGGTGGCCAAGCGGGACATTGCCAAGGCGTTCAACATCAAGGGCGGCGACCGCATCTGGCTCAAGCAGATGCTGAAGGACCTCGAGATCGAGGGCGTGGTCGACCGGAGGCGCAAGGTCGTCCACAAGGCTGGCCAGCTGCCGCCGGTGGTTCTGGCCGACATCGTCCGCCGGGACCGGGACGGGGAACTCGTGGCCGAGCCGACCGAGTGGGATGCGGAGGAGCACGGTCCGGTCCCCACCATCATCATCATGTCGCCCCGCAAGCCGCGCCCCGGCATGCCGGTTGCAGGAGTGGGCGACCGGGCGCTGCTGCGGGTCGATCCCTTGAAGGAAGGCGACATCCACCGCTACGCCGGCCGGGTCACCAAGATCGTCGCCAAGAAGCAGGCACAGGTCCTCGGCATCTTCCGGGCCCTGCCCGAAGGCGGCGGGCGCCTCGTGCCCGTCGACAAGAAAGCCCGGGAGCAGGAGCTGGAGATCCGGCCCGGCGACGAGAACGGCGCCCAGGACGGCGACCTCGTCGCCACGACCGTCGTCAAGCACGGCCGCTACGGCCTGCCCCACGCGAAGGTCCAGGAGCGCCTCGGCTCCGTCAAGTCCGAGAAGGCCATCAGTCTGATCGCGATCTATGCCCACAGCATCCCGAACGTGTTCCCCAAGGACGTGCTGGCCGAAGCCGAGAAGGCGGAGCATGCCACGATGGCCGGCCGCGAGGATTGGCGCGACCTGCCGCTCGTCACCATCGATCCGGCGGACGCCAAGGACCACGACGACGCGGTCCACGCGGTGCGCGACGAGGATCCCCGCAACGAGGGCGGCTTCATCGTCACCGTGGCGATCGCCGACGTGGCCGCCTATGTGCGGCCGGGCTCGGCCCTGGACCGGGAGGCGCAGGAGCGCGGCAACTCTGTCTATTTCCCCGACCGGGTCGTGCCGATGCTGCCCGAACGGATCTCAAACGATCTCTGTTCGCTTCGCCCCCACGAGGACCGCCCTGCCCTCGCTGTCCGCATGGTGATCGGCCCGGACGGGCGCAAGAAGAGCCATTCCTTTCACCGGGTGATGATGCGCTCGGCCGCGAAACTCTCGTACCAGCAGGCCCAAGCTGCCATAGACGGCCGGCCGGACGAGACAACGAAGCCTATCCTCGACTCCATCCTAGGGCCCCTCTGGGCCGCCTATGCGGCGGTTAAGAAGGCGCGCGACATCCGCGAGCCTCTCTTCCTCGACCTGCCCGAGCGCAAGATCGTGCTCAAAGACGACGGAACCGTGGACCGGGTCTATGTGCCCGAGCGGCTGGAGGCGCACAGGCTGATCGAGGAGTTCATGATCCTCGCCAACGTGGCGGCGGCGGAGACCCTCGAGAAGGCGGACAGCGACCTGATCTACCGGGTCCACGACGAGCCTTCGCTGGAGAAGATGCGGGCTTTGAGCGAGGTGCTGGCCTCCATCGGCCTCAAGCTGCCGGTCCAGGGTGCCCTCAAGCCTGAGCTGTTCAATCGCATCCTGCGCAGCGTCGAGGGCTCCGAGCACCAGCTCTTCATCAACGAAGTGGTGCTGCGTTCCCAGTCGCAGGCCGAGTACTCTGCCGAGAACTATGGCCATTTCGGGCTCAACCTCAGGCGCTACGCCCACTTCACCTCACCCATCCGCCGCTACGCGGACCTGATCGTCCACCGCGCCCTCATCAGCGCCCTCAAGCTCGGCAAGGACGGGCTGCGGCCCGACACGACCCGGGCGGAGCTGATCGAGATCAGCGCACGCATCTCCGCCGCCGAGCGGCGCGCCATGGCGGCGGAGCGCGAGACCATCGACCGGCTGATCGCCCATTTCCTAGCCGACCGGATCGGCGCGACCTTCAACGGACAGATCTCCGGCGTCACCAAGGCCGGGCTCTTCATCAAGCTCGATGAGACGGGCGCGGACGGCTTCGTGCCGGCCGCCACCATCGGGGCCGATTACTACGCCTTCGACGAGCGGACCCATTCCATGCGCGGCGAGCGCACCGGCGAGACCTATCGCCTCGGGGACAAGGTCGAGGTGAAGCTGGTAGAAGCGGCCCCGGTAGCAGG
Organism: Microvirga sp.; assembly: GCA_035645535.1. Lineage (GTDB taxonomy): Bacteria > Pseudomonadota > Alphaproteobacteria > Rhizobiales > Beijerinckiaceae > Microvirga. The sequence goes on along the minus strand of DASQMJ010000034.1, from coordinate 102,139 downwards.
GGCGCTGCGCTTCGAGCTTCTCTCCAAGGGCCGCTACAGCGGCAGGCCTCAGGGGGCCAAGAAGGGCCCGAAGAAGGCCCGCGGCGGCGCAAAGGCCCCGCGGGAAAGCCGCCGCCCGGCTCCGAGGGTGAAGGTGAAGCGCTCGACCCGGGCGCGGTAAGGAACGGCGATGCCCTATTCTACGGAATCGATTGCACCTGGAGATTCCGGACGCACCCCCGTCATGACCGCCATGCGGCGCGGCTTCATGGGCCGCTGCCCGGCCTGCGGGAAGGGGCGTCTCTTCGGCCGCTTCCTCAAGGTGGCTGACAATTGCGAGTCTTGCGGAACCGAGTTTCATCACCACCGGGCGGACGATTTCCCGCCCTACATCGTCATGTTCATCGTCGGCCACCTGGTCGGCTACGGCATTCTCATGACCGAGACGAAGATGGAGGTTCCCATGTGGTTCCACCTCGCCGTCTGGCCGGCTCTCACCCTCATCCTGTGTCTCGTGCTGCTCCAGCCGGTGAAAGGAGCTGTCGTAGGCCTCCAATACGCGCTAGGGATGCACGGTTTCGGCGCGGCCCGCGCCAAGGCAGAGGAATGAGAGAGGGAGCCCACGACGTGACCGAGACGCCGGTGCCGCTGGACCAGATGGACCGCTTCGCGGCCGCCACGCGCGATCCGAAGGCACCCGCGCTCCGTCCCGCCGATGCCGCAACCCTCATCATCATCGACCGCAGGGGCAGCAAGCCGAAGGTCCTCATGGGCAAGCGCCACGAGGGCCACAAGTTCATGCCTGGCAAGTTCGTGTTTCCGGGAGGGCGGATCGAGGCCGGCGACCGCTCCATGGCCGTCGCGGGCGCCCTGCACCCGCGCGCCGAGCAGGCCCTTATGGCGCGGGTGACGCGTCCCTCGGCCCTGCGCAGCCGGGCGCTGGCGCTCGCCGCCATCCGCGAGACCTTCGAGGAGACCGGCCTGCTGCTCGGCACCAAGGATTATGGAAGCCCGGAGACGGTTCCGACCGCCACCACCTGGGCCGCCTTCCAGGAGCACGGCGTCTTCCCGGACCTGGAGGCCCTGCACTTCATCGGCCGGGCCATCACGCCGCCCAAGCGCGTGAAGCGGTTCGACACCCGGTTCTTCGCCGTCGACCGGACGGCCATCGCCCACGAGGTCGAGGGGGCCGTCGGCCCCGATTCCGAGCTGGTCGAGCTGACCTGGGTCACCATCGACAAGGCCCGCGCCCTCGACCTGCCCCCCATAACCGCCGTCATCCTGTCCGAGCTGGAAGCCCGGATCGCCGCCGGCTTCGGCCATGAACTCCCGGTCCCGTTCTTCTACCAGAGGCGTGGCAAGTTCGTGCGGGAGTTGCTCTAGGAACCGATGGCGCGCGTCGCCGATCAGGCGTGGCGGACGAAGGCGTAGACCCGGAGCAGCAGGACCGCGACCGCCAGCCCGATGACCACCGGCGTCAACATGCCTTGGAGATCCTTCCGGTGCGGCTTGTCCGTGTAGTTTCTGGGCGCGGCTATGGCGGGCTCTCGTCGGACGTGGTTCTCAGGGGCTCAACTCGTTCAATTCCCCGCTGGATTCAGCTTTGCGGTAGTTTTCCGCGTTTTCTGGGACCGGCTCCCACCCGTGCAGGCCGCCCCGTTCGGGACACCCTTGACGAAACCGCCCTGATGGTGCATGGGAAGCCCAAGATTTTCTCGGCCGGGTTCGCCCGGCCTTTGCGTTTCGGCCCCGCCGAGCGCCGAACCAAGAGGTCCGACCATGGCCAAAGCCGCAACCATCAAAGTGAAGCTCGTCTCCACTGCCGACACGGGCTACTTCTACGTGACGAAGAAGAACTCGCGCACCATGACCGACAAGCTGTCGTTCAAGAAGTACGACCCGGTCGCGAAGAAGCACGTCGAGTTCAAGGAAGCCAAGATCAAGTAATAGCTTCCATCCAAAAGATCGATTTTCCGAATACAGCCGCCCGAACGCTCGGGCGGCTGTATTCGTTCAGGGCAGCGAAGGTACACGACGGCAGAACCTTCCTGCCTCACAGTGAGCCATGCAGCAGCTATGCCGGGCGCGGTGGCCGGAGAGCGTTCTGCAGCGCAGGTGAGCCCGACACGCGAAATTTCATTTCAAAACGCGGCGACTAAACGCCAGTCTATAACCCTGGAGAATAAACCTCCAAACTTTTCGACTTTGACATAAGTGTTCCCGACTTCCAGCCTCTGCCTTCCAGACGGGAGAACGAAGGCTATGAAACGCGACATCCTATCGGCCACCTCCGCCATCGCCATGCTGCTTCTCAGCGGGACGCTAGCCGGTGCGACGGCCCAGGAGAAGGTTCTGCAGATCAGCTCCGGCGGCACGGACATCTCGACCCTCGACGCGCACCGGGCAAGTGCAACGACCGACAAGGCCCTGGTCGGCTGGATGTACAACGGTCTCGTCCGCTTCCCGCCGGGAAGCGCCAATCCCAAGGATCTGGAGCCCGATCTCGCCGAGCGTTGGGAGACCTCCGCCGACCGGAAAACCTGGACGTTCTACCTGCGCAAGGGCGTGAAGTTCCACGACAACTGGGGTGAGCTCACGGCCGAAGATATCGTCTACTCGCTCAAGCGCGCGGCCGATCCGAACCGCTCTACCTTCGCGGCCAACTTTTCCAGCATGGACAACGTCGAGAAGATCGACGACTACACGGTGCGCGTCACCTTAAAGTATCCGGACGCCAACTTTCTCGGTATCGTATCCAACTACCACGCCGGCAACATCGTCAGCAAAAAGGCGGCAGAGGAACTTGGCGCCAAATACGCCTCCAGCCCCGTCGGAACGGGCCCGTTCAAATTCGCCGAGCATGTGACCCAGCAACACGTCAAGCTCGTCGCCCACAAGGATTATTTCCGCGGGGCTCCCAAGATCGATACGATCATGTACCGCATGATTCCGTCGGACAGCGCCCGGGAGCTGGCATTCACCTCGGGTGAACTCGACGTGATGTACGGCAAGCGGGAGCAGCGTTGGGTCAATACCGCGCGCAAGCGTGGAAACATGATCGTGGACATCTTCCGTCCGGGCGAGTTCCGCACGCTTCACCTCAACCGCAGCATCGCACCACTCGATGACATTCGTGTCCGCAAGGCCATAGCGCATGCCATAAACGTCGACGACATCGTGCGCTATGTCGGCAAGGATGTGGGCCCGAAGGGCTGCTCTGTCGTGCCGCCCGGCTATCTCGGAGAGGACTGCTCCGCGGGAGCCTACGAGCATAACCCGGACAAGGCCAAGGCGCTTCTGGCAGAAGCGGGCCACGGGAACGGACTTGTTCTCAAGGCTGTCGTCTCCAACATCTCGGCGCAGCTCCCGATCATGGAAATCGTCCAGTCGCAGCTCGCCAAGGCCGGGATCAAGCTCGAAATGAACGTGGTCGATCATCCGACCTACCAGAGTCAGAGTCGAAAGAACGCGAGCGCCATCGTGTTCTACGGTGCCGCTCGCTTCCCGATCGCCGACACCTACCTGACCGAATTCTACCACTCGAACGCCATCGCCGGGAAACCGACTGCGATCACTAACTTCTCACATTGCTCCGTGGCGGACGCCGAGATCGACGCAGCGCGCTCCGAGAGCGATCCTGAAAAGCAACTCGCTCTCTGGAAGGAGGCACAGGTCAAGATTCACGAAGACGTCTGCTCCATACCGCTGTTCGATCTTCAGCAGGTCTGGGCTCGCAATGACCGGGTGGATCTCGGCTATGAGTTGAAAGGGGCCATGAACCTCGCGCCGCCGATCACCGAGACGACGACGATCAAGCCTCGCTGAGCAACTCGCGGGAGATGCGCTCTGCCGTGACGCGCGTCTCCCGCAGAAACGTTTCGACGAGTCCCGCATTGCGATTTTCCCTGATGCGGCAGAGCTGAAAGTCGAGTGGCACGAGCGGCTCGAACCGGCGGACGGCGACACGTCCCTTCATTCCGCTGATGAACAGAGGGTGTACCAGGGATACACCGAGGCCCGCCGCGACGAATTCGCAGAGCGTCGGTGCAGTCGTGGTCATCAGCACGATGTTCACTCTAACGGCGTAGCTCTCGAAAACGGACGCGATCTGCTGGCCGGTATAGCTTTCCGGATCAAACGAGAGAAAAGGCACGTTGTCCAGGTCATTCGGCTCGATCAGACCTCGCTTCGTAAGGGGGTGGTCGAGCGGCATGATGCAGACGAGCGGGTGCTCCATCAGCGGCTCGGTCGTGATGTATGGATTGTCGATCCGCGAGCTGATGAGTCCCACGTCGAGTTTGCGGGTAACGAGCCAGTCCGCGATCCACTGGGAACTCCGGGTCTGAATCGAGCAGTAGACACTCGGGTGCGATCGCAGGAAGCTCATGGTTGCCTGCTGAATGAACGCGCCCGATAGAGCCGGCATGACTCCGACCAGCAGCTGCCCCTGTTCCTCTCTGCGGATGGCGTCGACCGCGTTCTCCACCTGGCGCACCCCGGCGAAAATTCGGTCGATCTCCTCATAGAGGCGCATGCCCCGCTCCGTCGGCGCCAGCCGGCCTTTCAGCCGGTCGAACAGTTTGAGGCCGGTATCCTCTTCCAGATGCGCAATCAGCTTGCTGACGGCAGGCTGCGAGACATTCAGCACCTCGGCTGCTCTGCTCACCGTGCCGTTCTCGATCACGGATTTGAACGCTTCAACTTGGCGAAGATTGAGCGGGCGGCGCATCCTATAACCTTCAAGAATAGGCGGGCAACAATTACGACTTTGACGAAATAGATACTGTCTTCGTACCGTCATGTTCTGCAAGAGGAAAATCGATGCAAACCGACGCAGTGGTCATCGGAGCAGGTACCGTCGGAGCCGCGATCGCCTTCGGGCTGGCGCGGCGGGGACAGCGTGTCCTCGTGCTCGACGGCGATGACGGGGATTTCCGCGCCGCGCGCGCGAATTTCGGTCTGGTTTGGCTGCAGGGCAAGGGCATGAACATGCCAGCCTATCAGGAATGGACCCGCAGCAGCGTCGACCTCTGGCCCGAGTTCAACGCCGAACTGGAAGAGCTGACCGCGAACGACCTTCAATATGAGAGCAACGGCGGCCTTGCATTCTGCCTAGGCGACGAGGCTCTCGAAAACCGTCGCCGGCATCTGCAGCTCCTGCACGAGCAGCGGGGCGGCAACGAGCCCGGCTTCGAGATGCTCGACCGCACGGCTCTCGAAAAACTCCTTCCTGGCGTGCGCCTTGGCCCCACGGTCAGCGGCGCGAGCCTCGGTCTGCGCGACGGTCATGCAAATCCCCTGAAGCTGCTTGCCGCACTGCACTCGGCCATCGTCAAGCATGGAGGCGTATTGCGCAGTTGCAGCAGGGTTTCGAGAATAACGCCTGGAACGCAGGGTTTCACCGTCGAGACTCGGGAGGCGCGCTTCTTCGCCTCCCGCGTGGTGATCGCAGCAGGACTCGGGTCCGCAGCCCTCGCGGCGCAGGTGGGCCTCGATATCCCGCTTCGTCCGCAGCGGGGGCAGGTCCTTGTGACGGAGCGGATCGCTCCTGTGCTTCCGTTGCCCGCAAGCGGCCTGCGCCAAACCGGCGAGGGTACGATCATGATCGGCGCCACGCAGGAAGAGGTCGGCTTCGACACGTCGACGACAGGGACCGCTGCCGCACTGCTGAGCCGCAAGGCGGTGCAGGTGATGCCGGCGCTCGCCAACCTCACGCTCGTCCGGCAGTGGGCCGGATTGCGGGTCATGACTCCAGACAGCTACCCGATCTACGTCCAGTCCCCGACCCATCCGGGTGCGTTCGTGACCCTGTGTCATTCCGGCGTCACGCTCGCCGCCGTCCATGCCGCAGCCATAGCGGAAGCGATCATCGCCGGTGAGCTACCTTCCGCCCTTGCTCCCTTCCACCATAGGCGTTTCGATGTTCCGAAAGCTGCATGAGCCCTCCGAAAGAGCCGTTACCGTCTTCATCGACGGCGTTCCCGCACCGGCGGAGCATGGCGAGACCGTTGCCGCCGTGCTGCTGCGCGAGGCTCCCCACTGGTCCCGCACGACGCCGGTGACGCAGAGCAAGCGCGCCCCCTATTGCATGATGGGCGTCTGCTTCGAATGCCTCGCCATCATCGATGGCGTTGCCTCCGTCCAAACTTGCCTCACACCCGTGCGGGACGGAATGCGCATCGAGCGCCAATATGGAAAGCGGAGTCTCAGCGCATGAACAGCGTGGATCTCTTGATCATCGGTGCCGGTCCGGCAGGAATGGCCGCAGCGATCGAGGCGCGGCGTCACGGCGTCGACGTGCTGGTGATCGATGATCAGCCTGAGCCCGGCGGTCAGATCTGGCGTTCGGTCGAAACGGTTGCGGCGGAGCCACGCGGCGTGCTCCTCGGCAAGACCTATCAGGCAGGGAAGGCCTCCGCTGAGGCCTTCCGTGCCAGCGGGGCGAGATATGAGCCGAGCACGCAGCTGTGGCAGATCGAGCCCGGCTTTCGCGCCTTCGTTACCCGCGACAGGCAAGCCTCTGTGATCCAGGCCAAAAGCGTCATACTGGCGACTGGGGCACAGGAGCGACCCGTTCCGTTTCCTGGTTGGACATTGCCGGGTGTTCTCACGGTCGGTGCGGCTCAGATTCTGCTGAAAACGTCAGGACAGATCCCGGACAGGCCCGTATGGATTGCTGGGAGCGGACCGTTACCTCTCCTATACATGGTCCAGCTCCTGCGTTCCGGCGGCAAGATCGCCGGGTATCTTGACACCACCCCTCAGGGCCGGCGCCGGGCCGCCCTGCCCCATCTCGTGAAGGCCTTTGGTGCGGCTGGTGATCTCCTGAAGGGCATTGCCTGGTGGGGGATCCTCCGCAAGGCCGGGGTTCCGATCATAAAGAATGTCGCCGGTATCGAAGCCATCGGGGCGGAGCGCATCGAGGCGATCCGTTATCGCACCCGCGATGGGCAGGAAAAAACTGCTCCCACGGACGTTCTCTTCGTGCACGAAGGCGTCGTGCCGAGCGTCCACGCGGCAATGGCCTTAGGCTGCGCCGTCAAATGGAGCGAAGAACAGGACTGCTACGTGCCGGTGCTGAATGGTTGGGGAGAGAGCTCCCAGCCCGGAATATTCGTGGCCGGAGACGGTGCGGGCATCGGTGGTGCACAGGCTGCGGTCTTTCGCGGGAAGCTGGCCGGTCTCGGTGCTGCCATGAATCTCGGGCGCGTGAGCAAGCAGGCAGCGGAGGAAGCCGCGAAGCCAATCCGGCGGAAGCTCGACCGGGAACTGGCGCTCCGGCCGTTCCTCGACACGATGTACAAGCCCCGTCCGGAGGTGTTTGCCCCAGACGATGCGACCATCGTGTGCCGCTGCGAAGAGGTAACTGCGGGCGACATCCGTGCCCTGGCCGCCGTGGGACGTCCAGGCCCGAACCAAATCAAGGCCTTCACCCGCGCCGGCATGGGGCCGTGCCAGGGCAGGCAATGCGGTTACACGGTCACACAGATCCTTGCCGCGGCCGAGGGGCGTCCCGCAAAGGACGTGGGGTTCTACCGTATCCGTCCTCCGCTCAAGCCGGTGACGCTTGGCGAACTCGCCTCACTCGAGCAGCAGGAGAAGGCTTCGTGAGGAGGATCATTCCTGATACCGTCGTGATCGGAGGCGGACTGCACGGACTTTCGGCTGCGCTTAACCTGTCCCGCGCCGGACGGCGCGTTGTCGTTCTCGAGCGATCATGGGTCGGCCGTCATGCCTCCGGCGCGACGGCTGCGGGCGTGCGCACATTGGGTCGTGATCTGGCCGAGGTGCCCATCTCTCTCGAATCGATGGAGATGTGGCATAGGATCGAGGCGATCGTCGGCGACAATTGCGGCTTCCATTCCTATGGCCAGATCCGGGTCGCAGAGTTCCACGACCATCTTCCCCTCCTGGAAAAGCGTGCGAACACAATGCGCCAGCACGGCTACACCCATGAGGAGATCATCGACCGCTCGGAACTGCTGCATCTGGTCCCCGCTCTTAGCCCGCACTGCGTCGGTGCAATCGTTGCGCGACAGGATGGCGCCGCCGACCCGCACCGTACGCTGCGCGCCTTCCGGCGCTCCTGCGAGGCGAGCGGTGTCGTCATCCATGAGGGCTGCGGCGTTACGGCGATTGAACGGCGCGGATCGGACTGGCACATCCGAGCCGGTGAGCAGGTATTCACGGTACCGGTGGTCGTCAATGCGGCCGGGGCTTGGGGGGCGCGTCTCGCCGCCATGGTCGGGGACGTCATTCCGCTTGGCCTCAAGGCCTCGATGATGATCGTGACGGAACGGCTGCTCCCCTTGCTGGATCCAGTCGTCAGCGTCGTCGGCCGCTCCCTATCTTTCAAGCAGTCGGACCAAGGCACCCTCGTCATCGGCGGTGGACTGCAGGGCAGCGCCGACATCGACACGTTGAAGAGCACCGTCAATTTCATAGAACTGGCCAAGGGCGCTCAGGCTGCAACCGATCTCTTCCCCGCCGTTCGGGACGTCCGGATCACGCGAACCTGGGCCGGGATGGAGGCCAAGACGAAGGATCTCCTGCCCGTCATCGGCCCCTCCCCCAATGCGCCGGGCGTGTTTCATGCGTTCGGGTTTTCGGGGCATGGCTTCCAGCTCGTCCCCGTTGTCGGATCCATCATTGCCGATCTCGTGATTCGGGGCGAAACCCAGCGTCAAATCCGCCCCTTCGCAGCCGAGCGGCTCATGTCTACGCGAGCGGCAGCATGATCAGATACACCCTCAAGCGCCTCCTTCTGGCTGTCCCTACCCTGTTCATCATGCTGACGGCCATCTTCGTGCTGGTGCGGCTGGTGCCGGGCGACGCCGCTGCCGTTATCCTGGGAGATCAGGCAACGGAAGCGTCGCTACGTGCCCTTCGGGCACAGCTCGGGATCGACCGGCCAGTTCACGTACAATATTTGAGCTTCCTGGGCGATGTGCTGACAGGCAATCTGGGGCAGTCGCTCAGCAGCGGTCGCTCGGTCATTCAGGAAGTGCTTCTCGTTCTTCCCTACACGATCGAGCTGACCTTGGCCTCGATCGTGATCGGCATCGTGCTCGGCCTGCCTCTCGGAATTGCGACTGCTGTGCACCGGAACGGCTGGACCGACTATATCGGTCGGCTGGTCTCTCTTGTGGGCCTGTCGTTTCCGGCTTTCGTCTCCGGCATCCTTCTTCTCATCGTATTTGCAATCCAGCTGGGTTGGTTTCCCGTGCTCAACTCCGGCGACAGCAGTGATCCCATCCAACGCCTGCACAACCTCGCGCTGCCGGCTCTGAATCTGGGCATCATCATGATGGCCTATGTGGTGCGCGTGACCCGCTCGTCCATGCTGGGAGTCCTTGGCGAGGACTACATCCGCACGGCACGCGCGAAGGGCGTCCGTCCGGGGCGCCTCATCTTCCGACATGCTCTGAGAAACGGGCTCATTCCCATCATCACAGTCGTCGGTCTCTACTTCGGCACTCTGATCGGCAATTCCGTGCTGACGGAGATCATCTTCAACCGTCCGGGACTGGGCAAGCTGATCCTCGGTGCACTCAACGCCCGCGACTATACGCTGCTGCAGGGCCTGATGATCATCTTCGCCATCTGCGTCATCGTCGTGAATACGCTGACCGATCTGGCCTACGGGCTCGTCGACCCAAGGGTGAAGTACAAATAATGGCTAGCGCGATTTCCTCCTCTCCCACCCGTCCCGGAGGCCTCTGGCTCGCATTCTCCAGGAACCGCTTGTCCTGGGTGGGGCTCGTGCTCCTTGCAGCCATCCTCGTGATCGCGATCTTCGCACCGCTGATCGCTCCCCATGATCCGTTGGAGCAGAACATTGTCGTCCGACTTGAACCCCCGTCGGCGGAATTCCTGCTCGGAACGGACAGCTATGGACGCGACGTTCTCTCCCGCCTGATCTACGGCACGCGGATCTCGCTGACCGCCGGATTCGTCGCCATCCTGATCGCGATGACGATCGGTTCCGCAATTGGCATCCTCGCAGGCTATCTGGGCGGTCTTTTCGACCAGATCGTTATGGGCCTGCTCGATGTCATGCTGTCCTTCCCAACTCTTCTGCTCGGCCTGATGATCGCCGCGATGCTCGGGGCGAGCCTCGAGAATCTCATCATTGCCATTGCAATTACAGAGATCGCTCCATTCGCCCGCATCGCCCGGGCACCGACCATTGCCCTCAAGCAGAGGGACTTCGTCGAGGCAGGCCGTGCGCTGGGCTTCGGCCCGATCCGCATCATGGGAGTGCATATCCTGCCCAACATGATCTCGGATGTGGTGGTCATGAGCTCTCTGTGGATGGCGTCGGCGATACGCACGGAAGCATCGCTCAGCTTCATCGGCCTCGGCGTCCCACCACCGACCGCGACCTGGGGCAGCATGATCCGCGAGGGGTTCGAGAACATCCTAGATGCCTGGTGGCTCGCCGTCTTCCCAAGTCTGGCAATCCTCCTGACCGTCCTCGCGCTCAATCTCCTCGGAGATGCGCTGCGCGATGCAATCGATCCGAAGCTGAGAGCTGAGTAACCCGTCATGACGCAAGCTCAACAAACAGCCCTCGAGATCCGCGGCCTGCGCACTGAATTTCGCATCGGCGGCCGCTGGTATCCGGCCGTCCGCGATCTCTCGCTCTCAGTCGCCAGGAACGAGACGCTGGCCATTGTCGGCGAGTCCGGCAGCGGCAAGAGCGTGACCGCGCTTTCGATCCTGCGGCTGCTGCCGCAGGCGGGCGCCCGGATCGGGGCCGGCGAGATAAGGTTCGAGGGGCGTGATCTCGTGAAGCTCTCCGAGCGCGAGATGAGCGGCGTGCGCGGCAACTCTATCGCCATGATCTTCCAGGAACCTATGACGTCCCTGAACCCGACCATGACGGTCGGGGAGCAGATCGCCGAAGCCATCACAATTCACCGGAATGTCTCGCGCTCCGAAGCCATGGCGGAGGCGCTTCGCCTCCTGAACGAGGTGAAGATTCCTTCTGCGGAGAACCGCCTCCACGACTATCCGCACCAGTTCTCCGGCGGCATGCGCCAGCGCGTGATGATCGCCATGGCGCTTGCCTGCCGCCCTAAGGTCCTCCTGGCCGACGAGCCGACTACGGCGCTCGACGTAACCATCCAGGCTCAGGTGCTCATGCAGCTCGACGAGCTGAAGGAGGCCTACGGGATGTCGGTCTTGTTCATCACGCACAATCTCGGCGTGGTGGCGCAGATCGCAGATCGTGTTGCGGTGATGTACGCAGGCGAGGTCGTCGAGCTGGCGACCGTCGACGCGCTGTTTGCGCAGCCCGCCCACCCGTATACGGCCGCGCTCCTGCGTGCCATGCCCCGCGCCGACCGGGCCACCGACAATCTTGAGCCGATCCCCGGGGGCGTACCGGCCGTCACCGCCATCCCGACCGGCTGCGCCTACGCGTCACGCTGCCCTTACAGGCAGTCGAGCTGCGAGCAGGAACGGCCAGAGCTCGTGCCTTTCGACGATACCGGACACCTCGTTCGTTGTCCTGTTCGCACCGCCAAAGGAAGAGGCTGATGATGATGGGAGCCAGGGACGGAACTCTTGAGGTCCGCAATCTCGCGAAGCACTTTACGATCGGCGGCGGGCTTTTCGGCCCCGAGCGGAAGATCGTCCGGGCCGTCAACGACGTCACTTTCACGATCCCGAAGGGAACTTCCCTGGGTCTGGTCGGCGAGTCCGGCTGCGGGAAATCCACCGTCGCACGCTCGCTCCTTCGCCTCATCGAGCCTGACGCAGGGTCGGTGATCTTCGACGGGACGGACGTGAGAGCAGCCAGCGCCAGCACCCTGCGCCAGCTCCGGCGCCGCATGCAGATCGTTTTTCAGGATCCCTATTCGTCGCTCAACCCCCGCCGGACCATCCGCCAAGCCCTTGAAGAGCCGCTGCGCGTGCATCGGCTCGGCTCGGGCCGGGAGATCGCCGAGAAGGCGGAATTGGCGATCGCCGAGGTGGGATTGCCGAAGGAGGCGATCAACCGCTATCCGCACGAGTTCTCCGGCGGCCAGCGTCAGCGCATCGGCATCGCCCGCGCCCTCGTGCTCGATCCGGAACTCATCGTTGCCGATGAGCCAGTTTCGGCACTGGACGTTTCCGTACAGGCGCAGATCCTTCGCCTGCTCGAGAGTCTGCGCGAGCGGCGCGGCCTCTCCTTCCTATTCGTCTCGCACGACCTCGGCGTCGTCCGGCATTTCTGCGATCGCGTCTGCGTCATGTATCTCGGGCGCATCGTGGAGCAGGGTGTGACGGCGCGAGTGCTCGACAATCCGCTGCACCCTTACACGAAGCTTCTGCGCGACAGCTCGCCGGTGCCGGATCCGACGGCACGGCTCACCCTGACCAAGATCATGGGAGAGGTCCCCTCCCCCGCCAACCCGCCCCCAGGATGCACTTTCCACCCCCGTTGCCCTCGGGCTGCCGGCAAATGCATGACCGAAATTCCGTCGCTCGACGAGCAAGGGCCCGGTCGGAAGGTCGCCTGCTATTATCCCGAACGATGGCCAAACCTGCGAACGGTCGCGGCCGCGAGTTGAAGAATCCCGACGTCTGCTCGTATGTCGCGGCCGCAGCCCGATCGAGTTCACATGGAGAATAAAATGCGTGTCGCCATCGCCGGCGCGGGCGGAATCGCCTTTGCCGCCGCAGCCTTTCTCATCGACAACGGCCATGACCCGATCCTCTGGTCACCATCGGGGCGGCGGACCGCGGAACTGGCGGCCGGGCGGCCTCTGACGGCGACCGGAGCCGTTTCGGGCACCTTTCACCCCAAGGTGGCCTCCTCGCCATTGGAATTGGTATCCGGCGCCGACGCGGTCCTGATCGCGCTTCCGGCCTATGGCCATCGTACGGTGATGGACGCCATCGCGCGGCATGTGACGGACGAGCAGATCGTGATCATCAGCTCCCACGCGTCGTTCGGGGCGCTCTACCTGTCGAAGAAACTGGCGGAGCTGGGAACGAGGGCCCCAATCGTCGCGTGGGGAACCACGGTCACCACAGGACGGCAGAAGAGCGGCACCGAGGTCCACGTCTCCACAATCCGGAGCAAGGTCGACATGGCGACCGTACCTCTCTCGGCCGGCGAGCGGGGGCTTGCCATGTGCCGTGCGCTGTTCGGCGACCGTTTCAACGAGAAGGATGATCTGCTCGCCATCGCATTGAGCAACCTTAACCCGCAGAACCACATGGGTATTGCGCTGTGCAACCTGACCCGCATGGAGCGGGGCGAGACCTGGGGGCAGCACCAGAACGTGACGATGGCGGTCGGCCGCCTGTTCGAGGCCCTCGACGAGGAGCGTCTGGACATCGCGAGAGGTTTCGGCCTGTCAGTGCGGACGGTTCGCGAGCATTACCATTTCTCCTACGGCGTTCCGATGGGGCCGGTCGGCGAAATGGCTCAGATACTGGTGGAGCGGGGCGGCGGTCCCATGGGCCCGGCCACCCTTGACACACGCTATGTGACTGAGGATGTCCCCTTCGGCCTTCTGCCGACTGTGCTGCTCGGCAGGCTGACGGACACCCCCGCCACGCTTCACGAGGCCGGGTTGAACCTATGCTCTGCCCTTTACGGCCGTGACTTCGGAAGGGAGAACGATCTCCTGCCGGAGCTCGGCCTCGAGAGTCTGTCCAAATCCGATCTCCAGCGCCTGGCTCGGGGCGGGTGGGAAGGCACCGCGTGAAGCGCACGCTCTGGCCTTTGCCGCTCAGCGCCGAGACCGTCAGGCATCAGGAAGACCGTACCGATCTTCAGGAATACTCAGCCTCGGATTCCGGGTGGGTCAGCCGGTTGCCGACCCCTCCTTCGAGGCTGTGCCTGTCGTACGGCTCGACCAGTACCCGGCAAGGCTGGTGCCATCCCGGGCACCCCAACCGATGGACTCTTCAAGCGACTCGCCTTCCAGCCAGCACCGGGTCTTCACCAGTTCCCGCCAGCCCTCAATGCTGACGGGCGGCAGGAAGAACCCGCGCTGATCCTTTCGCTCGACGAGGCCTTCGGACGAGAGACGGTTGAGAGCCTCGCGGACTGGATTGAGACCAACTCCCTACCGTTCGGAGACGAAGTCGATCAGGAGTTTTTGCCCCGGCCGCAATTCCCGTTCAGGATGTCCTGGCGAAGCCTCCAATAGACCGAGGTTGCCGCAGTTATCTTTTCGATTTTGTTCATGACGCAACCGCGCAAGGTATGGCTCAGGTCGGAACGTCCCGACGGCGGACCGAGGTCAACATTCGGGACGCCATCCCATTCCAGTTGGGTGCGGAGTTCAGCGGGAGGCACAAGGGATGCGGATGAGCCCGGTTGCCGTGGCGATCAGGCACAGGGGCAGGAGGGGGTGCCTCGGCCGGGGAGGCCACATAGCCCCCCATATACAAGCCGGCAGCAGGAGCGCATCCAGGGCGCCTACAGATCGTTGCTCTGCGGCAAGATCACGAGGTCACGAATGGTGACGTTTCGCGGTCTCGTCACCATGAACAGGACAGCTTCCGCCACTTCTACGGGCTGCATCAAGCCGCCCGCGGCCAACTCTGCCTCCAGCTTCTCCTTTGGCCAATCCTTGATCAAAGCGGTAACCACAGGGCCGGGCGCCACGGCGCCCACCCGCAACCCATGCTGGGCGACTTGGCGCCGCACGGTATGCACGAAGGCCTGCACGGCGTGCTTGGATGCCGTATAGATCGGTTCCCACACAACGGGAACGAGCCCGGCGATCGAACTCGTCACGATGATATCGCCGGTCTTGCGCTCCACCATGTGCGGCAGCACGGCGTGAACCGACCGAAACACGGCATTGATATTGAGATTCAGCATGCGATCCCAGGCGTCTGGATCGCCCTTCAATACCTCACCGCCGATATAGGAGCCGGCATTGGCATGGAAAATGTCGAGTTGTCCGGCTTGGTCCAGGATCTGATGCATCATGCCGGCGATGCCGTCCGGATCGGTCACATCCACGCGCAACGGGATCGCCTGGGGTCCGAGTTCCGAACAAACGGCCCTCAGCGCGTCCTCGTCGCGATCGACAAGCACGACACGCGCCCCCTCGGAAAGCAGGATCCTGGCACATTCGAGACCGATGCCAGAGGCTGCCCCGGTAATGGCCGCAACCTTCCCGGATAGTTTTTGAGCCATGGTTTTCCCTCTTGTTTCGATTATTTTACGCTGGGTGACCTGCGCTGGCTGGATAGAGATGGGCAAGGGCCGGATCGAACGCGAACTCGACCATGCTGTCGACCGAGAGTTCGATATCTCTTGGGATCACCGCGATGATGCGTTCGCTCGAGGTCGATTCGAAGCTCACGATCGTCTCCGTGCCCAGCCGTTCGACGAGAGAAACCTTGCCATTGACGTTCCCCTCCCCTTCTCGTGCAGCACGGCGCTCAAGGTAGTGGGGCCTTAGTCCCAACAGGGCGCTGTCGCCAACGGAAAAGCCACGGCCTTTGACTACGATCGGCGTGATCGCCTCCGACCCGACCATCAAGGTATCCCCGTCGACGCGTTGAACTTTCACTGGAAGGAAGTTCATCTTCGGCGAGCCGATGAATCCCGCGACGAACTTATTGACCGGGTTCTTATAGAGCTCGATGGGAGCACCTATCTGCTGCACCACCCCGCCCTCAAGAACCACGATCTTGTCGGCAAGAGTCATCGCCTCGACCTGATCGTGCGTGACGTAGATCATCGTCGCGCCCAGGTCGCGATGCAGTTTCGCCAATTCCATGCGCATATCGACGCGAAGCGCAGCATCGAGATTCGACAGAGGCTCATCGAAGAGAAAGACGCCGGGCTTCCGGACGATGGCCCGGCCGATTGCCACGCGCTGCCGCTGGCCCCCGGATAACTGGCTGGGCTTGCGATCGAGCAGATGCTCCATCTGCAGGATGCGTGCCGCCTCACGAACGCGGGCATCGAGTTCAGCCTTTGGCGTCTTGCTCAGAGAAAGACCGAAACCCATGTTCTCGTAAACGGTCATGTGCGGGTAGAGCGCATAGGATTGGAACACCATCGCTATGCCGCGGTCCCGTGGCTCGACCTCGTTGCAGAGCCGATCGTCGATATAGAGCTCCCCTCCCGAAATCTCCTCCAAACCTGCGATCATCCGCAGAAGCGTTGACTTGCCACAACCAGACGGGCCGACGAAGACCACGAACTCTCCGTCGTTGATGTCGATATCCACGCCCTTGATGATGTTGACGTTTCCGAAGCTCTTCCTGAGCCCGACGAGACGCAGACGCGCCATGCCTCCTCCCAATTTTTTCGACGCCGTCAAAGTGACAAGGCGGTCTTCTGAAGCGTATCGAATGCACGGAAGCGACGTTCATGCAGTTCGGAGATCTCCCCGTCCGCGGGCGCGTACCGCTCTCCGAGCGCCGACATACCCGCCATTGCCGCCTGCAGATCGCGGAACGTACCCGCAGCGACGGACGCGAGCATTGCCGAGCCCAGTAGAACCGGATCGCTTTCACGAGACACCAGTACCGGAATGCCGGTACTGTCCGCGATCAGTTGCCGCACGACCGGATGCTGCCCGGCGCCGCCGCTGAGCGCGATGGCATCGACAACCGCGCCGCGCTCCCGGCTGGCTGCGATGATTTGACGAAGCCCATATCCGAGCCCCAGAAGGCCAGCGACGTAGAGCGAGACGAGACTGGTCAGGTCCTGCTCCATTCCGAGGCCGGTGATCGTTCCGCGCGCGTGCGGATCTGCAAGTGGCGCCCGGTTCCCCAGGAAATCCGGTACCACGTGAAGCTGCTTGGCGAGATGAACCGCGGACGACAGGGATGGTGAAGCCTTGGCAGCCTCCCATCCGAGCCATTCCGGGAGCGACAGTCCCGCCGTGCTGGCCGCGGCGGCCGCCTCCTGCGATGCAGGATGCATTGCGACGAGGTAGTCGATCGCGGCCCCGGCTGCGGACTGACCCCCTTCGCTCAGCCATAGTCCAGGAACCATCGCTGAGTAGTAGGGTCCCCACACACCGGGAATGTAGAGCGGCTCGGCACTGCTCATCATCGTGCAGGCGGACGTGCCGAACACGTATGCCAGACGTGTCGTGATTCCGCCGTCACCGCCCTGCCCGCCCACCGATCCGACCCCGCCCGCATGCGCGTCGATCAAACCGGCTGCGACGGGCGTACCAGGGTTTAACCCGAGCTCGCGGGCGGCCTCCGGCGTGAGCCCGTGCCCTAAAGCCTGCCCGGGATACGCGATTTCGGTTCCGATCTTGGCGAAACCGTCTGCGACAAGATCGTCGAGCCCGACGCCCTTGAAGAAGCTCCCGTCCCAGCGCTTTTCATGCGCGAGGTAAGTCCATTTGCAGGTCACGGTACAAACCGAACGCGCGAGGCTTCCGGTAGCACGCCAAGTCAGGAAATCGGCCAGGTCGAAAAACTGCCAGGCTGATTCATAGGTGGCGGGAAGATTCTCCTTGAGCCATAGAAGCTTCGGCGTCTCCATCTCGGGCGAGATCTTGCCGCCGACATAGTTCAGAACCGGGTGCCCGGTGCGGTTGATACGATGCGCCTGGTCCAGAGCCCGATGGTCCATCCAGACGATGATGTTGCGCTCGTCATCCCCGGAAGCGCCCACGGGGAGCGGCACTCCTCCAGGTCCGAGAACGACAAGGGAGCACGTCGCGTCGAACCCAAGCCCACTGATATCTTCGGCGCGCAGGTCAGCGGCGGAAACTGCCTCGCGAACGCTTGCGCAGACGGCCCGCCAGATATCATTGCTCGACTGTTCGGCGATGTCCGGCCCCTCGCGGAACAGCGCGATTTCGCGCTTGGCCTTTGAGACCATGGTCCCGCTATCGTCGAAGATGCCGGCGCGGGCACTGCCAGTGCCCACGTCGATGCCGATGAAGTACCTAGTCATGGAGGTTCAGACCTTCTCGAGGCTCGCCTCGGTGACCTGCTCCTCCTTGGACCGCAGGTAAACGCCACGCTCGATCTGCTGCTTTCGCAACTCCTCGATGTCGATCTCCGCCGGGCTTCGGTTTCCTCTCACGGAAATCTTCGCGGCGCGACCCGCCGCCTCGCCCATAGCCATGCAGGTCGCCATCACCCGGATGGCGCCCATGGCCTCATGGGTCGCGGAAATGCTCCTGCCGGCCACGATGAGATTGCTCACCTTGGTCGGAATAAGAGAGCGGTACGGAATGTCGTAGCAGTCGCCACACCAGATCAGGGTGCAGCCATCGTCCGCCGGACGATGAATGTCGATGGGATAGCTTGCCACTGCGATCGCGTCGTCGAAATGCCGGCAACCCAGCACGTCCTCTTGGGTCATCACATACTGGCCGACGATGCGCCGGGTCTCGCGGATGCCAAGGAAGGGCGCCGTCTTGGTAAAGCGTGCCTTTTCGAAACCCGGAACATAGTTCACCAGGTAAGTGACGATGTCGTCGATCTGTCGGCGTGCCTCGATCTCACCCATAGTGAGACTTGCGGCGTCGGTCCCATCGACGCCCTTCACGCGGGTCATGTTGATCCAAACCTCACCCTCGCGGAGGCCGGTGATGATGATCGTGCGCTCGTTCGGTATTCTCAGGCCCATCTCGGTCTGCGCCTTGGCGATGAGCTCGCGCAGGCCGACGACGATGAACTGATGGTTCTGGCCGAAATACTCTGCCGGAATGAAGTCCGTCAGATAGGTGCGTGCACCCTTGGGCTGATCGGCGATGCTCATCCTGAGCCTGTCGGTATCGACGCCGGCAAGGCAGAACATGAGGGTCGGCGGCTGCATGCCGCCGTTCTCGTTGCCCTTCTCGCACGGCACGCCCGCGCGGTAGGCCACGTCTGCGTCGCCGGTGCAGTCGATGACGACCTTCCCGAGGACTGCACCGCGGCCGCTCTTGCTTTCGGTGATGACGCCGCAGACCCGGTCGCCATCCATCACCACGCCGGCGCAGAAGGTATAGAACCGCACGTCGACACCGGCCTCGGTGAGCATCTCGAGCGCCACGGTCTTGACTGCTTCCGGCTCGACGAGGGTGATGCCCATATGCAATGGGCACGGCCGATGCTCGCTGGCGCCGTTACGGGCCTTCAGCCGGTCGATGAACTTCTGCGGAAGGCCCTTGATGATCTGATTGCCCTTCTGGCCCAGGAACCCGAGCACGGGCAAGCCGATCGTCATGTTTCCGCCCACGAAGCTGCGGCTCTCGATGAGGCCCACCCGAAGACCGTCCTCTGCAGCGGCGAGCGCCGAGGTGATCCCGGCAGGACCACCCCCGACGACAAGAACGTCGTACTCGGCGAAAACAGGCGTTGTCCGGGCGGGCTCCTGAATGGAACGGGTTGTTAGAGTTGTCATTGGTGTCGTCTCTTTTCCGATCGGAACCTGACGGTTCCCTGCACTTTACATTGGCGTCTCTTCCGTCCGGGCGAATGACCGCCCGGACGGCACTCGATAAATCAGGTGGGAAGAAGCGGCTTGATCCGGGATGAGATGCTTTCAATCGCCTCCTTGACGGACTTGCGGCCGAGTACCGCAAGCTGCACCTCTTCGAGGAAGATCGATTGGGCCCGCGCGGCCTCCGGGAACGGCGGGAAAGCACCCCGCGCATTCGCGAGGGCCGCCGCCTCAACGGCAGCCACCGGGTTCTTTCCTGCGAATGCCTCGTCCTTGTAGGTCGATACCCGCACCGGCCCATTCCCGTTGACGGCCATGCCCAGCGTCACCCGTTTCGTCGACACCTCGCGGATGAATTTCCAGGACAGGTCCTTGTCGCGTGAGTTCGCCGGGATAACCATGCCCCAGGATTCCACGACCGACGCCATCGGAGCCTTGCCTTTGAGACCCGCCGAGACCGGGAACTCGACGGCTTTGATCTTGCCCGGGAATTTGCTCTGCTCCGGATTGTTGAGCTGTGCATGCCGAGCGAAGGGCAGAACAGTGAAGGCGGCCCGCCCTTGCTGAATCCAGGTGACCTGATCGTCATTCTTGGTCGTCGCGTAGCTGCGGGGCAGCGCTCCGGATTCGAACATGTTCTTCAGGACCGTCAGCCCCTTCTCCATGGCTGCCGGGTCTGGGATCAATTCGAACTTCTTCGTCAGAAAGTCGCCACCGAAGGCGCGGGCGAACATGACCGGGAAGACGGCCAAGTCGCTCGCCAGAACCATGCCTGAAACACGCGTCCCACTCTTCGAGGTGAATGTCAGTTTCTGTGCCTGCTCCACCAGTTCCTCGAGGGTCTGCGGGGGTGCGGCAATCCCCTGCTCCTCGAGCAACGCCTCGTTGTAGAAAAGGCCTTGCGTGGCATGGCGGACGGGGATTCCTATCAGCTTGCCGTCGACCGTCATTCCCTGCACGAGGCCCGGGGCAATGTCGTCGAAAGCCTCGATCGGCTCCTTTTTCAGATACTCGTCGAGCGGCTCGAACATTGCGGCGATCTGGCTCGTCGGCCGGTTGTCGACCATGAACCCGACGTTGAACTCCGTCGCATTCAGGCTGGCCTCACGGAAGAGCCGATCCTGAAGCGGGTTGGAGTCGAACGTACTCCAGACGATCTCGGTATCGTTGGCTGAGCGCCAGTTCTTCAGCAGATCGCCGTCGCCGGTACCGAGCACCGTCTGGTGGACCTTGTGACTCAGCACGTTCAGTGTCTTGCCGGCGGCGAACGACCGCCCGGCGGCAAGGATTGCAGCGCCTCCGAGCGCTGTTCCGAGAAGGTGGCGCCGCGTAATGTTAACAGGTGACTTGGCTGACATGGTTTCCTCCCTTTTCAGCTCTTTGGATTAGCCTTTCGTCGCGCCAGCCGTGAGGCCCGCCACGAGATAGCGGTTCATCAGGATGACGAACAGCAGAACGGGGATCAGCTGGATGGTCGAAGCCGCGAAGAGCACGCCCCAATCCACGCCGTCGATCGATCCGATCATTTCGGAGATCACGAGAGGTGCAGTCTTCGCGTTGGTTGCCGTGAAGATGAATGCGAATAGGAACTCGTTCCAAGCGAAGACGACAACGAACACGGCGACGGCGAGGATGCCGGGTGCGGCAAGCGGCACGATGATTCTGCGCAATGTGACAAGGCGCGTCGCACCGTCGATCTGGGCGGCTTCGTCCAACTCCCGCGGTATCTGGTCGATGAATGTCTTCATCAGGACGGTTCCGAGCGACACGAAGAAGGTGGCATAAAGCACGATCAGGACGATGTGAGTGTCATTCAGGCCGATCGCGTTGATGATCGGGAAGAGTGGCAACGTGACGACGATTGGCGGTATCAGCCGCACGATGATCAGGAACAGCACGCTGGCGTTCAACAAGCGACTACTGTAGCGCGAATAGACGTAACCCGCGCTCGTGCTTGTCGTGATCGCCAGAACGGTCGCACCAATGGTGATGATCGTGCTGTTGAAGAGGCCGTCGAAAAACGTTCCCCAGTCGGACCAAAGCTTCGAATAGTGCTGCCAGGTCGGCGTGAACACGAACCTGGGCGGCACCGCAAAGATGTCCTGCCCGGGCTTGAAGGCGGACATGATGATGAAGGCGATCGGAAAGAGCGACCAAACCAGGATCGCGCAGATCGCGACCGTCTTTCCAATCCCCTCGACGAGCTTCCTAGTGCGCATTGCCGGTCACCTGCTTGCGGAGGAGGAACACGTAGCCGGCCGCGAGGACGAGGGATGCGACGACCATGATCCACGCGGTGGCGGCCGCCGTACCGAAGGCGTTGAACCTGAAAGCTTCCTGATAGAGGTAAACGGCGACGACTTCCGTGGAGCGTGCCGGCCCACCCTGCGTCATCAGCCAGACCTCCGAGAAGATGCGGAATGCGAAGATGTATCGAAACAGGAGAGCCACCACGATTGCCGGACCGAGAAGCGGCATCGTCACGCGCCGGAATGCGTCGTAGGCGGTCGCGCCGTCGATGCGGGCGGCCTCGTACAGATCCTTCGGGATCGCGAGCCTTGCGGCGTAGAGAATGATGAACGTAAATGGAAGGTGAAGCCAGATCGTCAGCAGCCCGATCATGATCAGCGCATGCGACGGTTCGAAAGTCCAGTCGAGAGCCGGAAGGCCCAACGACGCCAAGGCAACGGTGACGGGCCCGACATCCGGGTCGAACAGGAAGCGCCACATGGCCACGGCAATCACCTCACTGACTGCATAGGGAGCGAGTACCGCGACCAGGAGGAGCCGTCGGAATGGGAGACCGCTGGCGAACAGCAGAGCCATCGCGAGCCCCAATGCCAACTCGAGGTGAACGGCGAAGACGACGATCAGGACCGTGTTGCCGAGCGCATGCAGGAATGCCGGATCGGTCAGGGTGCGAACATAGTTTTCGAAGCCCACGAACGTCGGGGACTGCCCGAAGGTCGACGAATTCAGGCTCAGCCAGACGACATACAGCGACGGTATGACGATGACGCTGAGGATCAGAATCTGCACCGGCGCCAGGAACGGCACGGCTGGGGCGATGGTCTTGGGCTTCGAACGCAAATTGCTCCTCCCGTTCGGGCTTGTTGTTGCCGGCGCATTCTTCATTGGCGCCTGGGACGACGGTCAGGCGCTCCTATGTCGTGTCCACGGCGGCATCCAAAACGGCATTCGCGATCATCTGCGGAGAGGATACGGAGACGGGCGAGCCAACCCTGCGCACCGAAGCACGACTCTGAAGGCTCGCATGCAGAATGATCGGAGCGGGCGGCGACGTGTCGCCCTCCATCCTGACCCTCAATCGCTCCCAGGCGGCGCTGGCGATCTCGTCGACAGGCTGGCGTATCGCCGTGAGAGGCGTCTTGCGTGCGCTCATCCAGGGATAGTCGTCGAACGCGATGAGGGAAACCTGCTCGGGGACCTCGACACTCCGTCTGGCGAGGGCCGTCAAAACGGCCAAAGTGGTGACGTTTGTCAGCGCCAGAACAGCCGACGGCAATGGGTGGCCGGCAATCCAATCGGCAAACAACTCGGCGCCGCGCACGGCGTTCGAACCCACCTCCACCGCGACCGGATCACGCGCGCCACGCTCACGGGCCGCCGCCGTAGCACCCCTGATGCGTTCTCGGATCGGCGCAATATCGAGGTGGGATGCCGCGACGACGATATCGGCATGGCCCTTGTCAAGCAGGCAGCGAACAGCGATCTCGCCAGCCTCGAAGTTGTCGATGGTCACGGTGTCGGCGACGGTCGTGTCGGGACTGACACGGTCCACCAAGACCATGGGAAGCCGGCCGACCTCGCGGGCAAGGATCGTGGGGATCTGATCGGAACAGGGAACGGCGACAATGCCGGAAGGCCGCCAGCCGAGGAGCGCCTGCAGGCGCGATTCTTCGAGTTCCCTCTCGTCCCGCGAACTTGCGACGATGACATCGTAGCCGTCCCTTCGCGCCATCACCTCGAGACGCGAGATGAGCGAGGTAAAGAAAGTGTCGTCGAGATCGGGCACGAGCACCCCGACCACCTGCGCACGCCCGGATCTCAACTGCGACGCGGCCCGGTCGACCTGATAGGAAAGCTCCCTCGCAGCCCTCTCGACCCGGGCCCGCAGATCTGCATTCACGGGCTTCCGACCGCTGAAGACGTTCGACACGGTCGCAATCGAAACACCCGCTCTGGCTGCGACCTCCTTCAGTGTTGCTCTCTTGCGGTTCATCGACTGGCGCATGTTAAACGTTTAACTGTAAAACGTTTAACAACAATTGCCGCAGCCTGCAAGCCGGTCTTTTTCAGGCTCGGCGCCAGAGGAGCGGCAAGCCTGACGTTAACATTCGTTATCGCGGGGAGCCCCCGACAGGCGTAGCATTCGAGAATCATGAAACGCTCCGATCCGGGGGACGGGAATCCAGAGATGGCACGCCCGTCGATTGACGAAACCGTCGATCAGGCCAACAAGGCGATCGAGGAAGCACGGGCCGAGATCGCCCGCGCGCAGGCTCTGCGTCGGTCTACGGTCGATCTCGCCCGGGAACTGGATCGGATCAGTCAGGCGCAGACGAGTTCCCCGGCCGCCCGGGAGCGGAAGCGCGACTAGCCGATTGCCGCTATTGCAGCTTGCGGGTTCGGATCGGCCCCAGCGGAATCGCTTCATAGATCCTGAGCCCCTCCTCGAACCGCGCGGCGGAACAGGCGCTTTGCGCCTCGTAGAAGAGGCGGATGACCTCGCCGAGCCGGTCCTCGTCGAGCTCTTGGGCGACCCGGTGCCGGTCGATGAGTTCTGCAAAGTGATGGTTCCAAGCCCGGCAGGCCGCAATGGGCGGCGGCCGGGCCATATCGGCCCGGCTGGCGCAGCACGTGACCAGAACGCCGAGGCCGGAACAAGCCGCTGCCAGGATCCGCTCACGTCGAAGCCTGTGCCGAGTGGCCATCGCGACCTCCTTTGGTTCGAAGCGGCTGGTCTCGGGCCACCGGGCGGCTGCGCCACCGGCCCGTTGCGGATCGGCCGGCCCTCGCGGCGTACTCAACTAGCGCCCCCTCGCATGTGACTCGTCGATGGCTCGCAGGCTGCTGCAGGCGGCGAACAGGAAGCACGGTCCGGCACCGGCTCCGTCGACTGACCGAGGGCTGCCCCAGAGTCCGAAGTTCCGGCGAACATGACGGCACATGCCAGCGATCGGGTTCTATCCGGCATCGCCCAGCTCCAACATGCATCGAGAGACAATAGTCTCGCAGATCCGGCACGTCAGACCGTCGCCGGAATGGTTCAGCTTGAAACTATACGAACTTATACATCCGCTCCTTGGCGGGCCGACATACTAAAACTGTATATTATGGTCGATGAGACTCGACGACTCAAAAATACTTTTATCAATTCCTGATGTCTATTAATGCTTACTGGTGAGATTGCCGGTCATGACGCCCACATACGTGAAGGGCGCCGCGGCAAACCCGCGGCGCCCTATTATGGCTCGACCGCCACCCGGTCCCGGCATCCGTCAGATGATGAGGAAGTCGTCCGCCTTCAGCTTCAGGTTCTTCGACAATTTGGCGATCTCGACCTGCCGTCCCGCTCCGGATCCGTCGGCATCGTAATAGAGCACGCCCGTCTTCTTGTTGTAGATCAGGTAATCGTTGCGGTCGTCGGCGCGGTTGTCGACCTCGAAGAACGACTTGTTGAGCTTGCCGGGCTTCGTTTCAGAGCCCTTGCCCAACTTCTTGAAGACCGCGTTGTCGAGATAGATCGTGTCGTCGCGCACGTTGAAGTCGCGGATGGTATCGTAATTCGTCTTCTTGTTCGGCCGTGTGTCGAACACGAACGCATCCCTGCCGGCGCCGCCGGTCATCACATCCTTGCCGGTCCCGCCCCAGAGCCAGTCGTTGCCATCGCCGCCGAACAGGTTGTCGTTGCCCCCGAAGCCCTTGATCGTTTCGTTGGAGGCGCGCCCGTCGATCCTTTCGGAGAAGTTGGTGCCGTTGATCCTGACGCTGTCCTCAGCGGCAATCGCCAGACTGGCGACGGCCTGATACTGCGCCACCGAGAAGGTGAGCGCGTTGTCGCTGGCGTCGAGGCTGTCGATGCCCCGGCCGGCAAGTCCCGCCAGTTGATCCGGCGTCAGCCCGGACAACGCCGCGCCCACATCCGTCAGCTTGATCGCATCGTCTGCCGTAAGTCCCACCGAGCCGAGGGCGTTGAACTGCGCGAGAGACAGGGACAGGACGTTATCGGTGGCGTTCAGTGCGTCAACGCCCTTGCCGCTCAAGGCCGCAATCTGCCCAGGGGTCAGGCCGGAGAGGGCAGCTCCCGCATCGGCGAGCGTCACGGCGTCGTCCGCTGCGAAACCGGTGCCGCCCGTGGTCAGGGCCGCCGCCTGCGCGGCCGTGAGAGTGACGGCGTTGTCGCTGGCGTCGAGAACGTCCACGTTCTTGGCGCCTATCGCCGCGATCTCGCCGGGGGTGAGCGCCCCGAACTGCGCGCCCGTGCCGGTCACCGTGACGAGGTCGCCCGCCACGAACGAGACCGTGCCCAGCGCATTGAGCTGCTCGAGCGAATAGGTCAGCACGTCGTCGGTCGCGTCGATGAAATCGACGTTCTTGGTGGCGAGTTCGGCCACCTGCGCTGGGGTACCGGAAGCAAAGTCGGCGCTCGTCGCCGTGACGGTGGCCACCGTCGCCTGGGAGAAGACCACCGCTCCAAGGGCCAGGAACTGATCCAGGGTAAAGGTCAGCGCCCCGTCGGAAGCCTCCATGATGTCGATGCCCGCACCTGCGAGTGCGGAGATCTGACCCGGCGAACCGGTGGCAAGGTCCGCGCCGGTATCTCGGAATGTCACCACGTCGGCCTGCGTCAGGGTCACGGTCCCGAGACTGACGAACTGGTCGATGGACAGGATCAGGGCATCGTTGGTGGCATCGATGCTGTCCACATTGAGGCCGGCGAGATCCGAAACCTCTTCTTGCGAAAGTCCGGAGATGTTTTCACCCGTGTCGACGAGGGTGTTCACATCGTCCGGGAACGGCGTACCCGCTGCGCGGGCAGCGCGGTACTCAGCAACAGTAACGTTAGCCATGTGCGCCTCTCATTTGCTTCCCCTCTGCCGTTCGCAGCGATGTAACGGAACGCAGAGACTGACCTGATGAAAGGAGCGTCGAGGCGCCGCGTCCAATGGCCAGGAGAGGAGGTATTCAAAATATCCAGATGGGTGATTTTGGATATTGCGGGAACTTCCGGTCCATCCAATGAATTCGCGTATACCGAAATCCTGTCCCTACACGGGATCCAGCCGGAGATACTGTCCCATAAGGGGACCATTGCGCGGATCAGGCGAACCCCTGCGCACTATTACTTTTGAAATAATTTCGCTTCCGTCCGAAGCTTGGCCTTTCGGCCAAGCAGAATCTGCCGATTCGAACACAAATGCTCGGGGCCGCAGGCAGGGCACTGGCCGAACCCAGCTTGCGGAAGGCAGCCCGAGAGGCAGAAGGGCGAAATGCTGCAGGAGGGGACGCGCCTGCTCGCCAGCGCGTGAAATGGGTGGCCAGCCGGAGGCGGCTGTTGAGGAGGCAACTGGACCGCCCCAGGCTGGCCGAGCCTACGAACCCCAGGAGATGCGGCGGACCTGAGCATCCGAAGGCATAGCGACTCCGCTCATGCGGAGGATTTCAACTCGAACATATAGGAAACATGGTGCGGCGCAAGCATGGCGACGTTCAAATCCGCTTTATCCAGAAAAAATGGTAAATGTCGGACCTGTTCGTTGTCTACAACCGCGGTGTCGAGGCGGGCCCCACCGACGGTCATGAACGGCCGGTGTCGGCGTCGAGATAGGTTTTGACCGTGGCGATGAACTTCGCCACCGAAATCGGCTTCGACAGGTAGGCCTCGCAGCCGCCCTCCCGGATCCGCTCCTCGTCGCCCTTCATGGCGAAGGCCGTGATGGCGATGACCGGGATGGATTTCAGCTCGTCGTCCGCCTTCAGCCACCGGGTCACCTCCAGGCCGGAGACCTCCGGCAGCTGGATGTCCATGAGGATGAGGTCGGGCTTATGGGCACGGGCGAGCTCCATGGCCTCGATGCCATGGCCCGTCTTGAGGGTCGCATACCCATGGGCCTCCAGGAGGTCGTTGAAGAGCTTCATGTTGAGCTCGTTATCCTCAACAATGAGCACGGTCTTCTTCATTGCGGCTTTCCCAGGGCCCAAAAACTGACTTCACCGGCCCGCTTGTTCGTCCGATGATAAAGCTACAATCGAACCTATTGATGAATTGCAAATCCGTCGCAGGAAGATGCCCTTGAGGAAAATGAGCGTCGAGGAGGCCGAGCGGGTGGCCGTGAGCGCCTTCTCCTACATCACGAACGATGAAGATCGCCTGAATCGTTTTCTGGCGGTCTCGGGCCTCAGGCCCGACACGATCCGGATCGCGGCGGAGTCCGCCGGCTTCTTCGCCGGTATCCTCGACTACATCGCCTCGGACGAAGCCCTCCTCGTCGGCTTCGCCGAAACCGAAAAGATCAAGCCCGAGCAGGTCATGCAGGCCCATTGGACCCTGTCGCCCTCCGAGTTCGACTAGCCCATGAGCGACGCTCCGATCTGCCGCGACTGCCTGGGCCTCGCCGCGACCGCGACGGCGCCGCGCTGCCCGGCCTGCGGCTCCCCTCGCCTGCTCCGGCACCCGGAGCGGGACCTGCTCTCCATCGCCCACGTGGATTGCGACGCGTTCTTCGCGGCGGTGGAGAAGCGGGACGACCCGAGCCTCGCAGACAAGCCGGTCATTATCGGCGGCGGCAAGCGCGGCGTCGTGGCCACCGCCTGCTACGTGGCCAGGACCTACGGCGTGCGCTCCGCCATGCCGATGTTCAAGGCGCTCCAGGCCTGCCCCCATGCGGTCGTCATCAAGCCGAACATAGACAAGTACCGGGTGGCAGGGCGCGAGGTGCGCCGGCTCATGCTGGAGCTGACGCCGCTCGTGGAACCGGTCTCCATCGACGAGGCCTTCCTGGACCTCTCCGGGACGGAGCGGCTGCACCATGGCAGCCCGGCCCTGACCCTGGCGCGCTTCGCCCATAGGGTCGAGAACGAGATCGGCATCACCATCTCGGTCGGCCTGTCCTACAACAAGTTCCTGGCCAAGATCGCCTCCGACCTCCAGAAACCGCGCGGCTTCTCGATCATCGGCCGAGCGGAGGCGGCCGATTTTCTGGCGGACAAGCCGGTCTCGATCATCCCAGGCATCGGCGCATCGGCCCAGGCGCGTCTGGCGAAGGCGGGCGTGACCCTGATCGCCCATCTGCGCGAGACGCCGCTGAAGACCCTGTTCGAGGCGCTCGGCCGCGATTCCCAGCGCCTCTCCCGGCTCGCCTGGGGCCAGGATAGCCGTCCCGTGACGCCGGAGCGGGAGACGAAGAGCATCTCGGCCGAGACCACTTTCGACGTCGATCTCCGGTCGTTCGAGGATCTCGAGCCCATCCTGTGGCGGCTCGCCGAGAAGGTCTCGCACCGGCTCAAGGCCGCGGGCCTCGCCGGGCAGAGCGTGACCCTCAAGCTCAAGGACAAGGACTTCCGGCTCCTGACCCGGACCCGCTCCGGCCTGCCGCCGACCCAGCTCGCCGCGCGCCTGTTCGAACCCGCGCGCCATCTCCTCAAGGGAGCCTGCGACGGCACGGCATATCGCCTCATCGGCATCGGGGCGGCCGATCTGTGCGACGGGGCGGAGGCGGACCGTGGGGATCTGGCGGATCAGACGGTGGTGCGCCAAGCCCATATGGAGGCGGCCATCGACCGCATCCGCGACAAGTTCGGCGCTGCCGCCCTGCAGAAGGGAATCGCCCTGCGCAAGCCTCAGCGCTGACAGGCCGGTGCGGCGCCGGTCTGGACCTGCAGGCTCTGGAGGTCGCCCTTGAGGGCGAAGTCGCCGTAATCGAGCTTCAGGGCGCGGCTGATCCCGTTCTCGTAGAGCTCGAACGAGATGGTGTAGACCGGCGTCCGGTCACCCGTGCCTTCGGTGAAGTAGCTGATGGTGACCGGCCAGCGAGGAACCCCGGCGAGGGCGTCCTGGCGGACGGCCTGCTCGAGATTGCTGCCTGCGCCCGGCTCGATCCGGCGCCCGATCAGGGCCAGGGTGTCGTAGACCTTCTTGCCGTCGTCCGAGCCGTCATAGACCCGCACCGCAAGGGTGTTTCGCCCTTCGCGCCCCGCCTCCACGAGGCGCTTGAGATGCTCTGTCGGGAAGATCGGCTGGCCGGCCGCCGCGAAGGTGGCGTTCCTCGGCTGCTTGAAGCGCACGTCGAGGGTGCCGTCGGGTGCGAGCTTCGCGTCTCCGTCGACGCCGTCCTTCGTCAGCCCCTGCATGGAGGATGTCGACTTGAAGCGCATCGCCTGACCGTCGCCGGACTCGTAGGTCGCGGTGCGCGTGTCCACGGTGCGCGAACCTGTCTCGCCCCCCTCAAGAACCGTCACCTGACGGTAGGTGAGCGTATAGCCCTCGCAGGCGTTGCCGCCGAAGTCCATGGCGATGCGGCCACGGGCGCTGTCGACGCCGCGCGGCCCTTCGGCGCGCAGGAGCGACAGGTCATAGACCGCTCGATGAGGGACAAGATGCACCGGACTCTTCACCGTTTGGGCCGCAGCCGGGGCCAGCAAGGCGATGGCCAGGCCAGACGCCATCAACAACGAACGCATAGATCCTCCAATCCCCCGAACACGAAGATAGAATCCTCCTGCGGACAGGGCAATGTTCGCGCTTGCGTCTCCTTGGCTCATCCGCCACTAAGTTCCATCCGATGAGTGCAAGCCGAGGCTTCCCATGAGCGCAGTCGACAAGAAACTCCAGGATCTGGGCATCACCCTGCCGACCCCGGCCGCCCCCGTGGCGAACTATGTGCCCTTTGTGCGGACCGGCAACCTGATCGTCATCTCCGGCCAGCTCTGCCTCGGACCCGACGGCAAGCTCGCCGATGCCCACAAGGGCAAGCTCGGGGCCGAAATCTCCCCGGAGGTGGGCCAGCAGGCGGCGCGGCTTTGCGCCATCAATCTCCTGGCCCAGCTCAAGGCGGCCGTGGGCGACCTCGACAAGGTGGTGCGCTGCGTGCGCCTCGGCGGCTTCATCAACGCGGTGCCGGCCTTCGCGGGTCTCGCCCCGATCATGAACGGGGCCTCGGACCTGATGGTCGAGGTCCTCGGCGACGCGGGCCGCCATGCCCGCTCCACCATCGGCGTCGCCGAGCTGCCGCTCGATGCCTGCGTCGAAGTCGAAGGAATGTTCGAAGTCCAATGAGCACCCCCAACTGGCTCGTCGCGAAGCCCATCGCCCATCGCGGCCTCCATGACAAAGCCAACGGCGTGATCGAGAACACGATCTCGGCCGCCGAAGCCGCCATCGCGCGGGGCTTTCCGATCGAGCTCGACGTCCAGCTCACCGCAGACAACGAGGCCGTCGTCTTCCACGACTTCGATCTCGACCGTCTCACGGGCGAGACCGGTCCTGTCGTCGCGCGCAAGCTCGCCGACCTGACGAAGATCGACGTCACCGGCGCCAAGGGCGGGGACAAGATCCCCTCGTTGAAGCAGTTCCTCGACAAGGTGGCCGGGCGCGTGCCCTTGGTGGTCGAGATCAAGAGCAGGTTCAACGGCGACGTAACCCTGACGAAGCGGGTGTGCGAGATCCTGGCTGACTACAGCGGCCCCTTCGTGGTGAAGTCCTTCGATCCCTACATCGTCGCGAACCTGCGCATGAGCGCGCCGTCGATCACGCGCGGGATCATCGGCGAGCTGCATTATGCGTCCAAGAACGACAGCTCCATGAGCGCGGAGCTGAAGCACCGCCTGTCGAACCTGCTGCACTTCTCGGAATCCCAGCCGCAATTCGTGTCCTGGAAGGTGGACGACCTGCCCTGCGCCGGCCCCTACCTGTGCAAGGTGCTCGGCAACCTTCCTGTCATGGCGTGGACCGTCCGCAATCCGGACCAGCGCGCCCGCGCCGAGAAGTTCGCCGACCAGATGGTGTTCGAAGGCTTCCTGCCCTGAACTTGCAAGGACCCCGCCGAGGCCCTAGCTCTTGTGCAACGGCGGGATCCTCTTCAGTCAGTGACGTTTCAGGTCAAAGTTGCCCAGAGCCTCAAGGCGGTGCCAGCCGCCGCGTGGGATGCGTGCGCCCTTTCCCCGATGCTGAACGACGGCGGTGACGACGAGCCGCACAATCCCTTCGTGTCGCACGCCTTCCTGTCTGCCCTGGAGGATTCCGGCTGCGTCGGCGGGCGGTCCGGCTGGGCACCCGTGCACGTGATCGTGGAGGACGAGGGCGGGGGGATTCTCGGCGCCGCGCCCTGCTATCTGAAATCCCACTCCATGGGCGAGTACGTGTTCGATCACGCCTGGGCCGAGGCTTATGAGCGCGCGGGCGGGCGCTATTACCCCAAGCTCCAGGTCGCCGTGCCCTTCACGCCCGTGACGGGCCCGCGCCTCCTCGTCCCGGGAGGAGCGCGGGCGGAGGAGGTCCGGACCCACCTGATCGCCGGTCTGCGGGCCCTGCGCGACCAGACGGGAGCCTCCTCGATTCATGCCACATTCGTTCAGGAAACAGACATAAAGGCTTTCCTGGCGAAGGGTTTCCTGCAGCGCGACGACCAGCAGTTCCACTGGTTCAACGACGGCTATGCGACCTTCGAGGACTTCCTCACGGCCTTGGCCTCGCGCAAGCGCAAGGCGATCCGGCGCGAGCGGCGCGACGCCCTCCAAAACGGCATCACGGTCGAGTGGTTGACCGGGCGCGACATCACGGAGGCCCATTGGGACGCGTTCTTCGCCTTCTACATGGACACCGGTTCGCGCAAATGGGGCCGGCCCTATCTCAACCGCGCCTTCTTCTCCCTCGTCGGGGAGCGGATGGCGGAACGCATCCTCCTGGTCATGGCCAAGAGGAACGGCCGCTACATCGCGGGCGCTATCAACTTCGTCGGGGAGCGGCGGCTTTACGGGCGCAACTGGGGCTGCATCGAGGACCATCCCTTCCTGCATTTCGAGGTCTGCTACTACCAGGCTATCGACTTCGCCATCCACAGGGGCCTCGACCGGGTCGAGGCGGGTGCGCAGGGCGAGCACAAGCTCGCCCGAGGCTATCGTCCGGTCATCACCTCCTCGGCGCACGACATCGCAGACCTTTCCTTGAGGCGGGCGGTGCAGGCCTACCTGGACCGGGAGCGCCTCTACGTGGCGGAGGCCGCCGAGGAGCTGGCCTCGGCGACCCCGTTCCGGCATCGGGACGAGGAATGATCAGGACGGCGGCAGGCGCCTGTCGTACTCGCCCTCCAGCCGTCCATAGGTCGCCCAGAACGGCGGCGGCACCTCCTCGTTGAGGCGGGCTGCCAGGATGTCGAGGTGGGTGTGCCAGCCGCCGGAGACGCTGAGCACGGCGGCACGGCCGCCGAGGCGCCGATGGGTCAGGACCAGCAGCACCTTGTCGCCCTTCGGCGTCAGCTCGTAGGTCACCTCGGATTCCTCCTCGCCTGGCTCGCCGCCCCAGGTGTGGCTGAGCAGGCGCGGCGGCTCGCATCGCGTGACCTGCGCCCTGAAGCCGACCCCGTCCCCGTACTGGCTGTACTTGTCCGGCACCGGTTCCGGCGGTGCCGACAGCTGCGAATTGTGGAAGCGCAGTTCCACCCCTCCGCCGACGCGAAGCTCCATCGGGCCGGACGCGAGCCATTTCGCCCGCTTGTCGGACTCTGTCAGATAGGCCCAGATCCGCTCGACGGGGCCGGGCAGCAGGCGCTCGAAGCGGACCGTTTCGGTCGCGGTGACGATGCCGTATTCACTCATTGCTTCCTCCTTCAGTGTCGAGTTTGCCGAGTTCGCGCTCCAGCGCATCGAGGCGCTCGTTCCAGAAGCGCTCGTAGAAGCGCAGCCATTCGTCCGCCGCCGCGAGCGGCGCCGGATCGAGGCGGCATACATGGCTGCGCCCCCTCACGGTCCGCCGGACGAGCCCGGCGCTTTCGAGCGCCCGCACATGCTTCGAGGCACCCGCGAAGGACATCCGGAACGGGGCCGCCAGCTCGCCGATGGTCCGCTCCCCTGCCGCGAGGCGCCGCAGCATCTCCCGGCGCGTCGGGTCGGCCAGGGCGTGAAATACGGCATCGAGGCGGGAATCTTGTTCAACCATGTGGTTTAATATAGCGGCCGCCGAAATATATTCAACCGTCTAGTTTAATGACGCTGCAAAAAAGAACGTCCCGCCCTGATCGGGCGGGACGCGCGACGTTCAAACAGGGCCTCTACAAGGGCTCAGAGGTTCGACGTGATGGTGCTGATGCCTTGGATGATCGCATCGATGGACGTGCCGAGCGAGTGCAGGATCACCCCAATCAGCCAATAGCTGCCCACCAGGATGATGGGAACGAGGATCCAGCCCAGGATCTCCTCGAACCATACGCGCCGCCGCCGCCGAACCTCGCGCTGCTGGCGCCAGGTCAGCTTGGGGTGAGCGGAGACCGCGGAGGCGGTCTCCAAGGGGCCCTTGTGAAGTTCGGTCGTCATGCTCTAACCAGCGGAACCTTCGGAACGGTGCGGATGCCTCCGCCTCCATTACCACCCGATCCCTTCGGTTTCACCGACTTTTTCGCCTTCGAGGCACCGCTGGCTTTGGCGCGGGGCTTCTTCTTGGCCTTGACGACATCCGTCTCGGGCTTCGGCTTCACAGGCCCTTCGGGGTACTCGAACCCAAGGGTCTGGAGGCCGATCTCGTCGGTCTTGACCACCACGCGGACCGCACCGCCGTCCTTCAGGCGGCCGAACAGGATGTCGTCCGCCAGGGGCGTCTTGATGGTCATCTGGATCAGACGGCCCATCGGGCGGGCGCCCATGGCTTCGTCGTAGCCATGCTCGACCAGCCACTCGCGGGCCTCGTCCGTCAGCTCGATGGTGACGTTGCGGTCGGCGAGCTGGGCTTCGAGCTGGAGCACGAACTTGTCGACGACCTTCTGGACCACTTCCTTCGGCAGGTGGCCGAACGAGATGATGGCGTCCAGACGGTTGCGGAACTCCGGCGTGAACAGCCGGTTGACCGCCTCCGTGTCGTCACCCTCGCGCTTGGTGCGGGTGAAGCCGTAGGCCGGACGGGCCATGTCGGCGGCACCGGCATTCGTGGTCATGATGATGATCACGTTCCGGAAGTCGACCTGCTTCCCGTTGTGGTCCGTCAGCTTCCCGTGGTCCATGACCTGGAGCAGGATGTTGAACAGATCCGGATGCGCCTTTTCGATCTCGTCGAGCAGGAGCACGCAGTGCGGGTGCTGGTCGATGCCGTCGGTCAGCAGGCCGCCCTGGTCGAAGCCCACATAGCCGGGAGGCGCGCCGATGAGGCGGCTGACCGTGTGGCGCTCCATGTACTCCGACATGTCGAAGCGCAGGAGCTCGACGCCCAGAGACGTGGCGAGCTGCCGGGCCACCTCGGTCTTGCCGACGCCGGTCGGACCCGCGAAGAGGTAGGAGCCGATGGGCTTTTCCGGATCGCGCAGGCCGGCCCGTGCGAGCTTGATCGCCGAGGTGAGGGCCTCGATGGCCTTGTCCTGACCGTAGACCACCCGCTTGAGGGTCGCGTCGAGGTGGGCGAGCACCTCCGCATCGTCCTTCGATACGGTCTTGGGCGGGATGCGGGCCATCGTGGCGATGGTGGCCTCGATCTCCTTGATGCCGATGGTCTTCTTGCGCCGGTTCTCGGGCAGCAGCATCTGCGAGGCGCCGGTCTCGTCGATTACGTCGATCGCCTTGTCCGGCAGCTTGCGGTCGTTGATGTAGCGGGCCGAGAGCTCCACCGCGGCCTTCACGGCCTCATTGGTGTAGCGGAGCTTGTGGAACTCCTCGAAATAGGGCTTCAGGCCCTTGACGATCTCGATCGCGTCCGGAACCGACGGCTCGTTCACGTCGATCTTCTGGAACCGGCGCACGAGGGCGCGGTCCTTCTCGAAGTACTGGCGGTACTCCTTGTAGGTCGTCGAGCCGATGCAGCGCAGGGTGCCCTGCGCGAGGGCCGGCTTGAGGAGGTTAGAGGCGTCCATCGCGCCGCCGGAGGTGGCCCCGGCGCCGATCACCGTGTGGATCTCGTCGATGAACATGATCGCCTTGGGATGCGCCTCGATCTCCTTCATTACCTGCTTCAGGCGCTCCTCGAAGTCGCCGCGGTAGCGGGTGCCGGCGAGCAGCGTGCCCATGTCCAGAGCGAAGACGGTGGCGTCCTTGAGGACCTCCGGCACCTCGCCGCGGATGATCTTGCGGGCGAGTCCCTCCGCAATGGCAGTCTTGCCGACGCCTGGATCGCCGACGAGAAGGGGATTGTTCTTCTGGCGGCGGCACAGGACCTGGATCGTGCGCTGCACCTCGGCCTCGCGGCCGATGAGCGGGTCGATCTTCCCTTCACGGGCCTTCTTGTTGAGGTTGACGCAGTAAGCATCGAGCGCGTCGCCCTTCTTCTTCGGACGTGAATCGGCCTCGTCCTGGGTCGGGCGCTCGTTCGACTCCTCCTCGGTGCCGCGGGGTGTCCGGCCTTCGGACAGGCCCGGGCGCTTGGCGATGCCGTGGCTGATGTAGTTGACCGCGTCGTAGCGGGTCATGTCCTGCTCCTGCAGGAAATAAGCCGCATGGCTCTCGCGCTCGGCGAAGATGGCGACGAGCACGTTGGCGCCCGTCACCTCGTCCCGGCCGGAGGACTGGACGTGGATGACCGCACGCTGGATCACCCGCTGGAAGCCCGCGGTCGGCTTGGAATCCTGCCGCCCGTCGGCGACGAGGTTGGCGAGCTCGGTGTCCACGTACTCGACCAGATTGCGGCGCAGGACGTCCAGATCGACGTTGCAGGCCCGCATGACCGCCGCCGCGTCCTGATCGTCGATCAGCGCGAGGAGGAGGTGCTCCAGGGTCGCGTACTCGTGGCGGCGCTCGCCGGCGAGAGCGAGAGCTCGATGGAGGGCTTGTTCAAGACTGCGAGAAAAGCTCGGCAACGGCTTATCCTTTGTGAGACGGGGTCTCGGCTAATTCTTTTCCATAACGCACTGCAGAGGGTGCTGGTGCTTCCGGGCGAAATCCATCACCTGGGTCACCTTCGTCTCCGCCACTTCGTAAGTAAAAACTCCGCATTCTCCGACGCCGTTCTGGTGCACGTGGAGCATGATCCGGGTGGCGTCCTCCCGGTTCTTGTTGAAGAAGCGTTCCAGCACATGCACCACGAACTCCATGGGAGTGTAGTCGTCGTTCAGAAGGAGAACGCGGTACAGGTTCGGCCGTTTCGTCCGCGGCTTGACTTTTGTGATGATGGCTGTGTTCGAGCGACCGCCGTCGTCCCCGCCGCCGGGGCCCTGCGGCCCGGCACTGGACACGGGAACCTGCTCCGAACGGGCCAAAGCGCCCTGAGCTAACCGCCGCATGATTGTATGACCGACCCTTTTCCTTGTCCCGGCGCGACCCCCGCTTTGGTACCGGCCGCGACGCAATACCAAATGTATAGTCGCTCCATCCAAATCGCTAGATCAACCAGATGGGACGTCGCAGGCTGCGGTGGAGGGCGACTCTTGGACACGGCGCCGGAGCCTGTAGATGGCCTGTGAATTCGTCCGGCTCCCGGGCCTCCAATGCAAAACGCCCGGCCGAGGGCCGGGCGTTTCAACAGCGGGAATGCAGTCCTGGGCTCAGGCCGCGGTCTTCTTGGCCAGGATGCCCTCGAAGGGCTTGATCGCATCCGTCGCCAGGGCGGTGTAGAGGGCGCCCAGCTTGGTGGATTGGCTGACGAGGCTATCGTAGGCGTCCTTGACGTAGTCGGTCTGGATCTCGATCGCCTTGTCGAGGGTGCGGACACCGAAAAGCTTCTCGATCGTCGAGGTATTGTGCTCGAACGACTTCCGGGCGAATTCCGCGGACTCGGCGGCAATGGCCTGCGCATTGCTCGAGAAAGCGTTGAAGGCCTTCATGGCGGCGTCCAGGTTGCCCTGGCCGAACTTCTGAATCTGTTCGAACGAGTTAATCATCATGAACCTCGGCTTTTGAGTGCTTTGCTGGCATACTGGCTGCCAAGCCAACAATAATTCATTATATGTGCACTGCACAAAATTCGTCAAGATTATTGTGCAGTGCACAACAAATAAAGCATCAAGGGACCCGCCGTTAACCCCGCCGTAACTGCGATCTCCTACCGTTGAGGACTGTGTCGCGCCGGCAACGATCTCCAGTAAGGAGCGGCTGGCGTGGAGGCCTGAGACCTAGTGAAAACAGGGATTTTTTGAGTATGAATTCAGTTTGGGCCGGACGTCGCAGAACCTTGGCGATCGTTGGCGTCGCCACATCCATTGCCATCGCCCTCTCCTCACCCGCAGAAGCGGCCCGCCGCAAGTCCAAGAACGCCGGCGGCGGCTACAACCCGCCCACGGCCGCGATGGTCGTCGACGTCAAGACCGGCCGGGTTCTCGAGGCCGAGAATGCGGATGCCCTGCGGCATCCCGCGTCGATCACGAAGGTCATGACCCTCTACCTCCTGTTCGAGCAGCTGGAGCAGGGCCGGATCACCCTCGACACGCCGCTGCGGATCTCGGCCAACGCGGCCCGGCAGCCGCCTTCGAAACTCGGCCTACCGGCCGGCAGCACGATCGCGGTGGAAGACGCCATCAAGGCCCTGGTGACCAAATCGGCCAACGACATCGCCGTGACGGTCGCCGAAAACCTCGCCGGAAGCGAGGAGGCCTTCGCCGAGATGATGACCCGCAAGGCGCGCTCCCTCGGCATGACCAAGACCGTCTACCGGAACGCCTCCGGCCTGCCGAATCCCGAGCAGGTGACGACCGCGCGGGACCTGATCACCCTCGGCCGCGCAATTCAGGACCGCTTTCCTAAGTACTATGCATACTTCAGCACCCGCGTCTTCAATTATGCGGGCGCGAGCCACCGGAACCACAACCGGCTCCTGGGCCGGATCGAAGGCGTCGACGGCATCAAGACCGGCTTCATCGGCGCCTCGGGCTTCAACGTGCTGACGAACGTCAAGACGGACAACCGCCATATCGTGGCGGTCGTTCTCGGCGGGCGCTCGGCCGCCAGCCGCGACAACCGGATGGCCGCCCTCGTCGGCGACGCCCTGCCCCGGGCCTATGCGGGCAACCGGCAGACGCCGGCTGTGACTGAGGGCAGTCAGCCCGTGACCGTGGTCGCCGACGCCTCTCCGGCTCCTGCCGTGAGCGCCGCGCCTGCCGCGGAACCGGCTCCCGCTCCCGTGGCGGCTGCCACGACGCCCACGCCTGCAGCGCGCAAGCCCCTCGACCTGACCGCCCTGCGTCCCGTCGTGGCTTCCGCGACCGGCGCCAGCTCCACCACGACCCCGTCCTCCGGCCCGGCAATCCGCTGGCAGAAGGGCCCGGATCCGGTGCCGCAGAACGTACAGGCCTTCGCCGCCCTGCCGGCAGCGGCCCAGCCCGCGCCGATTCCGGCCCCGAAGGCCGCGCCTCAGGCCAAGATCGAGGACCGCGTTCCCGCGACGCCGGCTCCGTCCACGCCTGCCCCGACCCGGACCGCCGCCCTCAAGGTGGAGGCCTCGAAGGCCGAGGAGCCCAAGGCCGCCGAGAGCAAGCGTCCGGCGGTGACCGGCTGGGTGATCCAGCTCGGCGCCACCGACGACGAGGACAAGGCCAAGGCGATGCTCGATGCCGCCAAGTCGAAGTCCGGCAAGCTCCTGGCCAAGGCCTCGCCCTTCACCGAGAAGGTCACGAAGGACGGCAGCACCCTGTACCGCGCCCGCTTCTCCGGCTTCGACGAATCCGCCGCAGCCGAGCGGGCCTGCAAGAGCCTGAAGAAGAGCGGTTTCGCCTGCTTCGCCTCGCGAGGCTGATCGATACCGGCGACGGCGCGCGTATCCGCGCCGTCGCATTCCTGACAACCGGATCGCGCGTGGAGTATCAGCGATGTCGGCTCAACAAGGTTTCCCGGGCCTGGTTTACCCGGGCCGCGAGATACGCCGTCCCCCCCTGGTCGGGATGGAGTTTCTTCATCAGCGTCCGATACGCTTTCTGGATCTCGTCGAGGCTCGCTCCCGGCTGAAGCCCCAGGACCTGATAGGCCTCCTCTTTCGTCATTACGCCCGCATGCGCATGAACGCGCGTCCGCGTGTCACGATCTCCCTGAGCGTATTCACGCCAGCCGGCAAACCGGCGATCAAAATATTCCTCTAGCAGCGCCGTGCCCTCTGGATCGAGGGCGCTGCACTCCTCATAGAGGCGTCCGAGGCTTCCCCGGTCCAGGCTGGAGAAGCGCCGGCCGGCCAACCCGCCGGCCAGGACCATGCCGTCCATCGCGCCGGTGGCGTGGTCGATGTCCATCTCGATCATGGCCGAGCGGATGCGGGAGAAGCGGCCGGCCGTGCCGCCCGAGGAGCGCCGCAGGAGACCCGGAAGGTCGATCCCGCTCCAGCCGAGGGTCCACGCCCCGATGCCGCCCGTGAGCAGCGCCATCCCGAACTGGCCCTTGGCGCCCAGGACCACGGCGGCACCGATGGCGATCACCCCGACGACGACTTTCAGCGCTTTGGCAAGGGCTGCGGTGTCCGAGCGCGCATAGATCTTCGCGAGCCACCACAGGAGGCCGGCGATCGCGATTCCGTAAAGCAGCATCATGTTCGTGTTCCCCGACGTCAGATGTGGGCGGGGAAGAGGCGCTTGTAAATGCGCCTCTCGTTTATACATGGCTGCCCGTAGGGTCTTGCGGCGAATTGGCGCCCGTCGGTGGGCGGCCGCGAGGATGGTCGTGAACCTGCGGGATCAGTGCAGGCGGCGGGTCGGGCTGCGCTGACGCTCCCGCTCCCAGGCCTGGACGACGACCCCGTTGATGCCGACGTCGTGCAGCCGGTCGCTCAGATCGATGAAGTGGCG
The DNA here is from genome assembly GCA_035645535.1 of Microvirga sp. Lineage (GTDB taxonomy): Bacteria > Pseudomonadota > Alphaproteobacteria > Rhizobiales > Beijerinckiaceae > Microvirga. The sequence goes on along the minus strand of DASQMJ010000034.1, from coordinate 61,876 downwards.
CTCGGTCGCTTCCACATCGATCTCGATCTGGTCGTCGTCGGCTTGTGAATTCTCGCTGATTTCGAGTTCGGAGGCGGCGTAGCGCTCATAGGCGGCCGACATTTCGGCGTAGGCAAATGCGACTGGAAGGGTGCGGAAGATCGTCGAAAACTCCTCGTCCAGATCGCCTGTTGCCAGATCGCGCATTTGGACGAGGTACCCGTCCGCGTGTTCGCACACTTCGTAACGCCAGTGCCGGCCTTCGGATGCCACTAGAAGCATCGCCACCTCCACTCAACTGAACTGCTGAGCAAATGCGAATCGTGGCTTTGCGGTTCCAAGGGCCTGATTAGGGAAAAAGACTAACGGCTGATGCCCATTTCACCCCTAACGCGACCGCCGATCCTGACCTGCGTTCCGCCCCCCACATCGACGAAACCCCGGTCGCCCCTGACGGCACCGCGCTCGGCCGCGCGCGCGGCGTCGCGCCGGTCGGCCTGCCGGCATTCCGGTGGCAGCTGCACCTGCACGCCGGGCGGCACGTCCGGCATGCGGCACTCTTTCGCAACCGCAGACCCTGAGCCCGCGAGCAGGAGGGCGAGAACGACGGGAAGGCGCATGGACATCTCTCTCGTTAACAAATGTTAGAGCAGGCCGAGCTCTGCGAGCTCGCGACGCAGGTCCTCGGGCATGGTGGCGAGATCGCCGGCCTTCGGATCGATGTCGCGGGGCGCCTCATTCGGATCGAGGTAGCGCCAGCCTTGGAACGGCCTGAAGGGACGCGGCGCGACGGGGATCACCTTCGGCTCCAGCACGAGCCGGCAGCGGCCGACGCCGTCGCCATCGGTGAACGGCCTGATGTCGAGCAGCGTCTGACGGCACGCGACCTGACCGCGGATGACCCAGTACAGAGAGCCACCGTCGAGCAGCTCCTCGACGCGCTTCGGCACCATTCGCGTGGTATGCGTCTGCTCGTAGTCGCGCCCGAGGCGCCGGTGATGGGCGCGGTTCTCCTCGATCCATTCCTCCAGATCGGAAATCGAATCGCAGCCGACGCAGAGCTTGATGAGGTGCAGGGACATTCGAATGTTCAACCATGCGCAGGGTCCGGTCGAGAACCGGACGATGCGCCGCAGGTCACTCCTCGGACTTGAGAACGATCAGCCGCGCCCCTTCAGCCACCTGCGCGCCGGGTTCGGCAGCGATCTCCGCCACCTCTCCGTCGGACGGCGCGACGAGCACGTGCTCCATCTTCATCGCCTCGACGACGGCGAGACGCTGCCCCTTCTCGACCCGATCGCCCGGCTGCACGAAGACGGCAATGAGCTTGCCGTGCATCGGCGCCTTCACCGAGCCGCCCTCGTCCATGTGCTCGAGATCGACGTCGAAGGGGTCATGCAGGGAGACGCGGGTCTGGCGGCCGTCGTGGAGCACGATGACGCCGTCGTCCGTGAGGGTGAAGTGGCGCGGATCAAGTGTCATGTAGTCGTCGAGCAAATGCGAGACGCCGCCGCCCCAACGCACCGCAACGTTGATGTTAGCATGATGCGAGCTCGGATCTGGCCATTCCACGGCAACATCCACGCGCTCGCCATCGACCATGACGGGTAGTCCCTGGCGGCGCGGTCCGGTCAGCTGGAAACCATCATGGTCGTCCCACGCGGTCGTCACCGCGGCGGCCTGAATCGTCGCGCGGTAGGTGCGCTCGTCGAAGTCGCGGTCCAGCAATCGGAGCACGCCAAGGCGAACGGCCTCCGCATCGGCCGGCTGCGGCACCGCCCCGAGGTTCTCGAGATTGCGGTCGATATAGCCCGTGTCGAACTGCCCTTCCCTGAACTCCTTCGCCTCGCAGAGCTTCTTCAGGAAGGCGACATTGGTCTTCGGGCCCGCCACGATGGTGTTGCCAAGGGCGGTGCCAAGCCGCGTGAGCGCTTCCTCCCGCGTCGCCCCGTGGGCGATCACCTTCGCGATCATGGGATCGTAGTAGGGCGTCACCTCGTCTCCCGGCTGCACGCCGGTGTCGATGCGAATCCCCTCGCCTTCCGGGAAATCGAGCGCCCAGAGCTTGCCGGTGGACGGCAGGAACTCCTTTTCCGGATCCTCGGCGTAGACCCGCGCCTCGACCGCATGGCCGTGGATCTCGAGGTCGTCCTGGTTGAAGGGCAGCCACTCGCCCGAGGCGACGCGGAACTGGAGTTCCACGAGGTCGAGGCCGGTGATCGCTTCCGTGACAGGATGCTCCACCTGGAGGCGCGTGTTCATCTCCATGAAGTAGAATCGGTCGGGACGCAGGCCCTCGCGGCCGTCCGCGATGAACTCGACGGTGCCGGCGCCCACGTAGCCGACCGCGCGCGCCGCCTCGACGGCGGCCTTGCCCATCACCTCGCGCATCTGAGGCGTCATGCCGGGCGCAGGCGCCTCCTCGATCACCTTCTGATGTCGGCGCTGGAGCGAGCAGTCACGCTCGAAGAGGTGCACCACGTTGCCTTCCTGGTCGGCGAAGACCTGGATCTCGATATGGCGTGGAGAGAGGATGTATTTCTCCACCAGCACCCGTGGATCGCCGAAGGCATTCTGCGCCTCGCGCTGCGCGCTCTCCAGGGCGGCGTCGAAATCGGCCGCCTTCTCCACGCGCCTCATGCCCTTGCCGCCGCCGCCGGCCACCGCCTTGATGAGAACCGGATAGCCGATCTCGTAGGCCTTCTGGCGCAGGAAGTCCGGGTCCTGCTTGGATCCGTGGTAGCCCGGCACCACCGGAACCCCCGCCTGCTGCACGAGCGCCTTCGCGGCGTCCTTCAGGCCCATGGCCTTGATGGCGGAGGCCGGCGGACCGACGAAGACGATGCCCGCCTGGGCGCAGGCCTCCGCGAACTCGGCCCGCTCCGACAGGAAGCCGTAACCGGGGTGGATGCAGGCGGCACCGGTCCTGCGGGCCACGTCGAGGATGCGCTCGATCTGGAGGTAGCTGTCGCGCGCCGGGGCCGGGCCTATCAGGTGGGACTCGTCGGCCATGCGGACGAAGAGAGTGTCCGAATCGGCCTCCGAATGGACCGCGATGGTACGCATGCCCAGTCGCTTGGCGGTTCGGATGATGCGGCACGCGATCTCGCCGCGATTGGCGATCAGCACACTTTCAAGCACGTTCCATGTCCTCGTCGGGCCGCTTCGGCCTCTCGGTCCCACAGCTAGAGCAAAACCGGCGGGTCTTGTCATCATCGATCGTCCTGGCCGGATCTTCCGGACACAGTTCATAGCGCAGGGGGCAGTCATTTGGAGAGCCCCAGGCCCTCCTTTGCATCGCGTTTGGGCCCGAAGGAGGCCTTGCCGGGACAATTGCAACAGGCTAACTTTTAAATTGCGAATGATTTGCAACTGCAGTTTTCCATGAACATCGTGACGCCGCATCGCCCAGTTCCCGACACCGGATGGCGCAGGACCCGGACGACGTTGTCCCTGCCGGAGGTCAGCCGGTCGATCGCGGTCCGGCCCGGATCCAGGTGGCGACGCGTGGCTGCCTTTCTCGGGCCCGGCTATCTCGTGGCGGTGGGTTACATGGATCCAGGCAACTGGGCCACCTCCCTCGCCGGCGGCTCGAAGTTCGGCTACGCCCTGCTCTCGGTCGCCTTGATCTCCAACATCATGGCGATCCTGCTCCAGGCGCTCTGCGCGCGTCTTGCCATCGCCACCGGCCGCGACCTCGCGCAAGCCTGCCGCGACGCCTACCCGCGACCGGTCGCCTGGGTGCTGTGGGCGCTCGCGGAACTCGCCATCTGCGCCACCGACCTGGCGGAGGTCATCGGCACCGCTATCGGCCTCAACCTTCTCTTCGGGCTTCCGCTCGAGATCGGCGTGATGATCACGGCGCTCGACGTGTTCCTGATCCTCTACCTGCAGAATCTCGGCTTCCGCTGGGTCGAGGCCTTCGTGATTAGCCTGCTCGGTGTGATCGCCCTGTGCTTCGGCGTCCAGATCGCCCTCGCCGACCCCGATTGGGGCGCGGTCGTCCGCGGCTTCGCGCCGACGACGGAGATCGTCAGCAACCCGGATATGCTCTACCTGGCGCTCGGCATCCTCGGCGCGACGGTGATGCCGCACAATCTCTATCTCCACTCCGGCATCGTGCAGACCCGCGCCTATGGCGACACCCTGCCCGAGCGGCGCGAGGCCCTGCGCTACGCGACCCTCGATTCGACCGTTGCGCTCATGTTCGCGCTCACCATCAACGCGTCGCTGCTCATCCTGGCAGCCGCCGTCTTCCACCATTCGGGACGCACCGAGATCGCCGAGATCGGCGAGGCCCATACCCTGCTGGAGCCGCTCCTCGGCGCCGCCATCGCGCCGACCCTCTTCGGCATTGCCCTGCTCTGCTGCGGTCTGAACTCCACGGTTACGGCCACCATGGCGGGTCAGGTCGTGATGGAGGGCTTCATCGACTTCCGCATGCCACCCTGGGCCCGCCGCCTCGTCACCCGCGGACTCGCCATCGTGCCGGCCGCCGTGGTGACCATCGCCTATGGCGAGAGCGGCACCGCGCGCCTGCTGATCCTCAGCCAGGTGGTCCTGAGCCTTCAGCTTCCCTTCGCGGTCGTGCCCCTGGTTTCCATGACGGCGTCGAAGTCCAAGATGGGTGACATGGTGGCGCCACGCTGGCTCACGGTCGTCGCCGGGCTCATCGCGGCAGTGATCGTGGTCCTCAACGTGAAGCTGGTGGCGGATTTCATCCTAGGTTAGTGCGCAGTAAAGTCGGAGTTCAGCCGGGAAGAGCGCTGCGCCGTCGGGTTTCCGACTCGTTCGCGTTATGGCAGATCTCCATCCACCCACAAACCTTCGAGCCCCGCGTGATCACAATACGTCCGTCCCGATCCACCGATCTGCCTGCGATGTTCACCATCTGGCTTGAGGCAGTGCGTGCGACGCACAGCTTCCTGACGGAGGCTGACCTTGCGTTCTATGCCGAGCAGGTGCGTGACCAGTACCTGCCGTCGCAATCGTTCTGGATCGCCGCCGGATACGACGACGAGGCGGAGGGCTTCATGGGGATGACGGGCAACAAGATCGATGCACTCTTCGTTCACCCGTTCCAGCATGGCAAAGGAATCGGCAGAGCCCTGATCGCTCATGCGGCAGCACTCGCCGGTGAGTTGGCGGTCGACGTGAACGAGCAGAACGAGGGAGCCTGTGCGTTCTACAGAAAGCTAGGCTTCCGCCAAGTAGGGCGCTCCGAACTCGATGGGTCCGGAAAGCCGTTCCCGATCCTTCACCTCGTCCGCAGCAATGACCCGTCCGCGACGGCCTAGAAACGGAAAGGGCCGCTACGAAGCGGCCCTCCAATCTTAAACGTCCTTCAGGCGGCCCAGCGCCTCTTCCATCTTCGCCTTACGCGAAAGGGCCTCGTCGCGGCGCTCGCGCTGCTCCTCGACCACCTCTTCCGGAGCGCGCTTGAGGAAGTCCGCGTTCCCCAGCTTCGCGTCGATCTTGACGATCTCGGATTCGAGCTTCTGGATCTCCTTCGCGAGACGGGCGCGCTCAGCCGCAAGGTCGATCACACCCTCCAGAGGCAGCGCCGCCACCTCGCCGCGGATCAGGAGCTGAATCGAGCTCTTCGGCGCCGCATGGGCCGTACCGATCTCGGACAGGCGTGCGAGACGCTTGACGATGTCGCCCCAGCGCCCGACGCGGGCCTGCACGTCCGCCGACGGATTGACCAGGACGAGCGGGATCTGTGCGCCGGCCGGGACGTTCGTCTCGGAGCGGGCGGAGCGCACCTCGGTGACGAGGTCGACCACCCAACCGATCTCGGCCTCCGCCACCTCGTCCACGAGATGCTTGAGATCCGGCCACTGGGTGAGCGCCAGAATTTTCTCGCGCTTCGGCCCCTCCTGACCCTTAATCGCCCACAGCTCCTCGGTGAGGAACGGCATGAAGGGATGCAGCAGCTTGCAGATCTCGTCGAGCACGAACGCGATGGTGGCGCGGGTCTCCTCCTTGGCGGGAGAATCCTCGCCCTGGAGCACGGGCTTCGCGAGTTCCAGCGTCCAGTCGCAGAACACGTTCCAGACGAAGCGATAGGCGGCGAGCGCCGCTTCGTTGAACTTGTAGGCCTGGATGCCGGCCGCGACCTCGTCCACGGCCTTGGCGCATTCGCTGAGCGCCCATTTGTTGAGCGTCTCCTTGACGGAAGCCGGATCGAAGCCTTCCACGCGCCGGCACTCGTTCATTTCGGCGAAGCGCGCCGCGTTCCAGATCTTGGTCGCGAAGTTGCGGTAGCCCTCGACGCGCTGGACGCTGAGCTTGATGTCGCGGCCCTGCGCCGCCATGGCCGAGAGGGTCATCCGCAGCGCATCGGCGCCGTACTGGTCGATGAGCTCGAGGGGATCGATCACGTTCCCCTTCGACTTCGACATCTTGGCGCCCTTCTCGTCGCGGACGAGGGCGTGGATGTAGACCGTGTCGAACGGCACTTCGTCCATGAAGTGCAGGCCCATCATCATCATGCGGGCGACCCAGAAGAAGATGATGTCGAAGCCGGTCACCAGGGTGTTGGTCGGGTAGTAGCGCTGCAGCTCCGGCGTTTCGTCCGGCCAGCCAAGCGTCGAGAACGGCCATAGGGCCGAGGAGAACCAGGTGTCGAGCACGTCCTCGTCGCGGGAGAGCGCCACGTCGCGACCGTGCTTGGCGTGGGCTTCGGCCTTGGCCTCCTCCTCGCTCATGGCCACGTAGGTGTTGCCCTGGTCATCGTACCAGGCCGGGATCTGGTGGCCCCACCAGAGCTGGCGCGACACGCACCACGGCTCGATGTTCTCGAGCCACTGGAAGTAGGTCTTCTCCCAGTTCTCGGGCACGAACTTGGTCTGCCCCTTGCGCACGGCGGCGAGCGCCCGCTCGGCGAGCGGCTTCACGTTCACGTACCACTGGTCCGTGAGATAGGGCTCGATCACCACGCCCGAGCGGTCACCGTGGGGCACCATGTGTGTGTGGGGCTCGATTTGGACGAGGAATTCCTTCTCCTCGAGCAGGGCGACGATGCGTTTGCGCGCCTCGGCTCGGTCGAGCCCATGGAGGGCAAGAACTGCCTCGAGTTCCCCGGTCGAAGGCAGTCCGGCCAGGAACGCCTCGTTGCCGGCGAGCTGCAGCTCCGCTTCAGGCCCCAGAATGTTGACGAGCGGCAGCTTGTGGCGCCTGCCGACCTCGAAGTCGTTGAAGTCGTGCGCCGGGGTGATCTTCACCGCGCCCGTGCCCTTCTCTGGGTCCGAATACTCGTCGGCAACGATCGGAATGCGGCGGCCGACGAGGGGCAGGATGGCGAACTTGCCGATCAGATCCCTGTAGCGCTCGTCCTCCGGATGGACAGCGACGGCCACGTCTCCCAGCATCGTCTCGGGACGCGTCGTGGCGACCGTGATGAAGCGGCCCTCGTCGCCCTCGACCGGGTAGCGGATATGCCAGAGGTTGCCCTTCACCTCGACCTGCTGCACCTCCAGGTCCGAAATCGCGGTCTGGAACTTGGGGTCCCAGTTCACGAGGCGCTTGTCCTTGTAGATCAGGCCCTGCTTGTACAGATCCACGAAGACCTTCAGCACGGCCCGAGACAGGCCCTCGTCCATGGTGAAGCGCTCGCGCGACCAGTCGCAGGAGGCGCCGAGGCGCTGGAGCTGGGACTTGATCCTGCCGCCGGATTCCTCCTTCCAGGCCCAGACCCGCCTGACGAACTCCTCCCGGCCGAGCTGACGCCGGTGGATCTGCTGTTCCATGAGCTGGCGCTCGACCACCATCTGGGTGGCGATACCGGCATGGTCCATGCCAGGCTGCCAGAGCACGTCGCGGCCCCGCATGCGCTCGAAACGGCAGAGAATGTCCTGAATCGTGTTGTTGAGCGCATGCCCCATGTGGAGCGAACCCGTCACGTTCGGCGGCGGGATCACGATCGTATAGGGGGCGGCGTCCTTACGATCCTGCCGCCCGGCCTTGAAGGCTTCGGCCTCCTCCCAGCGGGCGGAAATGCGCGCCTCGACGGCGGCGGGATCGAACGTCTTGTCCATCATGGGTCTGTACCGGCAGGTTGGCGCACCAAATGCGCAAGCAAGACGGCTACAAACCGGACCGGTGAGGCGAAGTCAACCGAAGGAAAACAAACTCAGCGCCGGCTGCGGGCGATGCGCTCGATTTCGGCCTGCACGAGCCGCTCGACGAGGAGCGGAAGATTGTCGTCCAGCCACGTCTTGAGCATGGGGCGCAGCATCTCCTTCGCCAAGTCCTCCAGGGTCTTGGGGCTGCTCTGCACCATGGAGGCCCCGAGTCGCTCGAAGGAGCCGAGGACGGAAGCGTTTGCCGCATCCGACAGGAGCGTTTCCTCCATCGCAGGCTCGATCACCGGCATGGCCGGGGCTCTTGTGGGCGGCGCCGCCGGCCGCGGGGGCTCCGCCTGCTCTGCCTTGGCAGTCGCGGAAAAATCGGCCGCTTCCGTCTCCTCCGGGAACTCCCCCTCGTCCTCCAGGGACAAGGCGATAGTCGCCTCGGAATCCATATCCAACGGAGCCGACCGGACATCGGCTGCGACGTGCCGCTCCGTCAGGTCCAAGACGTTCCGGAGAGGCGAACCCTCCTTCGGCTCGCCCGGGCCCTGGACGATTTGAAGGGTCTCCTGATCGTCCGCAATAATACGCCTGATGGAAGCCAGTATTTCTTCCATCGAAGGTTCATTGAGCTTTGCGCCAACTGTAGTCATCTGCCCCGCCCGCCGCTTATTTTATTGAGCTTAAGAATCACATTCTTACGAATGTCTTAAGTATTTCACGCGGCAGGCAGGAAGCAAGTAGAGCCAAGCGAACTGTTGCGTTGTCGCCCGGTATTTTTCAGCGCCCGTCGGGGGTGGTCAGACCGCCCCAGAGGTCCTTGACCTGATCGTAGTGGATCTTCGGCGTGTAATGGTTGACCGCAAGGCCGAGGGCGCGGGAGTTCAGGCGGCCCATCGCCTGCACGACCGAATAGGAAGCGACGACCCGGTCGCGCTGGGCGGTAATGAGGTTCACGCGCGCGTTGAGCAGTTCCTGCTGGGCGTTGAGGACGTCGAGGGTGGTGCGCTGGCCTACGCGGGCCTCCTCGCGGACACCGTTGAGGGCGGTCTCGGCCGCGTCCACTTGGGCCTGGGCGGCCGAGATCTGGGCACGGGCGGCTTCAAGCTGGCCCCAGGAGGTGATGACGAACGCCCGGACCTGTTCGCGGACCGCATCGGCCTCGAGACGGCGCTGGCCAGCGGTTTCCTTGGCCTGACGGGTGCTCGCGTAGGCCTGCCCGCCTTCGTAAATCGGAACCGTCAGCTGGGCGACCACGGAGGCCGTCAGGGCGCGGTCGCCTGAGACTTGGTTATCGTAGCTCTGCTCGACCCGGCCGACGACGCCGAGCTGCGGCGCCAGAGCGCCCTGCTCGACCTTCACCTGCAGTTCGGCCACGTCCACCGAATGCTGGGCAGACTTGATGGCCGGATGCTCGTTCAAGGCGATCCGGAGCGCCTGGTCGACCGACCGGGGCAGGAGCCGGTCCAGGGGACGGCCCGGCGCCAGCTGGCGCGGCTCGGTGCCGATGATCTGCCGATAAGTGGCGATGCTCGCGCGCAGGGTGGACTCGGCGGCGCTGGCGTTGGCACGCGCCAACGCCAGACGGGATTCCGCCTGGGCCACGTCGGTGCGGGTCACCTCACCCACGTTGAAGCGGTCGCGGGTCTGGCGCAGCTGCTCGTCGATCACCTCGACGTTGTTGCGCTGAAGGTCGAGGATCGCGGTGTCACGCAGCACGTCCATATAGGCCGTGGCGGCATCGGCGAGGATGTTCTGCTCGTTGTTGTTGAGATTCTCGCGCGCGCCGAAGACGGAGGATTCGGCCTGTCGGACCGAATTCTGCGTCCGAAATCCGTTGAAGATTGACTGCTCGACCTGGACGCCTACCGAACGGGGGGTCAGGGTCGTGGTGTTGCTGCCCTGCCCCGGGCGGGTGACGTCGGAGAACGTTCGCCCCACCTGGGCAGTGCCGCTGATCTGCGGGCGATACCCGGACTTGGCGATGGCCACGCTCTCATCCGTGGCGCGGACCGAAGCGCGAACCGAGTTCAGGGTCGGGTTGTTGCCATAGGCTTTGGCCAGCGCGCTTTCGAGAGTCTCCGAGGAGGCGCCGGAAGCGGCCGCCAACACCAAGGCGGAAGTCATGACGCCGTAGAGAGCGCGGTACTTTTTAAGGAACTGACTGCTGTTCACGCCCACCTGCCTGTCGGCTCACGCAGGAACGCGCGCACCGACCTTTAGATCTTCTAATCGAACCCGACTCAAAGCGAAACAATACCGAAGGGGCTAGAGTCGGCAATCGCCCGAAGGGCGCTTCGCGCCGATTAGTGACGGGGTGGCGCAAAAAAGCGACACCTCCGCCACATCAGAACGTGAAGCCGGGCTGATCCTGGAAGGCGGCCAGAAGAGGGGCGGCGGCGTCGAACAGGGCGCGCTCGCCAAAGGTATCGCCGGAGCGGACATAGAGGGTAGTCCGGGCAGCGCGGCCGCGGCCCTTGACGCAGACGAGCCGCCCGCCATCGGCGAGCTGCCGGAGCAGACCCTCAGGGCGTACCTCGACCGCGCCGTTGACGAGAATGGCGTCGTAGGGGGCGTTCTCCGCGCATCCCTGATCGAGCGGACCGCTCCGCACGGCCACGCTCCCGGCGCCGACGCCGGCGAGGCAGTCCCGCGCGGCGGCCGCGAGGGCCTCGTCCGATTCGAGGGCGGTCACCCGGGCGCCGAGCCGCGCCAGAACGGCGGAGGAATAGCCGCGGCCGCAGGCCACATCGAGGACCCGCTCGCCGGGCTCGATCCCAAGGGACTGGATCATCCGGCCCTGCACCATGGGGGAGAGCATGTAGCGGCGCTCGGCGCCGTTTCCGACCGGGATATCCTGGTCGATATAGGCCAAGGCTTCCCGCCCCGGGAGCACGAACCGCTCCCGCGGCACGTCGTCCATCGCGTCCAGGAGGGGGATGTCGTTCACATCGAACGTTCGCAGCTGGCTATCCACCATCATACGACGCGCCTGTGCGAAATCGACCATGTCTGCCTCAGAGAAAAGATTTGGAGGCCTCGCCCGGAATCGAACCGGGGTGCAAGGATTTGCAGTCCTCTGCGTAACCACTCCGCCACGAGGCCATCCGGGGCGTGCCGCGAACGCGACGGCTGCTCCATAGCAGAGCGCGCCCCCAAAGAGCAACAGTCGCTTTTAGAGATGTGTCGCAATCAAGGGGCTTGCAACCGGGCGAGCCCCCCGTTATATGCCTCCACACCGCAGGCCGCTGCGGCATCTGGCTCGCCAGATCCGCGGTCTTGAGAAGCGCAAGCTTCTGAAAGGTATGGCGATATTCCGGCGTGGCGCAGCGGTAGCGCAGCGGACTGTTAATCCGTTGGTCGTAGGTTCGAATCCTACCGCCGGAGCCATCCTTCCCTCCCCTCAAGAAGATAATCTTCCTCCATTCTTCGCGCGCAGGGCCGCAGCCCATTCCGCCGCGCATGCAGCTCCGACGGCGCGGTCAAGCTGGCTGGGAAGCCCCGCCTGTCCTGAGAAGAATGCTTGACCCATCCGCCTCCATGCCGTCAGCATCGCGCCCGCAAGATCACTTGATGGACGAACGATGACCGCCACGACGCTCCTATTCCGCGACGACGCCTATGTTCCCTCCTGCCAAGCGCAGGTTCTCGCCGTCACGCCGGAAGGCGGCGTCGTCCTCGATCGCACCGTGTTCTATGCCCAGGGTGGCGGTCAGCCCGGCGACGTCGGGACGCTCCTGCGGGCGAACGGTGACAGGATCGAGGTGACGAACACCGTCTACGGTCCCGACCGAACCCAGGTGCTCCACCTGGTCGGCCCCGAGGCTGCCTCCCGGATCCAACCGGGCGAGTCGGTCGAGCTCCGGCTCGACTGGCCCCGGCGCTTCAAGCGCATGCGCGTGCACACCGCCCTGCACCTCCTCAGCGTCGTGCTGCCCTACCCCGTCACTGGCGGCGCCATCGGCGAGGGCGAGGGGCGGCTCGACTTCGACATTCCAGATGCCGGGCTCGACAAGGCGGAACTGACGGACAGGCTGAACGCCCTCATCGCCCGCGACGCGCCCGTCACCGAGCGCTGGATCACGGACGAGGAGCTCGACGCGAATCCGGGACTGGTGAAGACCATGTCGGTCAAGCCCCCGCGCGGATCGGGCCGGGTGCGCCTCGTCGAGATCGAGGGGATCGACCTCCAGCCCTGCGGCGGCACCCATGTCCGCCGCACCGGCGAGATCGGAACCGTGGCGATCACCGACATCGAGAAGAAGGGCAAGCAGAATCGCCGCGTCCGCCTGTCACTCGTCGATTGAGCCGATCCCTCACCAACGCTACCCGGAGGCCGCGCGATGCCCCATCCCTTCGTCACCACCGCCTGGCTCCAGGACCACCTGGACGACCCGAATCTCGTCGTCGTCGACGGCTCCTGGTATCTGCCGACCCAGAACCGAGACCCGGAGGCGGAGTATCTCGCGGGCCACATCCCCGGAGCGGTCCGGTTCGACATCGACACGGTCAAGGATCGTTCGTCTCCCCTGCCCCACATGCTGCCCTCGCCGGAGGAGTTCGCGCAGGCCGTCGGCGCGATGGGGATTTCCGAGGACATGACCATCGTCGTCTACGACGGCGCTGGCCTGTTCGCCGCCCCCCGCGTCCGCTGGACGTTCCGGGTCTTCGGCGCCCGCGACGTCCGGGTCCTCGACGGAGGGTTCCCGGCCTGGAAGGCGGAAGGTCGCCCCATCGAGACCGGGGCCCCGCGCGTGCGCGAGCCGCGGACGTTCACCCCCTCCTTCGACGCCAAGGCCGTTGCCGGATTGTCGGACGTGCAGGCCGCGCTGCAATCGGATACAGTCCAGGTCGTGGATGCGAGGCCGGCAGATCGCTTTCGGGGGGAAGCGCCCGAGCCTCGCCCGGGACTGAGGGCAGGACACATGCCGAAGAGTCTGAACGTTCCGTTCTCCCAGCTCGTCGACAACGGCCGCCTGAAGGACAAGGCGGGAATCGATCAAGCCCTCGGCGAGGCCGGCGTCGACCCGGGCCGCCCCGTCATCGCGAGCTGCGGCTCGGGTGTGTCCGCCGCGATCCTGTCGCTGGCGCTTGAAACCGCTGGGCATCCTGCCGGCGTCGTCTATGACGGCTCCTGGGCCGAATGGGGCGCCCGGGACGACCTGCCGGTCGAGACCGACCTGCCGCAGAAGCTTTGATCGCTGCATAGCACTGGACCAAACGAAAAGGCCCCGAGATGCCTCGAGGCCTTTTCCATTTCTGCCACAGGCATCAGTGCAGGATCTGGGACAGGAAGAGCCTCGTGCGCTCGTGCTGCGGGTTCTTGAAGAACTCGTCCGGGGTGTTCGACTCCACGATCTGCCCGTAATCCATGAAGATCACCCGGTCTGCCACCTGTCGGGCGAAGCCCATCTCGTGGGTCACGCACAGCATCGTCATGCCTTCCTCGGCAAGGCTCACCATGGTGTCGAGCACCTCCTTGACCATTTCTGGATCGAGCGCCGAGGTCGGCTCGTCAAAAAGCATGATCTTCGGGCTCATGCAGAGCGAGCGCGCGATCGCCACGCGCTGCTGCTGGCCGCCCGAGAGCTGGCCCGGATACTTGTTGGCCTGCTCCGGGATCTTGACCCGGGTCAGGTACTTCATCGCGATCTCCTCCGCCTCCTTCTTGGGCATCTTCTTCACCCAGATGGGCGCGAGCGTGCAGTTCTCGAGGATCGTCAGGTGCGGGAAGAGGTTGAAGTGCTGGAACACCATGCCGACGTCTCGGCGCACCTCGTCGATGCGCTTGAGGTCGTCGGTGAGTTCGACGCCGTCGACGATGATACGGCCTTTCTGGTGCTCCTCGAGCCGGTTGATGCAGCGGATCATCGTCGATTTGCCGGAGCCGGACGGGCCGCAGATCACGATGCGCTCGCCGCGCCGGACGTTGAGGTCGATGTCGCGCAGCACGTGGAACTCGCCGTACCACTTGTGCACGCCGATCATCTGCACGGCGGCCTCGGCCTTGGGATCGACCGCAGAGGAGCGGATCTGTTGGGTTTCGAGTGTCGTTGCCATGGCTCTTACCGTTTGTAACCTGTCGCGAGGCGTCGCTCGACCCCGAGGGAATAGCGCGACATGCTCCAGCAGAAGATGAAATAGAAGAAGGCCGCGAAGGCGTAGCCCGTGTAGCTGATCGTCGGCGCCGCCCATTCGGGATCGATGCGGGACGCTTCGATGGTCTTGATGAGGTCGAAGATGCCCACGATGGCGACGAGCGACGTGTCCTTGAACAGGCCGATGAAGGTGTTCACGATGCCTGGGATCACGATCCGCAGTGCCTGCGGGAGGACGATGAACACCATCATCTGCGGATAGCTGAGGCCGAGCGACATGGCGCCCTCGTACTGGCCCTTCGGGATTGCCTGAAGGCCGCCGCGCACCACCTCGGCCATGTAGGCAGAGGCGAAGAACGCGGTGCCGATCAGGGGCCGCAGAAGGCGGTCCACGGTGACGTCGCCCGGCAGGAAGAGCGGCAGCATGGTGTTGGCCATGATCAGGACTGTGATCAGCGGCACGCCGCGCACGAATTCGATGAAGATCACCGAGGCCATCCGCACGATGGGCAGCTTCGAGCGCCGACCGAGGGCGAGCAGGATGCCGAAGGGCAGCGAGAACACGATGCCCACGGTGGCCACGAGCAGGGTGACGAGAATGCCGCCCCAAAGCGAGGTCGGGACCGGATCGAGCCCCCAGTCCATGTCCACCAGGATCAGGGTGAGTCCGATGGCACCGACGATGCCGCCCCCGATCAGGAGCGCCGGACGCAGCGACGTCTTGAGAAGCGCTGCGAGAAACGCCAGGATCCCGATCAGCAGGGCGCCGAAGATCAGGAAGCCGACCCAGAAACGGCCGCTGAAATTCGCATTGCCGCCGGTGAGGAAGATGTAGGATAGGACCGGGAAGAGCCAGAAGAAATAGACTGCCCCGAGGTCGCGGCGCGGGGCCTTCAGCCACAGGAGCCAGGTGACGCCGATGGCCAGCAGCGCGAAGAAGACGTTCACCCGCCACCGCTCGGCGGCCGGGTACGACCCGTAGGTGAAGAAGTTGATCTTGTCCCAGATGAAAGCCCAGCAGGCTCCGACCTCCCGGCCCGCGGTCTCGGCGCGGCAGGCGTCGCGACCGGTGCCGGTCCAGACCGCGTCGATGAAGAGGAACTCCACCATCGGCGGGACGGAGACGTAGAGCAGGTATAGAACCAGCAGCGTCAGCAGGGTGTTGAGCGGGCCTGAGAAGAGGTTCTCGCGCACCCATGCGATAGGGCCGCGCGCCAGATTCGGCGGAGGCAGAGCCTCCACCTGCTTGGCTTGAACGAAGTGAGATGTATCGACGACGGTGCTCATGGAAAATCCTACCGCTCGACGATCGCCACACGGCGGTTGTACACGTTCATGATGAACGAGGTCACGAGGCTGATCGTCAGATAGACGCCCATGGTGATCGTGACGACTTCGATGGCTTGGCCGGTCTGGTTCAGCACCGTCCCCATGAAGACCTGGACGAGATCGGGATAGCCGATCGCGACCGCGAGCGACGAGTTCTTGGTCAGGTTGAGATATTGACTGGTCAGCGGCGGGACGATGACGCGCATGGCCTGCGGGATCACCACCAGGCGCAGGGTCTGGCCCGGCTTGAGGCCCAGCGAATCCGCCGCCTCCGTCTGGCCCTTCGAAACGGCGAGGATGCCGGCGCGCACCACCTCGGCAATGAAGGCCGCCGTATAGGTGGTCAGACCGAGCAGGAGCGCAACGAATTCCGGCAGGACCTGCATGCCGCCGGTCAGGTTGAACGTGCCCTTGCGGGGCATCTCCACGCCGACGGGATTGGCGCCCACGAGGGCGAGCACGATCCAGGCCACCGCCGGCAGCCCGATCACCAGCCCCAGGGTCACGAGTCCGACCGGATATTGCTGGCCGGTCTGCTCCTGCTGCCGTCTGGCCCAGCGCCGATAGACGATGGTTCCGACGATGCCGGCGAGAAGCGCGGCGCCGATGACCCAGGCGTCGGACGCATAGAGCGGCTTCGGCATGAAGAGGCCGCGGGCGTTCAGGTAGAAGCCTGCGCCAAAGTCGTAAGAATCACGCGGATGCGGCAGGGACCCAAGAACGGCGATGTACCAGAACAGGAGCTGCACCAGCAGCGGAATGTTGCGCAGGACCTCCACGTAGACCATCGCAACCTTTGCCACGACCCAGTTGCGTGACAGGCGGGCGATGCCGACGGTGAAGCCGAGGATCGTCGCGAAGACGATGCCGATGGCCGACACCAGCAGAGTGTTCAGGAGGCCGATGAGGAAGGCCTCGCCGTAGGTGGAGCCGGCGGCGCTGAACTGGAAGAGCGTCTGGCTGATGTCGAATCCGGCGGTGACGTCGAGGAAGCCGAAACCTGAGGCGATCTTCGCGCGCTGCAGGTTCTCGATAGCGTTCGTCGCCGCCATGTAGAAGAGATAGGCGACGACGGCGACGAGAAGGGCCTGATAGAAAACGCCGCGGACCTTCGGATCGTATAGGAACGATTTCTTTGGCGGCGATGTCTGGCTCACAACGGTTTGCACTGAACTGATCCTCTGAAGGCTGGCTTCTATGGGCCGTCCTCCCCTGCTCACGGAAGCATCGGACTGCCATGAACTGGCGGCAAATGTCTCATACTATTATAAAAGGGCGCCCGGAAAATCCGGGCGCCCCGAAGCGAACCGATCCTAGCGGACGGGGATGCCGTACTGCAGGCCGCCCTTGGTCCACAGGGCGTTCTGGCCGCGCTTGATCTTGAGCTTGGAGCCCTCGCCGACGTTCTTCTCGAAGATCTCGCCGTAGTTGCCCACGTGCTTGATCACGCGCACGGCCCAATCGTTGGTGAGGCCGATCGCCTCGCCGAACTTGCCCTCGGTGCCGAGCAGGCGCTTGATCTCCGGGTTATCGGAGGTCTTCATCTGCTCGACGTTGGCCTTGGTGACGCCGAGTTCCTCGGCGTTCAGCATGGCGTTGTGGACCCAGCGCACGATGTCGCCCCACTGGTTGTCGCCATGGCGCACTGCCGGGCCGAGCGGCTCCTTCGAGATGATCTCCGGCAGAACGATGTGATCGTCCGGGTTCGAGGCGCGCAGGCGCTCGGCATACAGGCCTGAAGCGTCGGTGGTGAACGCATCGCAGCGGCCGGAATCATAGGCCTTGAAGGTTTCGTCGGAGGTCGCGAAGGCCACCACCTCGTACTTCATGTTGTTGGCACGGAAGTAGTCGGCGAGGTTCAACTCGGTCGTGGTGCCCTGCTGGGTGCAGATCGAGGCGCCATTGAGCTCCTTTGCCGAGGACACGCCGAGCTTCTTGCGGACCATGAAGCCCTGGCCGTCGAAGTAGTTGATCACCGGGAAGTCGAGGCCGAGCTGGGTGTCGCGCGACATGGTCGCGGTCGAGTTGCGGGACAGCACGTCGACCTCGCCGGACTGCAGGGCCGTAAAGCGGTCCTTGGCGGCGAGCGGGATGAAGCGCACCTTGGTCGGGTCGTCGAAGATGGCGGCCGCGATGGCGCGGCAGAGGTCGACGTCGAGGCCGGTCCAGTTGCCCTGGGCGTCCGGCAGGCCGAAGCCTGCGAGGCCGGTGTTCGAGCCGCAGGTCAGGAAGCCCTTCTGCTTGACGCTGTTGAGCGTCGCCTGGGCCGAGGCGCCCGTCGCGAGCAGGCTGGCCGTGAGGCCGAAGGCAATCGATACGAGAGCCTTTTTCATGTTGCTGTATTCTCCCATTGTGTCGACTTGACTTGGCTAGTCGTCAGCCGAGCCGAGTTCCCTGTTGACCACTCCGGCCCGAGGGCGAGGAGCGGGGTCGGACGCATCACACTTTATGATTGATCACTGGTCAAGTGTTGATGGGAGCCCTAACTCACAGGGGTTGACGCCGATGGCGACGCGGTCTCACATCAAGCCCCCTCCACCGCGCCGTTGAAAACAATGTCAAAATTCGCCTCCAAGCCTTCAGACCTCGGTGAACGCACTCGCCTTGTCCATGCCGGCCGGGACCCGGCGGAGCAGCACGGTTTCGTGAATACGCCGATCTACCGCGGCTCGACCGTACTCTACCCCACCACGGACGATCTTCTCCATCGGCGCGGCCGCTATTCCTACGGAACCAAAGGGACTCCGACCACAGAAGCCCTCGAAACGGCCTGGACCGAGCTGACGGGCGCCGCCGGGACCGTGCTCGCCCCCTCCGGCCTCGCCGCCATTACCCTCGCCCTCATGTCCTGCCTGAAGGCGGGCGACCATCTGCTGGTGACGGATTCCGCCTACCTGCCGACCCGTCAGTTCTGCGACGGCGTGCTGAGAAAATTTGGTGTGGAAACCACCTATTACGATCCGCGGATCGGCGCTGGCATCCAGGCGCTCTTCAAGCCGAACACAGTCGCTGTCCTTACGGAAGCACCGGGATCGCAATCTCTCGAGATGCAGGATATCCCGGCCATCGCGGAAGTGACGCATCGGCATGGCGGCGTCGTGCTGATGGACAACACCTGGGCGACCCCTCTGCTCTTCCCGCCCCACGAGCGGGGCGTCGACATCGCCGTGGAGGCTGGCACCAAATACCTGAGCGGCGGCTCCGACCTGCTGCTCGGACTGGTGTCGGCGAACGAACGCTGCTTCAAGGCCCTGCGCGCCACCTACGAGGCGTTCGCCACCTGTCCCGGCCCTGAGGACGTCTTCCTCGCCCTGCGCGGCCTGCGCACCATGGCCCTGCGGCTGCGCGAGCACGAGAAGCAGGCGCTCGAGATGGCGCGCTGGCTTGCGGCGCGCCCGGAGGTGGCGCAGGTCCTGCATCCGGCGCTGGAGACCTATCCCGGTCATGAGATCTGGAAGCGCGACTTCAAGGGCTCGTCCGGCCTCTTCTCGGTGATCCTGAAGCCCTGCTCCGACAAGGCTCTCGCCGCCATGCTGGATGGCCTAGGCCTCTTCGGCATGGGCTATTCCTGGGGCGGTTTCGAGAGCCTCGTCATCCCGTTCGACTGCTCGCGCTACCGCACGGCGACGCAGTGGAAGCCCGGCGGTCACGCCCTGCGCTTCCATATCGGCCTCGAGGATCTCGACGATCTCAAGCGCGACCTCGATGCGGGGTTCGCTCGCCTGCGGGAGACCGACGCGAAGGCGGCCTGACGAGGGCTTTACGGGCGGGGAGGCACGCCTCCCCTATCCCTCCATCCCCGCCATCTCGGCCTCGGCCCGCGCTTTAGCCTTTCTGGCCTTGGTCTCCTTAGAGATCAGCATCAGGTTGCGGACATAGATGAAGATCGACAGTGCCTGGGGCATGATGATGACGATGTCCCGCCGCGCGAGCCCGTAGATCAGGGTCATCAGCCCGCCGGCGATGGAGAGGTACCAAAACCCGACTGGAACGACGCTGCGTTCCGCCTTCTCGCTCGCGATCCATTGGACGATGAAGCGCGCCCCAAAGACGAACTGGGCCAGCACCCCGAAAGCGGCCCAGAGGTCGAAGCGGGCGACGACGACGTCGTAGAAATAGAGACCGATATCGTGTGACAGACGCATGAGCATTACTGGATCTCCCGGGCGACCGGCACACGGCGGCGGCGGCGGATCAGCCACCAGACGCCGGCCAGATCGAGAATGCCGACCCAGAGGCGGTCGAACAGGCCGTAATTGGATTGCCCCGCATGGCGGGGCCGGTCGACCACGTCCACATGGGCGATGCGGTAGCCCTCGCGCTTGACCAGGGCTGGCATGAAGCGGTGCAGGGCGTCGAAGTACGGCAGGCGCAGGTAGACGTCGCGCCGGAAGGCCTTGAGGCCGCAGCCGGTATCCCGCGTCCCGTCCTTGAGGATCCTTCCGCGCACGCCGTTGGCAATGCGCGACTGCCATTTCTTATAAGATCCGTCCTTGCGCCCGACCCGCTGGCCGGCTGCCAGCGCGGTGTCCGGATCGTCCAAGGCGGCCACCAGCTGCGGGATGAAGGCCGGGTCGTTCTGCCCGTCCCCGTCGAGGGTGACGACGATGGGCCCGCGCGCTGCCTGGACTCCGGTGCGCACCGCCGCGCTCTGGCCGCAGCCCACCTCATGCCCGATGAGGCGCAGCCAGGGCCGCGTCGCCCGGGCCGCCAGGACATGCTCCACGGTGGCATCGGTGGAGCCGTCGTCCACGTAGATCACTTCGAAGGAGCCCAAGGGTACACAGGCGCGCTCGATCTCCTCCACGAGGGGGAGAATGTTCAAGGCCTCGTTCTTCACGGGCACCACCACGCTGATGCGCGGCGCCGGAGACGTATCGTTCATCGAATCATGGCCCACGGGGCCACCTCTTCAAGCAGGGGTCCAGCCTAGAGGCCGGACGCATAGGCTCCGATGTCGAGCCGACGCCCGCTGTTGATATTGAAACCCGTGACCCGGGTCGAGAGCGAAGGCTGCAGGCCGCGACGCTCGTTTTCCGCCCGGAAGTCCTGCTCGAAGCGCTTCTCCACGAATACGAGGCGGCAGCCCCCCTGGGCCAGGAAATCGGTCGCCTGAGCCCCGGCCTCCAGCATTTCGAGGTTCGTACCCGTCAGAAAGACCAAGCTCGGCTCCCGGTAGCCGAGGGTCGCCACCCGGGGATTGTCGCAGGCGAGGTTCCGGGCGACCTCGGCGAGACGCGGCGACACCTTGAGCGAGCGCAGGTCGAGCTGCGTCAGCCCGAAGACCCCAACGGCAAGGCAGACCGCGGAGGCGAAGCTCGCCCACACGCACGCCACGGCCCTGTTTCGGACGAAGAGCCACCAGCCATAGAGAGCCGCCAGGGACGAGGCGACCATCACCGGCAGCCCGCGATAGGGCAGCGTGCCATCGAAGGTCCAGGCAACGGCCGAGAGGCCGACGGTCAGGCCCACGGGAATGAACGGGATCAGGATCGTAGCGATCTTGGCGGCTGGGCGGTGCGGCCCGACGAAATGCCGAACGATCGCCATCACCGTCAGGATCGCGACGGCCGGGAAGAGCGGCATGGTGTAGTGCGGGAGCTTGGTCGGGACGAGCTCGAAGACGAGCCAGGACGGCACGATCCAGGCCAACGCGAAGGCGACCGGCTCCTCCCGGCGGTGGACCCAGGCGAACGGCACGGCGATAGCGGCGAGGATCGCGCCGGGCCAGAAGGTCGCGAAGAAGGAGAGCAGATAAAAGCCTGGCGGCGCCCAGTGGTAGGTCTGCGCCGTGCCGACCTTGCCCAGCATGTCGTGGCCGACGGAGGCCGAATAGAACGCGCCCCCGCTCTTGATGGCGATGGCGACGAACCAGGGCAGCACGATCAGAAGCGTCGCCAGAAGCCCGAGCTTCGGCCTCAAGACCAGGAGCCAGCGGGCGGAGCGCTCCCGGTAGGACAGGACGGCTGCGCTCAGGCCGACGAACATCAGGATGAGCGGCCCTTTGATGAGGATGCCGATAGCGAAGCCGAGCCAGAAGATCAGAAGCGTGCGTCTTGGCAGGATTCCTGCGCCTCGGCTCAGGTAGGCCCGCGCCAGCCCGCCCATCGCGGCCACCGCGCAGGCCGCGAGGGCTGCATCCGTCTTGGCGAGGCGTGCCTCCACCATGAGGATCACCGAAGTCGCCATGAAGGCTGCGGCCAGGAAGGCTCCTCGCCGGCTGAGGAAGGCCAGCGAGGCCCAGTATGTCAGGAGGACGGTCGCCAGGGCGCCGAGGAGCGAGGGGATCCGGTAGAGGGCGATGGTGGTCCGCGCCGCCGGCACGCCCACCGCCTCGCCGATGGCAACGGCCGCGCTCTGAGCCCAGTAGATGCCGACCGGCTTCTTGTGCCGCGCCTCGTCCTGGAAGCGGATGTCGACGAAGTCCCCGGTCTCGAGCATCTGCTTCGAGGCCTGGGCGTAGCGCGGCTCGTCCCGGTCCATGGGCTGGAGCGAGGTAAAGCCCGGCAGGAAGCAGGCGAGCGAGAGCAGCACCAAGATAAGGCAGAGGCGCGTATGGCTCCGCTCGGCGACGCTCGCCAGCCGCGCCAGGGACATATGGCGCAGAGACAGCCGCTGCTGGGAGACGTAACCGTCCATCAAGAGCTCCGGAGGCCGCAAAAGGCCTTTACGACAGAAGTGTTTCCGGCGGGTAAAAAATCCCCCGGAGGGCGCTCATGTCCTCCAAACCCATGGCGAAGTCAAATTGACGGAAGGTAGCGGCTGCTGCGCTCCCGAACTTGGTCACCCGTCTTCTTATAGGAGAACGCGCCTAATGGGACAGGGCGCGGCAGGGTTTTCACAAGATGCCTTCGGAAGCCCGGACCGGGCGTAACCCGCCGCTGGAGCACGGGCGGGGCGGAAGGCCTCAAGCGGGGCAATTCAAACGAGGGCGAAATCGAGCTTGACCAGGGTCTCCTGATCGATTGCGGCGACCTGATCGGATTGGATGTCGACCTCAAGGTCGCCGTCATGGCTCGCGATCTGCAGCTCGGCATCTTGCTCGGCATCGACATCCTGCCTGACTGCAACGTCGACGCGAACCGTGTAGCGATCCTCGAGTTCGTCCTCGATCTCGATATCGATGTCCGTGTCCTGATCCATCTCCAGATCCTGGACGATGGTCAGCTCGTTCCCCCCGAGCCCGTCGTAGAGATCGAAATCGATATCCACGTCTTGGTCGACCTCAACGAGGTCGCGCAGGAAGAGGTCCACGTAGAGAATGCCGCCCTCGTCGTAGATGTCGATGTCGATCTCGGTCTCCTGGTTGATGTACATCCTCTGCCCGATGAAGATCCGGAAATGGCCGCTGCCGTCGACATCGACGTCGATATCGGCGTCTTGGTCCATTCGAATGTCTTGATCGACGTGGAACCGGGTCACCACCGAGCCCACATAACCCTCCACCAGGATCGTGGCATCCTGATCGACATCGGCGATCTGGGACACGGCGATGTCATGCCCCGTTTCCTCGGCCTCCTCTGGGATGGCGGGATTCTGCTGCGCAACAGGACCGCCCGGGAGCGCCCCGCCGGAAGCAGGCCCGTCCTCCGGACTATCGGAACCGCTCATCTCCTCATTCCGGGATGTGGTCGTCCCTTCATCGGAAGCGTTCTCGCCGCTCGGTTCCCCGGCTCCGTCCGGGGCGTCGGCGTCCCGTGCCTGCGCGCGCACTCCGGCTGATCCACCGCCGGACAGAGGGATCTGGTCGGATGTGGAGTCCAACCGACCGTCATCGGGCGCAGTCGATGGACCATCGACCGCCGTGCTGCCCACTTTCGCGGGTATCGGTTCGGACGAAGCGCCGGATGAAGCAGCGCCCTGCGCCGTGACTGAGGTCGCGGCAATGACGTGCCCGCCCGGTTGCGGGAGATCCATCTCCTGGGCGGGAGCGGGAGTCGAAACCGCCGGGACATCAGGGGATGGGGCGTCCTGTGCGGCGGCGCCCTCCTCCACTTCGTTTCGGATCCCGAGCTCGTCGGAGTCCGCCTGGAGGAACGGCAGCAGATCCCGAACTCCTCTGTCGAACGGAGGCATGGCGCCCCTCCCAGCTCAATGGGCAGATTGCACGCACCCCGACATCATGCCAGCGCGTCCGCCCTGCGCTAGACATCATTTCTGGCGTCCCGGCCAAGCGTGGCAGCATTTCTGGATTCTGTCGAAATGGCTTGACCATCGAAAAAAGTAGATTCCCACCCAAGTGAAGTAAGATGCACCGCTTTACGAGCACAAGCTGCAGCATAGGCTGCGCCCCACGCTCACAGCTTAACAAATGGGCAGGCCTGTATTCTCACAAGAAGAAGAATTTAAGCAGATGCTATTCTAATAAAGGCTTAATTCTTTATGTCTGCTTAATGCGAAAAGGTAATATCCGAATCATCCCAAATATGGTCTCATATCCGCCCTTTAGGTTTGTAATCATTTGAAGCGGCCATTTTCAGGATCGCCGTGAAGAAGGGGTTCAGCCCGGTCCGGCATCACTCGCCAGCGATTGGATTGGTCTTCGCGACACGCCGGGCATCATCGGTAAGCAAGGCAAGGGATGACCATGCCGCTCTCGAACCCAACGACCGAACGTTCGCCTCTCGAATCCGCCCGGGACACCATCGTACTCATCGACGACGAGACACTGACACAGGATTGTCTGGCGGAGGCCATGCGGAACGCGTTTCCTCAGGCGACCATTCTAGGAATACCCACCATCGACAAGCTCCCGCGCCCGAACGGAACGAGCGTCGCACTCGTGCTCCTGAAGGTGCGGACGCCATCCGACCTTCGGAATGAGCTCGCGAGCGACATCAGGACCATCGCGCGATATTTTCCGAGCATCCCCGTGGTGGTGATCACGCCCTGCGAAGATCCCGCCGATGTGGGAATGGCCATGACCGCGGGTGCGCAGGGGGTCATCCCGGTTACGGCATCGCTCAAGATAGCGATCGCGGCGCTGCAACTCGTCCTGGCGGGCGGGACCTATTTTCCGCATGCCATCGAGGGGACGAAGCCGAACGCCGGCATGCGCGAGCAGCGGAGCCGGCCGGCAGCGGAAGCTTCCTTGCATGCCCGCGCGCCCGAGGCGCCGCTATCGCACCCGCCGCACCCCGCAGTCTCCCACGCGGAGCCTGCCGTCATGGAAGAGCCGGCGAACCTCATTGCCACGTTCACTGCCCGGGAGGCAGACGTTCTGGCGGCCCTTCAGAAGGGGCGCTCCAACAAGTGGATCGCCCATCACCTCAACCTGTCGGAAAATACCGTGAAGGTTCACATCCGGCACATCATGCGCAAGCTCCACGCGACCAATCGAACGGAAGCGGTCATTCTTTCGCAGCATTGGCTGCCTGACGGCAGCGAACGGTAGCACCGCCCCGGCGGGCACTCGCCGCATCGATGCTTCTGCGAATGCACCGGCCGCATGCTTGGCGGAGCAATCCGCTGCATGCACGCTGGCCCGAAACAACATTCCGCTCTTCAGACACGTTCCCCAGTCGGCGAATTGAATAAGCGCAGTTGTAAAGCAGGATAAATAAGTCTACTTCAGATTTGCGACGTCGATTCGACCTCCCAATCGCGCGCAAGCGGAGTAAATATTCTTAAGAATACTTTCAATAACGTCCAGAATGGGGCAAATCTATGGCAGAGCCTACCGCTCTCGAGCAATATATGCTCGAACTCGTCAATGCCGAGCGCGCAAAAGCCGGCGTTCAACCCCTCGCCTTCGATAACAGCATCAACACCTCGGCTGACAATCACACCGATTGGATGCTCGCCACCGACACCTTCTCCCATACGGGCGTGAACGGCACGAGCGCGGGCCAGAGGATGGCCAGCGCCGGCTACACGGGTGCGACTGCCTGGGGCGAGAACATCGCCTGGGCCAGCACCCGCGCCCCCGAGGGACTTCAGGACGAGGTGCAGCTGCTGCACACGAACCTGATGAACAGCTCGGGTCACCGGGCGAACATCCTGAACGCCAGTTACCGTGAGGTCGGGATCGGCTTCGCGACGGGCGAGTACCAGGGCTGGAACGCGGCGTTCGTGACCCAGAACTTCGGCAAGCAGACCAACGCTCCGATCCTGACAGGCGTCGCCTTCAACGACCGTGACGCCGACGGCTTCTACGACCCGAGCGAGGGCCTGTCGGGCGTGACCGTGACGGCAACCGATGCTTACGGGCGCACCTACACCACGACCAGCATGAGTGCCGGCGGTTACCAGCTCGAACTGACGGCCGGAACCTACACGGTGACCTTCTCCGGTGCGGCGAACGGCTCGAAGCAGGTGACGATCGCCGACCGAAACGTGAAGGTGGACGTCACCGGAACGGGAGCCGCCGCGCCAGAGCCCGATCCGGCTCCCACTCCGCCCCCTGCCCCAACCCCGGTTTCGGGCATCAACGGCACGAGCGGGAACGACAGCCTCGTGGGAACGTCGGGCGCGGACACCATCAACGGCCTCGACGGCAACGACAGTCTCGACGGCAGAGCCGGCGCGGACATCATGACCGGCGGCGCCGGGAACGATGTCTACTATGTCGACAACAGCGGCGACAAAGTCGTGGAGATTGCGGGCCAGGGCACGGACACCGTCTACAGCTCGATCTCCCATACCCTTGCCAGCCACGTGGAGAACCTGTTCCTGCGGAACAGCTCCAGCATCAATGCCACCGGCAACGATCTCGCCAACGAGCTGAGGGGCAATTCCGGCTCCAACGTGCTGAACGGCGGCGCCGGCAACGACCTGATCGCGGGCGGATCAGGCAGGGATGTGTTCGTGTTCAACACGGCGCTGAGCGCCTCCGGAAACGTCGACACGATCACCGATTTCAACGTGATCTACGACACGATCCGGCTCGAAAATGCCGTGTTCACTAAGGTGGGCGGAACCGGAACCCTGTCTTCGGGCGCCTTCTACAGAGGCGCCGCCGCGCACGACTCGAGCGACCGCATCATCTACGACAGTGCGACGGGCGCCCTGTCGTATGACGCGGATGGCAACGGAGCTGGTGCGGCGGTCAAGTTTGCCCAGCTCGCCAAGGGCCTCGCGCTCAGCAATGCGGACTTTCTGGTGATCTAGTCCGGTCACAGTCGCGTCGAACAACGAGAACCCCGGTCGTCGGCCGGGGTTTTCGCTTTTCGGCAGCCTGTCAGGTGAAGTCGCCGTCAATTCTCCCGGAACGCGCGGTCGAAGCTGTCGAGGACCGGGCGCAGCATGTAATTCGCCACTGTGAACTGCCCGGTCTTGATCAGCACCTCCACCGGCATCCCGGGCATGATCTCCACTTCGGGCAGCTGGCGCAGGGCCGCCTCGTCGAGCCGAATGCGGGCGGTGTAGTAGGCCTGCTCGGTTTCCTTCTCGACAAGCCTGTCGGCGGACACGTAGGTCAGCACGCCCTCCACCGGCGGGACCCGGCGCTGCTTGTATGCCAGAAGACGGACGCGCGCCTCGAGGCCGGGGCGCACGAGGTCGATGTCCTCCGGCTTGACGTGAGCCGTCACGATAAGCCGATCCTGGCGCGGAACGAGGTCCATCAACGGCTCGCCGGCCGCGATCACCCCGCCTGGCGTATGGATGCGCAGATTCGTGACCGTACCGGCCTCCGGCGCGCGCACCTCCGTGCGGGCCAGCACGTCGGTGGCGGCCTGAATGCGCTCCAGGAGCTGGAAGATCTGACCCTGCGTGTCGCGCAGGGTCTGGGCCACCTCCGAGTGGAAGTCGCTTTCCAGCTTCAGGATCTGCGCCTCCGCCTCCCCTACGGCCTGCTCGGCTCGCGAGATCTGGGCCAGGGTATCGCCGCGGCGCCCGTCGATCTCAGCCTGCTCCCGCTCAAGCTGCAGCAGGCGTGGCTTGGTCTGGAGGCCCTTGGCTACGAGCGGAGAAATGGCGGCGAGTTCCTCCTTGATGATGGCAGCGCGCTTGGCGGCGGCCGCCTCCTGGAAGCGGAGTCCCTGGATCTCCCGTTCCGTCTGGGCCTTGCGCTGGCGGATCACGTCGATGCGGGATCCCTGGAGGCGGCGGCGCGTGTCGAAGATTTTGGTCTGTCCGCTCAGGACCTCTGCGACGGCGGCGTTTTCGCTTGCCGCCTGCACGAGGGTTTGCGGATACGTGATCGTCGAGCGCCCATCCCGCTCCGCCAGCAGGCGAGCTTCCCGCGCCTGCGCATCCCACAGCTGGCCCTGGAGGACCTGGAGCCCGGCGCGCGCCTTCGTGTCGTCGAGGCGGATCAGGGGCTGACCGGCCACGACCTCGTCGCCGTCCTTCACCAGTATCCGTCCGACGATCCCGCCCTCCAGATGCTGAATGACCTTGCGGCTCGACTCCGCCTCGATGGCGCCACCTGCGATGGCGGCGCTTTCCAGCGGCGCGTGCACGGCCCAGACCCCGAACCCGATGACGAAGACTCCGATCAGCGCGAAGGCGCCGACCGCCGGAAGCCAAATGCGGCGGAATGGCGTTGCCGGCGGCGGAGGCAGGATTGCAGCCAGATCGAGGACGGCGGTGGTCCTGCCGCTTCTCATGACGCAGCCCTCTTCGCGTCGCCGACGAGCATCGTGCCGTTGGAGGCGCTCGGCATGGACGGTTCGGCTCCTGGATCCTGCACCTGCTTCCTGCGCCCGTCGATCATCTGCGATCCCTTGACCTTGATTGCGGTACGCCCGCTCCTGATCTTCTCGGCCACGTCGCGACGGCTTCCGAAGGCGTTCAGCGCACCGTTCTCGAGGATGAGAACCTTGTCGGAAATGCCGAGGATGCCGAGGCGCTGGGCGATGACCACGACGGTCGTTCCGCGGTCCCGCATCTCAAGGATCGCCTGACGGAGCGCCTCCTCGCCGTCCTGATCGAGGCTGGCGTTGGGTTCGTCCAGCACCACGAGACGGGGATCGCCGAAGAAGGCTCGGGCGAGGCCGAGGCGCTGCCGCTGACCGCCCGAGAGGCGCGCTCCGCCCTCGCCGATGTCCGTGTCATAGCCTTGCGGAAGGCGCATGATGGTCTCGTGCAGCCCGACCAGGGATGCGGCGGCGATCACGTCGTCCGAGGAGGTATCCTGCAGCCGGGCGATGTTGTCCCGGACGGTGCCACCGAAAAGTTCCACGTCCTGCGGCAGGTAGCCGAAATGGCCGTGCCCTCCGGACGCCATCCAGATCGCCATGTCGGCGCCGTCGAGACGAACATGCCCGGCGGTCGGCAGGATGATGCCCGCGATCAACCGCCCGAGAGTCGACTTGCCGGCCCCGGACGGTCCCACGATGCCGAGAACTTCGCCGGCACCGAGATTGAAGCTCAGACGCCGCAGGGCCGACGTATCGGACCCAGGCGGCGTGTAGGTGACCTGCTCGACTGCCAGTTCCCCTCGCGGGCGCGGCAGCCACATTCCCGGCGCCTTGGGAGGCGCCGCGCTCATGAGCCTCTGCAGTCGGAAATAGCCGAGCCGTGCACTGGTGACCGCCTTCCAGGTGCCGATGGCGCCCTCTACGGGCCCGAGGGAACGGCCGAGAAGGATCGAACTGACGAAGATCGCCGCCGGACTGATGTCGTGCCGGATCACGAGCCAAGCGGCGAAGGCCATTACGGTGATCTGCGTGAGAAGGCGCACGAAGCGCGCCACGGATTGGATCATCGCCCCGCGGATGCCAGCCGAGAGCTGCGCCTCCTTCGCTTCCGACTGCTCGTCGTGCAGGATGCGCGCCACGCCCGGGAGCATTCCCATGGCGCTGATCGCCTCGACGTTGCGCAGGAGGGCTTCGAAGCGGTGCTGACTGTTGGACCATGCGGCGCTCGCCCGGGCGACCGACTGCCGCGTCAAGGCCTCGTTGAGGAGCGCGAGCCCGAAGAGGATCACCATCGCCACGAGTCCGAGGATGCCGAGCAGCGGGTGAACGACGATCATCGCCAGGACGAAGATGGGTGTCCACGGCAGGTCGAAGAGCGCGTTGCAGGCATTGCCTGCGAAGAAGGTGCGCAGGCCGTTCAGGTCGCGCCAGGCTTGGGCGGCGGCGCTCGGGTCGCTCCGCAGCGCCGCCTGGACCGCCGACGTCAGGACCGCCGCTTGGATCCGGTCATCGAGCCAAGTCCCGATTTGGGAGAGAATCTGCCGGCGCAAGCCGTCGAGGGTCGCGCTCACCGCAAGGGCAACCACCGCAATGACGGTCAGCATGGCGAGAGTGTCGATGCTGTGGCTCGACAGGACGTGATCGTAGACCTGGAGCAGGTAGAGCGGAACGGTCAATGCGAGGAGATTGAGAAAGAAGCTCAGGGCAAACACCATGAGCAGGGAGGCTCGGCATAGCCTGAAGGCGATCTCGATCTCGGTGCGCGGGCGGGTTTTCATCCAAGTGAGCGCCATGGGCGACAGGTCCCACGTTTTCATCACGGGTATGGCATGGCGGCCGACGCTGCCTAGGGAGAAAGCAACGTCGGCCAGGAGGCCGCCTGCCCTCAGGCATTTGGCCTCAACAGCTCAGGCGGTGCCCGATCAGCCGAAATCGCCGAAGTCGAAATCGACCACGATGTCCTGATCCGCATCCTGATCCTGGACCACGTCCACATCGACCGTCTGATCCTGATCGACGTCCACGTCGCCGGTATCCTGGTCGATATAGGCCAGGGCATCGCCATCGGTGGTGACATCAGCCGAGGCATCGCCATCCGCATCGCCGTCGGCGCTTGCCGTGGCGTCGTTGTCGCTCGCTGCATTGCCCGTCACGGTGCTCGTGCTGGCACCGCCGGTTCCAGCGCCGCCGTCACCGCCAGCGCCTGCACCGCCGTCGCCGCCATCGCCGTTGCCAGCATTGCCGCCCGCACCGCCGTCACCGGCCGCAGCGCCGCCCGCGCCACCGGCGCCCGCAGCTCCGCCCGTGCCGGATCCACCGGCTCCGCCCGTACCTGCTCCGCCGGCACCACCGGCTCCGCCGTCACCGCCCGTGCCGTCGCCGCCGGCGCCACCGGCACCGCCAGCTCCGCCCGTGCCACCGTTACCGCCAGTTCCGCCGGTTCCTCCGCCCGTGCCTCCGTCGCCCTCGACACCAGCCGATCCGGACTCGCCATCGCCGCCGGCGCCACCATCGGTTCCGTTGCCACCGATTCCGTCACCGCCATCGCCGCCGTCGCCACCATCGCCGCCGATGCCATCGCCACCGTCGCCGTACGTGTCGCCGCCATCGCCACCGTCGCCACCGGCGCCGCCGTCGTTGTCGGTGCTGCCACCGTCACCTCCGCTGCCCGCGGAATCGCCGCCATCGCCATCGCCGCCATCGCCGCCGTCACCGTCACCGCCGATGCCGTCGCTGCCCTCCACGGGGCTGTCGATGTCGTTCACGGCATCGCCATCCGCTCCGGCAGTCGCGTCGGAATCCGCGTCGTTATCGGTGTAGACGTCCGTGTCGGCGTCATTGTCGGCCAAGGCATCGGCTTCGGCCGTCTGGTCATTGTCCTGTTCGATGTCGGCAACCTGAGGAGCATCGACATCGACATCCGCATCCTGATCCTGATGCAGGTCCTGATCGAAGTCGAAATCGAAAGTGAAGTTGTTGTAGCTGCCCGTACTCGTGTTGGTAGATGTACCCTCGTCGTCTTCCATGGCGCGCTCTCCCGATCGTTTGCTGGGCCGCTCCGATGAGCGTCTGGCGTCGGAGCGGACCGTCGGAGACGCGGAAGTCCTGCCGGATTCCGGGCACTCCATCGGCGGTATTGACCATCTCTGTTCTGGAGAATGGGAAATAGTTGCCAATTCGCATCCGGCCCGAAGGGTTTATCACCTGCTCCACTCACCCGCCCGGGGCGAGCGGATCACCCGATCGGGTGGTGCACTCGGCTGCACGGACGGCGGACAAAGTGCAGCGTCGCCTCCTGCGGCAAGCAGGAGAGTGGCGCGAGGGCGTGCTCGTGCGATCGCCCGAAGACTTATCCGTTCGAGGGAGTCTTCTCAGTCACGCGGCGCAGCCCTACTCCTTTTGGTCCGGCATTGGCTCGGACGACCTCACCGTCACGCAACGGACGGGAAACATGGATCCACCAGGGCGCTTCGACGCCGGCCCGAGCCTGCGGCCTAGGCGAGGCCTCTCATGGAACTGCGGCGTGAAGGACCCGTGGCCATTGGATTTCGAGAGGGTGAGCCATGATTGCCAACGCCGCCGCCCTCGCCTTCGTCGGCGTGGCCCTGGGCGCGACGATGGACCGGCGTTGGCTCGTCCTGCCCGCTCTCGTCACTGCCTTCCTGTTCCAGCATGCAATGCAGGGGTGGTGTCCGCCCCTGCCGCTCCTGCGCAGCTTCGGCTTTCGCACCGCGCGGGAGATCGACACCGAACGATACGCCCTCAAGGCGCTGCGCGGCGACTTCGGATCTATCGGGCCTGGTTCCCACAATCGTGACACCCGCGCGAGCCATGCGCTTCAGGCGGCGCGGCTGTGAACCCCGCCGGCCTGAGGATCCCAGAAAAAAGCGCCCTAAGTGGGCGCTCAAGGTCCCAGCCACCAAGGGGCAGAATCGGGCTGGAGAGTCTCATCAACGCCCTTGTGCCTGGATGGTTCCGTCGAGGGGAAAAAATTTTTGAGCCTGGTCAGATGCCCCATTTTCGCGGATGGGGCGCCCCATTCCGGTCAAGGTTGGTTCTTAGCGAGTTCCCACCCGTGGGGCAGAAACGGGCCGGGGGCCGCGTCTAGGTCTATCTCAAGGACCAGGCGCGGCCCTTTCCGTTCGCGTTTCGCTCGAACACTCCCCGCGAAGCGGCGTCTAATACTTCAGAACCAGGGATAAGGCCTCCTGGGCAACGTTCGCGAAGGCTGAAGCTGCGTTAACCCTACAGCAATGGGGGCAGGATTCGCCCTTGAGCAAGAGGGTGGCGATGGCCGGAGCGAAGATGCGGGTGACTATGCCCACGACATTTGGCGAAGTCCTGCACGACTTCCTGCAGGGAAGGATCGCGATGTGCCGGCGCGAGCTCCGACAGCGCCCCGTGTGGGCGAACGAGCGCATCCACTGGCAGAGCCAACTCTGCGCCTACGAGCACCTGCTGAGCCGGACCGACACCTATCGCAGACGCCACTCCGCCGACGAGCCCTGAGCCGCACCCTGCTCCTCCCCGCCCATCCACCCCGAACCGATGGACTCCTGCCCCATTACTGCTAAGCCTTTGCGCAGGGGGCCCTCCATGAAACATCTTGCCATCGGCTTAGCACTCACACTCCTGGCTTCGACTCCGGGCGGCGCGCAGCAGGCGCCCGTCGGACCGCCGGTCAACACGCTGCGGGAGTTGGGGGTTGCGCTCTGGTCGTGCTGGTATCCGCCTCCGGACACCCAGAACTTCCAGGTGACCATCCGCTTCAGCTTCAAGCGCAACGGTGAGGTTCTCGGCAAGCCCCGGATTACCTACTCCACGTTCAACGGAAATCAGGAAGAGCGCAGGCTGATCATGGCGAGAATCCTGGAGTCGCTCGAAGCCTGCACGCCGGTGAACGTCACGCCGGAGCTCGGCGGCGCCATCGCCGGCCAAATCTTCACCATGACCTTCGAGTCGCCCTCCACGAAGATCTGAGCGACGAAAAAGCCGCCATCGCCGAGCAATAGACCTGAACTCGGCAGGCAGGAGTCCCTGCTCGTCCGAGGAAGCTTGGCCATTTGTCTAGGTATCTTTACGGGATTTCTTCGTCTACCAACTCGGCTTAGAGATCCGCTGCATTGATGAGGACGATTGTCATAGCAGTCACCAAACGGATACTCACAAACTAACTACTGTGCTTGGGGGCAGACACAGTGACGGCCGCGGACACAGCGAAATGCTGGGCGCGGCTTTTTCTTTGCCTGCCCGAAAGCTACAGCGCCCTCGCCTCCGGCGGCCGGAAGGACGGAATCGCCGCCCGCAACGGTGCTGGTTCGCAGTTGAACCGTGCCCCGCAAGAATGAAAGATGTTCCCGTCAGCCAGGAGGGGACACCATGCTTCCGAAGTGCGTTCTAGCCGCCGCCCTGCTCACCGGCACCTTCGCCGCATCCGCCGCTCTCGCACAGCAACCCGTTTCGCCGCAGACAGGCCTGTGGTCCGTGTACGAGCAGAGCCTGAAAGGCGCCAAGCACATCGATCTCACCCATGCCTTCGCGCCGGTCCAGCCGGTTTGGCCCGGCTTCGGCCCGGCGGAGTTCAAGCCAACGGTCGCAGGAGCCGACATTCCGGACTACGTGAAGAAGGGCGAGGAATACACCTACGGCAAGCACGGATTCGTGGCGACGAGCTACGTGCTCACGACGGACCAATACGGCACGCAGCTCGACCCGCCGGCGCACTGGGACGAGTACGGCGCGACCATCAGCGACCTTCCGCCCACCTATGCGATCCGCCCCCTTGTGGTCATTTCGATCCACGAGAAGGTGGCGAGCGATCCCGGCTATCATCTCACCGTACAGGACATCCAGGAATGGGAGAGCCGCAACGGGCGGATTCCGGAAGGCTCGGTCGTGATGGTGCGCTCCGATTGGTACAAGCGCTGGAACGACACCGCCCGGTTCGCGCAGAAGCCTCATCCGGGCGTGAGTCTTGACGCGCTCAAGTTCCTGCACCTCGAACGCAAGATCCTGTTCCACGGGCACGAGACGCTCGATACGGACACCACGCCGAACTTGGAAGGCGAGGCCTGGCTGCTGCACAACCATTTCGCCCAGGCTGAGGGCGTGGCCAATCTCGACCAGGTGCCCGAGACAGGCGCGCTGATCACGATAGGATTCGCCAAGCCCCTCGGAGGCACTGGAGGCTACGCCCGGTACGTGGCAATCGCGCCGGCGGACTGGCCGCACGGCGTCTCGGTCGCGGAGGCGCCCGGCGCTCCCCTGCCGAAGCAAGCGGCGCCATTGCGCCGCGACGAGAAGGGCGTCATGCGCCCCCAGGCGGGCGCGAAATAGCCCCGGGTTCATTCGGCGGCAGTCAGTCGTCGGCACGCATGTTGAAGAGATGCGGGAACTGCCGCGGCTGCGAGCGCAGGTACTGGTTCGCCGCCTTGACGCTCGCGCCGAAATGCGCGGCGGCGTGCCATGGCCAGCGCGGATCGTAGAGGATGGCGCGGGCGATGGCGATGAGGTCGGCATCCCCCGTCGCGAGGATCGCCTCGGCCTGCACGTAGTCTGTGATGAGCCCAACCGCCACCACCGGCATCGTAGTAGCTGCCTTGACCGCACGGGCGAGCGGAACCTGATAGCTGGGCCCTACGGGGATCTGCTGCGCCCCGGAGATACCGCCGCTCGATACGTGGATGCCACCGCATCCTCGCGCCTCCAAGGCCTTCGCGAAGACCACCGTCTCTTCGATGGTCCAGCCGCCCTCGGTCCAGTCCGTGCCCGACACGCGCACCGTTACCGGGCGATCCGCCGGAAACGCTTCGCGCACGGCATCATACACTTCGAGCGGGAAGCGCATCCTGTTCTCGAGCGACCCGCCATATTCGTCGTCGCGCCGGTTCGACAATGGCGATAGGAACTGGTGCAGCAGATAGCCATGCGCCGCATGGACCTGCACCGCATCCAAACCGAGCCGGGCGGCGCGGCGCGCTGCATCGGCGAAGGCGTTCCGCACCCGCGCAAGGCCGTCGCGATCGAGCGCCACGGGCGGGTTCTCGCCAGCCTCGCGCACCACTGCCGAGGGCGCCACCGTCTGCCAGCCCAAGGCGTGATCCGGCGGGATCTGCCCTCCTCCCTTCCAGGGAACCTCGCTGGAAGCCTTGCGCCCCGCATGGCCGAGCTGGATAGCGATGGGCATGCCCGACCAGCGGCGGATGCCTTCCAGCACGCGACGCATCGCGGCCTCGCATTCGTCCGAGTAGAGGCCCACATCGCCATAGGATATCCGCCCTTCGGGCAGTACCGCCGTCGCCTCGATGGTCAGAAGCGCGGCACCCGAGAGGGCAAGATTCCCGAGATGGATGAGGTGCCAGTCGTTCATGCATCCGTCCTCGGCCGAGTACTGGCACATGGGCGCAATCACGATGCGGTTGACGAGTTCGAGTCCTCCGACGCGGAACGGCGTGAAAAGCTTTGCGCGCGCCATCGTGAATCTCCCGGCTTCAGGTATTGGGACAGGTAGCCTCTCGTGCAACGTGCGGGCAACCGGCAAGGTCGCAGCGCGATCCGCAACCCTCCTCATTCGTCAGGTGGAGGAATAGGTAACGGACAGGTCCACCGATGGACAACCCGGAACGGCATCTATATGGAAGAGCCGGATTTTACATAGAATAGAGATAAAACATCAATTCAACATGAGGATCACGTAGAATGATCGCGCGCGGCGCTCTGGACCTGATCGGCAGCACCCCTCTCATGGAGGTGACGAGCCTCGACACCGGCCCCTGCCGGCTCTTCCTGAAACTCGAGAGTGCAAACCCGAGCGGCTCCATCAAGGACCGCCCCGCCAGGGCCATGATCGAGGCTGCGGAGGCGGACGGGCGCCTGAAGCCCGGCGGCACCATCATCGAGGCCACGGCCGGCAACACGGGCGTCGGCCTTGCACTGGTCGGCGCGAGCAAGGGCTACCGCACGCTTCTCGTGGTGCCTGACAAGATGTCCCGCGAGAAGATCCTGCATGCCAAGGCGCTCGGCGCCGAGGTCGTCATCACCCGCTCCGATGTCGGCAAGGGGCACCCTGACTACTATCAGGACCTCGCCCAGGAGATCACCCGCAAGACCCCGGGGGCGGTCTACGTCAACCAATTCGAGAACCCGGCCAATCCGGCCGCGCACGAGGCCAGCACCGGCCCCGAGATCCTTCGGCAGATGAACGGGGACGTGGATGCGGTGGTAGTCGGCGTCGGCTCCGGCGGCACCCTCACGGGCGTGGGACGCCATCTGCGGAGGGCCTCGCCCAAGACCGCCATGGTTCTCGCCGATCCCGCGGGCTCCATCCTTGCCCCGCTCGTCCAGACGGGCGAGATGACGGAGGCAGGTTCATGGGCCGTCGAGGGCATCGGTGAGGATTTCGTGCCGCCGAACTGCGATCTCTCCCTTGTGAAGAAGGCCTATGCCATCGGCGACCGTGAGAGCTTCGCGACGGCTCGCGAGCTCCTGCGCAAGGAGGGCATTCTGGCGGGCTCCTCGTCCGGAACGCTTCTGGCGGCGGCCCTGCGCTATTGCCGCGAGCAGAGCGAACCGAAACGCGTCGTCACCCTCGTGTGCGACACTGGCGCCAAATATCTGTCCAAGGTGTTCAACGACGCCTTCATCGCGCAGGAAGGCTGGCTCGACCGCCCGTCCACCGGCACCGCACGGGACGTCGTGATCAACCCTTTCGGCGAAGGTGCGACGATCTTCGTCTCGCCGAACGAGACCATTCGCTCCGCCTTCGCGCGGATGCGCTCATCGGACGTGTCCCAGCTTCCGGTGATCGACGAGGGTCGCGTCGTCGGGCTCGTCGACGAGAGCGACATCCTCGACGCGCTGGTGGCGAGCCCCGAAGCCACTACCGTCTTCGACCAGCCGGTGCATTCCGTCATGACGACCCGCCTTCAGACCATCTCGGCCGACGCTTCCGTTACCGAGCTGCTGCCGCTCTTCTCCGCCGGCCTCGTGCCGGTGGTGATGGACGGCGACACCTTCGTGGGTCTCGCCACCCGCATCGATCTCATCAACTTCTTCCGGACTCGGACCCAATGACCGTGCGCAACCAACTCGCCTTCTCCACCCGCTGCATCCATGCTGGTCAGTCGCCGGATCCCACGACCGGTGCGGTGATGATGCCGATCTACGCCACCTCGACCTTCGCCCAGGAGAGTCCCGGCATCCACAAGGGCTTCGAATACGCCCGTTCCCAAAATCCCACCCGCATGGCGTTCGAGCGCTGCATCGCCGACCTCGAGGGCGGATCTGCCGCCTTTGCGTTCTCCTCCGGCCTCGCCGCGAGCGCCACGGTGCTCGACATGCTGGAGCACGGCTCGCACATCGTTGCCTCCGACGATCTCTACGGCGGCACGCGGCGGCTCTTCGAGAAGGTGCGTCGGCAGTCCGCGGATCTCGATATCACTTACGTGGACCTCAGCGACGTTGACGCCGTGAAGGCGGCCCTGCGCCCGAACACGCGTCTCGTCTGGGTCGAGACGCCCACCAACCCGCTGCTGAAGCTCGCCGACCTCGAAGCGATCGCTGCCGCGACCCGCGGACATGGCACCTGGCTCGTCGCCGACAACACCTTCGCCAGCCCCTGGGTGCAGCGCCCGCTCGAATTCGGCTTCGACATCGTGGTTCATTCCACGACCAAGTACCTGAACGGCCACTCGGACATGGTGGGCGGCGTGGTGATCGTGGGCCAGAACCAGGAGATCCGCGACAAGATCGCGTTCCTGCAGAACGCGGTCGGATCGATCTCCGGGCCCTTCGACAGCTTCCTGGCCCTGCGGGGCCTGAAGACCCTGTCGCTGCGCATGGAGCGGCACTGCACCTCGGCGCTGAAGATCGCGCAGTTCCTCGAATCCCATCCGCAGGTCGAGGGCGTGATCTATCCGGGCCTCCCATCGCATCCGCAGCACGAACTCGCCAAGCGTCAGATGCACGGCTTCGGCGGCATCGTCACGGCACGCATCAAGGGCGGCCTCGAAGGCTCCAAGCGCTTTCTCGAACGGTGCCAGCTTTTCACCCTCGCCGAGAGCCTCGGCGGCGTCGAGAGCCTCATCGAGCACCCGGCGATCATGACCCACGCTTCCGTACCGCCGCATGTGCGCGCCGAACTCGGCATCGACGATGGGCTCGTGCGCCTTTCGGTCGGAATCGAGGATGCGGACGACCTGATCCAGGACCTCCGCTCAGCCCTATCGTAGCTCCGGCCTCGCGAGATCCCACGCATCGTGCGGAGGACATGCCGTCTCCGCACGATGATCTGGCAAACATTACGAAAGCTTAATCCCAGAATTCAGTTTTCGTTCACCCGAACAACTCCAGTTTGCGCGAAGGCAAAGACGCCTCGATGTGCAACAGGAGTTCGACATGAAAAAGATTGGCCCGATCATCTGCGCTGCCTTGATGGCCTGTACTTCCATGGCAGCTGCCGTGCCGAGCGCCAACTCCGCGCCTTTGCTTGTCAAAATACCCGATGCGAAGGCTGGAATACATGACGTCCAGTTCCGGCGAGATCGCGATCGGCATCGTCATGTGGACCGCCATCGGGTTCACCGGCCCCGCTTCGAGCATCGCGGCAGATGGGCCTATTACAATGGCCATCGCGGCCATCGGGAATACCGCCGCGGCTATCGCCAACACAATGGCTGGTGGTTCCCGCCGGCGGCCTTCGTGGCAGGAGCGGTGATCGGCGGCGCGATTGCGAGCCAGGCGGCCGCACCTCCTGCTTACGCCGCGCCGGTTCGCCTCAGCGCCGCGCATGTGGGTTGGTGTCAGGCCCGCTGGAAGTCCTACCGCGTGTCCGACAATACCTATCAGCCTTACGACGGGCCGCGTCAGGTCTGCGTCTCGCCCTACGGTGGCTGAGTTCGGCATGTTCCGTAGTGGGGGCGGCTCCTCGGAGCCGCCTTTTTCTTTAGGCCGGCGGCACGGCCTCGAGCGCCGACCCATGAACGGCAGACAGGGTCTCTGTTTCGGGAGGGATCCGTCGCCAACCTTCCGAGTTGACGGGATGCCGCCGGAATGGAGTTGAACCATGCCCGCACCCAGAGTGCTCGTCGTCGCCACCTCGCACGACCAGATGGGTTCCACCGGTCACCGCACCGGCGTGTGGCTGGAGGAACTCGCCACGCCCTATTACGCGCTGCTCGACGGAGGCGCCGAGGTGATGCTCGTTTCCATCAGGGGCGGAGAGATCCCCTGGGACCCGCGTAGCCTGCCCGCCGAGGCCGGGGAGGGTCCGGGCGAGAAGCCCGAAGAGCAGCAGGAGGTCCCGGCTTCCGTTCACCGGTTCCTGGCCGACGAGAAGGTCATGCAGATGGCCCAGAACTCCCCTGCCCTCGCCAGCGTGAATGCCGCCTCATTCGACGCGGTCTTCCTGCCGGGCGGCCACGGGCCCATGTGGGATGCAGCCAACGACGATACTTTGGCCAGGATCGTCGGATCCATGTTCGACGACGGCAAGCTTGTCGCCGCGGTCTGCCATGGGCCGGCCGGGCTGGTGAAGGCTAAGCGGCAGGACGGTCGCCCTATCGTTGCGGCGCGCCG
Organism: Microvirga sp.; assembly: GCA_035645535.1. Lineage (GTDB taxonomy): Bacteria > Pseudomonadota > Alphaproteobacteria > Rhizobiales > Beijerinckiaceae > Microvirga. The sequence continues at coordinate 22,240 of DASQMJ010000034.1, read as the reverse complement.
GGTGAGCGCCTTCACCAACTCCGAAGAAGAAGCGGTCGGGCTGACGAAGGTGGTGCCGTTCTCCCTGGAGGACCGGCTGAAGGAGCTGGGCGGACGTTTTGAACGGGGACCGGACTGGCAACCTTTCGCCGTTCAGGACGGCAACCTGATCACGGGCCAAAACCCCCAATCGTCGGAACTCGTGGCGCAGGACGTCCTGACCGCCCTGAAACAACGGGCGTGACCTCACAGGCCATGGTTGGCACGGATCCGGTCATAGGCGACGCGGACCGGTACCTTGCCGTAGATCCGCTCGAGGCGACGCACCGTGAAATGTCCCCGGGCCAGCGTCTGGAAGTGATCGACGAAGGCAGCGTTCACCGCCGCACCGCCGATGGCGCCCAGCACCGGCACGGCCTGGGCGGCGACCTTCTGCGAGACGGCCGCCCCGAAGCGGGATCCGATCTGGCCCAGCAGGCGAACGATGGCGGATGTGCTCTCGTCGAGCACACCGCGCCCCGCCACTTGGCGGAGGGCCGCGTTCACGGACCGCGCCAGGGCGGCTCTGACGGCGAAGTAGCCGCTCTCGTGCAGGTGCTCCGAGCCGGAACGTCCGCCTAGCGCGAAGACTTCGATGCAGGCAAGGACGGTTTGAGGATCATTGAGATCCTCGCCTTCGCTCTGCGCGATGCGAGCAATGGCCCGCAGCATGATCGTCGTCGAGATCGGCAGCTCGATGAGCACGGCGGAGAGTCCCAATGCACCTCCCATGGCCCCTGACAGGGCGGCCAGGGCCTTGTGCACGCGGGTCTCCGGACCGCCAGGTTCGTTCGGAATGGTCTTGAGCGCATAGCGCAGGGCCTGCGTGAGCGCCGCCTGCGTGGCCTGGGACACTGCCTCGGATGCAGCCTGCGGCAGCGCCTGCCCCAGCAATTCGATGGGGCGTCCGGCAAGGCGCGAGAGGCGCCCCACATAGCTCGAACCTTCCAGAGCCAGCACTGCCTTGGTGAGCGCCACCCGATCCTCTTCGGACAGGGCTGGCTCGGGCGGCGCGGCCCCTCCCTCAACCGGCATTATCTCGGCCATGATCCCACGGGCTCCGAATCCTTCTTCATCCATGTAGGCACGACAGTCGGTTCGGGAAACACGGCGGGACGGCCCCAGAGCCTGCCTGCCCCTTCCGGGACCGGACGGGTGGGGCGTCACCCACCCCGGGTGGACAGCATCATCTGGCAGATGTGCTGCACTACTGCGGCAGCGCGGTAGGGCTTCGGAACGAAATGCCCGTGATCCGGAATCGCATCGGGATGCGGCCGTGCATAGCCGGACGAGATCAGCAGCAGGATGTGGGGCCAGCGCCGGTGGACCTCCTCGGCCAGCGCCATGCCATCCATGGAGCCCGGCATGTCGATGTCGGTGAACAGCACCTGGATCTCGCTTGAGCGCGCCTCCAGCACGGCCAAGGCAACATCGGCGTTCGCCGCCTCCAGAACCTGGAAGCCTGCATCCTCCAGCTCGTCGGCCGCGGTCATCCGCACCAACGGCTCATCCTCGACGACCAGGACGACAAGAGCGTCATTCGATCCGTTCGACGTCATGTGCCTCGAACGGTATTAATCTAGGTTAGTTCCTACGGCCGAGTCTCTTTGTTTTTCTGTGGTTTCTCCCCAGATCAGCCGCGCGCAGCAGGCACCGGGACGGAGCCCCGGCGCCGGCGTCGCGACGGGCTGGTCTCAGGTGGCGGCGGCGCTACTTGGCCTCGACGTCGTAGATGTACAGCACCGACCTGTCGTCCTCGGGCATGAAGTAGCCCCGGATGCCGGCATCGCTCGTCTCCAGCCAGACGGGATTGTGGGTCATATCGAAGCCGGAGGCGGTCCACAACAGCACGGGCGTCTGAAACAGCGGCCGTCCATCGGTCAGACTGACCAAGTCGATGCCACCGAGCCGAAACGGGGCTGCGTCAGGCGTGACCCGCATTTCGGTGACCCCGGTGCAGAGCATGCGGTGGCCGCCGGCATACTTGCAGTCCTGATAGTCGAGATAGTGCGAGGTGTTCAGCCGCCTGAGCCGTTCGGGCGTCTCCTGCGCATTGGTCGGCTTGCCGTTCGCATCGAGAGGCCAGCGATAAAAGCGGCGCGAGCCCCAGCTCACCCCGTGCAGGGAGTTGTCGTCGGTATCGCGGACGAGCCCGCCGATGTGGTCATCGAAGCGGAACACCTCCTCTGCCTTCATGGTCTCCGGATCGACCCTGTAGACGATGGACCGGCTGTTGGGCCGGTACTCCGCCACGGGCACCCAGAGATGACGCCCGTCATAGTCGATCCCGCCCGGGTGATAGATGGCTCCTTCGCCGAGGGTGATGGCGGCGACGAGGTTTCCCTTCATGTCGATCTTGAACAAATGCCCGACGCCCTCCCCCGTATCACGGTCGTAGCCGTCCACCGGCTGCGGGAAGCGCTTGGTCGGTACCTTGATCTCGACCGAAGACACGAAGAGCGTGTCGCCGATCTTGACCATGCCCTGCGGATGATGGGTAACGAAGTTGATCGGCACGGCCTCGACAGGCTTCCATTGCGTGCCGCGCGACAGCTTGGTCACGCGCTCCGCCAGCAGGTTGCGATCGGCATCGGCCGCCACGGACGGCGCCATTCCGCTCAGGCAGAAAACCGTCAGGCCGAGAGCCATCCGGGGAAGAAAGCCTTGATGCATCGCATGTCCTCCCTGATTCACGGTCCGCGTCCGTCATGCGGATGGGACCACTCTAGCAGATCCTGCGCCGCTTCACCGCCGTCCAAGCCCACCCCTCATCCCGAGTGGGTACATTGCAACCGGATGGCGGCAGGGACCGGCAATGCTATGATGATCTCACCTCAATGCGACGGGAGAACGACATGCGCGCTCGCCTCCTGCTTGCAGCCACCTGTGCCAATCTCCCATGCACCGCCACGGCGCAGGACAAGGCGACCATCCAGAGCTTGAACGATCAGTTTGCCCAAGCCTTCAACACGGGCGACTTCGCGTCCATGGCAGCCCACTACACCGAAGATGCAGCCATCCTGCGGGGAGCGAAATGGTGAAAGGTCGAAGCGCAATAGAGGCCTTCTGGAAAGGCGCCGGAGATCAGCTTGGCGAACTCAGGCTGACAGCAGTCGAAGTGAACCCGCTCGGCAGTAACGCTGCCCGCGATATCGGCACTTTCTCCCTGCGGACGAAGGATCAGCCCGCGCAGGAGATCAGCGGCAAATATGTCGTGATCTGGGAGAAGGTCGGGAACGCCTGGAAGCTCGCCACCGACATCTGGAACACCAACCGATAGGCTTCGCTGTCCAACTCCCAGCAACCCTGGCCGCATGATACGGAAGGGTAAGGAACCGACGGCTCTCGCCGTCGCTTTTCGATACAGCAGTCATGGTTTCCCTGAACCTCGTTCTGGCAGGACAATCCTGGTGGACAGACATGCTGTGGGTCGTTCTTCTCCTTGGCGCCTCCGGGCTGGCAGGTGGCTACGCGACCGAGCGGGCGTTGATTCCCAAACTCCAGCACCGTCCCGGCACGCCCGATGCAATCGTCGAAACCTGCCGGCAGGCGGTGATCGCCGCAGCGCGCACGCACGCGAGCGAGATGAGGGCAGAGCTGATCAGGGTCGATGCGACCAGCGCCGGCGAGATGCGGCGCACCCGAGACGGCCAGCGGGCGCCCGTGGAGATCGGAATCGTATACTCCCGTCCCGACCGTCGGGAAGCCCGCCAAGGTGTCATCGAGTGCCGCTTGGATCGCCGCGGACGCGCGACTATCGCTGATCTTCCAAGCGCAGCACGCTAGGCAGCCCCTGCGCCGACGCAGCCGGAGCCGTGGCTTGGCGGGGAGCGGACCCAGCGCGCACGGCCGCCGCGCGCTGCTCGGCATTCCGAACAACTGCGCGCGGGGTGCTCGCCGGAACCGCTCTGCGGACGGATCCGGTCGCGGCCGGCACAACGGCGCGCACGGTGCGGTTCGGTATCGTCCGCGACGCGGGGCTCACGGCCCGCTTCTGCGGCTCGACACCGGCTTGCGTCGACGGCGCAGGTTCGGCCCGCCGAGCCATCTCCTGCTTCAGACGCGCAAGTTCGGCCTCGGCCGCCTCGCGGGCCCTGGTCGCCGCCTCCAGTTCGGCCCGTGCAGCGGCCGTTTCGGCCCTCGTCTTCACGAGTTCCTCGAACAGGTTGGCACGCACCCGGTTGAGACGGGCGATCTCCTCCTCGGGGGACGCAGCCGTCCCGGTTGCTCCGCCGATGCCGATACCGAGTGCCGCCACGGCTGCGAAGGTGGTGGAGCGCAAGATCTTTTTCGTCAGTGAACGTGACATCGGCAGTCCTCCCTTGTGTCTGTCACGGAACGATCTGCGGCCGAAGGGCGATGCTGCTCCTACGCAGTGACATCAGGTAGTCTCGCGGAAGGGTTAGTCCTTGCGAGCGGCTTCGTCTCAAGGTCGCGGAGCAGCGCCAGTGCTGGGCGCTGCGACCGCATGCCGCCGTGCACAAGCTCCTGAAGGACAATCCGCTCGACCGTAGATGCTCCTGCGGCGGCTAAGGCTAAGCCTTTCGATCGCTGCACCGGAACGAGGCCGACAGACCGGCGTTGGAGATTAGGCGAACCTTTGTCGAGGAGCGCATGCAGTCCGGGACCCGGCGATGGGAACCATTGCCGCGTCCTCAGCGTGCGTCTCACCGGGACGAAGCAATACAGGTCTCTCAGGCATGATGCCGATAGATCCAGATACCGCTCCCATCGATGCCATCGCCAAGCTCGCGCACGAGATCATCGACGAGTGTCCGTCCTGCGCAAGTCGCGCCTCGGAAATCCTGGTCTGGGCAGGCCAGATTAGAGAGCGACGCCCGAGCCGCGAGGAACTGACGGCTCTGGTCGACGCAACCTGTCCGGACCTGCCGAGGGATCAGCGGACGCTGCTCATCGACGGACTGCGCGCTCTTGTCCGGTTCGCCGAGTGAGGTTCCGGCAGCATCGGATGGTACCGGCCCTACCGCGGGACGTGCGCGACGCAGCCGTCAGCGTTTTCGGAACGCCACGACGTTGGCCGGCTCGCAGGTAGGCGTGACCACGGACGCGATGGCGTTTTCCAGCTCATCGCGACGGAACGGCTTGGTCAAGCGCGGAATGGCGAGCCCCGTCCGGTCCGGCAGCTCCGCATGGCCGCTGGCCAGCAGGATCGGCATGGCCGGCCAGGTCGACCGGATCCGCTCCGCCAGCTCAAGACCCGTCATGCCCGGCATGGCGTGGTCGGTCACCACAAGGTCGATGGAAGCGTCGGCGCCCAGGATTCCGAGGGCCGCCTCGCCGGACGGCGCCTCGATTACCGTATGGCCGAGGTCTTCCAGCATCGCGGCCGTTCCGGTCATCACCAGCGGGTCGTCCTCCACGAGGAGCACCTTGCAGGCGCGATGGGCCGGACGGGCTTGCTCGTTCAGCGTGGACGCATTGCGCAGAGGTTCGCCCTGAGGAAGCCAGACCTCGGCGGTGGTGCCGACACCAACCCGACTCCTCAGCCTCAGGGTTCCTCCCGACTGGACCGCGAGCCCATGGATCATCGATAGCCCGAGGCCGGTGCCCTTGCCGATTCCCTTCGTGGTGAAGAACGGCTCGACGGCCCGCGCCAGCGTGGCCGGATCCATCCCCATCCCCGTGTCGCTCACGGAAATGCAGACGTAGGACCCAGGCTCCAGGCCGAGTTCGTTGCCGTCGGCTATCTCTCGCGAAGCGGCCGAGATCGTGATCGTGCCGCTGATCGGCATCGCGTCGCGTGCGTTCACCGCCAGGTTCAGGAGCGCCATCTCGAGCTGGTTCGGATCAACCTTGACCGGAGGCAGGTTTGAAGGAAAGCGCGGGACGATCTCGATGCTCGGGCCAAGCGAGCGGGACAGCAGATCGGTCATGCCGGCCACGAGTTGGGGCACGTCGACGGCCTGCGGCGTGAGGTCCTGACGGCGGGAGAAGGCCAGCAGCCGCTGGGTCAGGGCAGCACCCCGCTGGGCGCCTTGGATCGCCCCCTCCAGCAGCTTGCGTGCGCGGTCATCCTCGATGCGCTTGCGCAGGAGATCGAGATTGCCGAGGATCACGGCCAGCAGATTGTTGAAGTCATGCGCGATGCCACCAGTGAGTTGGCCGATGCTCTCCATCTTCTGCGCCTGCAGCAGTTGCTGTTCGGCGGCCAGCCGCTGCTCGCTCTCGTGGCGCAGCTGCACGAGCGCCTCCTGCTCGGCCTGAGCCCGCCTCAGGGCGAGCCAGGAGACGAGAAAGAGCGTCAGGGCCGACAGCCCGGCAACGGCCCCGTAGAGCTGCAGATTTCGGTACCAGTGCCCGAGCACCGCATCGACATCGGTGCCCAGGGCGACATAGACCGGATAGGGTGCGACACGGCGATAGGCATAGAACCGCTCGCGCCGGTCGGTCGTGGAGACGCCGGACACCGTGCCGCCCTCGGGGCGGTCGGCAATGCCCAGCATGAGGGGATTGTCTGGCCCCAGGCGTATGTCCGCCGCCGGTGTCGGGAAACGGGCGAGAACGGCGCCGTCCTGACGGACCAAGGCCGCCGCATGTGGAATAGGCGGGGCGGCCTCCTGGAAGAATCGGGCGAAATAGTCGGGGCTGAGCGCGATATGGATGATGCCGTCGAAGCCGCCGTCGCCGGTCGGACGACGGCGACTGACCGCGAAAGACATGGTGCGGGTCGCCTTGCCCTGAAAGGCGGCGCTGATATAGGTGCCGGCATCCCGCTCGCGATGCACCTGGAACCATTCGCGTTCGGCGATGCTGACGGAGGGATCCCAATCCCGGCTTCCGGCACGGACATAGCCATCGGCATCGGTGATCCAGATCGAGACCGCCTGCTCCAGTGGAGCCTTGAGCCGCTGGAGGAAGGCACTCGTCTCGGGCGCAGATATCTCCTCCCAGGACATCCCCTGGATGTGATCCTCAACGCGGCCGATGGCCAGTTCCACGGTGTCGAACACCTTGCGGGCGTGCTCGTGCAGGATGGCGGAGGTGCGGACGACCGTCTCCTCGTTGTCGCGCAGGACCTCCGCACGGTTCCAGACCGCCGCAGCGGCGAACACGATTGCCGGGACGAGCAGCGAGGCTACCAGCAGCAGGCGGTGCAGACGGACGGAGGACATGCAGGCGGGACGATCCGACAGGTTCAGGCAGACGGCAGGCGTGAGAGGCGTACATCGGCGCGATCTGCCACGCACCTCTTTGCAGTAGATTGGGCTCGCCAACCTCAAAGCAAGCCCCATCGATGCTACGTATTGTCCCGCGGATCCAGCTCGGCAGTCGTGGAGACGTGGCACTGCCCTGCCGTTGCCCGGCACGTAGCACGCCTTGAGGGGCGATGCGTCAGGACTCGGGCATCGGTGTTCTGTCGGTCCTGGTCCGTGCAGGCTGATAAGGTCGGACGGAGAAGGTCTGAAGCCGTACGAGAGCGGCACTCAGGCGGGCAACCTCGTCATAGCGGGTTTCGTCGTGAGGCGGCTGGTCGGTGTGGCCGCTGGCGAGTGCCTCCGCCGTCGCCGCTAAGCGCCGGAGCGGCTGCGCGAGCCAGGACGCGAACAGGTAGAGCAGGATGAGGCCGGCCAGAAGACCACCACCCAGCATGGTCCAGAAGGCCCGCGCGATCGAGCGCGTGGGATCCAGCACCGTATTCAGATCCGCGCGGACGATGAGACTCCAGCCGAACCTTGGCATGTCTTTGAAGTGGATGGAGGGAATCACGGCCGTCATGTAGTCCTTGCCGTCCTGCCAACGCTCGCGGAGCGAGATCGACGCCCCCTGCCCGGCGGCGACCGCCGATCCCTGGGACAACGTGGTTCCCTGGAGCTCCTTGGGACCGGAGAGGACAACCCGGTCGCGCGACACCAGAAGGGCATCGACGCCCTGGCCTCTGACGGCCTGGATGCTGTCGGTGACGATCTTCCAGTCGAAATGCGCCCCTATGACGCCGATCACAGCCCCCTGTTCGTTCTTGATGGGCGCCGAGAAATCCACGAAGCGGCGCGGCTCTGGGGTGGCCGGGAGAAGCTTCTCAAGAAGCACGGCCGCGTGCACATCGGTCGCTGCCGGGCCATTGAGACCGCGCCGGAACCACGGTCGCTCGGCAACGCTTTCACCTACCAGCATGCCCTGGGAAGCGGCGATCACCTTGCCCTCCACGTCCGCCACGCCGATCCAGGTGTAACGCCTGTCGACTTGGCTCAGCAGCGTGAACTGACGACGGATCTCGTCGGGATCTTTCAGGCGCACGATGTGCGACATTCCTTCAATATCCTGCCAAAGCTCGTGCATCCGGCGACCGAGCTGGTCGGCAACGATTTCGCCGAGCAGGCGCAGACGGGCGCTGTTCGCCGTCTCGGCCCGGCGCTGCATGGCGTTCGTGAACATCGCGCCTGCCACGATGGCAGGCGCGACCATCAGCAAGGCGCCGATGAGGAACACAAGTCCCTTTAGTCCAACGCGCATGTCCCCACTCCCCTGTTCTGCGCCTACCGTGACGCCAGGCTCCGCATCCAGCCCCTGATCATTTCAGGAAGATCCCCCCGCCCCGTACCGGGCTTCGCATCGGCCGTGTGGAGCTTGCGAAGGATCCCGTCCCGCTGCTCAGGAGTCGGGCGCAGAGACAGGCGGTAGCCATCCTTCGTCTCCGCCGATATGCGAGCGGCAACATCACCGACGCCAGGCAACATGATCGTCCCCAGTCCGCCGACTGGCAGCCCGGACAATCCACGAACGCGGGCCTGATCCACCCCGAGCTCGAGCACCCAGGACGGGAGCCTTTGCGTCCCAATGGCCAGCGTGGCCATTTCGACGTTCTCGCGTTGAGGCCTGTTTGCGCGCGGGCGCTCGACACAGACAAGCATCGTAATCGCAAGCACGAACAGGTTGTAGATCGTCCAGAACAGGACGACCCTGATACCTTCGCCGGCCTTGGACACGTGGCTGAACTGGCTCGGGAATATTAGAGGCAAGACAAGCCCGAGCGCGGTGAGCGCGAAAAGGATCGCGAACGGCCTCATCATCGGCCATTGCACGATGGTCTTCGTTCGATCACCCCCCTTAGCGGTGACCCGGAACTTGTGCGGACCTCTGGTGAGTAGTCCCATCGCTGCCGCACGGGTGATCGGCCATGCGGCGACGAGCTGCGAAACATCGTTGAGCACAGGCCAGATCAGGCCGCCCGAGATCCAGTTCAGAGTAATAAGAACGGACGCGTAATACGGGAGGTAATAGGAGGCAACATCGGGCACGGACGCATTGACCACGACGATGCCGAAGTACCAGTAGAGAAGCGGACAGACGAGAGCCGCCAGTCGGAATGGAAATGTCGTCGTCCAGAACAGGAGCGAGTCGATGAGGCCTACACGCTGCATGAAGCGAAGGCGGCTCGCCGTGAAGGGATTGTAGACGTTGCGCACGATCTGCATCATGCCAAGACACCAGCGCCCACGCTGCACGACGTATTCGTGCAGTCCTTCGGGAGCGAGTCCCTCGGTGAGCGCCTCGTTGAGGTAGACCGTCCGGTAGCCGTGGCTGTCCAGACGGATGGTGAGGAGGAAGTCCTCCGTCACGCTCTCGGTCGGAAGTCCGCCGATCTCGCGAAGCGCCGAGACGCGAACCATCGAGGAGGTGCCGCAACAGACGGCGACGCCCCAGGCATCACGTGCCGGTTCAAGGTGATCGAAGAAGAAGCGCTGCTCGTCCGGATAGGCGGATGCAATGTAGAGATTGTGCTGGATCGGATCCGGATTGAAGAAATGCTGCGGTGTCTGGACCAAGCCGGTCTTGGGATCGTGGAACAGCGCGACGACGCGGCGGACGAAGTTCCGGTGCGGGACGAAGTCAGCGTCGAGAACAGCCACGAAATCCGGGGCGTCTTCGTCCTTCAGGCGTTGAAACAAAGTGTAGTTGATGTTGCCTGCTTTCGCGTGCTCGTTGGTAGGCCGCGTCCTGTGCTCCGCACCATACCGGCGGCACACCTCCGCCAGCCATTCGCGACGGCCGTCGTCGAGAACGAAGATGCGCACATTCGGGTAGTCGAGCGCCTTCGCCCCGGCCAGCGTACGCTCGAGGACCTCAACCTCCTCGTTGTAGGTGGCGATGTAGAGATCGACACGTGGCGGAGCGCTCCCCCACCAGTCCAGGTTCCGATCGGCCTCCTGGTGACGTTCCTTACGGCGGGTAAGAAACAGGTAAGCGAGCGTCGACGAAACGAGGGACAAGGCCTCGATTGTTACGAAGATCCATCCGACCACGGCATCGGCGGTGTTCCCTGCGGCAGAGGATGGAACGGTCTCCGTGATCCGCCACACCATGTACCGCCACCCCAGGAAGGCCGTCAGGCCAAGCAGGAAGACGCGGATCCATGTCGTCTTCGGCGTAGCGAGCGGCAGCAGCAGCAGGGCGAGACCTGCCACCACGGCTAGGCCCGCCAGGCTTGACAGATACTGGTCTAGGACGAGCATCTAAAAGCCGAATTCCGCGAGCTGCTGCCGCAGGCTCGAGAGCGGTCCTCCGGAGAAGACCACGCGCCCGGTGCGGCCGACGGCACAGGAGAGATCCGGATGATTGGACAGTTCCGGAATACTCAGGGCGACGTCGAAGCGGGTCAGGTGTTCGGGACTGGGTCCGATGGCGAGAGTGCTGTAGAGCCCGGCCGCGCCAGACCCGCCGAGGCGGGTGATGGTGCCCTCGAACACCCTGCTGTCCCCGTTGAGCCGGAACTGAGCCGGCATTCCGACCCTGAGGTCTGAATAAACCCGCTCGCTCACGCTGGCCGTGACCATGACGGCTGAGCAGTCCACGAAACGGACGAGGTCCTGCCCCTGGTTGACGTGCTCTCCGCTGCTGGCGAGAAAATTCCAGACGATGCCAGGGTTCTGCACGGTCAGTTCGGCCGCGGTCAGGCGACTGACCCGAACCCGTTCGGCGGCGATCTGCTCCGAAGTCAGGTTCAGGCGGCGGCTGACATTGTCGGCCTCCGCCTCCAGTTCCGCCAGTCGCAGGTCGAACTCCCGTATCCGCTGGATCGAGAAGGGGGCATCATTGTAGGAATCGCCGATGAACACCCCGTTCTGGGCAGCCGAGAGTTCGGCCGAAAGATAGCTGACGCGCTCGCGGGCGCTGGCAATGTCCTGCTGGGCCACATCGTACTGGGCCTGGGCACGATCGAGCGTGATCGCGGTCTGGACGCCGCGTGAACTCAGCTCCCGAGTCCGATCCAGCGAACTCCCTGCCTCTCGGAACTTGGCTTCCGCCGAGTTCAGGGCGGCCTGCGCCTCGGCGATACGGGACCGGATTTGCCGGACCCGTCCCTCCTGGTAGCTCTTGGCCTGGACTTGCAGAATCTTGCGCGCGTCGTCTACCGCCGCAGACTGCGCCTTGAGCCTGGCAAGATCGGCCTCCAGCGTCGAGCGGGTCCGCTCCAGGTCGATCAGGCGTGCCGTGTCGAAGCGTGTGTCGGTGATGCGGACCACGGTCTCCTCAGGGGAGACCTGAGCTCCGATGGTGCGCACCGAGAACTCGGCCAATCCCCCGATGGGCGCCCGGAGGACTGCGGTGCGGGCATTGATTGTGGCGTCTGCGCTGGTCCCTGAAAGGTATTCGCCGACGATAACGTAGAGGCCTCCGAGGAGCAGGATCGCTCCTAGAATGATTCGAAAGATTTTCATGTCGGCCGTTGCTGTTCAGGTTGATCCTTGGCGCGATGCGATCTTCTCATTCGGCTTGGGATTGAGCCTGGTCCTGATTCCCCAGCGCAACGCCAATCCAAGCTCATCAAGAGCCGGCAGAGTCCGATGGGTGCCCCTGGACCCTGGCCTCCAGCCCGGGATTGCGGGGATACACGCGCCCCGAACCAAGCGCCCCCTCCCGGTACTCCTGCTACCGCCCTTGAGAAGCTCTCCTGATAGGAAAATCGGGAAATCAGGCGGCCGGTTCCAACTATATGCCACTTTAGAGGTACCGAGAAGGGTCGGCCAAGGGCAAAACGCGACGCACAGCCTTTCCAGAGCACCTTTGTGTCAACTCGACAGTGAGTCCCGGGAACCGGCCGCCTTGGGATCGACAGGAATGCTACTGGAACGGCCGCTGGTTTGCATTCTCTGCCGAGGTCTGGAACCATGAATATCGAGAGGGGAGGATTTCATGGACACCCGGAACGTTCGGCTCAGTCATCTGTCCCATGGTGGCGGCTGCGGCTGCAAACTAGCGCCGGCTGTCCTTCAGCAACTCCTTTCCGAGCAGCCGGCCGTCGGCCCGTTCCAAAACCTCCTCGTCGGCACCGAAACGTCGGACGATGCAGCCGTCTGGCGACTGAACGACGAGACCTGCATCATCGCGACCACGGACTTCTTCATGCCTATGGTGGACGATCCGTTCGATTTCGGGCGCATTGCCGCCGCCAATGCCATCTCTGACGTCTACGCCATGGGCGGCCGCCCCATCATGGCGCTCGCGATCCTCGGCATGCCGCTGGGCAAGATTGCGCCTGCGACCGTCCGTGAAATCCTCAGCGGCGGCGCAGCCATCTGTGCCGAGGCCGGAATCCCCGTGGCAGGCGGCCATTCCATCGACTGCCCCGAGCCCGTCTACGGTCTCGCCGTGATCGGAACGGCAAGGCCCAGCGACGTTCGCCGCAACAGCGGAGCGAGGGCCGGAGATGCGCTGATCCTGACGAAGGCCCTCGGCGTCGGCATCTATTCGGCCGCGTTCAAGAGGGACGCGCTCTCTGCCGACGCCTATGCGGAGATGATGGGCTCGGTCACCCTTCTGAACAGGATCGGCACCGAACTCGCCCGGGATCCCGATGTCCATGCCGTCACCGACGTGACCGGTTTCGGCATTCTCGGACACGGCCTCGAAATGGCGCGCGGGTCCGGATTGACCCTTACGATCGATCACACCCGCCTGCCCCTGTTCCGGGAAGCCGTGTCGCTCGCCCAGAAAGGCTACGTCACGGGCGCCTCGAACAGAAACTGGGACAGCTACGGAGACAGCGTCCTTCTGCCTGACGGAATCGAACTCTGGCAGAGGCAGCTTCTCACGGATCCCCAGACCTCGGGCGGGCTCCTGGTTGCCTGCGCGCCGGACCGGGCGGAGCATATTGTCGGGTGCATCGTCGAGGCAGGATACCCGTCTGCGCGGATCGTCGGCCACGCGGAGGCAGGTCCCTCGCAGGTCAGGGTGGTCTGACGGCCCTCGGAACCCGCCGCGCGTCGCAACGTTGCTCCGAGAGCTTAGCCTGAGGAGCCGGACGCCATGCGTGCCCCCCTGATCCTTGCTGCCGCAGCCATTGGCCTGTCGACGCCCTGCTGGGCTCAAACGGCCGTGCAGAGCCCTTGCCCCGAGGAGCCGGCGACCACAGCCGCCACGGCGCCCGATCCGAACAGCCAAGCCTCCGGCACCTCGCCGGGAACCGCAGGGTCATCCGGCTGGACGGGGGGACTTGGCGGCTCCTATATCGGCACCGCTCCGAAAGGGCCGACACCGCAATCGCCGTCGGAGCATCCCAAGACCGCAAGCGGTCTCGACCCCATGAAGAGCGCAGCAGAGGCCCCGGCAGGCTCGTCTCGTGGTGGCTGCACGCCGTAGCGCTGATGGCGGCCCAGACTGGCGAGCGCCTAGCCCCGCCCCTGTGCCGAGGCGGTCGGTGACGTTGGCGGAAGAGAGTGGGAGTCGAACCCACCTAGGACCGGCTCGCGGCCCCACCCGGATTTGAAGTCCGGACGCCCCACCAGGGACGATTCTCCTCCATGCTCCTTCTCGTGCGGCTGAATCGCGCGGAAGAGATCCAGCCGATGCGAATTGATGCGACGAAGATCGCCGCGGCGCAAGGTGACGCCGTGGCGGTCGAAGAACTCGAGGATCTGAATCGCCACCTTTCGCCCGTTCAGCACCCGGTCACGGAACTGCGCGGCCGTGAACTGCCCGTCGGGTGCGTGTCGGCCAAGATCCTGAACGATACAGACCATTTCGGCGACCGTCTCGCGCAGGAAGAAGTGGTCGTGCGCCACCTCATCGAGCTGCCCGAGGCGGCTGAGCAGCTTGCAAAGGCGTCGGATTTCCTCCTCAGGAGCGCCAACCAAGCCGGCGACGTCACGCACGCGGGGGGGACGGAAACGCTCCTCGCCGCCCAGAAGCGGCCGGATCGTCCGCCACAGACGCTCCTCGTGTGCGTCGAGGCGAACCTCATGCCCGGGGAGCCGCACCCATGACCCTTCGACCCTAATCCGACCTGCAGCAACGAGAGCCTGCAGGGCTGCCCGAAAGGCCGGGGCCGGCAGGCGCGGTTCACATTGGAGACGCAGGCGCTCGAAACCCATCCCCTGAAGATCCGGGTTGTCCCGGTGGAATGCGTCGAGAATGTCGACCATGCCAGCTTCGAAGGCCTGCCAACGCTCCGCCGCGAGAGCTAGGAGCGTTCCACCGGCCGCAAGACGCATGAGCCGGAGCCTGTCGGCAATGTCCACGCCCGCGGCGAGCGGCATGGCCCTGTCCCGGGCGAAGGCCGACAGGTCGAAGTAATACGGCCGCACCGCGGCGAGACCTCTCATGGCATCGGCTGGATCGGTCTGTGCCAGAGCCGAGATCTGCGCGCGACGCTCATCCCCGCGCCTGTGCCGCGCCGGCGCGCGCAGATCGATGAAAGAGCCGCCGCCGATGGTGCGCTGGGCGGATGTATCCCGCAGGACGAAAGCGTCTTGGGCAGCAGCGGCGATGGGACGGTCGAGGACCAGTTGCACCACCTTCCTGCCGCCGGGCTGAATGGGATCGTCTTCCAGCAGAACGATCCGTGCCCCGACCTCCGCGGCCGCATGGTGCAGCCGAACGGGAAACCACTGGCCGACAGGCTTCTTTTCGGTCGGAAGAATGCGCAGGCTCGCGTCGATCCGGTCGGTCGGCGCATGAAGCTCAGGAGCGATTATCATGTCGCCTCGGACGACAGTCTCCTTGGATATCCCCTCGCCTGCCAGATTGAGGGCGCAGCGTTGCCCTGAGATGCCGCGCTCCGCTGCGCGATTCTGGGCATGGATCGAGCGCACCCTGGCCGTGCGCCCGGAGGGACTGACGATGACCTGATCGCCGACCGAAACAGAGCCGGACAGAACAGTCCCCGTCACCACTGTGCCGGCCCCGGGAAGAACGAAACTGCGGTCGACCGACAGGCGGAAGAGGCCGGCGGCGTCCCGCTCCAGCTGGGCGGCAGCGGCAATTCGCAGGTGCAGTTTCAGGTCCGCGATCCCCTCCCCCGTGACGGAGGAGACGGGAATGATCGGACACCCCGCCAATGTCGTGCCGGCGAGAACATTGCGGATCTGCGCCGATGCCGCGGCCCGGCGCTCCTCGTCCGCGAGATCGGCCTTGCTGAGCACGACGACGCCTCGGTCGATTCCGAGGATGTCGATGATCGCCAGATGTTCGAGGGTCTGCGGCTTCACCGCATCGTCGGCCGCGACCACCAGCATCACGAAGTCGACGCCGCTGGCGCCGGCGACCATCGTGTGGACGAAACGCTCGTGGCCGGGCACATCTACGAACCCGATCACGCTGCCGTCGTCCTGGGGCCAGTAGGCGAAGCCGAGATCGATGGTGATGCCCCGCGCCTTCTCCTCCTTGAGCCGATCCGCGTCGATGCCGGTCAGCGCTTTGACGAGCGCCGTTTTGCCGTGATCGATATGACCGGCGGTGCCGACGATCACCGGGCCCCTCCGAATCGGAGAGACGACAGGTTTTCCCTGAACAGGGCTTCGTCTTCCAGGCACCGGAGATCGAAGATGAGCGCGCCATCGGCCACGCGGCCGATGACGGGCAGCGGCAGATTTCGGAAGGCGGCGCTCAACGCCTCCACCGCACGCCCTCCTCCATGGGGTCTCAGAGCAAGCCCGAAGCTTGGGATCGTGTCGAGCGGGAGCGCCCCCGAGCCGATCTGGCTGCGGCACGGCACGCATTCGACCGCGACACCTTGCTCCAGTGCATCGGCTAGGATCGGCAGGAGATGCTCCGCCTGCTGCCGGATCTCCGCCGCGGACCGCGCCAGGAACCGCATGGTGGGAAGGTTCTCTGCAAGCCGGTCCGGATCGCGATAAAGCCTCAAGGTCGCCTCGCAGGCGGCGAGCCGCAACTTATCAACTCGCAGAGCGCGCTTCATCGGGTTGCGGTTGATGGCGGCGATCAGATCCCTGCGTCCGACGATAAAGCCCGCCTGCGGCCCGCCGAGGAGCTTGTCGCCTGAGAAGGTGACGAGATCCGCCCCCTCCTCCACCGCCTCGCGGACGGTAGGCTCCTTCCTCAGCCCGAAGCGGGAGAGATCGATGAGCGTTCCCGAACCGAGATCGTTGACCAGAGGCACATTGTGCTGACGTGCGATCGCTGCGAGATCGCGGGCGCCGACCTCCGCCGTGAACCCTTCGATGCGATAGTTCGAGGTATGGACCTTGAGGATCAGCCCGGTCTCCGGCCCCAGCGCGTCGGCATAATCCCGCGCGTGGGTGCGGTTCGTGGTGCCGATCTCACGCAGGCGCGCCCCTGCCCTCGCCATGATCTCCGGCATACGGAACGCGCCGCCGATCTCGATGAGTTCCCCGCGGGAGACGATGGCCTCCCTGCCTTGTGAGAGCGTATTGAGGACGAGGAGCACCGCAGCCGCATTGTTGTTGACGAGGGTCGCGTCCTCCGCCCCCGTCAGCTCGCACACGATATCCCGGACGTGGTCGTCGCGCTCGCCTCGTTTTCCGCTGGCGAGATCGAACTCCAGGGATACGGCCTGGCGCATGGCAGCCGTTGCGGCCTCGACCGCCTCCTCTGCCAGGATTGCTCGCCCGAGATTGGTGTGCAGCACCGTGCCTGTGAGGTTGAAGAGCGGCTTCAGCCGCGTGGTCGCGCGCAGGGCAAGACGGGACAGGACGGAGGTGACGATCGTCGGCTCGTCGATATCGGATCCGGTTCGTGCCTCCTCGCGCAGAGCCGCAAGAGTCTCGCGGACCGCCTGCGTGGCTTCCGCACGACCGTACTTGTCCATGACGGCCGCCATGTCCGGATGGCGCAGCAATCGATGGACGGAGGGAAGATTGCGCAGAGGCGAGAGGGCCGCTTCGGCCATGCTCAAACCCCGAGCAGGAAGGGGTTGAAGCCGCCTCGGCGGTACTCCCCGTCCCGAAGGAGAAGATCGAGCCCGAGGCTGGCGATGTCGTCCGCAACGGGATCGAGAGCCGGATCCTTCTGCTGGTAGAAGATTTTGACGTAGCCCCGGCAGCTGTCGCAGCATTCCGCCTTGATCGTTCCGGGTCCGCCCTCGATCTCCTGATAGCCGATGCCCTTCCCGGAGCCGCACAACACGCATTTCACCCGCACCACATTCCAGAGCGTGCCGCACAGGGAGCAGGAGCAATAGCGCGTGCCTTCGGCCTCCATCCATCCCACGACGACGGACGAAGTCGGCGGCCCACCGCAGCAGGGACAGGCGCCGTCGCTGACCTTGGCAAGCCTGCTCCTGTCGAGCTTTGACGCGAGCCGGGCGAAATGAACCTGCAGCCCTGCCGCCACATAGGCATGCTCGGCAATGGCATCGGCCGGAATCGCATCGGCGAGAACGTCTTGGATCATGGGACGCATTTGCTCGGGCGTGGCACTCCTCACCCGCTCCAGAGCTGCCTGCGCCTGGGTAGGCTTAGCAAGAGGCGCGACCGCATCGAACAGGCGGTTCAGGGTTTGGCTCAGAGCGGCGTCCAGTTCGACCCGGTTCCGGTCGAGGGGCGGCATGCCGAATTCCCGGGCACGGTCGAGCGCATCGTCGGGCGGAAGCTCAGGCTCTGGTAAACCATCCTGAATGCTGTTCTGAGCTCCAGCAATGCCTGCGATGAAGCGCATATAGGGAGCAAGATCGCTCGTCTGCGCCAGGGTCTCGAGCCGCGCGCGGCGCGCCTCGAAGAGCTTGCCCGGGTCTGGCAGACGAACGAAGGGCGGAGCCTGGACACGGCCGATGGCGGCGGGATTGGACTCGGCGGAACTTGGATGTGTCATGCAACCTCACGAACCACACGGGTCACGTGTTCGAGCCTCTATTCGGCGGGTGCCGCTGGCTTCTTGAATCTATTGTGCTCCGCCAGTTCCTTCAACCAGCGGCGATGGTGCCGCCAGGCCCATCCTCCCGTCACCGAACCGCGCGTCATGGCGCGGAGTGTGCCCCGCGCCCAGATCACCGCATAGACGTGGACGATCCAGATGCAGATGAGCAGAACGGCTGCGAGGGAATGGACGAGAACGGCGACGCGCTTCTGCGGGATGGTGGTCCATTCGTAGAAGTACTGGTCCCAGATTGCGATGCCTGTGACGATCAGGGCGATGATCAGGAGCGACATGGCCCAGAAGTTGACCTTCTGGATCGGGTTGTACCGCCCGGCCTCGGGCAGCTTCTCCTCTTTTCCGGCAATCGCCTCGTTGGCATGGGCGAGCCATTCCCTGTCGGATTTCTCCGGCAGGTTGGCCCGCCAGAAGCGGATGAACAGCCCGGCGAAGCTGAAGAACAGGAGGACGCCGATCCAGGGGTGAAGGGCGCGCGCCTCCTGTCCGCCTCCGAACAGGCCCGTGAGGAAGAACAGGGACGGATGGAAGAAGGCGAGGCCCGACAGCGCGAGAAGAATGAGCGATATCGCCGTGATCCAGTGGTTGACACGCGCACCCAGATTATACCTGTCGACGACGACCGGCTTGCCGGGATGGATTGCATCTTCCTTCTCGATGCTCGTCGTTGCCATCAGATCTTCTCCTTCACGAGATCTTCGGCCTTCTCCTCATCCTCCCGCGTGACGCGATTGGGGCCGGCAAACGCCGAATGAAGCACGCCGGCCGCCGCCGCCAGGCCCATGGCGGCGAAGCCGATATACTTCGTCATGCCCTTCCAGGCATTGACGACCGGGCTGACCTTCGGGTCCTTCGGCAGGCCCGAATAGATCTCCGGCTGGTCGTTGTGATGCAGCACGTACATCACGTGCGTGCCGCCGACGCCAGGCGGGTCATAGAGGCCGGCATTCTGGTAGCCGCGGGATTTGAGATCCTCGATCCTGCTGTCGGCCAGCTTCTTCATGTCCTCCTTGGTGCCGAAGGTGATCGCATGGGTCGGGCAGGCCTTCGCGCAGGCCGGGCCCTGCCCCACCGCGACGCGGTCGGAGCAGAGGGTGCACTTGTAGGCCGTGTGATCGACCTTCGAGATGCGCGGGATGTTGAACGGGCAGCCCTTGATGCAGTAGCCGCAGCCGATGCAGTTCTCGTGGACGAAATCCACGATACCGTTGGAATACTGCACGATGGCTCCGGGCGCCGGGCAGGCCTTCAGGCAGCCCGGGTCCTCGCAATGCATGCAGCCGTCCTTGCGGATCAGCCACTCGAGGTTCCCCGTCTGCGGATTCTCCCATTCGGTGAACCGCATCAGGGTGAACATGTCGGGGGTCAGATCGTGCGGGTTCTCATAGATGCCCGTGTTGGTCTCGAGCGCCGGCTTGGTGTCGTTCCACTCCACGCAGGCCGATTGGCAGGCCTTGCAGCCGATGCATTTCGATACGTCGATGAGCTTCGCCACCGGCTCCAGCTGCCTTGCGGGCGGCGGGACTGCCGAGGCGGAGCGGCGAACGAGATCCCGCTCCGTCAGGTTGGCGGCTGTGGCCGCGGCTGCGACCGGAGGATTGCTGGTGGCCGTACGGGGACTCGGTTCCATTCCACTTCTCCTCAGACCGTCGCCGGAGCCGTGGTGGGCTCGATATTGACCAGGAACGCCTTGTATTCAGGCGTCTCGATATTGGCGTCTCCCACGAAAGGCGTGAGGGAGTTCGGCCCCCAGCCCTTCCGCGCCCTGCCCGTGAAGCCCCAGTGCAGCGGAATGCCGACCACGTGGACGGGCTTGCCGTCGCACATGAGGGGCTTGATGCGCTTCGTCACGACGGCCTTGGCCTTCACCTCGCCGCGCTTCGACCACACCCGCACCCAGCCCCCGTGCGCAATCCCCTTCTCCGCAGCGAGCTGCTCGGAGATCTCCACGAAGAACTCCGGCTGGAGCGACGCATTCACGAAGTTATGCTTCGTCCAGTAGTGGAAATGCTCCGTGAGCCGGTAGGAGGTCGCCGCATAGGGGAACTCCTCGGAGGTGGCGAACTGGGCCACGTCGTTCTGGAAGATCCGCGCCACCGGATTGCCCCGGATTTTCGGTGCAACGACGTTGGCGATCGGGGCCTCGAACGGTTCGTAATGCACCGGGAACGGCCCCTCGCGCATGAGACCGCGGGCGAAGAGACGCGACACGCCTTCCTGGTTCATGATGAACGGACCCACGACGTTGGGCGGGGCGTTCGGTGCGATGTCGGGAACGTCGTAGCCCGACCACTTCGTTCCGTCCCAGGCGATCAGCTTGCGGGACGGATCCCACGGGTTGCCCTGCAGGTCCGCGGAGGCGCGATTGTAGAGAATGCGCCGGTTGAGCGGCCACGAGAACGACCAGTTGGGATAGGCGCCGGTGTCGTCCGGATCGGTGTTGTCCCGGCGCGCCATGTTGTTGCCGGCCTCGTTGAAGCAGCCGGAATAAATCCAGCAGCCGCAGGCGGTCGTACCGTCATCGCGCAGGACAGAGAAGTTGACGACCTGCTTGCCCTTCTCCAGCACCACCTTCGTCGGGTCGGCCTGATCATAGACCGTCTCGACGACATAGCCGTTGAGTTCCCTGGCGAGTTCCTCCGGCGAGGGCTCGTTCCGGTCCCGGTAGTTCCAGGTGAGGTTGAGGATCGGATCTGGGAAGGGCCCGCCCTCCTTCTCGTAAAGCGCGCGCAGACGGAGATGGATCTGCGCCATGATCCACGTGTCGTGCTTGGCCTCCCCCGGAGGGCTGCCGCCCGCCCAGTGCCATTGCAGCCAGCGGCCCGAATTGACGAGCGCGCCCTCATCCTCTGCAAAGCAGGTGGAGGGAAGCTGGATCACCTCGGTCTGAATCGAGGCAGGGTCCACGTCGTTGTATTCACCGTGGTTCTCCCAGAACCGGGACGTTTCCGTCTCCAGGGGATCCATGGTCACGAGCCATTTCAGCTTCGACAGCGACTCCGTGATCTTCTGCCGGTTCGGGAAGGCGAGCAACGGGTTGAAGCCCTGGCAGAAATAGCCGTTCACCTTGCCCTGGTGCATCATCTCGAAGTAGCGCAGCACGTCGTAGGCGGGCACGTCGAGCTTGGGCAGGAAGTGATAGGCGAAGTCGTTCTGCGGCGTCGCCGCAGCGCCCCACATCGCCTTCTGGAAGCTGACGAAGAACTTCTTGTAGTTCTGCCAGTAGCTGGTCTGGTTCGGCCGCAGCGGCTTGAAGGTGCGGCTCGACATGTAGGTCGTGAAGTCGGCCTCCCGTTCCACCGGAATGTTCAGGTAGCCCGGGATGAGGTTCGACATCAGGCCGATATCCGTGAGGCCCTGGATGTTCGAATGCCCGCGCAGGGCATTCATGCCGCCGCCGCGCACGCCGATATTGCCGAGGATGAGCTGCAGCATCGCCATGGCGCGGATGTTCTGCGACCCTTTGGAATGCTGCGTCCAGCCAAGAGCGTACATGGACGTCATGGTCTTGGTGGGCGACGAGCATTCCGCGATCATCTCGGCGACCTTCAGGAACTTGTCCTTCGGAGTCCCGCAGATGCGCTCGACCATCTCCGGCGTATAGGTCGCCACATGAGCCTTGAGCAGGTTCCAGACGCACCGCGGATTCTGCAGCGTTTCGTCGACGACCGCGAAGCCGTCCGGTCCGATCTCGTATTCCCAAGTCGATCGGTCGTAATCGCGCTTGTTCTCGTCGTAGCCCGTGAACAGGCCGTCCTTATAGGCAAACCCCTCCTTCACGACGTAGCTGGCGTTGGTGAAGGCCTTCACATACTCCCACTGAATCTTGTCGTTCTGGATGCAGTAGTTGATCACCCCGAGCAGGAACGCGATATCGGTTCCCTGCCGGATGGGGGCATAGAAGTCGGCGACCGAGGCCGAGCGGGTGAAGCGCGGATCGACGACGATCAGCTTGGCACCGCGGTTGGCCTTTGCTTCCGTCACCCATTTGAAACCGCACGGGTGCGCTTCAGCGGCGTTGCCGCCCATGATGACGACGAGATCCGTGTTCCGGATATCCGTCCAAGAGTTGGTCATCGCGCCACGACCGAAAGTTGGGCCCAGACTGGACACCGTGGGGCCGTGTCAAACGCGC
>DASQMJ010000033.1:0-88242 GCA_035645535.1 Microvirga sp. | reverse complement strand
GCCTTCATCTTGACCGGCTTGTCCAGGCTCGCGCCCTTGGTCTTCAGGTACTTGGCGATGGCCTTGTTGGTGAAGGCCGCATCGTCGAACCAGATCGCGTCGTATTTCGGCCCGAAGTCGAGGATCTGGTCCTTGCTCTTGCTGGCCAGAGACTTGCTGGGCTTGCCCTTGGCATCGGTGAGCTTGGTGTCGAACAGGAAGGCATCCTGGCTCAGCTTGCCCTTGCCGCCGGTGAGCTTGTCCTTGCCCTCGCCGCCGCCGAGCACGTCGTGCCCGGCCTCGCCCTTGAGGATGTCGGCGCCGCCCTGGCCGAACAGCCGGTCGTTGCCGAGGTTGCCGGCGAGCACGTCGTTGAGGGCACCGCCCCGGAACACGTCATCACCTGCGGTGCCGGCGGTGATCTCCGGGTTCACGTCGGTGACGCTGATCGTGAAGTCCTTGTCGACCGTGTGGGTGCCGTCGCTGACGCGCACCTTGACGGTATGGGAGGCCTGCTGCTCGAAGTCGAGCCGGAAGCCGTCCGCGACCAGGATCTGGTTGCCCGAGAGGGTGAAGCGCCCATCGGCATTGCCGAGGAGGGTGTAGGTGAGCGCGTCGCCGTCCGCATCGGTGGCCGAGAGCGTGCCCACCACCGTGCCGGCCGCGGCATACTCCGCCGCCGCACTGCCGCTTAGGACAGGATCCGGGGGGGTGTTCACCGGTGCGGTCGCATCGTCATCGAGGATCTTGCCGGTCGCCGTTTGGTCGGTGTTGCCAACGACCGCATTGCCAGTGCCATCATCCAACTCGGATAGCAGGATCGTGAAGGTCTCCTCATCCGGCTCGTCGAAGGCATCCTTGTGGACCAGAACCGTCACGAAAGCCTCTCTGCTGTTGCCGGTGAATTCCACGATTCCGGATGTGGGACCCGAGAAGTCGCCTGCATCGGTGGAGCCGTGAGCGAGCGTCCACTTCACCTTGGAGGTGCTGTTGTTGGCAACGTCACGAACCACCTTGAAGGTGAAGGTCGTCGTCCCGTCGCCTGTCCCTTCGGCTTTCATCACGGTGACGGACTCGGGCGCGAACTGCACGATGGGCGGCGCATTCTGCGGGATGATCTCGACGTTGTACGTCGATTGCGCCCGGAGCGAATCGTCGCTCTCGTCGAAGGCAACCACGACGAGCGGCTTGGTGCCGGCTTGCTCGTCGAAGATCTCGCTGGTAGTCGTGATCTGGCCGGTATTCTCGTCGATCTTGAAGCCGCCATTCGTCGAGAGCAATTCGCCGTCCACCAGGAACGCGAACTTGTTCTTCCGGAAAACGGAAAGCATGTCCGGATCTTCCCAGAACGCCTGGACGACATTGGCGCCCGCTTCTGTCGTGCCCTGACGGATGGTGCCCTGCGGCTGACCGAAGGTCACAAAGATCGGGGCCTCGTTCACGTTGGCGGCCTTGATCGTCAATTCCTGCACCGCGCTGTAGCTCGTGCCGTCGAAAGCCTTGACATAGACCTTGTAGCCGCCTTCGCCCCCCACCTGATCCTCGTGGTTCAGCGACTGGTTCGGAGCCAGCTTCAGCCGGTTGCCCTGGATAACGAACTTGCCGCCGGCATCGCCGAAGGTCTCGAAATGGTAGGTGAGGTTGGCGGCAGGCGTGTCCTCGTCCGTGGCAGTCAGGGCGATCTCGAAAGTCGGGCCCTCGTTTACCGTGACTTCGGTTACGCCATTGCTCATCCGCACGTCTCTCGGCACGCTGTCGACGACGGTGACGGTGGAGGTGGCGCTACGGTCGAAATCGTCGGTCACGCTGATCTGGATGGCAGGGGGATCGAAACCATCGCCTGCAGGTCGCGTATAGGTCATGGCTCGGACGAGAGCTTCGGCGGCGTCAGCGCTTCCGCCGTTGAGGAACGTTACCTCGATGCGGTCAGGTTCGACGACGGTCAGGATGCCTTCGGCAACGCCACCAATCCGGACAGCTCCTTCGAACTGCAATCCGTCCGGGAGTTCGACCTCGCCGCCTGGCCGAATCCCGAGAAGGTCATCGGAAGTGGCATCCGCCATCGAGATCCGGACCTTGCGAATGGTCTCGGTGGAGGTGATCGCGAAATCCTCGCCGGCCACCAAGGCTGTTGCGCTGGGCAGGACGCCGACCCTATCGCCGCCGAGCCCCGTCATCATGGGACCACCCGTGAGCGGCGTGTTGATGCTGTCGTAAATGTTGGTCTCGGAGAAGCCGGCCGTCACGAGCGCATTCTTCTGTGCCTCAGTGAGCCTTGCGCCCTGTGCCGGCCCCCAAAGCCTGAAGGTGGCGGTGCCCGTGTAGTTCGTGAGCTGGATCCTGGATTGCCCGCTCGCGTCGAACAGGGCTCCGATGCTGTCAGGGTCGCAGATGAAGCTGGGATTGGTACCCGACATCAGCTGAATCGAGTCGATCCCCGTCACCGTCTTGCCGCGGAAGTCGAAGTAGCTTCCCGAGAGGAATATCCTGTCCGGGACCCCGTCTCCTATGCCCCCATCGATCTGAGAGAGGCCAAGCAGATGTGAACTGCGAATAGCGAAGTCATCGGCTTCGGCCGACCCGCGGAGTGCCTCGATGCCTTGGAGCTTCGAGAAGTTCGATAAAGTCACGTATCCACCACCGACAACGTGGAGCGCATCGTTCCCGCTGCCGCCGGTCAGGGTCGCATTCGCGAGAAATGTCGACGCGCTGATGGCGAAGATGTCGTTGCCCGACGTGCCGGTGACGGTCGTGGATTCGGAGGTGAGGACGATCGCACCGTCGGGTCTGACGAGCACCTTGGTCAGCGCCGTCGCGGTCCCCTCTGCATCCTCAATGTCATCCCAGTAGTAGAGCTCGATCTGGATCGTCCTTTCCTCTACGGTCGGAATGGTCGACGAGTTGTTCGTGTATCTAAGCGCCTTGAGTACAGCCACCACGGCGGCGGTGCTGGCATTCTCAAAGCTGATATCGAGTTGACTGTTCGTGTTTGTGTTGGTGACGGCGCCGACCGGACTGCCGTTGTACAGGATCTGGGTGCCGCCCCCCGTGATAGGGTTCAGAGTGATTCCGTCGGATGATGCAATCTCCAGAAGATCGTGGATGTCAGTTCCGGTGAAATTCGCCAGTGATATGGTAAGAGCCGTGACCGTTCCGCTGCCCGATATGGTCACGTCCCCGTCATCGATTGAAATGATGGTGCCGGCTTCGCCGCCGATCGAGCCGCCGAAATTGTTGATCTGGAGCATGAAACTTCACTTCGCTGTAGGAGGCGGATCAAATCGGCCTCGCTTCATTGACATGTTTTAACATTACGCAAGGTTGCGGAGCATGGCAAACGGAAGCCGTGCCGATGTTTTCCAAGGCCGCACCGTTGCACAACGGAAACGCTTCCCCGCTATCCCCACCTGAGGCGCGCCGCGGCCTTGGCAGACCCCCGTCGGACCCACTACTGTTCTCGGCATGTTCGCAGACAAAGCCCCCTCGAATGCCCCCGAATGGTCGGTCTCCGACCTCGCGGGCGCCCTCAAGCGCACCCTCGAGGATGCGTTCGGCCATGTGCGCCTGCGGGGCGAGGTGTCGGGCTATCGCGGGCCCCATTCGTCGGGGCACGTCTATTTCTGCCTCAAGGACCAGAATGCCCGAATCGACGCGGTGATCTGGAAGGGCTCCTTCGCCCGGCTGAAGATCCGGCCGGAGGAGGGGATGGAGGTCATCGCCACCGGGCGCATCACCACCTTTCCAGGTTCGTCCAAGTACCAGATCGTGGTCGAGACGCTGGAGCCCGCCGGCATCGGTGCCCTCATGGCTGTGCTGGAGGAGCGGCGGCGCAAGCTCACGGCGGAAGGGCTCTTCGCGCCCGAGCGAAAGCGGCGGCTGCCCTATCTGCCGCGGGTGATCGGCGTCGTGACCTCGCCCACGGGCGCGGTCATCCGCGACATCCTGCACCGGCTGGAGGACCGCTTCCCGCGTCAGGTGCTGGTCTGGCCCGTGCGGGTGCAGGGCGAGACCTGCGCGGCCGAGGTCGCGGCGGCGATCCGCGGCTTCAACGCGATCCCACCCGGCGGCAAGGTGCCGCGGCCCGACGTGCTCATCGTCGCCCGCGGCGGCGGCTCCATCGAGGACCTGTGGGGCTTCAACGAGGAGATCGTGGTGCGCGCCGCGGCCGAGAGCGACATCCCGCTCGTCTCGGCGGTGGGGCACGAGACCGACTGGACCCTCATCGACCACGCCGCCGACATGCGCGCGCCGACGCCCACAGGCGCGGCCGAGATGGTGGTGCCGGTGCGCGTCGAGCTGATGGCGGCCGTCAACGACCTCTCCCGACGCCATGTGGAGTGCATGCTGCGGTTCATCGACCGCCGCCGCTCCGACCTGCGGTCCACCGCCCGCGCCCTGCCGACGCCCGAGGCCCTGTTCTCGCCCAGGCGCCAGCGGCTCGATCTCGCGGCCACGAAGCTCTATCCAGCCCTGTCCCGCAACGCCCGCGGCCACGAGGAGCGGCTGCTCAAGCTCTCGCGCCAGCTCGCCCACCTGTCGCCGGTGGCGAATGTCGCCCGCATGCGCGCAAGGCTCGATGCGGTGGGGCCGCGTCCCTATAACGCCATCTGCCGCTCCATCGTCCTGCGCGCCGAGAGCCTGAAGCAGGTCAGCCGCCGGCTCGTGGTGTCGCGGGAAGCGCTCCTGCGGGCGGAGCGGGTGCGGCTCGACCAGGCCGCCGACATGACCCGGCGGGTGGCCGAACGCCTGGCGCCAGCCGTGCAGGGCCAACTCGCCCGCAAGGCCGACCGTCTCGCGGCAGTCGCCCAACTCTTCGACAGCCTGAACTACAAATCCGTGCTCCGGCGCGGCTTCGCCCTGGTACGCGATGCGGACGGGCAGCCCCTGCGCTCCGCTGAGGCTGTGCTCGATGGGCAGCCCCTCGTGCTCGAATTCGCGGACGGCAAGGTGGATGCCACGGGCGGCCGGATCGGGTCGCGGCCCAAGGTCGCGAAGCCCAAGATCGGAATTGCCGAAGAGCAGGGTGCCCTGTTCTGACGCGGCATTGAAAAGGCCGGCCGGTTGCTCCTATGTGTAGGGCCGGCCCTTGAGAGATCGGCGGCAGTCCATGAACAAGCCAGAGCGCAGCGGCGGCGAGGCCGTCGTGCAGTATCTCGACAGCAATCTCCGCATCGTGAAGCCTGGCGCCTTCGTGCGTTGCGCCGTGACCGGGCGGGAAATCCCCCTCGACGAGCTGAAATACTGGAGCGTCGAGCGGCAGGAGGCCTATGCCTCACCCGAGGCGGTGATGATCCGGATCGCGGGCCAATCCTCGTCAAAGTGACGTGGCGCTCAGGCGCCGCTCCTCCACGTGGCGGAGGATGAAGTTGCGAAAGGCCGCTTCGTCGTCCAGCGCCAGCCGCACCGGCAGGGCCATGAGATCGTCCCAGGCGGCCGCGGCCCCCATCCCGGCGATGCGAACGAGATCCTTCTCAGTCGTGACCGCCTGAAGCCCCGTCCGGGCCGCCTCCGCCCGCAGCCCCGCCAGATCCCCTGCGCTGTAGGGATGGTGATCCGGGAACACCCGGCTCCGCTCCACCGCCGCGCCGCATTCCCGCAGGCTCTGGAAGAACTTTTCCGGCCGCCCGATCCCCGCGAAGGCGAGCACCCGCCGGCCGCGCAACTCCTGCGCCACGGCCGGGGAGGGGACGAGCCTTGCCCGAAACACGCGCCTCTCCCGCCGCTCCGCCTCCTGCGCGACCGCTTCGCCCGGACCGCCGCTCCCGACGACCAGGACCGCATCGACCGCCGCCCATTGCGCCGCCATCGGCGCCCTCAGGGGACCGGCCGGCAGGGGAAGGCCGTTGCCGATCCCTGTCGTTCCGTCGACCACAGCGATGGCGCAGTCCTTGGCCAGGGAGGGATTTTGAAGCCCGTCATCCATGACGACGACGGTCGCGCCGATCTCCAGTGCCAGCCGCGCGCCGGCCGGCCGGTCGCGGGACACGATGACCCGGCTCCGGCGGGCGAGCAGCAGCGGCTCGTCGCCCACGTCGCCGGCTCCGTGCTGCGGCGTGACCTCGACGGGACCCGCAAGGCGTCCGCCATAGCCGCGGGACAGGAAGGCCGGGGTCTCGCCCGCCGCCTCGAGCAGGTCCGCGACCGCGAGCGCCGTCGGAGTCTTGCCGGCTCCGCCGGCCGTGAAGTTGCCGATGCACACGATGGGCAGACCCGCCTGCTCGCCCGGGCGCCGGATGCGCCGCGCCGCGACCGCGCCGTAGACCATGCCGGCGGGACGGAGCAGATGTGCCAGACGAGACGGCGCTGCCTGCCACCAGAAGGTGGGCGCGCGCATCAGCGGCGCGCCCCGAGCTTGGCCTGCACGATGAAGGGCTCGATGGACTGCATGGTGCGGTCCACCGCGCCGCCGAGGGCGTGCACCGCGTCGGCAGCCGCGCGGGCCATTTCCCGGGTCAGGGCCGGATTGGCCAGAAGCTGGCTCACGGCCCGCGCCAGGGCGGCGCTGTCCTTGACCATCAGGGCGCCACGCGCCTCGTCGATGGCGGCGTAGATCTCGCTGGCGTTGTGGACGTGCGGCCCGTGCAGGATCGCCGCACCGAGCTTCGCCGGCTCGATGGGGTTGTGGCCGCCGATGGGCACCAGCGTGCCGCCCATGAGGACGATGTTGGCGAGCCGGTAGAACAGGCCCATCTCGCCCACCGTGTCCACCACGTAGACGTCGGTGGCCCGGTCCGGATGGATCCCCTGCGAGCGCCGTCCGGCGCGAAGGCTTGCCTGCCTGGCGAGGGCCGCCACCTCCTCGCCCCGGTGCGGGTGGCGGGGCACGATGACAGTGAGCAGGTGCGGATGGCGCTGGGCGAGGGCCCGGTGCACCGCCACGATGGGACCCTCCTCGCCCGGATGGGTGCTCGCTGCGAGCCAGACGGGCCGGCCGGCGATGAGGCCCGACAGATGGGCCACCACGCGTGGGTCGGCGGGCGGCGGCGAGGCATCGAACTTGAGGTTGCCGGAAACCAGGACCTGCGGCGCGCCGAGGCGCACCAGCCGCTCCGCGTCTTCCGGCGTCTGCGCGAGGCACAGGGCGAAGCGCTCCAGCAGGGCACGGATGATCCGGGGCAGCTTCTGCCAGCGCTGGAACGACCGGTCCGACATGCGCCCGTTCACGAGCACGAGGGGAATGTGGCGCTGGTCCAGGGCCACGATCGTGTTGGGCCAGATCTCCGACTCCGCCACCAGGGCGAGATCGGGCTGCCAGTGGTCGAGAAACCGCCTGACGTAGCGCGGCACGTCCACCGGAACGAATTGATGCACCGCCCCGGGCGGCAGGCGCCGTGCGATCAGCGACGCCGAGGTGCGGGTGCCGGAGGTGACCAGCACCGAGATGCCGCGCTGGGTCAGGCGCTCCACCACCGGCAGCAGGGACAGGGTCTCGCCGTTGCTCGCGCCGTGGACCCAGACCAGGTGGCCTCTGGGCCGGGCGCGGCTCGGATAACCCTGCCGCTCGCCGAGGCGCGTGCGGTCCTCCCGTCCCTTGCGTTGCCGCCAGTAGAGCAGGCCGATCACCGCCGGCTCGAGAGCCGCGGTCGCCGTGCGATAGGTTCTCACCAGGAAAGGCAGGCTCATGCGCGCGAGCCCCCAGCGAGAGCCGGAGCGGAGGAGGTGGGCCGCGCCTTCGCTCCGGGATCCTTCGAGCCGACGAGCGCATAGGCCCGCTCGTGGACCGCATCGAGTTCGCGCTCGACCTGCTGGCGCAGGGTTTCGAGGGTTTGCGCATCCGCCTCGCGCGGCACGTGGATCGGGTCGCCGAGCACCATGGCGCCGCGCCCGAATGGCAGGCCGATGCTGGCCCGGTCCCAGCTCTTGAAGTCGATCCGCCGGCTCGTCACTACGGCGACCGGCACGATGGGCCGCCCCGAGAGCTGGGCCAGGGTCACGATGCCGTCGCCGCAGACGCGCGAGATCTTCGGGATGTCGGCGGTCATCACCACCATCTCGCCGTCGTCGAGGGCGCGCAGCATGGCCCGCATGGCCGCGATGCCGCCCTTCTTGCGGACGTCGCGCCCGCGCGCTCCCGAGCCGCGGATCGCCCGCACGCCCAGGTGGCGCAGGGCAACGGCGTTGAACTCGCCGTCCCCGGAGCGGGACACAAGGCTCGCGGCGCGGTCCTGGGGGCGCTTGGCGAAGTGAATCATGAAATGCTGCCCGTGCCACATGGCGGCGATCACAGGCATCAGGGGCCCGATGCGGTCATAGGCATCCGCCGGCTCCATCACGAACCGGTTCGTGCGCTGCACGAGCTTGAGATAGCCCGCGACCAGCCCGCCCAAGACCTCCTGGACGGGACGGGTGCGCGCGATGCGTTTGACGAGACCCATCGGTTCGATCAGCTCTGCTGCGGGTCAAGCAGGCGATGGAGGTGGACGATGAAATAGCGCATGTGAGCGTTGTCCACGCTCGCCTGCGCCTTGGCCTTCCAGGCCGCATGGGCAGAGGCGTAGTTCGGGTAGATCCCGACGATGTCCAGCTGCGAAAGATCCCTGAAATCGACGGAATCGAGGCTCGTGAGCTCGCCGCCGAAAACCAGGTGAAGGAGTTGCTTGCCGGGCTGGTCGGTCATGGTGATAGGGCTCTCCTAACGGGAATGTGACAGAGTTGCGAACCTGCTGTCCGGTTCAGGTCCTCATGGCTCCAATAGCACGCGGATGCAACCGTGACGCAACGGCAAGCATCTCGCCATGGCGCGGCCGCGGCTTGTTGTAGACAGGGACTGCTCCTCCGAAATCGGTCAGGAGGGCACCTGCCTCGTGCAGGATCAAATCGGCGGCCGCGATGTCCCAGTCGTGGGCGTCGGATGAGACGAGGCCCACGTCGATGGAGCCGTCTGCGACCCGCGCGAGGCGTAGCGCCAGGGACGGCACCTTCGGCAGGTGCTGGATGGGGCCGAGGCCCCGCGCGAACCTGTCCACGAGAGGCTTGGGGCCGGCCACGCGGGCATAGGCCAGATCCTCGGCGGAGAGCCGGAGCCTTTCGCCGTTCCGCCAGGCGCCGCCGCCGAGTCTCGCCTCGTAGAGATGGTCGTGGATCGGGGCATAGACGACGCCGATCACGGGTCGTCCTTCGACCACGAGCGCGATGGAGATCGACCAGTCCGGGTGGCCGGTCGAGAAGGCGCGCGTGCCGTCGATGGGATCGACGATCCAGACGGAGCGCTGATCGAGGCGAGCCGGGTTGTCGGCCGTCTCCTCGGACAGCCACCCTGCCTCTGGCAACAGGCCGGACAGATGCTCCTTCAGGAAACCGTCGAGGGCGATGTCCGCCTCGGTGACCGGCGAGGTCTGGTCCTTGTACCAGAGACGCGCCGCCGTCTTGGCGCCGGAGCGGTAGAAGGGCAGGGCCATGGCACCCGCCCGCCGCGCCGCGTCGCGCACGGCCGGCCCGAGGGAGGCATTGGGAGGGGAGGAGGGAGCAAGCATCGGGGGAGAGATGGGAAGCGGCGGCGGAAGATGCCACCCGGGCCGATAGCACGGCCGGCGGTTTCGGACGAGAGCAAGGTTTTGTTGAGCATCGGATTCGAAAGGGCGGCGGCAACGCTCCCTTAACCCAAGCTCTTAAGGTCGCGCCTACGGAATGGATTCCAAGGTGCCGCCCTCATGAGCGGCCCGCGAGAGGCCGCGGACAGGATCGAAGAGGGTGTTGGACATGGCACAGGGATCGCGCAGGGCCGGAACCGCTCGCTTGCCGAAGAACCCCCATCGTGGGGAGAAGGCTCCGCTGCTTCCGGCCGGGATCATCGGCCGCTTCGGCTCGCCGGCGACGGCCGTGGCTCTCCAGGCCGATCCCAACGGCAAGGATTTCCGCATCGTCATCCTCAGCGGCACCGAGGCGCTGCTGCATCTCGGGCCCTATGCGGAGGAGGACGTGGTGGCGGAGTGGCGGGCGCTTGCCGCCGCCGCGGGCCTGCCGCTCACGGTCAGGCTTCCGAACGGCTCGGTCGTGGCTTTGTGCCGCCAGGTCGGCCGACTCCCGGTCGGGCCTGTCTGGCCCCGCAGCCGTCACAAGCTGCTCACCTCCCGGCGGCCGCGCTTCCTGACCCGGCGCAAGACGGGCCGGTTCCCGAGCAGGCCCCTGGTGTTCCGGGAGCCGGAGATCGTTTCCGGACGGGGAAACTAGCGTCAGAGCGCCCTGAGAAGGCTCTCGACGGTCATGGCGGCGAACAGGATCAGCCCTGCGTCCCGGTTCGAGCGGAAGAGGCGCAGCGCCCCCGCGCCGTCCGTGCGATCGATCCGCGCGACCTGCCAAGCCAGATGGGCGGCGAAGAGCGCCAGCCCCGCGAAGGCGATCGGCCCGGCATCCGCGATGATGAAGGCCATGCCCATGCACAGAACCGTCAGGACATAGCAGATCGCGACCCCGAACCTGACCTTCTCGCCGAAGAAGCGCGCGGAGGACTTGATGCCGGCAATCCCATCGTCCTCAATGTCCTGGAGGGCATAGATGGTGTCGTAGCCCACCACCCAGGCGATGCTGCCGAGATAGAGGATGACCGCCGGGGCGCTCAGCGACCCGAAAGCGGCCGCCCAGCCCATGAGGGCGCCCCAGGCGAACGCGAGGCCGAGCACGATCTGGGGCATCCAGAAGAAGCGCTTCATAAAGGGGTAGAGCGCGACAATTCCCAGCGACGCGAAGCCGGTGGCGATGGCATAGCCGTTGAACTGGAGCAGGACGGCGAGGCCGACGAGGCATTGGAGCACCAGGAAGGCCAGCGCGCCTTTCAGGCTGACCTGCCCCGAGGGCAGGGGACGGTCCCGGGTCCGTTCGACCCGGGTGTCGAGGTCCCGGTCGACGATGTCGTTGTAGGTGCAGCCAGCGCCGCGCATGGCGACGGCACCGACCAGGAAGAGAAAGCAGTGGAGCGGGTCGGGCCATGGGCGCCCGGCCGCGATGGCCGCCAGCGCCGCCGACCACCAACAGGGGAGCAGCAGGAGCCACCAGCCGATGGGGCGCTCGATGCGCGCGAGGCGTAAGAATGGTCGCAGGCGGACCGGAGCCCAGCGATCAGCCCAATGGCCGCGGACGGCATCGGGGAGAGACGGGGCGGCGGGGCGCTCCATGAGGGAGGCTTTGCTCAGAGAGCACCCTTCGGCATGGAGTAGGAGCCGGTTAGGCCGCCGCCGCCGAGGAGACCGCTCTGTCCCTGCTGCTGCGCCTGCTTGGCCTTCTTCTCCATCTCGGCCACCTTCGCGGCGGCCTGGCAGGCCTGGCCCTTCATGTTGATGGCGCGCTTGTGGTCCTCGGCGAAGGTCTGCGCAAACTGGTCGGGCACTTGGCACCAGTCCTTGTTGGCGTCGAGCCACTTCACCCCGACCTCGCCGTTGGCGACGAGCTTCGTGAAGACGCCGCAGGCTGCACGAGGATCGATGGCCTTCTTCTTCTTGCCATCGCCGCTGAGCTTGTTGATCTGCTGGATCAGGGTCTGACGCTCGCCCAGGAATTTCTGCGCATCCTGGCAAGAGCTCGACTGAGCAAAGGCGGGCGCTGCCATGAAAATGCCGGCGGTGGCAAACGCAGCCGTGAGGTGCGAACGGAGATGCGTCATTGGCAAAGTCCTTCAAACAAGCACGCGACGTCTCGCGGGCCGGTGCTCTGTTAGCAGGTTAGGGGCCTTGAGGCCAAGCGGCTAATGGCCTCGCATAGAATACAGTGTGCCGGGACGCACCTAAATTCCATGTGAGGACTTGGCCGTTCCTCTCGCTCTCTGTGGGGATGGTTGCTAAAGCTCTACCGCCGACCGCAGGGATTCCATGGCTTCTTACGACTTCAACGCTCCCCGCCTCTTCGTCGAGCCCCCCCTCCGGAAGGACGCCCGGCTTCCCCTGGACCGGGCGCAGGCGAATTACCTCCTCAACGTCCTTCGCCTGACGGCCGGGGAGGCGGTTCTGATCTTCAATGGGCGGGACGGGGAATGGCGTGCCGAGGTCTCGGTCGAGGGTCGAAAGGCGGCAGACCTCGTCTGCGTGGAGCGAACCCGGGAGCAGACCCCGCTTCCCGACCTGATCTATGCCTTTGCGCCGCTCAAACATGCCCGGCTCGACTATATGGTCCAGAAGGCGGTCGAGATGGGCGCAGGGGTTCTCCAGCCGGTCCTGACACACCGGACCCAGACCACGCGGGTCAATCTCGAGCGCATGCGGAGTAACGCCACCGAGGCGGCGGAGCAGTGCGGCATCTTGGCCATCCCCGAGGTACGGGGCGAGGTGAATTTTCAAAACTTCCTCAAGGGCTTGGAAAAGGATCGTCTGGTTGTTTTCTGCGATGAGGATGCCCCCGTCGCCAACCCGATCCAGGCGCTGTCAAGCTTCGGGAACCAGAAGCCCCGTCTCGCCGTTGTCGTGGGCCCCGAAGGGGGCTTTACCGATCCGGAGAGAGCGCTTGTTGCCGCCCACGAAAGTTGTGTTCGCGTATCGTTGGGACCGCGAATCTTGCGCGCCGACACAGCCGCTGTGGCTGCCTTGGCCGTCGTTCAGTCCGTGCTTGGCGACTGGAACTGATCCGTCCGTCCGACGATGGCTGACGCCGATCTGTCTGTAGCTTCATAAGCTTAGCAGTTTCTGCCCACACAGCCCCAATCTCGCCCCATTCGGAGGCAGGTTGGTGCACGCGCTCGCAAACAGACGGCCCGAGAATACGGCAACGGGAACAATAATTTAGAGGAACTCCGAAATGAGCGGGGACTACAAGTTCGGTATCGAGGAAGAGTACTTCATCAACGATGCCTCCAAGCGCGACATCGCCAAGGGCAGGATCAAGGAGTTCTTCGAGGCCTGCCGCGAGAAGCTCTCCGAGGACATCCAGCCCGAGATGCTGGAGCCCCAGATCGAGATCGCCACGAAGCCGAGCCTCGATTTCGCGGAAGCCCGCCTGCAGCTCACGAATCTTCGTTCCTCGGTCGGCGCCATCGCCCGCGATTACAACCTGTCCGTCATGGCCTCCGGCACCCATCCGATCGCCGTCTGGGCTCGGGTGCGGCCCAATGTGCAACCCCGCTACGGCAAGGTCATGCACGACCTCCAGATGGTCGGCAGCCGCACGATCCTGTGCGGCATGCACGTCCATGTGGAGGTTCCGGATCTGGCGGCCCGGGTCGACATCATGAACCGGATCCAGCCCTACCTGCCGCTGCTCCTGGCCCTGTCCACCTCCTCGCCCTTCTGGCAGTCGCAGCGCACGGGGCTCCTCGGCTACCGGCTCGCCGCCTATCGCGAGCTGCCGCGCACGGGCCTGCCGGACCTTTTCCAAGACGCCGACGACTACCAGCGCTACATCGACACCCTCGTGGCCGCCCGCGCCATCGAGAACTCGAGCTATGTCTGGTGGGTGATCCGGCCCTCGCTGAAGCATCCCACCCTCGAGCTGCGGGTGGCGGACAGCTGCACGCGGGTGGACGACACGCTGGCGATCGCGGCCCTCTACCGCTGCCTGGTGCGGCGCCTCCATCGCGATCCCACGCTCAATGCGGGCCAGACAGGGGCGTCGCGGGCGATCAACGACGAGAACGGCTGGCGGGCGCAGCGCTACGGCATCCACGGCAGCTTCGTGGACGAGGCCTCCCGCAGCGCCAAGCCCGTGCGGCAGATCCTCGACGAGACCATCGACCTCGTGGCCGAGGACGCGAAGGCGCTGGGCTGCGAGCGGGAACTGGACCTCGCCCGCTGGATCGTCGCCCGCGGCACCAGCGCGGACCAGCAGCTCACCCTCTATACGGAGGCCCTGGGTCGCGGCCTGTCGAATCGCGACGCCCTCGCAGGCGTGGTGGACTGGCTCTCGGCGGAGACCGTGGGCGAGCCGATGATCCGGCACTGAGGCGGGGCGCCGGCCGCACGGCCAAGGCCCGTCCACGCAGGGAACAGGCGCGGGGAGCCGCGGCTTTGTTTCTTTGTCCCACGTTGCAGCTAGGCCTTAACCCGCTTATCTACTCTCGACCTGATTCAGCGCGGCGTCTCGACCGCGCTTTTCTTCATGAGGTGATGCATGGCGCGCGACGTATCCGATGCCACTCCCATCGGCGCGCGGTCGGAGCTCGTGGAATGGATCGCATCAGGCGAGAAGCCGCGCGATTCCTGGCGGCTCGGCACGGAGCACGAGAAGATTCCGTTCTACAAGGCCGATGCATCTCCCGTCCCGTATGAGGGCGGCCGAGGCATCCGTGCGCTCCTCGAGGGCATGCAGAGCCTCACGGGCTGGCAGCCGATCATCGAGGACGATCATCCGATCGGCCTCTTCGACGAGGACGGCGGCGGCGCCATCTCGCTCGAGCCCGGCGGGCAGTTCGAGCTGTCCGGCGCGCCGCTGCGGACGCTGCACGAGACGGAGGCAGAGACGGCGCGGCACGTGGAGCAGGTGAAAGCCGTCTGCGAGCGGCTGGGGATCGGTTTTCTGACGCTCGGCATGAGCCCCCTATGGACGCGGGCCGAGACGCCGGTCATGCCCAAGCGGCGCTACCGCATCATGACGGATTACATGCCGAAGGTCGGAAAGCTCGGCCTCGACATGATGTACCGCACGTCGACCGTGCAGGTGAACATGGACTATGCGTCCGAGGCCGACATGGTGAAGAAGCTGCGGGTCTCGCTCGCGCTCCAGCCCGTCGCCACGGCGATCTTCGCGAATTCGCCCTTCACCGAGGGCAAGCCCAACGGCTTCCTGTCCATGCGGTCCGAGATCTGGCGCGACACGGACGGCGACCGCACGGGCATGATGGCCTTCGCGTTCGAGGACGGGTTCGGCTACGAGGCCTACGTGGACTGGGCCCTCGACGTGCCGATGTATTTCGTCAAGCGCGATTCCACCTATCACGACGTGGCCGGCGCCTCGTTCCGCGACCTTCTCGCCGGCAGGCTCGCGCAGCTGCCGGGCGAGCGCGCCACGCGCTCCGACTGGGCGAACCACGTCTCGACCCTTTTCCCCGAGGTGCGCCTCAAGCGCTATCTCGAGATGCGCGGCGCCGACGTGGGCGGTCCCGCCCATATCGTGGCGCTCTCCGCCTTCTGGGCCGGGCTGCTCTATGACGAGGCGTCCCTCGACGGAGCCTGGGATCTCGTGAAGGGCTGGAGAGCCGAGGAGCGGGAGAAGCTGCGGGCCGACGTGCCGAAGCTCGCCCTCAAGGCGTCCGTGGCGGGCCGTCCGGTGCAGGACATCGCGCGCGATGTCCTGGCCCTTGCGCGGGCCGGCCTGAAGCGCAGGGACTTCCGCGACGGTCAGGGCCGGGACGAGACGCGTCACCTCGATTACGCGGACGAGATCGTGTCCTCCGGACGCACCATGGCGGAGCGCATGCTGGAGCGCTATCGCGGCCCCTGGGGCGGCTCGGTCGTACCGGCCTTCGAGGAATGCGTTTTCTGAGTCCGGCCGGACGGACCGCAGGTCAGGCGGCTGCCGCCATCGACACCCGGTTGCGGCCCTGGAGCTTCGCCTGGTAGAGGGCTTGGTCGGCCAAGGTCACCAGCATCTTCGGATCTGCATCGAGCAGCTCGAAGGAAGGCAGCAGCGTCGCGCTGCCGATGCTGATCGTCAGGACGCAGGACGGTGCATTGGCATCGTGCGGGATGGCAAGCTCCTGGACGCGCGAGCGCACGTCCTCCGCCACCACGGCCGCTCCCTCCGCGTCGGTCGCAGGCAGCAGGACGGCGATCTCCTCCCCTCCGTAGCGCGCCACGAGGTCGCTGGAGCGTTTCATGGCCTGCGACAGGATGTGCGCCACCCTCCGCAGGCATTCGTCGCCCGCCTGATGCCCGTAACGGTCGTTGAAGGGCTTGAACCGATCGATATCGATGAGGAGGAGCGACAGCGGCGTCCCCTGGCGGGCGGCCCGGAACCACTCGGCCTCCAAAGCCGTGTCGAAGGTGCGGCGGTTGGCGAGCCCCGTCAGGCCGTCGGTGGCCGCGAGCACGGACAGCTCGGCCTCAGCCTTTTCTCGGCGCTTCAGCTGCCGGGCCAGGTTGAACCCCAGAAAGGCGACGACGCCCACCAGCGTGGAGACGGCCAGGATCCGGAACAGGAAATCCCGGTTCCAGTCCGCCAAGGCCTCCTGGCGCCCGACCGATGCGAGCACGCCCACAGGAAAGATGTGGTTGCGCTGGTAGCCGCTGATGCGCTCGACGCCGTCGATGGGGGAGGTGTATTCGTAGGCACCCCAGGTCACCCCGTCCTTGAACCAGGGCTCGTAGGGCACGTGGCGCCCGATGGCTTGATCCCGGTGCGGGTAGCGCACCAGGAGGGTTCCGTCCGTGTGGAACAGGGTGATCGTGCCCTGGGAGCCGATGTCGAACCGGCCGAAGAAGCTGGAAAAGTACAGGTGTGGGATGCTGGCCATGGCCACCCCGCCGAAGCTGCCGTCCGGCCGGTCGATGCGCCGGGAAAGGGTCAGGATCCAGTCGCTGCCGAGCGGGTCGCGGATGAGCGGCCCGAAGAACCACTTGCCCGACGGCGTCGTGGCGTGATGCTGGAAGAAGGCGAGGTCCTGGCCGTTCACCTTGTAGCGATGGCCCGGAAGCGAGCTGGCGAGGAGCAGCCCATCGGGCCCGAACACCGAGAGGGTTTTGAAGCGCCTCAAGGTTTGGATCCGCTCCGCCAGGACCTCGTCCATCTGGATGATCGCTTCCGGCGAAGCGCCTGCTCGCTCGATGCGGTCGACGATGTCGACCAGCAGGGCGTCAGCCAACTCGAAGGTGTCTTCCACGTGCTGCGTCAGGGACTTGGCGAGGTTGGTCATCGATGCCTCGATGGACGCGAACTCTTCCTGACGCTCGTTCCAGTCCCGCCAGCCCTCCAGCGAAATGATGGCAAGGCAGACCACGGCCACGAAAGCCTTGAGCCATATGGCGGCGGAGGGGACCTTGATGGATCCTGTCGTTGGCATGGGGGCCTGCGAGCCTTGCCCAGGCTAACCGGAGGCCAGCTTGAGGCCGAGAATGCCGGCCACGATCAGGCCGATGCAGGCGAGGCGCACCGCCGTCGCAGGTTCTCCGAGAAGAATGATGCCGAGGATGGCCGTTCCGACCGTTCCGATGCCGGTCCAGACCGCATAGCCGGTGCCGACCGGGAGGGTTTTCAGCGCGAGACCCAGAAGCAGGACGCTGATGATCATGCTGGCCGCGGTCAGCACGGAGGGAACGAGGCGGGTGAATCCATCCGTGTACTTCAAGCCAATTGCCCAGCCGATCTCGAAAAGGCCGGCAAACAAGAGATAAGTCCATGCCATGACAGAGCCTTCGTCACAGGCAGGGCCGTCCCCACCGTTCGCCGGGAAGTACGAGGTCGTACCTCGTACCTCGAAGGTATAGAGGAAAGAGTTTGACGGCTCAATCTTTCGCAAAGCTTACCGCGGGCAAAGCCCGCTTTGTCGCGTTTCAAGTTTTCTCGGACGGTTGTCTTACCCTGCGGAAGTTTCGGCATCGGTCTGAGGGCGGCTCCTGGCGCCCGCCCAGCCCTCAATTGTCCCGCTCCTCGGCGGTCCTGTTCTCGGCCCCGAGGGTAGCGAGGGGATGGAAGGGCTCGTAGATCTGATGCTTCCACTCGTCGCCGCAGTTCCGGCAGATCGAGCGGATCATGTGATTGCTCTGCTCCAGGCGTCGCAGGAGCCGCTCCTGCCGCTCCTTGGCCTCGCTGCTTGCCGCGTCGACACCCGAGGGGCGAACCACCAGGACCATGGGATTGGCGGCCTCCTGGGCGAGGGCCGCCCCGGCCAGGAAAGCAAAGATCGCAGCCGCGAGCGCGGTCCTTCTCATCGATTCGTCCTGCAAGATTCTTTCATTTCCCACAGGACTCCAGCAGACGTCGCCCCGTCAACCCTCGACCGTGCCGTTATGGCGAGACATTTTCGCGCTTCGCCCGATCCGTGACGAAAAGATCAATACTCCCCTATCGTTAGCTACTCAAACCGAGAGGTTTCGAAACCCGGGCGAGACCTAGTTCCGACATCCATGCGAATAGCTCGTGGAGGAAATGTATGATCGAACGCCTGAGGGGAGACGGTCTGGGCAAGGCGAAGCCTGCTGCGGCGTCCTTCATGTTTCCGGGACGGGTTCTCCCAATCGGCGGCCTGATTGGTCTTGCCCTTGCGGCAGGTGACGCGGCCTGGGCGGGGTGCGTGCGCAACGGCAATGCGGTCGCCTGTTCGGGACAGTCCATCTCGGAG
Source organism: Microvirga sp. (assembly GCA_035645535.1). Classification (GTDB taxonomy): domain Bacteria; phylum Pseudomonadota; class Alphaproteobacteria; order Rhizobiales; family Beijerinckiaceae; genus Microvirga. The sequence continues at coordinate 70,070 of DASQMJ010000033.1, read as the reverse complement.
AACGCACCCTTGGCCGTCGTCGAGAGCGGCGGAACAATAGCCGTCGAAGGCCAGGCATCCGTTAGCGGAGACACGTTCAGTGGCATTCTCGGGAGCGGCGACCGGACCTCCTTGAGCAACGACGGCTCCCTGTCCACCGCGGGCGCCAGCACGGACATCATGGAAATCGTCGGGAGCAGCGGCTCCATCGTCAATCGGGGAGCGGTCTCGTCCCAGGGCGTGTCGGCGGACGCGCTGCGCGCCGTCGGCAGCGGCAACGCGGTCGTCAATGCGGGAGCAATCACGACCGTGGGCTCGTCGGCCCGTGGACTTTACGGTGAAGGAAATGGGAACGTCCTGACGAACAGGGGCACCGTCACGACCGCCGGAGCCGGTGCGGAGGGCATCCGGGCAAAGGGAGATTCCAACACCCTCACCAACGAGAAACTCATCGTGACGTCCGGCAACGTGAGCAACGGCCTTCGGGCGACCGGCAGCCGCAACATCCTGGTCAATGCGGGAACCATCAGGACCTCCGGGACCGAAGCCAGGGGGATCAAGGTCGATGAAGGAACCGGCAATGCGGTGACCAATCGCGGCGCCGTCAGCACGACCGGCAGCGGAGCTTACGGGATCTGGGTCAGTTCCGGCGCGGGCCAGGAAACGAGCCTCGTCAATGAAGCCGCCGGTGTCATCGAGACCGGCGCAGCCGATGCGCTCCGTTTCGATGACGGTAACGAGCGGTTCGAGAATTTTGGCCGCATCATCGCCCGGAACGGCGTGGCCGGACAGTTGGGAGGAGGCGACGACCGCTTTCTCATCGGCTCCACGTCCCGCATCGACGGGTTCGTGGATGCGGGAAGTGGCGCGGACACGTTTGCGCTCGGGGGAGATGCGGATGCGGCCTTGGACGCGTCCCTGATCGGCCAGGGCGCGCAGTACCGGAGCTTCAAGCGCTACGAGAAGGTTGGCGCCTCGACATGGAGCGTCGGCGGCGCGAACGACGCCGTCATGCCATGGGACGTGCGAGAGGGAACGCTCATGATCGTCGGATCACTGGGCGGATCCGATATGCTCGTTCATTCCGGCGCGACGCTCGGCGGTGATGGCACCGTCGGCACCATCAGCACCCGGTCCGGCAGCACCCTGACGCCCGGCGTCGGCGGCATCGGGATCCTGAACGTGAAGGGCGACGTGGTGATCGCGAACGGCACCAACTACCGGATCGATCTCGATGCGGATCGGCGAAGCGACCGCATCGTCGCCGGTGGCAAAGCCACCGTGCGGGGCGGGCGCGTCGTTGTGGACGCGTTGCCCGGCGACTACCGCCCCGGCAGCCGGTGGACCATCCTCACGGCACGCGGAGGCGTGAAAGGCCAGTTCTCCTCCGTCGCCACGAACCTTGCCTTCTTCAAGCCCGCACTGACAAAGGACGGCAAGAACATTTACCTGACGCTTCCGCAGTCCAGACCGTCGAGCATGCCTGCCGACAGGCCCGTGATCGAGCCCCTGTTATCCGTAACGGAAGAGGAACTGCCGCATGTGCTCGACCTCACCTCCGGCGAGCCCGTGGTGAGCGCCGCCGGAGTCATCCTTGCCCATGACGACCTGTTCCGGGCGGCCGTTCTCTGCCGTCTGCGGTGTTCCATAGGCGGGTTGCCTACCTTTGCGGCTCTGGATGGGGTGCATGTCGACTACATGGCCGACATGCCTGCGCGCCGGGACGTGCCGTCCGTGCCAGCCGCAGAGATGCCTCCCGGCCGCGACTGGGTCGTGTGGGGCAAGGCCGTGGGCTCGTTGGGAGAGACGGATGCGACGGCCAGGACGAGTGCCGTCGAGCGCATGACCGTCGGCGTGGTGGCGGGCATCGACGGCGGTCTCGGCACGCCCTATCGCCTCGGTCTCGCGACTGGCTACTTCTCCTCCGGCTTCGGCGTCGCGTCGCTGTCGTCGCTCGGCAGTGTCGAGAGCATCCATGTAGGAGCCTATGGGGCCGCATCCTTCGGTGCCGTCAACCTCCGTGGCGGCCTTGCTTTTGCGCACCACGAAGTGGACGTGCATCGGGCGATCGCCTTTACGGGGTTCTCAGGCACCGCAGCCTCGGGCAGTTCGACCGCCTCGCTCCAGGCCTTCGGCGAGATCGGCTATGCCATCGCGGTGAACAGCAACGTTGTCGTCGAGCCGTTTGCGGGCCTTGCCCACGTGCATGTGGGCAGCCGCTCGATTCTCGAGGAGGGCTCCGCCGTCGCCGTGACAGGCGAGGCGCATTCCTTCAACACGACCTTTTCCGCCCTCGGTGCGCGCGTCGTCGCCACGCTGCCGACGAGTGCCGGCCTCTTGACGTTCAAGGGCATGCTCGGATGGCGGCACGCCTTCGGCGACACCGTACCGGAAGCGACCTTCTCCTACGCGACCGGGAGCACGCCCTTCCTCGTTACTGGTGCTCCCATCGACAGGGACAGCCTCGTGGCGGAGACAGGGCTGAACTGGTCGGTGAGCCGGAAGATCACCCTCGGCATCGCCTATACGGGCGCAATCGGTGAGAAGAGCCGGGAGCACACCCTGAGGGGAAGCCTGAGCATCCAGTTCTAGAATAGGACCACGGGCTTTCTGCCTGGCAGCGGCGCGTGCGCAACTGGAAGACCAGGAACTCTCCTGCCGCCGTCGTGAGTGCCTTTGCCAGCACGTCGATCTCGACGGCGCCGCCTTTTCCGGACCTGCCGCGCACTGGCGGCAGGGGCGGTGCGTATCGGTTCCGGATGCATCGATGATGCGATATTATATCCAAACAACCCCGGCCAACCCCTTAATTTGGCTTTCTAATGTCCAAATTGTCGCGCCTGTTTGACGGCGCATCGTGTCCGTATCCTCCGACGGATGACCGCGAAAGAGTGCCTTCCCGGCGGGAGGCCCAATGCTAGGCTGCTTCAACAAATCGTGAGCCTTGAGCGGGGGCTCGGGAGGCCCGGATGGCGCAGCGTGGTGATGATGTCCGAGAGAATTACGGCAGCCCGGATATCATCGACCGCGTTCTCGCGGCAGTCGCCGAAGCGGGCCACAGGACCGACAGGCTCGCCGCCGAGATGCTTTATCCCTTCGACCAATTGCATGGGCGGGAGCTCACGGCGACGCGTGAGCATGTCGGGCGCCTGAGACTCAGCCCGGGCATGCACGTTCTCGACGTGGGATGCGGGATCGGCGGTCCCGCCCGCTACATGGCGGAAACCTACGACGTGGTGGTGACGGGGATCGACGTCACGCCGGAATTCGTCGACACCGCCAACGAGCTGACGCGCCGATGCGGGCTCGACGAGCGCGCTTCGTTCATGCAGGCGGATGCGCTCGAGATGCCGTTCGAAGACAGCAGCTTCGATGCCGCGCTCTGCCTCTATGTGGGCATGAACGTGGTCGACAAGGCGCAGCTCTGCCGAGAGATCCGCCGCGTGCTGAAGCCGGGCGGCCATGTGGTCTGGAGCGAGGCGGCGCTCGGGCCCATCGGGCCCGTTCGTTTTCCTGTGCCCTGGGCGCGCTTTCCCTCCGCCAGTTTTCTGGTGCCGCCGCAGGTTCTGCAGCAGACCTTCACGAAGTCCGGCTTTCACATCATCGATTTCGTGGACGAGACCGAGCGGTTCATAACGCCGGCCCAGCAGCCGGGTGCGGAGACCTCGTCCTCGCCCCTGGCGCAGCAGGTCGCGAACCAGGTCGTTCTCGGCAATGACTTCATGGAGCGACGGCAGAATTTCGTGCGCAATCTGACCGAGGGGCGTCTCGTCAGCATTCTCATCGAGGCAGTGAAGGCCTGAGGCATCGCCTTCCTCGGCCGGAACGGGAATCCTCCGTCTCCGTTTGCTTGACGGATCGAGAGCAGTCGAATGCGAGGTCGTCATGCTGACCGAAGCGGATCTGAATTCCCCCGCTAAGCTTCACTACGAGGCCGTCGGCGGAGCCAAGGAAGGCAAGGAGCGCGACTGGAGCCAGGCGCGCGAGTTCCCGTCCCTGCGAGAGGCCGTGCACTTCGCCATGACCGAGGAGGCGCCGGCGGGCCAGCACGCGGTCATTCGCGCGGCATCCGGCCATGTGCTGGAGCCCAGCCACCTCGACGAGATCTGGGCGAGCGTGCAGGGACCCTGACTCAGGTCCAGCCGAGGCTCACCGCGCCCACCATGACGTAGCGCGCCGTCTTGGCGATGGCGACGAGCAGGATGAAGACCCGCAGGGGCTCGCGCAGCACCCCGGCGACTAGCGTCAGTGGATCGCCGATCACCGGCATCCATGACAGCAGCAGCGTCCAGCGCCCGTAGCGGCGATACCAGCCCTCGGCCCTCTCCATCTGTTCCCGCTTCACCGGAAACCAGCGCCTGTCCTCGAAATGGGCGAGGAAGCGCCCGAGAAACCAGTTCACCACCGAGCCGGCTACGTTTCCGGCGCTCGCCACGGCGATCAGCAGCCATTCCGAATAGCGCTCCGACAGGAGCATGCCGAAGAGCACCGCCTCCGACTGGAACGGGAAAAGAGTCGCTGACAGGAAGGCGGCGGCGAGGAGGGCGCCGTATTCGGCAATGTGAGGCATGAGGGCGCAGGTTTCTCCGAAAGTCTCTCCGACTGCAAGGCTCCCGTGCGCGCAGCAGGGGGGATGGCGGCGCAACCGCCCCCGGCATTCTGCGTTGTCCCTCCTTAATGGCCATGGAGATACGTGTGCAGGACATGAACAGGACACGACGGATTGACGAGCGCCGCACGGACATTCCGACGCGAGCACGGGCGCGGGGCACCCGCACATCCTCCCGCTCGTGGCTCGTGCCGGCCGTGATCGGCGGCGCGGCTGCGGCGGCTCTGGGGGCCATGGCCCTTCATGTCCGCCGGCGCACGCAGGAGGCGGAGCGCCGGCATCCGCCGATCGGCCGCTTCGTGAACGTGGACGGCGTGCGGCTCCACTATCTTGAGCGCGGCCAGGGAGAGCCGCTCGTGCTCATCCACGGCAACGGTTCGCTGATCCAGGACTTCCTCATCAGCGGCATGGTGGATGAACTGGCGAAGCGTTACCGCGTCATCGTGTTCGACCGGCCCGGCTTCGGCTACAGCTCCCGCCCGCGCCGGCTCTGGACTCCGCAGGCCCAGGCCAAGCTGCTGCACGATGCACTGCGCTGGCTAGGCGTCGAGAGGGCTCACGTGCTCGGCCATTCGTGGGGTGCCATGGTGGCGGCCGCGATGGCGGTCGATTTCCCCGATTTCGTTGAAAGCCTCGTGCTCGAATCCGGCTATTTCTATCCGACCGCCCGCGCAGATGTGCTGCTCATGTCGCCGCCCGCCATTCCCGGGATCGGCGATGCCATACGCCATACGAGCGCGCCGGTCGTGTCGCGCATCCTGCTGCCGCAGATCTACGAAAAGATCTTCGAGCCGGCGCCGGTACCGGAGCATTTCCACCGGCGCTTTCCGAAGGAGTTGGTGCTGCGTCCGTCGCATCTGCGCGCCGCATCGGAGGACGTTGCCTTGATGATCCCGGCCGCGCAGTCCCTCCAGAGCCGCTATCGCGAGATCGTGGCTCCGGCCGTGATCGTCACGGGTGCGGACGATCGGATCGTCAATGTAAGCCGTCACTCGGCGCGCCTGCACCGGGACATCCCCGGGAGCGAATTCGTGACCATGCCCGGGCTCGGCCATATGGGGCACCAGCTGGCGCCCGAGCTTGTGATCGAGGCCGTAGAGCGCGCCGTTCACCGGGCGCGGCGGGCGCATTCGTCGGCCGCGAGCGACGGAACCGCGCAGGCCCGCTGGCCGTGAGCGACGACCCCAGGACGATATGCTGGAAAGGAGCCCGTGCCCTTGTCATTCGGGCTCCGAATACCTAAATAATCGTTATCGACTTTGGCCGGACAATCGGGCCGTACTGCCCTGGCATGCCAGGTGCACGTTCAGACGCTCTCCCCAATATCGACCAAACCGGGCCTGAGGTCGCGCTTTCGCGCTCCCTTCGGCTCACGTGCACTGACGCATAAAGGACAGTCCCATGAACACGGGAACCGTAAAGTTCTACAACGAAACCAAGGGCTATGGCTTCATCCAGCCCGACGATGGCAGCAAGGACGTGTTCGTCCACGCCACCGCGCTGGAGCGCGCCGGCCTCCGGAGCCTGCACGAAGGTCAGAAAGTCTCCTTCGACACAGCCGAGGATCGCCGTAGCGGCAAGATCGCCGTCAACAACATCCAGGCGGCGTAAGCCCGACCTGACGGCGCAGGCCGAGCCTGCGCCTCTCCCTAGAGCCGCTCCGCCAGGGGCGGCTTTTTCGCTTTTCGGACCTGCATTCGCCGGAGAGCTGATTCCCAAGCACCACTCCAACCGAGGATCTCATGTACAGATTTCACAGCTCCACGCCCGCAAAATCCGTGATGTTCGTCGTCACCTACAAGGATGGACGCCGGGCCTATCTCTGGTCCGAAGGGCACATCAAGGGAGCGGACGATTTCCGCGTGAGCACCATCGCGAAGGAGCAGCAGGAGCAGGGGCTCATCCCCCAGGGCGACATTGCTAGCATCAGGCGCGTGCACTGACGCGCCTTCTTCAGACCACTCGAAGGCGCTGCATCAGGCGGGCGCTCAGGGACTGAGAGACATCGGCCATCTCCTCCCACGGATCCCCTCGAAGGTGCCGCAATCGCCCCGGCAGGTTCGCGACGCGATACTGCTGCCCGCTGTGGAGTCCTGGGAGTTCGTCCCACCCGACGGGCACCGAAACGGGTGCTCCTTCGCGGGCGCGGGTCGAATAGGGCGCTACCGCCGTCGCGCCGCGCCCGTTGCGCAGGTAGTCGATGAAGATGCGGCCCTCGCGGGCACGCTTCGCTAGGGTTGCAGTGTAGCGGTCCGGCGAATCCTTCGCCATTGCCAGCGCGACCCGCTCGGCGAAAGCCTTCACTCCATTCCAATCCGCACTCGGGCGCAGGGGAACCACCACGTGGAGGCCCTTGCCGCCGGTCGTCTTCACGAAGCTCTCAAGACCGAGATCCTTCAGGCGCGCGCGCACGTCCAACGCACCCTCCACCACGCTCGGCCAGAAAACGCCCTCGCCGGGATCGAGGTCGAAGACGATCCGGTCCGGCTTCTCGACGGAACGAAGCATGGAGCCCCAGGGATGGATTTCGAGCACGCCCGCCTGCACCAAGGCAAGGAGGCCGCGCAGATCCTTGATCGCGAGGACTTCCGTGTCGCCGACATTCACGCGCCGGACGAGGCTCTCGTCCAGTCCCGCCCATGCGCGCTTCTGAAAGAAGCATTCCTTCTGCGACCCTGATGGACAGCGCAGCAGAGACAGCGGCCGGTCGACGACGTGCGGTAGGATCCAGTCCGCGATCTCCGCGTAGAATTCCGCCAGTCCCTGCTTGGTGAGCCCCTCGTCCTCCCACAGGATACGGTCCGGATGGGTGAGGTGTGCGGACGCGAGGGCGGGCGGTGCATCCGCGAGAGGCTCGGCAGAGGCCGCATCCTCGCGCACCACCTCCCGCGGATCCTTGTCTTCACGCAGGCCCTTGAAAGCCGCGTGGCGCAGGCGGTTGTCGTGGGTCCAGCCGCGATACTCGATCTCGGCGACGAGCTCCGGCCGCGCCCAGCGCACGCCGCGCCTCGCATCGGCGTCAAGCGGGTCCGCAAAAGGGGAGGCGGGCGCCTCGCGCGCGTTGATCTCGGACCAGAGCGCGCGCGCAGTCGCGGCCGTGAAGCCGGTTCCGGTGCGGCCGACATGGACGAGCCGGTCGCCGTCGTAATAGCCGAGCACCAGCGATCCCACCGCCTTGCGACCCGTGGTGGAGGGAACGTAGCCGGCGATGACGAATTCCTGCCGCTGCGTGCATTTGCTCTTGAGCCATTCATCGCTGCGGCCGGAGCGGTATGGCCTGTCGGCGCGTTTGGAGACGATTCCCTCGAGCCCCAGGCGGCAGGCGTGGCGGATAAGCGATGCGCCGTCCTCGGCGATGTGATCGCTGAACCGGATCGTTCCGCCGGACGGGAGATCGTCGAGGGCGAGCTGGAGCAGCGCCTTGCGGTCGCGCAGGCTTGCGTCGCGCAGGTCCTGCCCGTCGTAGTAGAGCAGGTCGAAGGCGTAGAAAGTCATCCGGTCCGTGCGGCCGGTCGAGAGGTCCCGCTGCAGGGCCGAGAAGCTCGATACGCCATTCTCGTCCTCGACGACGACCTCGCCGTCGACCAGCGCGGAGGAAAGCCGCAGCTCCTCGAGAGCCTCCGCGACGGAGGGAAATTTGGCCGTCCAGTCGAGGCCCTTGCGCGTGAGAAGGCGGACCTTGCCGCCGTCGATGCGCGCCTGAACGCGATAGCCGTCGAACTTGATCTCGTGCAGCCATTGCGGTCCCGTCGGCGCGCTCGGCGAAAGTTTCGCGAGGCTCGGCTCCACGAAGGGTGGCAGAATCGCCTTTCTCGCGCCAGCGATTTTCGGGTCCCCGGATTTACGCTTGCGGGATGATTTCACTCGCTCGCGTTCGCGATGATCGGCGCGCAGTTCGCCAGCGCGCGCCAGCTCCTCGATGGTGCAGCCCGACAGGAGCGACGTGGTCTCCTCCTCGACGATCTCCGGATCTCCGGATTCGCGCGCGTGCTCGTCGTCGGATTTCAGCAGGAGCCACTGCTCCTTCGTGTCGCGTGGCTTAGGCCGCGTACGCACCAGGTGCCAGCGCCCTTTCAGGCGCTGTCCTTCGAGGGTGAAGGTCAGCCTGCCCTCGGCATAGGCCTTGTGCGGGTCGCCGTCCGGGATCCAGCGGCCCTCGTCCCACACGATCATCGTGCCGCCGCCATACTGGCCCGCAGGAATGACTCCCTCGAAGGAGAGGTATTCGAGCGGATGATCCTCGGTGTGGATCGACAGGCGCTTCTCGCCCGGCACGAGACTCGGGCCGCGGGTGACGGCCCAGCTCTTCAACACGCCGTCGAGTTCCAGCCTGAGGTCGAAATGCAGGCGCCGCGCTGCATGCTTCTGCACGACGAAGCGATGGGCCTTCGCCCGCGCCCGCCTGCCCCGCGGCTCCGACGTGACGGAGAAGTCGCGCTTGTCATCATAGGCCTTCAGGGAGGCGCGCGGCTCGTGCACGCGTTTCGCCTGCGCACGCGGCCGCTTCGTCGAACCGGTCTTCGTCATGCGGTCAGCTCGCGCGCTTCAGGGTCTTAGAACGGCCTCCGCCGCTCCTGGCCTTGCCGGCTCCGCGTCCACCGGAGGATTCCTTCCTGCGGACGCTGCCGCGCTCCGCTGTCTTCGCCTTCGATTTTGCAGCGGGCTTTTCCGCCTCGATGCTTTTGCGCAGCGCATCCATCAGGTTGACGACGTTCGAGGGCCTGGGCGAGGAGACGGGCTTCGCCGTATGTCCCTCCTGCTTCGAGCGCACCAGCTCGATCAGCGCATTCTCATAGCGGTCCTCGAACATCTTGGGATCGAAATGCGCGGTCTTGCCCTCGATGATGTGGGCGGCGAGGTCGCGCATCTCCTTCGGATACTTGATGTCGGGAATCTCGTCGAAGATGCTGCTCTCGTCACGCACCTCCGCGGCGGAATGAAGCGTTGTGCCCATCAGTCCCTGGTCGAGCGGCTCCAGCAGGAGGATGCGCTCCCGCCGCGCCATCACGACGCGGCCCAAGCCCGCCATGCCCTTGTCGCGGATCGCGTCGCGGATCACCGCGAAGGCCTCCTGCGCCACCCGGTCGTCCGGAGCGATGTAGTAGGAGGTGTCGAGATAACGCTCGTCCACCTCGTCTCGGGGCACGAAGGCCTCGATCTCGATGGTGTGGGTGCTCTCCAGCTTGAGCGCGTCGAGCTCCTCGTCCTCGACCAGGATGTAGCTGCCCTTGCCAACCTTGTAGCCCTTGACCTGATCTTCGGGCTCGACCGGCTCGCCGGTCTCGGAATCGATATACTGCCGCTGGACTCGGTTGCCGGTCTTGCGGTTGAGCGTATTGAAGCGGATTCGGCTCGATGAATTGGTCGACGGATAGATCGCCACCGCGCAGGAAACGAGCGACAGCTTCAAGTAACCTTTCCAAATTGCTCGTGCTGCCATAGTAATACTCCAAACTTTACTCGGGCACGAGAGTCGAAACGACTCGTCGCTGACTCAATCCGCCGCTGGTTCGAATCAAACGCGACTCATTTTGAGTCGTTCCGAATCATTTTTTCTTGCGGTTCTTCTTGGGCGCGGGGCGAAACCGCTCCCTGAAGACTCATTCTCGAAACCCTTTATTTGCCTGGAAATCGGACATTCGTGCCTCACCTGGGAACACTCGTCGCGCCTCCTCCCGTCGAGTCGATACCGTCGAGCTTGCGCCACCCGCCGCCCTTGGCTACGGAGCGCTCTTTCCGTCCGGCGCGGCAAGTCCAGCGGTCGGCGGCTTGGCAGCGTCTCGTTCGAGGAAGTCGTCCGGTGGATCTCTACGATGTGGTCGTGATCGGGGCCGGTGCGGCCGGCATGATGTGCGCGATCGAGGCCAGCAAGCGGGGCCGTTCGGTGCTCGTGCTCGACCATGCGGCCAAGCCGGGGGAGAAGATCCGCATTTCGGGCGGCGGGCGGTGCAACTTCACCAACCTGAACGCCTCGCCGCAGAACTTCCTGTCCCAGAACCCGAGCTTCTGCATCTCGGCCCTGCGCCGCTATACCCAGCGTGACTTCATCGCCCTCGTGGAGCGCTACCGCATCGCCTATCACGAGAAAACCCTGGGCCAGCTCTTCTGCGACGGCCCGTCGACCCAGATCGTGAACCTCCTGCTGTCCGAGATGAAGCTCCATGGCGCCGAGCTTCGCCTCTCCACCCGCGTGGAAAGGGTCGAGAAGACCCTCGATGGCTTCCGGCTCGCCCTGCCACAGGGCGCCGTCGAATGCCGGTCTCTCGTGGTCGCCTCGGGCGGGAAGTCCATCCCGAAGATGGGTGCAACCGGCTTCGGCTACGATCTCGCGGCTCAGTTCGGGCTGAAGGTCACCGAGACCCGTCCGGCGCTGGTGCCGCTGACGCTCGAGCCGACCATGCTGGAGCGGCTCAAGCCCCTCGCAGGCGTCTCTGTCGACGCGGTGGCGGCATGCGGCAAGACCCGGTTCGCGGAGGCGATGCTGTTCACCCATCGCGGCCTGAGCGGCCCGGCGATCCTGCAGATCTCGTCCTATTGGCGCGAGGGCGGGGAGATCGAGGTTTCCATGCTGCCCGGTATGGACCTGTTCGAGGAGCTGCGCGCCGCCCGCGCCCGCAATGGGCGGCAGGCCCTGCAGACCGCGCTTTCGGGTTTCCTGCCGAAGCGCCTGGCGCAGCTGATTGCCGAGAGCGAGAAGGGGCCGGTCAACCTTGCCGACTGGTCCGACAAGAGCCTGCGCCGCATCGAGGCGGCGGTGAACCGGTGGCGGTTCAAGCCGGCCGGATCGGAAGGATACCGCACGGCGGAGGTGACCCTCGGCGGTGTTGACACCCACGAGCTCGATTCCAAGACCATGGAGGCCAAGACCGTGCCCGGCCTCTACTTCGTGGGCGAGGTGGTGGACGTGACCGGCTGGCTCGGCGGGTACAATTTCCAATGGGCCTGGTCGTCCGGCTGGTGCGCCGGGCAGGTGGCGTGAACCGGGGGGTCTGGCGATCTATTCCCCGTAGCCCAGCTGCGTCCTCAGGACCAGCGTGAAGGGTACCGTCGCGACGCGCCGGCGATGCTCGTCCTCGATCTCGACCGACCAGCGGGACCAGTTGCGGAACCGGCCCTCCTTCGTGATCAGGTCGAGCACCGCGACAACTGCGTGCTGGAGAGCCTCCCCGGGATCTGCGCAGTTCTCCCCGCGGGCGTCGAGCACATGGAGAGGACCGTTCCGAAGGTTGAAGAAGTAGCGCTGCACGATTGGACGTTACAAACTTGCAGGAGCTGCCGGCCCGTGAGGCGGGGCGTTCGAGCTCACGTACCCCGTCCGGCGAGCTGCGCCGTTCCATGAGACCCAAGTGTTGGGTGGCATGCCTCGCTCGAAAGCTGCTGGTGCTGCTTGATCCTCTGCCGTCATTGAATCCCTTGAACCCCTGTGACCCTGAGACGCCGGGTCCGTGCACGACTCGGAAGAGCGACAGATTCGGCCGAGTTACGACCAAGTTTCATCTCCCAGGTGGGATAAAAATGAAGATGCCCGCGTTAATCGGGTGCAGTCCTTCAGTTGTCGGCCGAATTGGTCTGTCGGATGTCGCCTGTTTCAACCGCCGCTGCCGGTCTATCGACGCTGGACTGCTTCGGTCGCATCTTCGATGCTCTCGGTTTCGGCACGATCGTGATCGGTGACGACTGGCAGATTCTCCATGCCAACCGGTTGGCCGTGCAGCACGTGGGCGCCGGAATCAGCGTGGCGTCGGGACGGCTCGCCGCGACGGACCCTGCTTCCGACCGGGTGCTGCAGAGCATCATCGGGGAGCATCTGGAGGACGGGGATAGGACGCGCAACGCCCTCGGCCTGAGCCGCCTCGAACGGAGACCTCTCATCCTACGGATCGTCGCGCTCGCCGACGAGGTGCGGCCGGTTTTCGAGGGGGCGAAGCTGGTGGCAGTCCTGGTCGATCCGGAAGTGTGCCCCGAACCCTCCCAGGGGCTTCTGCAGCAGATCTTCGGCCTGACCCGGAGGGAGGCCCATGTGGCCATCCGGCTCATCTGCGGGCTCACTCTGCACGAAATGGCCAAGGAGTCCGGGGTCAGCGTGGGCACGATCCGGGCCCAGACCAAGGCGATCTTCGCCAAAACCGGCACGAGCCGCCAGGCGGAGCTCGTCGGCCTGCTGACCCGCCTCGCTGCCATCTCGCACGGAACGTAGGGGAAGCCGGCGGCGCGGGAACATCCTCCAGCGTCCGTGCATCTTCTGTCTGAGAGGTCCTGGAGGATGCATCGTGACCAAGCCCGTTCGCGAGCCTGCCGCTCGGGTGGAGCAGGCGACATGAGGGTGATCGTCTGTGGAGCAGGCCAAGTCGGCTCGACCATTGCGCGCCACCTCGCCACCGAGGGCATCGACGTCACCGTGCTCGACACCTCCCCGGAGCAGGCGCGGCGCGTCGACGAGTCCTACGACGTGCGCGGCATGGTGGGGCATGCCTCGCACCCGGAGGTGCTCGAACGGGCGGGCGCCCGCGACGCCGACATGCTGATCGCCGTCACCCGCTCGGACGAGGTGAACATGGTGGCATGCCAGGTGGCCTATTCCTTGTTCAACGTCCGGCGGCGCATCGCCCGTCTGCGCCATCACGGCTACCTCGAACCGATCTGGCGCGGCCTTTACGCCGCCGATCAGATGCCTATCGACGTGATCATCTCGCCGGAGGTCGAGGTGGCGAACGGCATCGTGCGCCGCCTCAGGACGCCGGGCGCCTTCGATACCGTGTCGCTTGCGGACGGGCGCGTGCAGCTGCTCGGCATCCACTGCAACACCGGCAGCTGCGCCATGGTGGGGCGGCAGCTTTCCGAACTCGCCGCACTCCAGCCCGATCCGGGTCTGGTCGTGGTCGCGGTCGTCCGCGGCGGCAGGGGCTTCGTGCCGCGCGGACAGGACAGGATCGAGCGGGGCGACGACGTCTACGTGGTGACGGAGCCCCACCGGGTCGAGGGCGTCATGCGACTCTTCGGTCACACGGAGCAGGTCGCCCGGCGCATCGTGATCATCGGGGGCGGCAATGTCGGCCTGCATCTGGCCAAGCGTCTCGTCGCGAAGGCGCCCAGCCTGTCCTTGAAGGTGGTGGAGCATTCCCGCGAACGGGCCGAGTTCCTCGCGCACGAGCTCGGCGATACGGCCGTCGTGCTGCACGGGGACGCCCTCGACAAGGAGGTTCTGGCGGAGGCGAACGTCAGCGCAGCCGAGACCGTGGTCGCGGTCACCAACGATGACGAGACCAACATCTTCACCTCGGTGCTCGCCAAGCACGAGGGATGCCCGCGTGCCGTGACGCTCGTCAACAAGACCTCCTACGAGCCGCTCCTGCCGGCGCTCGGCATCGATGCGGTGGTCAGCCCCAGCGCGATCACGATCTCCAGCATCCTGCGCCATGTGCGGCACAGGTCCGTTGCCGCGCTCTATACCCTTCGTGAGGATTTCGGCGAAGTCATCGAGGCGGTGGCGCAGACCGGCTCGCCCCTGGTGCAGGGGACGCTGCGTGAAATCGGCCTGCCTGAGGGAATGCTGATCGGCGCCATCGTGCGCAGCCGCGAAGTGATCATCCCGACGGGAGATTCCCGCGTGATCCCCGGCGACCGCATCATCGCGATGGTAAGCTATCGCACCCTTCGGCGGGCCGAGGCGATGCTCGGCACCACGCGGGCGGAGGATTGAGGCGCGATATGCGACCCGTCATTCCAATGGACTCTGCATTCGGAGGCTGGTCGCCACCTCAGTTCAGGCCCGTGCTCTACCTGATCGGCGGCATGCTGGTCGCTCTCTCGGCCGCAATGCTTCTGCCGATGGTAGCCGATCTCATCACGGATCACCCGGATTGGAAGTCCTTCTTCGTGTCGAGCATCCTGACCTTCGCCTGTGGGGCAGGGCTCCTCTACGGAGCCCGCTGCCGCCTTTCCGGCGGGCTGACGCTGCGCCAGTCCTTCGTTCTGACGCCGCTGGCCTGGTCTACGATCGCCCTGTTCGGCGCCGGCCCACTTTACTTCTCCGACTATGGGCAGCTTAAGGACAGCTTCACCAATGCGTTCTTCGAATCCGTGTCGGGGCTCACCACCACCGGTGCAACGGTGATCGTCGGCCTCGACTCCGCACCGCCCGGCATCCTTCTATGGCGTGCGCTGCTCCAGTGGATGGGCGGCATCGGAATCGTCGCGACTGCCATTGCCATCCTGCCGGCCCTCGGTGTCGGCGGAATGCAGCTCTTTCGCACCGAGTCCTCCGACCGATCCGAGAAGGTCATGCCACGGGTGCGCGAGATCGCGACCGCCATCGGCCTCATCTATGTCGGCTTCACCGTCGCTTGCGGGGTGCTCTACTGGCTGGCGGGCCTGAGCTGGTTCGAGGCCCTCGCCCATGCGCTCACGACCGTTTCCACGGCCGGGTTCTCGACTTCGGACAGCTCTATGGGCAAGTTCGGCCCCGCAGCCCAGTGGATCTGCATCCTGTTCATGATCTGCGGCGCCGTGCCCTTCGTGCTCTACGTGAAGATGCTGCAGGGCGGGCGCGATTCCCTGCGCGACAGCCAGGTGCGCACCATGCTCTGGTTCCTTGGACTCGTGACCGCCGGCGTGGCGGCCTGGCTCATCCTCACCGGTCGCTATGGGATCGAGGAAGCGGTTCGATACGCGGCCTTCAGCGTCGTTTCCGTGGTCACCACGTCCGGCTTCTCGGTTTCCGACTACGGCCAGTGGGGTAATGTAATGATCGGAGTCTTCTTCGGTCTCACGTTCATCGGCGGTTGCACCGGCTCGACCTCGGGCGGCATCAAGATCTTCCGCTTCGAGGTGATGGCTTCTCTCCTGCGCTCGCACGTGATGCATCTCATGTATCCGCGCGGCGTCTTCCAGCGCGTCTATGCCGGGCGCCTGCTCCCCGACGACGTGGTGGCCTCGGTGGTGGTCTTCTTCGCGATCTTTTTCATCTGCTACAGCGCCATCACCATCACTCTAATGGCGCTTGATCTCGATTTTCTCACGAGCGCGAGCGCTGCCGTGGCGGCGCTGGCCAATGTGGGTCCTGGCCTCGGCCCGATCATCGGGCCGGCAGGCAACTTCGCTAGCATCCCCGATGCAGCGAAGTGGATTCTCTCCTTTGCCATGCTGCTCGGACGGCTCGAGCTCTTCACGGTGATCGTACTGTTCTTCCCGCAGTTCTGGCGCGGGTGAGCCAGCGCAGGGTGGGCGGCTATTCGGCGGCCCGCCTCTCGGAGGGTGCGGTCCTGTTGTGCTGCAGCAGCGCATTGCCGAGCAACGCTCCCAACTGGGCGGCGAGTTGATCCTGCCGGTACGGCTTGGGCAGGCGCGGAAGGTCCAGGGCCGCTCCCTCCGGCAGGTCCGCGTAGCCGGTAGCGAGAAGGATCTTGAGGCCCGGCCGAAGCTCCTGCGCGGCGCGGGCGAGCTCCAGCCCAGTCATGCCCGGCATCGCGTAGTCCGTCAGCAGGAGATCGATCGGCACGTCCGACCTGAGGATCTCGAGCGCCTTGCCCCCCGATCCCGCCTCGATCACCCTGTGTCCCAGGTCCTCCAGCATGCTGGCCGTGCTCATCAGGATGAGGGCGTCGTCGTCGACCGCCAGGATTGTGGACGGGGCGGCGGCCGGAGCGGCGGCCGAGGCCTGCTGCGGCGCTTCCAGGGCCGCCTCTGTCACGGGCAGCCAGAGCTCCGCCGTCGTGCCCTG
The DNA here is from genome assembly GCA_035645535.1 of Microvirga sp. Lineage (GTDB taxonomy): Bacteria > Pseudomonadota > Alphaproteobacteria > Rhizobiales > Beijerinckiaceae > Microvirga. The sequence goes on along the minus strand of DASQMJ010000033.1, from coordinate 53,763 downwards.
GCCGAGGGCGCTCGACAGGCGCAGGGTTCCGCCCGACTGAGCGGCGAGGCCGTAGACCATGGACAGGCCGAGGCCGGTGCCCTTGCCGACTCCCTTGGTGGAAAAGAACGGTTCCACCGCCCGCTTGAGAGTCTCCTCGTCCATGCCGGTGCCGGTGTCGCTGACCCGCAGGCGCAGATACCTCCCCGGCTCAAGTTCGTCGCAGCGGGCCTCCGAATGCGCGACCTCGTCGAGCTCGACCCTCAGCTCGCCACCCATCGGCATGGCGTCGCGGGCGTTGACGGCCAGGTTGAGCAGCGCCAGTTCGAGCTGGTTCGGGTCGACCCTGGCGGGGGAGAGGCCGGCAGGCAGGGAGTAATGGATGCCGACGCGGGGGCCGAGCGAGCGCTCCAGGAGATCCTTGATTCCCTCCACGAGACTGGCGACGTCGACGGCCCTGGTCTGCAGGTCCTGCCGGCGGGCAAAGGCCAGAAGACGCTGGGTCAGGGCCGCACCCCGCTGCGCCCCCTGGAGGGCGCTGTCGAGATAGCGCCGCGTGCGTGGGTCGTCGGGGAGGCGCTTGCGCAGCAAATCGAGGTTGCCGATCACGGCCATCAGGAGATTGTTGAAGTCGTGCGCAACGCCGCCGGTCAGCTGGCCGACGGCTTCGATCTTCTGCATCTGGCGCACCTGCTCCTCCAGCTGGCGCGTCTCGGTGATGTCCATCGAGGTGCCGAGGAGCTTCTGGACGTGCCCCTCGTGGTCCAGGATCGGGATCACGATCACGCGTCGGATGAAGGGCCCGCGCGGGCCGTTGCCGCTGGCCTCGTATTCAACCGGCTCCCGCCGCGACACGCAGCGCGCATAGGCGTCCTGGATCGTGTAGCCCAGTTCTCCCGGGAAGACCTGAAGAGGTGTGCGGCCAAGGATCTGCTCAGGCTCGATGCCGAGGAACCCGGACAAGGCCGGGTTGATCTCCTCGAACACGAAGGAGCCGTCCGGCCGGACCGTCGAGAGCAGAAGACCAGTGGGTGACTGACGGAAGAGGGCTTCATAACGCGCCTCGCTTTCCCGCCAGCGGGTGAAGACCTGCTGCTCGTGACGTGCACGGCGCATGCCGACCGCGGTGACGCCGAGAAGCGCCAGCATCGCCACAAGGGTCACGATTCCATAAAGCGCAAGATCCCTGTGCCACTGGGCGAGGATCGCATCGACGCTGCGGCCGAAGGTAACGTAAACCGGAAAGGGCGCGAGCTTGCGGAAGTCGTAGACTCGCTCGACGCCGTCGACCTGGGATACGGTCTGGTAGAGACCCTGGGTGCTCTGCCGGATCGCCTGCATGAAGCTGCTGGACGAGTCGAGTGCCGTGCTCTGCCGGATGGGATCGGGCCCCCGGGCGAGGATGACGCCGTCCTCGCGGACAAGAGAAGTGGAATCCTGCGGCGACGTGATCAGGGCGCGATAGAAGGCGGCGAAGTATTCAGGCCGGATGGAGGTGACGATCAATCCATCGAAAGAGCCGTCAGCGCTGGAGCGGCGTTGGGCGATGTTGAAGAAAAGGCCGCTCTGGGACCGCCCCGGAACGGGCTGGCCTATGAAGATTCCGGTGTCCCTTTCCTTGAGCGCCACGAAGTAGTCGCGGTCGGGCACGAAGGAGCTTGCCGGTGCCGGAAAGAAGTCGCTGCTTGCCAGGCCCCTCGCGTCCGGGCCGATGAGCCAGACGGACTCGACCTGATCCAGCTTCTCGTCGATTGCGCGAAGGTCGCGGTGGAGGTCCTGCGAGGAGGCGATCTCCTGCCAGCTCATCCCGCGGGTCAGCCCGTTCACGTGGTCCAGGACCAGGGCCTGCGTTTCGAGGACGCGCTGCGCGTGCTCGCTCAGCACGTCGACCGTGCGCCGGACCAGCAGCTCCGCCTCGTGAAAGCGCTGGGTGCGGCTCTCCCAGGCGACGAGGCCGAACAGGGCAAGCGGCACCAGGACCGCCGCAACGGCCATGGCCCTCAGGGACTTGAGCGACGGAGGCGTCGGCTGTGGTGGCAAGGCGCTTCGCTCGGGTAAGTCGACCATCACTCGTACTGGACAGGCGGCCATCGCGGCCACAGGCACAACGGACGGAAGATAGGGTACCCGGGAGGGCAGAAAAGAGGCCTTCGCAAACTTGTTGGAGTTGCCCACCGGGGCAGGGCTGCACTAAGATACCCGAAAGCCATCTCGTATCTACGTCTCCTCGGGTCGGACGCGCCTGCGTCCGCCACCGGATGCTCGTGACGGCCCGAAACAGGCTTGATCCGATCCGCCAGCCTTCGCTCCTCCGGCGAGGATGGGGATTCCTGCTTTCCTCCGAAGGATCGTTCCATGACCGATGACAGGTCGTTGCGCGAAGAGATCCGACTCCCGCTGGACGATGCGCGCGCCATGATCCGGAACCATACCGGGCTCTACCCGCACGAGGATCTCACCGCCGACGTGCTGGGTATCTGTGACGAGGTCGTTGCATGGGTCGGCGTCAGCCCGCGCCTCGAGGAGGCGAGAGCCCTCGTCGAGGAGCGCTGCGCACGGCTGGTGCAGGCGGCCGACCGCTTCGCCGAGCGGAACCTCGCGATGATCGCCATGGCCCGAGCCCAGGCGATCGCCGCCGTCGACATGCTGCAGGACGCGGCGCTCGAACGGCGCCGGATGGTGATCCCCACGCAGACGCTCGGCTCCCTGCTGAGAAGGCGCAGCCTCTGAGCGGGCGCGGCTTCCCGCGAGGGCACGCTCCCCATCCTGCAAGAGCCATCATCCTTTTCGGTCCGTATCTGAGCCGGTGCGGATCGGTTACATTCAAGATGGCCAGCATCTGTCCTGCGTAAATCTGTCCCAAGGCATCGGCCCTTACATGCGCGTGGGGATCGGTGAATCTCATGAACGTCACCGGCAAAATCGCCACCAAGGCGGCTCTCAGGGAGGAGAAGGAGCGTTTGGCGGATCTCTTCCGCCAGGCACCCGGCTTCATGGCGGTCTTAAGGGGGGCCGACCATGTCTTCGAGCTCGCTAATGCGGCCTTCCTCCAGTTCTCCGGCAGCCGCGACCTGATCGGAAAACCGGTGCGCGAGGCGAAGCCCGAACTCGCGGGACAGGGATTCTTCGAGCTCCTCGACCAGGTCTACGCGACGGGAAGACCCTTCGTCGGACGCGAGGTGCCGATGAAGATCCAGAGGCATCCGGACGGTCCGGCGGAGGACGTGTTCGTCGACTTCGTTTACCAGCCGATCATGGGAGCGGACGGGCAGGTCGTCGGCATCTTCATCGAAGGCTATGACGTGACGGAGCGTGTGCGGGCGGCGGAGCACCAGGAGCTCCTGCTCCACGAACTGAACCACCGCGTGAAGAACACTCTCGCGACCGTGCAGTCGATCGTGTCCCAATCCCTGCGCAGCGCCCCGACGCCTCCCGAGGCGCGCGCCGCCATCGAGCAACGGATGATAGCCCTGTCGCGGGCGCACGACGTCCTGACGAGGCAGGGTTGGGAGGGAGCAAGTCTTCGCGACATCGTGGCCCAGGCGGTCGAGCCGTTCGAGGCGCCGGGCGAAAGTCGCTTCCACATCCAGGGGCCGGATATCAGGCTGTCGCCACGCATGGCGCTCGATCTCGCGATGGCGCTGCACGAACTGGCTACCAATGCGGTGAAGTACGGCGCCCTGTCGAACGACACCGGCACGATCAGGCTGACGTGGACGATCGACGAGGCTTCGGATCCGCCGCGTCTCCGGCTGCGATGGGAAGAGCAGGGCGGCCCGGTCGTGGCGCCGCCGAAGACCCGGGGCTTCGGATCACGGCTGATCGAACGGAGCCTCGCGCAGGCCCTTGGAGGCGAGGTGCACATCGAGTTCGCCCCCACGGGCGTCGTCTGCACGATCAACGCCGCGGCCACGTAGCGGATCCTGTCCGATCAGGGAGGCGACCGCTCCTGCATTCGTATGCGGTCGCCCCGGAATCTGGCGACGCCAGCCGACGACTTGCTCGACACCTATCGAGGCCCACCGGTACAGCATGCGGAGGAACGCGATCCGCTTCGCCTGATGGAGGCGAAAATAGAGCCAGGGCGGAAGGCGCCCGACCAGCCGAGAGCGCCGTTCCAGCAGCAGAGCGAAGAGCTGCTGTGCCGGGAGATCGGCATAGCGCGGAACATTCTCGAACCATTCGGCGCTGAGGCGCGCCTCCCGCTGCGGGCGCAGCATGGCGAGCTGCCGCTCCTCCTGATAGGCCGCGAGCGCTGCCTGAATGTCGTTGGTGCCATGCAGCTTCGTCGCGAGAGAGATGGCGTCCTGCATGGCCAGACGCGTTCCCGAACCGATGGAGAAATGCGTGGTGTGGGCGGCGTCGCCCAGCAGAACCACCTTGCCGTCGTGCCATCTCTCGTTCGTCATGTGGCGGAAGTTGAGCCACGGCAGATGGTCTTCCTGGCAGGAGTGGCTGACGAGTCGATGTCCTTCGAGATATCGCCCGAATATGCCCTGCAGCCGCGCGAGGCTCTGGGCGGTGTTCATCGTGTCGAAGCCGAGCCTCTTCCATGTCTCGGGAGCGCACTCGACGATGAAGGTGCTCATGCCGTGGCTGAAGCCATAGGCGTGGAACCAGATCCAGCCGGCCTGCGTCGGAACGAGCCCGAACGTGAAGGCATCGAAGACCCGCGAGGTCGCCAGCCACACGTATTTGTTGCGGCCCAGGTCGATCCGGGTCTTGAACCGGTCCATGTGCAGCCGCCGGATCTGGCTACCGACGCCATCGGCGGCGACGATCACGTCGGCATCGGGCAGCTGCGTCGGGCACGCGATCTCGTGCCCGAAGCGGATCTTCACCCCTAAGCCGACAGCACGGCTCCGCAGGATCTCCAGCAGTTTCCGGCGGCAGATGCCAAAACCCGTGCCGCCACCACGCGCGCGCCTCTCTCCGTTGACGTCGACCACCTGATCGATCCAGCAGAAGGAGTGGTCGAGCACCTCGCGGGCCGTCTCCGGATCGTTGGCGTGTAGGTCGGCGACCAGATCGTCCCAGAACACGACGCCCCACCCATGCGTGACGCCTGCTGGATTGCGCTCGTAGACCGTGATCTCGTTGGCCGCATCGCGCAGCTTCATCAGGATGGAGAAGTATAGCCCTGCAGGTCCTGCTCCGACGCACGCGATTCTCATCGGCACCTCTCCCCTCCTGCTCGCCCACCGCCGTTCGCAGGCGCCCCCGATCCCCCGGACCCAGCTAACCAGGTCTCGTCTGCAGGGAAAGCTGAGCTGGGCTCCCTTCGGCGAAACCGAAAGCCGCGAACGGGGCCAGCGGCGAAGCACGCCGGCTCACGCTCGTGCCGTGGTGCGCCGATCAGGGTAGGCCGGAACGGCGGCGGCCAGAATGAGGGTAAGAGGGCTACGGTTCTTTGGACATGCTCCTGAATGGGTAGAGGGCAGGGCTTTCGGGAGAGGCTTGGAATAGCCGCCGAAGCGTTGCCGGTGCAGACGGTCAGGCCGCCTTCCCGGCGTTCAGGTAGCCGAACATGGACTTGACCTCGAGATAGTCCTCGAAGCCGTAGCGGCCCCATTCCCGCCCGTTGCCGGACTGCTTGTAGCCGCCGAACGGCGCCGCGTTGTCCCCGCGGGAGCCGTTGATGTGGACCATGCCGGCGCGGATTTGCCGGGCGATGCGCCGCGCCCGCTCCGGATCGCCCGAGGTCACGTAGCTCGACAGGCCATAGACCGTGTCGTTGGCGATGGCGACTGCCTGCTCCTCCGTCTCGTAGGGCAGGATCGACAGCACGGGGCCGAAGATCTCCTCGCGGGCGATGCGCATGTCGTTGGTCACGTCGGCGAACACCGTGGGGCGCACGTAATAGCCCCGGTTCAGTCCCTCCGGTCGGCCGAGGCCGCCGGTCACGAGGGTGGCGCCCTCCTTGATGCCAGCTTGGATCAGGTCCTGGATCCGGTTGAACTGCACCTCGCTCACCACCGGCCCGATCGTGGTGCCCGCGGAGCGGGGATCGCCCACGACGGTGGATTCCGCGATACGCTTCGCAATCGCCGCGACCTCCTCCTGCCGGGCGCGTGGGACGAGAAGGCGCGTCGGCGCGTTGCAGGACTGGCCGCTGTTGTTGAAGCAGGTGCGGGCGCCGTGGGTGATCGCCGCCTCGAAATCCGCGTCGTCCAGGATGATGTTGGGCGACTTGCCGCCGAGTTCCTGATGCACCCGCTTCACCGTGTCGGCGGCCGCCTTGGCGACGAGGATGCCGGCACGGGTGGAGCCGGTGAAGGACACCATGTCGATGCCGGGATGGCTGGCGATCGCCTGGCCGACCGTCGGCCCGTCGCCGTTGACGAGGTTGTAGACGCCGGCGGGCACACCCGCCTCGTGCATGATTTCGGTGAAGATGAGGGCGGAGATCGGCGAGACCTCACTGGGCTTCAGCACCATGGTGCAGCCCGCGGCGAGCGCCGGGCCGACCTTGCAGGCGATCTGGTTGAGGGGCCAGTTCCAGGGCGTGATCAGGCCGACGACACCGATGGGCTCGCGCACCACCAGGGTGCTGTTGATGGTCTCCTCGAACTCGTAGGCTTTCAGGACCTCCACGACGCGGGTGAGATGGCCGAGGCCAGCAGCCGCCTGCGCCTGCTTCGCCAGGGTCATCGGCGCGCCCATCTCCTGCGAGATGGCCTCCGCCAGATCGTCGTGGCGCTTGCGGTAGACTTCGACTACCGCGTTCAGAAGATCGAGCCGCTCCTGCCGGGTCGCCCGCGCATAGGACGTGAAGGCGCGCTTCGCCGCCGCGACGGCCATGTCCACGTCGGCCGCCGTCCCGAGGGCGATGCGGGCGAAGGGCTCCTCCGTGGCCGGGTTGATCACGTCGAGGGTCCGGCGGCCCTCCGGCTTCACCCACTGGCCATCGATGTAGAAAGAGAGATGCTCGTTCATGGTCCTGCCTGATCTTCTGGAGTCTCGCTGCGTCCGCGCGTCTGTCCGCTTGGTATCCCATCCAGTTCCGATGGAAAACCCGCGTCACCCGAGATAGGGCGGAGGGGCGCGCCGGCGAGTTTCGGACAGGGGCGACAGTCCGGGCCATGTCGGCTAGGGTGCCGCGCACGAGGATCCGGATGACGCCGAAACACAATATCAATTCCCTGCTCGCCACGGCCGTGCCGGAGGTCACCGTCCGCGAGGCCGAGCGGATGGCTGCCGAGTTCTATGGCCTCGATGCCGTCGCCACCGAGCTCAAGGGCGAGCGGGACCGGAATTTTCACCTCCGGACCGGAGACGGCAGGCATTTCGTCCTCAAGATCGGCAACACGGCCGAGGACCGGGAGGTCACGCATTTCCAGACGCAGGCGCTGCTCCATATCGAGAGCCGTGATGCCGCCCTGCCGGTGCCGCGCGTGCTGCGGACGAGAGCGGGCGAGGCGGAGGTCGTGCTCGGGCGGCCGGGCGAGGCGCCGCGCATCCTGCGCATCCTCACCTATCTCCAGGGAGAGCCCCTGCACCGGGTTCCCCGTAGCCCTGTTCAGCGACGCAATCTCGGCGCCTGCCTCGCACGCCTCGACCGGGCACTCCAGGGCTTTTCCCACCCCGCCGCCGACTACGAGCTGCTCTGGGACCTCAAGCAGGCAGCCCGGGTGCGCGGGCTTCTCGTGCACATCACGGACGATCAAAGGCGCGCGCTGGCCACAAGCTTCCTCGATGCGTTCGAGCGCCATGCCCTGCCGGCCATGACGGCCCTGCGGATGCAGATCGTTCACAACGACATGAACCCGCACAACGTGCTGGTGCGGCCCGATGCGACCGACGAGATCGCCGGCATCATCGATTTCGGCGATGCGGTGCGCGCGCCGCTCGTCAACGACCTCGCGGTGGCGGCCGCCTATCAGCTGACGGAAACAGGGCACCCGCTGGAAGGGCCCGGCGACATGCTGGCGGGCTACCACGCGGTGCTGCCGCTGGAGCCCGAGGAAATCGACATCCTGTTCGACCTCCTCGCCACCCGGATGGTACTCACCGTGGCGATCGGCAGCTGGCGCGCGGCGCGCTATCCGGAAAACCGCGAATATATCATGCGCAATAGCCCGGTCGCCTGGGCCGGGCTGGAGAGGCTCTCGGGCCTGTCGCGTGCGGAGGCGCAGGACTATCTGCACCGGATCTGTGACGAGGAATGACCAACGTGTCGATGATCAATGCCTACAACGCAACCGAAGGAACCGGCGTCGCCGAGCGCGAGAGGGAGTTGATCGCGCGGCGTCAGCGCCTTCTCGGCCCGGCCTACAGGCTCTTCTACGCCAATCCGGTTCATCTGATGCGCGGGGAGGGGGTGTGGCTCTACGATCCAGACGGGAACGCCTATCTCGACATGTACAACAACGTCGCGTCGGTCGGGCACTGCCACCCGCACGTCACGGCGGCGCTCGCGCGGCAGGCGGGGATCCTCAACACGCATACGCGCTACCTGCACGACACGATCCTCGACTATGCCGAGAAGCTCCTGGGATATTTCCCGCCGGCGCTCGAGCACGCGATGTTCACCTGCACGGGGAGCGAGGCGAACGACCTCGCGCTTCGCGTCGCGAAGACCCATACCGGCGGTACCGGCGTCATCGTCACGGAGCTCGCCTATCACGGCACCACGGCCGCGACCGCGGAGCTGTCGCCGTCGCTCGGCCGCACGATGCGGCTCGGCGAACACGTGCGCACCGTGCCGGCGCCGGATTCCTATCGCGGCAGTGATACGGACGTGGGCGAGGCCTTCGCCCGGCACGTGCGCGCCGCCCTCGACGACATGCGCTCCCACGGCATCAGGCCGGCGGCGCTCCTCGTCGACACGATCTTCTCCAGCGACGGTGTCCATGCCGATCCGGCGGGCTTCCTGGCGCCAGCGGTGGCAGCGGTTCGCGAGGCGGGCGGGCTGTTCATCGCCGATGAGGTGCAGCCGGGCTTCGGCCGCACGGGCGACGGCATGTGGGGCTTCGCGCGTCACGGTCTCGTGCCCGACATCGTCACCCTCGGTAAGCCCATGGGCAACGGCCACCCCGTCGCCGGCATGGTGGCGCGGCCGGATGTGCTGGCCGAATTCGGGCAGCGCACGCGCTATTTCAATACCTTCGGGGGCAACCCGGTCTCCGCCGCCGTCGCCATGGCGGTGCTGGAGGTGATCGAGCAGGAGGGGCTGGTCGAGAACGCGCGCCGCGTGGGCGAGCATCTGCGACGAGGACTGAGGGCGCTGGGAGAGCGGCATCCTATCATCGGTGACGTGCGCGGCGCAGGGCTTTTTATCGGCGTCGAGCTCGTCCGCGACCGTCGCACGGGGGAGCCTGCCGCCGAGGAGACCGCGCGCCTCGTCAACGCGCTGCGCGAGCGGCGCATCCTCATCAGTGCCACGGGACCCTTCGCGAACATCCTCAAGATCCGCCCGCCGCTCGTCTTCTCGCAGGAGAACTCCGACCTGTTCCTGTCGGTCATGGACGAGATCCTGCCGGACATTGGCCTGCCGACGAAGCAATAGCCCGCCTTCCGGAATTCAATCTCGCCGGCGCGCTAAGGTCGCTCCGGCTTCCCCGCAAGAGACGAGAAGAGAGAACCCTTATGAACGGTGCCGACCGCCTGTGCGACGTGCTGCTCGCCAACGACGTGGACGTCTGCTTCGCCAATCCCGGAACGTCGGAGATGCACTTTGTCGCGGCCCTCGACCGCAAGCCCCGCATGCGCTGCGTGCTGGGGCTGTCGGAAGGCGTGGTGACCGGCGCCGCCGACGGCTATGCCCGCATGGCCGACAAGCCCGCCGCGACCCTGCTGCATCTGGGCCCCGGCCTCGCCAACGGGCTTGCTAACCTCCACAACGCAAGGCGGGCGTTCACCCCGATGATCAACGTGGTCGGCGATCATGCCAGCTACCACCTGCAGCAGGACGCGCCGCTCACGAGCGACATCGAGAGCCTCGCCCGGCCCATGTCGCACTGGGTCCGGCGCATCGCCGACGCGGAGAGCGTCGGGCCGGATACCGCCGCGGCCTACGAAGCCGCCATGTCCCTGCCAGGCGTCACGACCCTGATCCTGCCCGCCGATGCGGCCTGGAGCGAGGTTTCCGACAAGCCGGTCGTCCGCGCCACCGTTCCGGATCCGCAGCCGATTGCGCCGGAAGCCGTCAGGGCGGCGGCGGATGCGGTCCGCTCGGGGCGCCGCGCCGCGCTTTTCCTCACCGGCCGCGCCTTGCGGGCCGATGCGCTCGAGATCGCGGGCCGCATCGCGCAGGCCACTGGCATGCGGCTCATGGCGCAGCAGTCGAACGGGCGGGTCGAGCGCGGGGTCGGCCGCGTCCCCGTCGGCAAGGTGCCTTACGTGGTGGACCAAGCCGTGGAGGCGCTGCGCGAGTTCGACGTGCTGGTCATGATCGGCGCAAAGGTGCCGGTGGCGTTCTTCGCCTATCCGGGCAAGCCCGGGCGCCTCATCCGCGACGATTGCGAGGTGATCCAGCTCGCATCGATGGGAAGCGACCTCAAGGCTGCTCTCGCATGGCTTGCCGACGAGCTCGGCGTGAAGGCCGATGCGCCAGCACCCGTTGTCGCGGTCCGCTCGGCCGAGGCGCTGCCGGCCGGACGGCTGACGGAGGACGCGATCTCCCTCGCCGTCACCCGGATGATGCCCGACAACGCCATCGTGTGCGACGAATCGGTCACGTCGGGCCGCCGGTTCTTCGGCCTGTCGCAGAACGCGGCGCCGCACGACTATCTCCAGATCACCGGCGGCGCCATCGGCATCGGCATCCCGCTCGCGACCGGCGCGGCGATTGCCTGTCCGGATCGGAAGGTGATCGGGCTTCAGGCGGACGGCAGCGGCATGTATACCGTGCAGGGGCTCTGGACGCAGGCGCGCGAGAATCTCGACGTCGTCACCGTTGTCTTCTCCAACCGGGCCTATGCGATCCTCCAGGGCGAGATGCGCAACGTGGGCGTGAACGATTTCGGCCGCAACGCCCGGCGCATGCTCAGTATCGACGAGCCGGCGCTCGATTGGGTCGGCATGGCGAAGGGCCTCGGCGTCGAGGCGGGGCGCGCCACGACCGTGGAGGAGTTCGTGCGGCTGTTCGAGGGCGCACTGGCGCGGCGCGGCCCCTTCCTCATCGAGGCCGTGCTCTGAGTCTCACGCCCCAAGAGCGCCTTCGGACACTGCAGGGGTCGTTGGTGGTAGTCCCGCCTCACTACTCTTCCTGATTAATTGACGCACCCGCACGAGGGAGAGACGCTGAGGCGGAGCTTCTGCGAGGGCATGATGATCAAGCGCCTGCTGGTTGGGTCCGTATTCGCTTTCGGCTGCACCCCCGCCTCGGCCGAGATCATCATCGACCAAGCGATGATCACAGGCGGCGAATTGCGGGTGATCGGGCGGCTGAGCCGCCCACGTCAAACACCCGTCATCCTGGACGAGACCCATCAGACGCGCAGCGACGCCAACGGACGGTTCACCTTCAGGCTCCCCTATCATCCGGAAGACTGCATCGTGAGGCTGCAGGCCGACGACGAGCAGCGCGAGGCGGTGATCGGCTTCTGCGGGCAGAGGGGCCCGGAGGCTCCGCGCGCATCGACCGCGGCTGCACAGCAACCGGTCGTCGGCCCGCCCGGTCCGCAGGGGCCCGCAGGCCCCCAAGGACCGCAGGGCGAACCGGGTCCGCAGGGACCTGCCGGTCCGGGCGGGCCTCCCGGTCCTCCAGGACCCGAGGGGCCTCAGGGACAGGCCGGCCCGCCGGGTCCTCCCGGGCCGCAGGGGGTGCCGGGGCCGCAGGGCGAAGCCGGGCGCGACGGCGCACCGGGGCCGCAGGGTCCTGCCGGACCTCCGGGGCCGCCCGGACCTCCGGGAGCCCCGGCCGATGTCGCCGCGGGCAGCCAGCCAGGTCCCATGGGGCCGCCCGGCCCACCGGGTCCCCAGGGCGACACCGGTCCTCCGGGACCTCCCGGTCCGCAGGGGCCGCAGGGCGTTGCCGGGCATCAGGGTCCGCAGGGACCGCAGGGTGTTCCCGGTCCTCGGGGCGAACCGGGACCTCCCGGCCCTCCAGGCCCAGCGGGAGCCGACGGCCAGGCTGGCCTTGCCGGGCCCACTGGGCCTGCCGGGCCTCCGGGACCGCCTGGTCCTGTGGGCGAAGCGGGTCCGCCTGGCCCATCTGGGCCGCCCGGACCTGCCGGGCCCGAAGGGAGGCCCGGTCCGGCGGGGACGATCCTCCGGGTGATGGTGCAGCAATGCGAGGCGCAGGGACGCTGCGTCGCCCGTTGCGGGGACGACGAGTATCCGATCAACGGCACGTGCAAGCGCGGCGACCGGCTCGATATGGACGAGGTCGGCATCTACTGCTTCTCCACGAGCGACAATCCGAGCGGCATGTTCGCCCGCGCCATCTGCGCGAAGAAGTAAGGCAGGCCCATCCGCCGCGATGTCATGAAAAGGAAAGAGCTGGGCTCGCCCCGGCTCTTTCCTCGTGTTGCGTGATCGTTCTCGCGGCGGTTTCATGCGCTGCGAGAATACTAAGGCCGCATCCAACGCCTGGGTTCGCACCCGCGCTATAGGCAAATGCCGTTACGTCTCAGCAGGTTATGAGATGTTCGCTCCTCAGCGGCGGAATGCAATCTTACTTTAGGGTAATGGGCCGTTAAGCCCTCCGCATCATTGTGCCGCGTCCTTGAACAAGTCGCGCTCCCAGTGCGAAGCCAATGCTGCCTATCTCCGGGCGAGAAAAGAAAAATGCCGTCTCTTCAGAAACTCTCCATCAAGGCGAAGCTGATCGCCGCCTTCTCCGTGCTCACGGTCCTTACCGTGGCGACTGGACTGCTCGGGCTCAACGGCCTGCGCACGATGAACCGCCTCCTCGTCGAGATCAACGACCACTCTCTTCCGGCCGTGCGCTTGACGAGCACGATGAACGCGCTGGTGGCCGACATCAAAGGAGCGGTCCTGCGTCATGTCCTTGCGACCGATGAGGATGTGGTCATCGAGACGGAAGGGGAAATACAGACCCGACTGCGTGATCTGGCCGAGGCACGCAAGACCTACGAGCCTCTGATCTCCAATGCCGACGAGCGCGCTCTCTACGACGAGTTCAGCCGCAGCTGGGCGATCTACGAGCGTGAAGGAACCGTCGTGCTCGATCATTCCCGTCGGAGCGAGACGGCTCAGGCCAGGGAGCACTTCAACGGCACGGCGATTCAGCCGCTGCGCAAGGCGCAGCAGGTACTCGGCATGATCGTCGACTACAATCGGCAGGAGGCAGAGGACGCTCGCGCCACGGCGGCGGCAGAGTACGACAGGACACTGGCCTTCGTCGTCGTGTTCCTCGGACTCGCGGCGCTCTTCGGCGCTGCCTTGGCGTTTATGATCATCCGCTCGATCTCGGGGGGCATCGCGTCGGTCGTCGCGCCCATGCGCGCCCTGGCGGCGGGCGATCTTTCGGCCCACGTGCCGCATCGCGGCGAGCGCAACGAGATCGGCACCATCGCGGACGCGGTCCAGGTGTTCAAGGAGGCGATGATCGCCAAGCGCGACGCAGACGAAGCCGCCGCGCTCGAGGCCGACGCGAAGATGCGCCGGGCCCAGCGCCTCGACGAGCTCACCAAGCAGTTCGAGGCGACCGTATCGGCGCTGACGCAGGGCCTGTCCTCCGCGGCCACCGAGATGGAGGCGACCGCGCAGGGCATGACGGCCATCGCCGACCAGACCTCCCGTCAGTCGGTGAGCGTAGCATCCGCGGCCGAGCAGACCTCGGCCAACGTGCAGACCGTGGCGGCGGCCACGGAGGAGATGTCGATCTCGATCCGCGAGATCGCCTCCCAGGTGACTCAATCCTCGCAGATCGCCGACCGGGCCGTGCAGGGCGCGCAGCGCACCAACGCCACCGTGCGGGCGCTGGCCGACACGGCGGAGCGGATCGGCAACGTGATCCAGCTCATCAACAACATCGCCGGCCAGACCAACCTGCTGGCGCTCAACGCCACCATCGAGGCGGCCCGCGCCGGCGAGGCGGGGCGCGGCTTCGCGGTGGTGGCAAGCGAGGTGAAGGAGCTGGCGAACCAGACTGCGAGGGCGACCGAGGAGATCGGCAGCCAGATTGCGAGCGTCCAGCAGGCGACGCAGGAGGTGGTGGCGGCCATCCACGAGATCGCGCAAACCATCTCCGAGATGTCCCAGATCTCCACCACCATCGCGGCCGCCATGGAGCAGCAGGGCGCGGCCACGCAGGAGATTTCCCGCAACGTGCAGGAGACCGCTCGCGTTACGGAGGCCGCAACGGAGAGCTTGGCGGATCTCCAGAAGGGGGCCGGCGAGACCGGCGCCGCGGCCTCGCAGGTGCTGGGCGCCGCGCAGGAGCTCGCGCGCCACTCCGAGGAGCTGAGCCACGAGGTTTCCAACTTCCTCGCCGGCGTCAAGGCGGCCTGAGCGGCCATCCGTTCGCAAAGAAGGAGCCCGGCCTTGTGGCCGGGCTCTTCGCTTTTGGAACACCTTTTACCGGCCGATGCGCTGCCAGGGCATCGGCGGGCGCGGCGGCGGGCTCGCGGCGAGCACCATCATCATCTCGCCCACGTTCTCGGGCGTGATCAGGCCCACGAGGCGCGACGCGCCGTCGACGACCCCGATCGCAGGCGATCGGTTCTCCTGCATCAGTTGTAAGGCCTTATCGAGCGGCTGGCGATGGTGGACGACCGGGATGTCGGTGCGCATGGCCTCAAGCACCGAGGCGCCGGGACCGTGGTCGCGCAGTGCCCGGATCATGTCGTCGCGGGTGAGAACCCCGCGCAGGATGCCGGCGCCGTCCACGATGGGGAAGTCGTGCTGGGTGGTGTGGATCAGGCACTGCACCGCCTCCTCGACGGTGCTGCCCGGACGCAGGCTCTCGAAGCGCGTGATCATGGCGTCGGAGGCCAGCATGCTGCGCGAGACCTGACGCATCTGCACCGCATGGGCCTCGCCGGCCGCGCCGAAATAGACGAAGATCGCGATGAAGACCAGGATGGGATTGCCGCCGACGAGGCCGAGGAAGCCGAGGCCGAAGGCCAGCACCTGCCCGACCGTGGCGGCGACCTGCGTGCCGCGCTGGTAGCCGAGGCGCGAGGCGAGGATCGCCCGGAGCACGCGTCCGCCATCCATGGGAAAGGCCGGGATCAGGTTGAAGACCACCAGGAACACGTTCACCATCGCAAGCCGCGCGACCATGCTGGTGCCGGGATTGTCGAGCTCCATGCTGTTCGGCGGCAGGAATCCGCCGAGGGCGAGGAACAGGATGGCGGCGATCACCACGTTCACGGCAGGACCTGCGAGCGCCACGATCAGCTCCTGGCGCGGCTCCTCCGGAATGCGCTCCAGCCGCGCCACGCCGCCGATGGGCAGGAGGGTGATGTCGGGCGTCTGCACGCCGTAGCGACGCGCGGCGAAGACGTGGCCGAACTCGTGCAGCAGAACGCACAGGAACAGGAGGATGACGAAGGCCGTGCCCTCGATCGCGGCATCGCGCCCTCCTTGCGCATAATGAGATACCGCGATCCAGACGAGGAAGAGCAGAAAGGTGATGTGGATCCGGATGACCGTGCCCTTCACCGTGCCTACCGGAATCGACCATCCCATGCTCAACCCTCGTGCTTCGCGGCCTCGTCGGCAATGTGCGGCGGGAAGTTCCAATCCCGGCCGGAGGTCCTTGTGGGATCAGCCCTCAGCGCGATCACGAGCCTTCTCCCTTTGAGATTCCTCAATGGCCGTCTCGTTTCTCGCGCTCCGGGCCGGGCGTCCGAAGGCATCCTCGTGGATGATCCGCGAGCCGCCCTGATGGGTGAGATAGGTCCAGAGCCAGCGCAGGCAAACCAGCAGGCGGTTCTGGAAGCCGACCAGCAGATACACGTGGGCGATGCCCCACACGAGCCAGGCCGGGAAGCCCTTCAGCTTCAGTCTGTCCCAATCCACCACGGCCTCGTTGCGGCCGATCACCGCGAGATTCCCGCGGCTGCGGAACCGGAAGGGGGGTGGGGTCTCGCCGCTCAGGATGCGCGCCCGGAGCGCCTTGCCGAGATATTTGCCCTGCTGGTGTGCGACCTGGGCGAGCCCCGGCAATGGTCTGCCCCGCTCGTCCTTTGCGAGCGCGAGGTCGCCGATGACGTAGACGTTCTCGAGCCCGGGCACGGAGAGGTCCGGGCCGACGGGGACCCGCCCCGCCTTGTCGGTGCCGACATTCAGCCATGTCCCGGCTGGCGATGCGGCGACGCCGGCAGCCCAGACGACCGTCGCGGCCGGGATGAACTCGCCGCCGACGGTGATGCCCCGCTCGGTGACGTCCTCAACGGGGCGGCCCGTGAGGAGCGTCACCCCGAGACGCCCAAGCGCCCGCTCCGTGTAGGACGCCAGATTCTCCGGGAAGGAGCAGAGGATGCGGGGCGCCGCCTCCACCAGGAGGATGCGGGTCCTCCTCGGATCGATGTTGCGGAAATCCCGCGTCAGGGCGTGGTGCGCCAGGTCGGCGATGGCGCCGGCCATCTCCACCCCGGTCGGCCCGCCGCCAATGATCGCGAAGGTCATGAGGCGCTCGCGCTCCGCCGGGTCCCGCTCGATCTCCGCCCGCTCGTAGGCCAACAGGATCTGCGCCCGGATGCGACGCGCATCCTCGAGGGTCTTCAGGCCCGGCGCGAAGCGCGCCCACTCGGGATGGCCGAAATAGCCGTGCGTCGCGCCGGTGGCGAGCACGAGAGTGTCGTAGGAGAGCCGGTCCCCGCCGACCGAGATCTCCCGCCGCGCGGTGTCGATCCCGTCGACCTCGCCGAGAAGGATTTCGATGTTCCCGTGCCGGTTCAGGATGCTGCGGATCGGGCCGGCGATCTCGCCTGGCGACAGCACCGCCGTCGCCACCTGGTAGAGGAGCGGCTGGAACAGATGGAAGTTGCGGCGGTCCACCACCGTCACCCGTAGGGGCGTGCCGCCCAGCGACTGTGCCAGCGAGAGGCCGCCGAAGCCCGCCCCGACGATCACCACGTGGTGCGGGTCGTCCGATGCGCGCTCCCGATCGGTCGGCTGCTCCTTTCGCCAGAACGGGGGCCGGATGCTCATCTCGCCTCCTCGTGGTGGTGCCGTCGCTTCGTGAACGGCCGGGATCGACAAGGGTTCACCGGCGGCTCTGGAACAGCCCGGGATGCCGCGGCGTTCCTGCCTGGGTTCCCACGTCGCTTGAGCCGGTCATGAGCAATCTCCTCCGCATCATCCTCGCGATCCTGCTGCCGCCCGTCGGCGTCTTCTTCACCGTGGGACTCGGCGGCCAGTTCTGGCTCAACATCCTGCTGACGATCCTCGGCTACATTCCGGGCATCGTGCACGCGGTGTGGATCATCGCGCGGCGGTCGCGCTGAACCCGTTCATGTGAGCGAGGTCTCGCTGCGCCGCTCCATCTCCGGGGCGTCGATCCCGTCCTCGTCCAGCTTGCGCGGCGGCCCCGGATTCATCCTGATCCCCTTCGGCGTCATGGCCCCGCCCGAGACGATGAACGACATGGCATCGTTCACGCTCCAGTCGAGCCAGACGAGGCGGCGGGTGGGCACGATCTCCACGTAGCCCGAGGTCGGATTTGGGGTCGTCGGCACGTAGACCGCCGCCAGCTCCTCGCCCGTGTCGGTAGCGTGGAACACCGCCGTCACGATGCCGACCGCGCGCATCTCGCGGTGCGGGAAGTCGATCAGCACCGCCCGCTGGCCGCCCTGCTGACCGCCCCGCACGGAGTCGATGAGGGTGCGGGTCGCGCCGTAGATGGTCTTGGCGAGGGGAACCCGGTCGATCAGCCGGTCGACGAGGCGCAGGATCCGGCGGCCGATCACCGCGTTGGTGGCGGCACCGATCATGTAGAGGCCGGCCAGCACGATCACGATGGCGATGGCGGACTGGAACCAGTCCCGGAGCAGAAGGTCGGCCACGTCCTCCGCGTAGGGGCGAACGGCGCTCGCGAGGGCGAAGACGAGCGGGCGGCCCAGATAGATGATGTAGTCCAGGATGAACCACATCATCCAGACCGTGATCCAGAGCGGGATGACCGTCAGCAGGCCGGCCAGAATATTGCGGCGAAGGCGTTCCATGTGGATTCCAGCGTCCTCCTCGGGACATTACGTGATCCGGGGCCGAAATATTGGCACGGACCTGCGGCCGTCAGGAAGCCTGTCGCTGCGGCAGCGCAAGGTGGGAGATAGGGCGTCCGTCAGAGCTCCAGCAGGGCATCGAGGTCGAGGCTCGAGCGGCGCCCGAGATGCTGGGCGTCCCCCGTCAGGAAATCCTCGGCCGCGCGCCGACCCTCGTCGCGCAGGTGGCAGAGGAAATCCCATTCGGCATTGAGCTTGGAGGAGTAGCCGAGATCCGTCATGGCCGCGCTCGCGATCCGGTGGACGCGCATTTTCGCCCACAGGGCGCCCTCGCAGTTGCCCGGATCGGCCACCTCCCGCAGCAGGGCGATCATCCGCAGCTCCTTGAGCAGGGTGGCATTGAACGAGACCTCGTTTACCCGGTTGGAGATCTCGCGGGCGCTGCGCGGCGTGCCGGGGCGCTCGACCGGGTTGACCTGCACGAGGACGATGTCGTCCGATCCGCATTCCTTCACCAGTGGCGTGATGGTCGGATTGCCCGCATAGCCGCCGTCCCAGTAGGGCTCGCCGTCGATCTCGATGGCCTGGAACAGGAAGGGCAGGCAGGCCGAGGCGAGCAGCACGTCCGGCGTGATCGCATCGTTGCGAAAGACCCGGCCTTGGCCGGTCTGCACGTTGGTGGCGGTGACGAAGAACTTGATCGGCGCGCGGGAGAGGCGGCCGAAATCGACGACCTCGTCCAGGATGTCCCGAAGGGGGTTGTTTTCCTTCAAGACGTTCAGGTCGTAGGGCGAGATCACCCGCGCCATCAGGTCGTAGGCCACGAAGGCCGGGGAATGGTCGAGGGACCACCGGCCGAGCAGGATGTCGAGGGGCGTGCGTCGGAAGGGGCTGAGCAGGGCTGCCTGCGAGACCCGCCGCCAGAACCGCTCCAGGGCGGCCCGGGCGCCGTCCGGCCCGCCCTCGGCATAGCCGTCCACCAGAACGGCGCCGTTCATCGCCCCGGCCGAGGTGCCGGAGATGCCGTCTATCTCCAGCCAGGGCTCCTCGAGCAGGCGGTCGAGCACGCCCCAGGTGAAGGCGCCGTGGGCACCTCCTCCCTGGAGCGCGAGGTCGACCGGCATGGCGGTGCGGCGCGCGGCGGCTTTCGGCATCGGATCTTCCGCGGGATCGTGGATCGAACCTTGAGCTTACATGCCCGCGTGCACGCCGCCAGCAGCGTCCATCAACGACGCCGCTTGATGAGCTTCCAGGCCTGCCGGAGGATGATGAGGTTGCGGATGAGCTTCAGCATGGGCAATTTCCTGTGGCCATTTGGTTGGTCAACCCGGTGCCGGCCCGCAGGTTCACGAAAACCTGTCCGGCGGTGGCGCCATCCTGTCGCGTGGGCGACGAATTGGCGTCTGACGCGTTGATCTTGCTCGAATCCTCCTTGCCCGCAGCCAACGCCACCGGTTCCGATGCCCCTGTCCAGCGCCGCCCGTCCATCGACCCGTCACCAGAGCCTCGGCTCCGACTTCTACGACGTGGTCCGGCCCGCCGCCTTTCCGCAGCACGTCGTGCGCTACCGCAACCGGCGCTGGGCTGCCCGCATCGGCCTCGACGGCCTGACGGACGAGGAGTGGATCGCCCATCTGGGGCGCTTCGTGCCGCTGCCGGGGAGCCTCGCGGAGCCGCTCGCCCTGCGCTATCACGGCCACCAGTTCCGCACCTACAACCCCTATCTCGGCGACGGGCGCGGCTTCCTGTTCGCCCAGCTCCACGACCTGAAGGACGGGCGCCTGCTCGATCTCGGCACCAAGGGCAGCGGCCAGACGCCCTGGTCGCGCCACGCGGACGGGCGCCTCACCCTCAAGGGCGGCGTGCGTGAGGTCCTGGCGACGGAGATGCTGGAGGCGCTCGGCGTCGAGACCTCCAAGAGCTTCAGCCTGATCGAGACCGGCGAGGAGCTGGAGCGGGGCGACGAGCCTTCGCCCACGCGCTCGTCGGTGCTGGTGCGGCTGAGCCATTCCCACATCCGCATCGGCACGTTCCAGCGCTTTCTCTATCTCGACGAGGCGGAAAACATCCGCAAGCTGCTCGACTACACGATAGAAACCTACATGCCCGATGTCTGGCGCGAGGAGGAGGCCGCCCGCGCCGCCGCGTTCCTGGAGGAGGTCTGCCGTCGCGTGGCGCGCATGGGCGCGCAGTGGATGGCGGCGGGCTTCGTGCACGGGGTGCTCAACACCGACAACATCAACATCACCGGCGAGAGCTTCGACTACGGGCCCTGGCGCTTCATTCCGGCTTACGATCCCGGCTTCACGGCCGCCTATTTCGACGAGACCGGCCTCTACGCCTTCGGGCGCCAGCCCGATGCGCTCCTGTGGAACCTGTTTCGCTTGGCCGAATGCCTGCTGCCGCTGGCGTCTCAAGCCGATCTGGAGCAGGCGCTGAAAGCCTTCGAGCCCGCCCTGCACCGGGAGTTCCCGGCCGCACTCCTGCGCCGCCTCGGCCTCGCGTCCGCCGGCTTCGAGCGCGACACTCTGCTGGCCAAGGCGCTCTGGACCTTCCTGCACGAGACGAAGGCGCCGTTCGAGCAGGCCCTGTTCGACTGGCGCGGAGGGCTGGCGAGCGAGCGGCGCGCGGCGAAGAGCCCGTCGGCCGCCTTCTACGCGAAACCCGCCTTCCAGCCTGTGCATGCGGCGCTCGAAGGCTTCGAGCCGGCGCCGGACGCGCGGCTCGACCATCCCTATTTCGCCCGCACCAGCCCCTGCACCATGCTGATCGAAGACGTGGAGGCGGTCTGGGCGCCCATTGCCGACCGGGACGACTGGACCATCTTCACCGCGAAGCTGAGCGACATCGCCACCATGGCGGACGCCTACGGCACCCGGGACGGGTGACGCAGCCGCCGCGTGGCGACGCACTCACGCCGCATCGCTCTCATCCAGGAGGTCTCCCATGCAGCAGCGTCGATTGGGTCAATTGCAGGTATCCGCCATCGGTCTCGGCTGCATGGGCATGTCGGACTTCTACGGCAGCCGCGACGAGGGCGAGGCCGTGGCGACGATCCACCGGGCCATCGAGCTCGGCGTCACCTTCCTCGACACGGCCGACATGTACGGCGTCGGGCGCAACGAGGAGCTGGTCGGCCGCGCCGTCCGCGACCGGCGCGACAGGGTCGCGATCGCCACCAAGTTCGGCAACGTGCGCGCCCCCGACGGCACCCATCTCGGCATCAACGGCAAGCCGGACTACGTGCGCCAGGCCTGCGAGGCGAGCCTGAAGAGGCTCGGAGTCGAGACCATCGACCTCTACTACCAGCACCGGGTCGATCCCAACACGCCCATCGAGGACACGGTCGGGGCCATGGCGGAGCTGGTGCGCGAGGGCAAGGTGCGCCATCTCGGCCTGTCGGAGGCGGGGCCGCAGACCATCCGCCGCGCGCACGCGGTGCATCCGATCACGGCGCTCCAGACCGAGTATTCCCTCTGGAGCCGCGAGCCGGAGGACGAGATCCTCGGCGTCGTGCGCGAGCTCGGCATCGGCTTCGTGCCCTACAGCCCCCTCGGGCGCGGCTTCCTGACCGGGCAGATCAAGAGCATCGACGACCTCGAGCCGGACGACTGGCGCCGCAACGCGCCGCGCTTCCAGGGCGAGAACTTCCAGAAGAACCTCGACCTCGTGCGCGAGATCGAAGGCATGGCGCGGGAGAAGGGCTGCACGAGCGCCCAGCTGGCGCTCGCCTGGGTGCTGGCCCAGGGCGACGACATCGTGCCGATCCCCGGCACCAAGCGCCGCCGCTATCTCGAGGAGAATGTGGGCGCCCTCGACGTGCGGCTCACCCGCGAGGACCTGGAGCGCATCGACCGCGTCATCCCGCCGGGCGCCGCCGCCGGCACGCGCTACGCCGCGCAGGCCATGCAGGCGCTCGGACGCTAGGCGCCGGCATCCGCCCATCTCGGAAAACCGCAGCCCGTCTGATATCGTGTCCGCCTGACGGCCGCCCGCTGCGGGCGGCACGGTGCGGAGGTGGAGATGGTCGAGGTGCAGAACATCTGGCAGAGCCTCTGGCCCGAGCTGCCCCGGTGGGGCGGCGAGATCCTCGCCCTTGTGCGGAGCCTGCACCCGGGCTTCCTGGCGGCGTTCGCGGTGCCGGCGGCGCTGGCGCTTCTCTTTCGCAGCGTCACGGCCTTCCTGCTCACCCTGCTGCTCGCCGTGATCGCCCTTTTCGCCTTCCGGATCGGGACCGATGCCCTCTTCCGCGTGGCGCTCACGGGCTTGACGGTGGCGGCGGGGCTTCTCGCCGTCGCTCTTGCGGCCCTGCTGCGCCGGCGCACGAGGCAGATGCACCGGATGGACTGGCGGATGGGCGAGCTGCGCCACGAGCTCGACGAGGCGAACAAGAAATACGAAGGCGAGGTCTACTGGCGCCGGGCGGCCGAGCGGGTGACGGCGAACGAGCCCGGCTGAGCTGTCCTGCCCTCATTGGCATCCGGTCCGCTAGTCGCTAGGTTCGCCCCAACCGACTCAGACCGGAACCGCATCTCCATGACCGACACCCCGCCCGACCGCCTGTCCGCCAATCCCGACAGTCCGTACTACGACGAGGCCATGCTCGCGCGCGGCATCGGCATTCGCTTCAACGGCGCCGAGAAGACCAATGTGGACGAGTACTGCGTCAGCGAGGGCTGGGTCCGCGTCACCGCCGGCAGCGCCAAGGACCGGCACGGCAACCCCATGACCATCAAGCTCAAGGGCAAGGTCGAGCCGTATTTCCGCAGCGAGTAGCACGGAGCCGCGGCGCGGCTTCTCTACGACAGGGCGCGCAGATCCGCCCGCAGGGCATCGGGGCCGGCCTCGGTGATGAGCCCCGCGGTCCTGGCCTGGGCCTCCTCCCACGCGGGCATCGCCGAGGCGAGGAGCGAGCGGCCCTCGGGCGTCAGCGTCAGGCGACGGCTGCGCCGGTCGTCCGGGTCGGGCGCGACCCTCGCCAGACCCCTCCGTTCGAGCGGCTTGAGATTGGCCGTGAGCGTCGTGCGGTCCATGGCGAGCAGCTCCGCCACCTGGCCCATGCTCGGCGGTTCCGGGCGGTTCAGGGACATCAGCAGCGAGAACTGGAAGTTGGTCAGCCCGAACGGCCGCAGCGCCTCGTCGTAGCGGCGCGCAAGGGCGCGAGCGGCGCGCTGCACGTGCAGGCAGAGGCAGGTGTCGCGAACCTTGAGCGTGGTGTTGAACGGCAGCTCGTGTTGAGTAGTCATGGCCGAAACATGTTGATATCAACGTAGATGTCAAGGCCGAACCACTCCGATGAGGCTCGGATCACGAAGTGCTGAAGTCGCCAGGGCTGGTTCGATGCCTTTTTGGCCATCATGATCGGCGCTCGGCCGTTCGTCGAAGGACAGGGGAGGGATCGTCATGTGGGTCGGCAGGCGCATGTTCATCACAGGCGGAACCGCGATCCTCGCCGGTTCGGCCCTTGCGCAGACGGGCCATGAGCATCACGGCGGCCTGTACGAAGGCCTGCGCCAGCCGGGCCGCATCGGCCTGCCAGAGGTGGCGAGCCAGCAGCGGGTCTATGACAGCCCGGCCCCGAAGGCGGACAATCCCGGGCGCTGGGTCGAGCGGGCGCCCCTGCCGCTTCCCCGCAGCGAGATGGCCTGGGCGGCGGCGGAGGCGGGGCGCATGCATCTCGTGGGCGGCTACGGCGAACAGAAGGTCGACCGGCCCTATCACCACGTCTACGACCAGGCGAGTGACCGCTGGATCGAGGCCGCGCCCCTGCCGCGCGGCGCCAACCATGTCGGCGTCGCCGTGCTCGACGGCAGGCTCTACGCCGTCGGCGGCTTCGTCGAGCAGAACAGGCGGCCGCACGCGGAGGCCTTCGTGTACGATCCGGGCAGCGGCGCGTGGACGCGCATCGCGCCGCTCCCGCGCGCCTGCGGCGCCATCGGGTGCGTGGCTCTCGTCGGCAGGCTGCATGCGGTCGGCGGCGCCGTCGGCGACTCGTTCGACGACCGGCAATCGGTGAACTGGCATCTCGCCTACGATCCGAAGGGCGACCGCTGGGAGAACCGCGCCCCGTTCTACACCACCCGCGACCACACGGGCGTCGTGGCCGTGAACGGGCGCATCCATCTGATCGGCGGGCGCGTGGACACATTCCACACCAATTCCAACCTGCACCACGCCTACGATCCGCAAGCGGACCGCTGGGAGATGCGTGCGCCGCTGCCGACCGCCCGCAGCGGCCACGGGGCGGTCCTCTATCGCGACAGGATCTTCGTGATGGGCGGGGAGGGCACCAATCGGGTCTTCGGCCAGAACGAAGCCTACGATCCCGCCACGGACCGGTGGGAGCAATATGCGCCCATGGCGACGCCACGGCACGGGCTCGGTGCGGCGGTGATCGGCGATTTCATCCACGTGGCGGGCGGCGGCCCGGTGATGGGCGGCGGCGTGCAGAGCGCCGTGCACGAGGCCTTCACGCTCGGCTGAGCGACGCTCCGGTCAGCGCAGGTTGAAGCGCAGCGGCACCACGAAGGTGAACTGCTGCTGCGGCACCGCATCGGGCGCGGGCGGCAGGCTGGTGCCCGGCGCGGCGGTGGCGAGGGCCGCATGGTCGAGGATGGGGTGTCCCGTGCCGCGCACCAGCGACGCCGTCACGATGCGGCCGGAGCGCTGCATGGTGAAGCGCACGGTTGCGACGCCGGAGATCCCCTGCGACCGCGCAGCTTCCGGATAGCGCAGGCGGCTGCGCAGGGCGGCGGCGAGCTGCGCCGCGTAGCGGTTGAACGCGTTCGGGTCGGCCGCGGCCGCCGCGCCGCCCGTGTCCTCGCGCGACGAGGAAGCCTGTCCCTGCCGTGGAGTAGAGGGGGCAGCGCGCTGCTCCGCCACCTCGCGGCGCGGGGGAGGATTGCGCTCGATCGGCTTCCTCTCGGGCGGCGGCTTCTTCACGGGCTTCGGCGCCGGCTTCTCCTCCAGGGCCTTGGCGACGACGGTCTCTTCCGGCGGCGGAACGGCTGCGACCACCTCCGGCGCATCCGCGGCCGGAGCCTCGACCGGCGCCGCGTCGGCCGGAACGGCCTCGGCGGTCTCCTGCGCCGGAACCACCTCGCTGGCCTGCGGCGGCTGCGCCTCGGTCATCTCCACGACCTCGGTCACCTCCTCCGGCGGCGGGGTTTCGGCCGTGACCGGCTCTGGCGGCTGCGCCTCGGCGGCTTCGGCGATGGCCTCCGCAGGGCTTGCCGCCTCCACCGCATCGACCGCCTCGGCGGATTCCATCGCGGGCGCGAGGTCGATGGTGATCTGCTGCTCGCCGGGCGGGCTCTCGACGTCTCGCGACGGCCAGAACACCATGGCCGTCAGGGCGCCCACGTGCAGAACGAGCGCAACCAGGAAGGCGGCGCCGAGACGGCCGTGATCGCCGGTCGTTCCCCTGTCCGGTACGAATGTCTGCATGGTGCCGGACATCACTGCGCGGCGGTTCCGCCGGGCGCCTGGGCGATCAGCGACACCTTGCCGAAGCCGGCGGCATTGACCTGCCCCATGATCTCGATGACGCGCCCGTAGGGCACGTTGCGGTCGCCGCGCACCAGCACGACCTGGGACGGGTCCTGCGCGGCCAGCTCCTTCAGGCGCGGCACCATGGTGTCCGGCGCTAGGGGCACCTTATCGAGGAACGGTTGGCCGTTCTCGTCGATCGTGACGACGACCGGCTGTTTCGGCTGCGCCACCTTCGGGGCAGCGGTCTTCGGCAGCTGCACCGGTACGCCGACCGTCATGAGCGGGGCCGCCACCATGAAGATGATCAGCAGCACCAGCATCACGTCCACGAGCGGCGTGACGTTGATCTCGGACAGAGGCGCGGCGCCGAACTCGTCGTCCGGCTCGCCCGAGCGGATCGGACCCATTCCCATTACTCGGCGGCCTCCGCCCGAATGTGGGGCTTGCGGTCGCGGGCGAGGCGGTCGCCGAGGGCCGTGATGCCCGACGCGAAGGATTGCTGCACGCGGCTAATGTCGGTCGTCAGCTTGTTGTAGGCCATCACCGCCGGAATGGCGGCCACGAGGCCGATGGCGGTGGCGAAGAGCGCCTCGGCGATGCCGGGCGCCACCACCGAGAGGCTGGTGTCCTGGCTCTTCGCGATGGCCGAGAACGAGTTCATGATGCCCCACACGGTGCCGAACAGGCCGATGAACGGCGCCGCCGAGCCGATGGTGGCGAGGAACGGAAGGCCCGGCTGGAGCCGGCGCAGGTCGACCGCGAGCGCGGCCCGCATGGCGCGTTCGATCCGCTCGCGCCGCTCCGCACGGCTCTCCGACGGATCCTGGTCGCGCCAGGCCTCGTACCCGGCCGCGACGATGTGGCCGGCCGGCCCGGGCATCTGCGGCTG
The DNA here is from genome assembly GCA_035645535.1 of Microvirga sp. Lineage (GTDB taxonomy): Bacteria > Pseudomonadota > Alphaproteobacteria > Rhizobiales > Beijerinckiaceae > Microvirga. Next base: position 27,321 of record DASQMJ010000033.1, on the reverse strand, counting down.
GAGCCGCTCGCCCGCTCGCGCCGCGGCCTCGAAGGCGCGGGCCTGACGGCGCACGGCGGCGAGGCGCACGAGCTTGTCGATGATGATCGTCCAGCAGGCGATGGAGGCCAGGACGAGCAGGATCATGACCCCCTTCACAACGGCGTCGGCCTGGAGGAAGAGGCCGAGGAAGGACATGTCGTGCGGGGCGGCGGATGCGATCTCGTTCATGGTTCGAGCCTCACTTCGCGAAGGGGACGTCGGCGACCTTGGAGGTCGTGTCGATGGCGGACAGGCAGGCCTCGCGCGTGTCGGCTGCGCCTTCGCAGGCCATCACGTCGTTGAGCAGGATGCTTCCGAAGCGCGGGCAGGCGAGGCCAGGAAAGTCGAAGAGCTTGATGAGGGTCTTCTTCTCCGGCACGGGTCCGACCTCGATGGCGAGGCGCTTGGCCGCGACCCCATCCGTGTCGAGGGCGAACAGGTCGAGCTTGAGGGAGCGCCAGGTCTCGCCCTTCCGGTTGTCGATCAGGAAATAGGCGCGGCAGTTCTCCCCCGCGGCCTCGAGCCGGTTCAGCTCGACGCGCACGGATGTCGACGATCTGTCCTGTGCGAGGGCTCCGCCCGTCGCGAACAGAAGCGCTGCACACGCGATGGCCACGGTGCGGCGGAGGGAGCGGTTCGGGCCGGAACGTCGGTGGGATGCTCGCATGGGACGCGTCGTTTCCTTCATCTCGTGGCCAGGCGGCTCCGCGGCAGCGCGAGGCACGCAACCGCCCGCGCCCGGCGCAGCTCTGCGCTGGGTGTCACCGTCGGGGTCTTCACAGTCAGGCAATGAAGCGGCGACGAAACGGGTTCGAGCGCCACGCCTCCAAATATCTGGGAGAACGCAGTATGATCAAGGCCTTAGGGGAAAATCAGAGCCGTTCTAAAAGAGCCACTACCCCCTTGAGTTAGGGAGGAATTCCGGCTCTTTAAAAAAGCTTCAAGGTAATTTTTTCCGTTTCCGTCCTCGTGAGCACCCGGATGGAGCCTCATCCGGGGCCGCCCATCGCCGCGAGCCTGATCGAGTCCGCGACGAAATCGTAGCGGTCGGTGAGGACGCTCGTCGCGACCCGGACGTGGTTGATCGGCCGCACGGAGCATTTCGCGCCAGGCAGCACCGCGATCCCCCGCGCCGCGAGAGTCACGAGGGCGTACTGCTCCGACTCGACAGGAACCCAGATGCAGAGTCCGTCGCCGGGAGGGATGGCGATGCCCCGCTCGCGCAGGCGGCTGGTGAGCGCCGCTTGGCGCTCCGCGTAGATGCCGCGTGCACGAGCGACTGTGCGCATGCTGTCGGGGTCGTTCAGGAGCCATGCCGTCGTGGCCTGCAGCAGCCGGCTCGTCCAGCCGGAGCTGAAGCTACGATAGGACTGGATCTGCTTGGCGACGGCGATGGAACTCGACAGGACCGCGAGGCGCAGGTCCGGGCCGAGCGATTTCGAGAACGACAGGATGTGCACGACGCGTTTCGGCAAGCGGTCGCCCATGCTGATCGGGGGCAGGGGAGACACGTCGCCCACGCCGTCGTCTTCGATGATGTAGCAGTCGCTCCCCTCCAGCGTGTCGGCGAGTTCCGTCAGCCGCTCCCGGGTCACCGCGCGGCCGGTCACCGAATGGGTGCGCGGCTGGTAGATGAAGGCCGTCGGATTCTTCTGCAGCGCCTTCGCGAGGGAGGAGGGGAGCGGGCCCTCCGCGTCGCATTCGACCGGGATGATCTCGGCCCCGAGGTCCTCGATGATGTCAAGGATGCGCATGGCGGTCGGATCTTCGATGGCGATGGATGCCCCGGGCATCACGAGGGCGTGCAGCGTCGAATAGACGGCGTTGTAGCCGCCGTTGGTGGCGAGGAAGGTCTCTGGCCGGTAGGGCCAGCGCGGCTCCACGGCCGCGCGCAGTTCGGGAAGGATCGGCGTGCGCTCGTAACTGTTGAGGTTCTCCGCATGGGCCCCGTGCACCAGCGCCTGCGCGAGAGGCGGCAGCAGGCCCCGGTCCGGCACAGCCATGGTCAGGTCGAGCACGCCCTCGCCGAAATGCCCGACGCTTCCCATGCGGGCTGGACGCGGCGCGATCGTGTTGCCGAAGACATAGGTTCCGGTGCGGCCGCGCCCGGTGATCATCTTCTGGCGCCGCAGCTCGCTCCACGCCTCGGAGACGGTCGCGGGACTGACGCCGAGCTTGTACGCGAGATCGCGCACGGTCGGCAGTCGCGCGCCGATGGGCAGCGCCCCCGAGCGGATGAGGGCACTCGTTTCCACCGCGATGCCGCGCGCAGTGCGCTCTTTCAACCGTTCGGCCAGCCAGTCGGTGTCGGGAACGTGATCCATGAGGTTCGTCTTTTAATGTTCAATAACATAATAAGTATTGATCAGGTGATTTGAACATTTAATTTTCGATCCGGGCAAACATTTGTCCGGCAGCAGCGTTCTGCCGGCGAACGGCTGGAGAATCCCGTGAAGGTGAAGGTCCGTCTCGCGCTCCGCGATTGGGATTACATGACGCCGCTGGTGCTGGGCGATGTGAGGTCCGAGCACCTCGACGTGCAGGTGGACCGGGTCGCGGCCCTGCCGGAGGATTTCGCCAACGATCCGCGCTACGATGCGAGCGAGATCTCGTTCAGCCGCTACACCACGAGCCGTGCGCGGGGCGAGACGAAGATCTTCGGCGTGCCGAACTTCCTCATGCGGGGCTTTCGCCACCGCTGCATCATCACCGCCCGCACGAGCCCGCTCACGCGGCTGGAGGAACTCAAGGGCAAGCGCATCGGCGTCACCGGCTGGCAGGACTCCGGCAACACCTGGACCCGCGCCGCCCTCGCGCAGGCCGGCGTCGGCATCGAGGACGTGCGCTGGTATGCGGGCCGCCTGACGGAGGCGCATCCCGTCGTCGACCGGCTCGGGCCCTATGCGCGGCCCGGCCGCATCGAGGCGGTGCCGGGCGAGCGGCCGATGCTCGACCTCCTCGAGAGCAGCGAGCTCGACGCGGTGTTCACGCCGTTCATGCCTCCGGGCTTCTTCGAGCGCGGATCACGGTTCCGCCATCTGCTGGCCGATCTCCACGGAGCGGAACTCGCCTACTTCAACGCCGTCGGCTACATTCCCGGCATCCACATCCTCGGCGTCAAGGCGGATCTCGCCGCGAAGCATCCCTGGCTGCCGCAGGAGCTGAGCGACCTCCTCGACGAGTCGCAGCGCGTGTGGCTGGAGAAGCGCCGCAAATACGCGGACACGACACCCTGGATCGTCGACGAGCTCGGCCGCTGCGCGCGCGACCTTCCGCCGGACTGGAACGCCAGCGGTCTCGAATCCAACCGCCGGATGATCGCCGACTTCCTCGCCGAGATCCGCAAGCAGAACCTCGCCGACACCGATCTCACGCCGGACGATCTGTTTCCGGCCGTTCCCCACCTCGTAGGAGAGCCCGCATGAAAGTCGCCCTCGGTCAATTCGCCGTCAGCCGCGAATGGCAGGACAATGCCGAGACCTGCATCCGTCTGATGAAGCAGGCGGAGGCCGGCGGCGCCGACCTCCTCGTGCTGCCGGAGGGCATCCTGGCGCGCGACATCGCCGATCCGGATATCGTGCTCAAGACCGCGCAGCCCCTCGACGGTCCGTTCATGACGCGGGTGCTGGAGGCGAGCCGCGGCTCGAACCTCACGATGATGTGCTGCATCCACGTGCCGTCCGGCGCCGGACGGGTCTTCAACGTGCTCGTCACCGTGCGCGACGGCGAGATCGTCTCGCAGTACCGCAAGCTGCACCTCTACGACGCCTTCTCGGCGAAGGAATCGACGAACGTGCAGCCGGGCGACGAGATCCCGGGCATCGTCGAGATCGCGGGCCTCAAGGTCGGTATGATGACCTGCTACGACCTGCGCTTCCCCGAGATGGCGCGCCGGCTTGCGGTGGACGGCGCCGACGTGATCGTGCTGCCCGCCGCCTGGGTGCGCGGCCTCGGCAAGGAGGCGCATTGGGAGGTGCTCGTCACCGCCCGCGCGCTGGAGAACACCTGCTACGTAGTCGCCGTAGGCGAGTGTGGCGAGCGCAACATCGGCGCCAGCATGGTGGTCGACCCGCTCGGCGTGGCGATAGCCCGCGCCGGCGAGGTGCCGGCGCTCCTCTTCGCGGAGATCGACCCGGCGCGCATCGCCCACGCGCGCTCCGTGCTGCCGGTCCTCGCCAACCGGCGCTTCGCGCGTCCGGAACTCGCAAAGCCCGCGCAGTCGCAGACGCAGGCCGCCTGAATTTCGCAAGCCAGAAAGGGAACGAACACATGAACATCCGCAACATTCTCTGTGCCAGCGCAGTCGCCCTGGCGATGTCCGCCCCGGCCTTCGCGCAGAATGCGTCCGGCGAGGTTCCGCAGCAGAAGGTGAACGAGGAGCTGCGCGCTAAGCTGCCGGAGGAGATCAGATCGGCGAACAAGATGATCTCGGTCAACAGCGGCTCGTTTCCTCCCTACGAAGTCGTCACCGACACCCGCACCATGACAGGCGCGAGCGCCGACCTCGCCGAGGCCATCGGCCAGATCCTCGGCATCAAGATTGAGCACGCCACGGTCAGCGGCCTCTCGGCCCTGCTCAGCGGCATCAAGTCCGGCCGCTACCAGTTCGCCATGGGGCCCGTGGGCGACTTCAAGTCCCGCCAGGAGGCCAACGACTTCGTGGACTGGGTGCAGGAATACGTCGTCTTCGCCGTGCACAAGGGCAATCCGAAGGGCATCAACTCCCTCGACGATGCTTGCGGCAACCGCATCGCCGTGATGGCGGGCGGCTCCGCCGAGAAAGTGATCAAGGCCCAGGCGGAGAAATGCGCGGCGGACGGCAAGCCGACGCTGCAGGTCCAGTCCTACACCGACCAGCCGACCTCGATCCTCTCCGTCCGCTCCAAGCGCGCCGACGCCTTCTTCTCCTCGCAGGCGCCGCTGACCTACTTCGTCCAGCAGTCGAACGGCGAGCTTGAGCTCGCGGCGGTCGGCAAGTCCAACGGCTTCGAGGACCTGTATCAGGGCGCCGTCGTGCCGAAGGATTCTCCCCTCGGCCCGGTGCTCCTCGGCGCCATCCAGGAGCTGATGAAGAACGGCACCTATGCCCAGATCATGAAGAAGTACGGGCTCGAGAATAACATGATCGCCGAGCCCGGCATCAACCTGGCGAAGAAGTAACGGACATGACCGAGCGCACCATCAGTCCCCCCATCGAGCTCAGGGACGTCGTCAACGCGCACCGGCCGATCGACTGGGGCCGCTGGCTCCTCTGGACCTTCGTGCTGGTCGTGGCGGCGAACTTCGCCTGGATCGTCGCCCGCAACCCGAACTTCGGCTGGCCGATCGTGCTGGAATGGTTCACGGCGGACTCGATCCTGAGGGGATTGTCGGTGACGCTCGGTCTCACCGTCGTGGCGATGGTCATCGGCACGGCCATCGGGCTCGTGCTCGCCATCGCCCGCATGTCGAACGACACCCTGTTCAGCTCGCTCGCGGGCCTGTTCATCTGGTTCTTCCGCGGCACGCCGCTGCTGGTGCAGCTGATCTTCTGGTACAACCTCTCGACCCTGTTCCCCGAGATCTCGATCTCGATCCCCTTCGGCCCGACGCTCGTCAGCTGGAACACCAACGACCTGATCACGCCGATGACGGCGGCCATCGCGGGCCTGTCGCTCAACGAGGCCGCCTACATGGCCGAGATCATCCGCGGCGGCCTCCTGTCCGTCGACAAGGGGCAGGTCGAGGCGACCGACGCCTTCGGCATGACCCGCTCGCGCGCCCTGCGGCGCATCATCATCCCGCAGGCGATGCGCTCGATCATCCCGCCGACCGGAAACCAGCTCATCAGCATGATCAAGGCGACCTCCCTCGTCAGCGTCATCGCCATGTCGGACCTGCTCTATTCGGTGCAGGCGGTCTACAACCGGACCTTCGAGGTCATCCCCATGCTGATGGTCGCGGTGATCTGGTATCTGATCATCACGTCGATCCTGAATGTCGGACAAGGCTTCATCGAGCGCTACTACGCCCGCGGCGAGCGCGGCGCTTCCGATGCCGGTGTCCGCCCCGTCCGTGTGGAGGAGCCCGCATGACCGCCGCTGCCGAAATGATCGCGCCCGTCGCGGCCGAGCCCCTGGTCCAGGCCCGCAACGTCCACAAGTCCTTCGGCCAGAACGAGGTGCTGAAGGGCATCGACCTCGACGTGATGCCGGGGGAGGTCGTGGTGATCCTCGGACCCTCCGGGTCGGGCAAGTCCACCTTCCTGCGCTGCATCAACCATCTGGAGGCCATCGACCGCGGCTCCATCATGGTCGACGGCGAGCAGATCGGCTACGAGCTCAGGAACGGGCGGCTGCACAAGCTTTCCGACAGGGCCATCGCGGTGCAGCGCCGCAAGATCGGCATGGTGTTCCAGCAGTTCAACCTCTACCCGCACATGACGGCGCTGGAGAACATCGTCGAGGCTCCCGTCGGCGTGCACAAGCAGAGCCGCCGGGAGGCGGAGGCCTATGCCATGGAGCTGCTGGCCAGGATCGGTCTTACCGAAAAGGCTCACGCCTATCCGCGCCAGCTCTCCGGTGGCCAGCAGCAGCGCGTCGCCATCGCCCGCGCCCTGGCGATCAAGCCGAAGCTCATGCTGTTCGACGAGCCGACTTCGGCGCTCGATCCCGAACTCGTCGGCGAGGTCCTGGCGACGATGCGGGATCTGGCCGAGCAGGGCCTCACCATGATCGTGGTGACGCACGAGATCGGCTTCGCCCGCGAAGCTGCGGACCGCGTGGTGTTCATGGACGGCGGCGTGGTGGTCGAGCAGGGCCCGCCGGAGGTGGTGCTGTCGAACCCGTCCCACCCGCGCACGCGCCTCTTCCTCAGCCGCTTCATCCAGCAGGGGTGAGGGGCGATCTCCCTCTCCCATGGGGAGAGGTGGGCGATGCGCCCGCTCGTGACGCCAAGCTTGATTCATGGTCTACTCCCGTGAGGCCTCGACTGACGGGTGGCGACCATGGTCAAAGCGGCGCGGACGGCGACGGGCACCGGCAAAGCCCGGAAGGGCGGGCGCGGGACGAAGGCGCCGGCCCCGAAGGGCAGGGTCCACCGGCCGCGATCGCCCGGCAACGTGCCGTCCGACGCCAGCTCGCAGAGCGATCTGCCTCCCGACACCGGCGTCAGGGTCGGCAACCGCACCTTCCAGGGCAAACCCGTCGCTCTCGGCGAGCACGTTCTCGACATCCTGCCCGACCTGCCCGACATCCGCGACCGCATCTACCAGCCGCACCTGCGGGCCCTGCCGGCGGGCATCTATCCGCGCATTCCGTTCCCGGTGCGCGACCAGGGGCGGAGCTCGAGCTGCTCCGGCTTCTCCCTCGCCCACATCGTCGACCACCTGCGTTTCCGTGAGACGAGCGCCGACAACCCGCGACCCGTGAGCGCGCGCATGCTCTACGAGATGGCGAGGCGCAACGACGAATGGGCCGGCAGCACTTATGAGGGGTCGAGCATCCGCGGCGCCATAAAGGGCTTCTTCCGCAACGGGGTCTGCAGCGAGGAGACGGCGCCGAGCGACGACGACAGGGAGGAATGGGCGCTCACCTACGAAATGGCGAAGGAGGCGCGCGGCATCAGGCTCGGCGCCTATTACCGCCTCCAGCCCGACATCGCCGATTACCACTCGGCCATCGCGGAGATCGGGGCGATCTACGTGTCGGCGCAGATCCATTCCAACTGGCGCAAGCCGAAGGACGGGCGCATCGAGCCGGGCGGAAAGTCCGTCGGCGGACACGCCTTCGTGGTCGTGGGCTACGACGACAAGGGCTTCTGGGTGCTCAATTCCTGGGGGGCGGATTGGGGCGCCAACGGCGTCGCTCACTGGAGCTACGGCGACTGGGCCGCCACCGTGATGGATGCCTGGGTGCTGCAGCTCGGCGTGCCGGCGCCCGATGCCTTCGGGGCGATCCCGCGCGCGACGCCGGCGAGCACCACGGGCCTGTTCGGCTTCAACGATCCCCATCGCGGCGACATCGTCGGCCACTTCATCAACATCGACGACGGGCGTCTCGAGTTGACCGGCAAGTACGCCTCGCCGAACGCCGCCGAGATGCAGGAGACGGTGAACCGCATCGCGTCTCCCGACGCCAATGGAGGCCAAGGCTTCGACCATCTGGTCATCTATGCCCATGGTGGGCTCAACTCCCTCGCGGCCGAGGCCGAGCGGATCGCCACCTGGCGCCGACACGACATCTTCGGCCGCAACCGGATCTATAATTTTCACCTCATGTGGGGCTCGGGCTTCCTGGACGAGGCATTCGGGGAGATTTCGAAAGCTGCGGCCGGCCGGGTCGGCGGCATCTTCGACTGGATGTTCGAAACCGGAATCGGCAGGCGCGCCGGCAGCCATGCGTGGCGCAACATGAAGCGTGACGCGGAAGCCGCATTCGGCGGGCAGCCGGAATACGATGGCGGTTTTCGTGGGCTTCTGCCGCTTCTGGCAGGGCTCGACCGGGCGGAGAAGCGCCCTGTGATCCATCTTGTCGGGCACAGCGCCGGCGCCATCGTGCTCGGGCGCCTGCTCTCGAGCCTCGGCCGCTTCAGGCTGAGGAAGCTCGGGCTCGGCGGCGTCCACCTGATGGCGCCCGCCTGCACGGTGGATTTCTTCAGGACCCATTATGGACCCTATCTTTCGGGCAAGGGCGCCCGGAAGCTGTCGGACAGGATCTACCTGTACAATCTCAGCGACGGACTCGAGCAGGCCGACACGGTGTCGTCGAGTCTTCCCTTCACGCCGTCCTACAGCCGCTCGCTGCTCTACCTCGTGTCGCGCGCCTACGAGGAGGCGCCCGGCACGCCGCTCGCCGGGATGCAGGCCTATGCCGGGCAGATGCCGAAGGGCGCCCGCCTGTCGGTCGACCTGTCCCGGAGCCAGAGCACCGCCTCGACCACTCATGGGGGATTCGACAACGACGTCGCGACTATGAGCGCGATCATGTCGCGCATCCTGGGCCGGCCGGCTCCGCTCCCCCCAACGGGGGACGAGCTCACGGGATATTGATGCCGATACCCTTCATGCGCACTTGAGTGCAAGTCCCGGAACAGTGGGCGAAAACAACGCGTGAACGCGTGAATCGCACCAATGGGCGCGCACCCCTTGCGTAGTAGCCCGGATGTTTCGGCTTCGGCGGCCCCTATAGCCAATATAGAGGTCATGACGTGCGGGCCCAGATGCAAATATCCAAGGTCTGGCGAGTTGCATCAGGCATGGCGGGACACATGGATTTCCGATACGGGCGCGGCAGCGGAGCCGTCGCGGCGCATGGCGCATCCCGCGGCGGCCAGTGGATGCGCCGCCTGACGTCGCATCCATTCCTGCGCGGCGTCGCCGTCGTGGTTGCCGGCACCGCGGCCGCGCAGCTGATCACCTTCGCGTTCGCGCCGCTGATCACCCGACTGTACGGACCGGAGGTCTTCGGCGTCCAGGGCGTCTTCCTCGCGGCGGTCGGAATCGTCGTGCCCCTGGCCAACCTGGCCTATGGCGCGTCAATTGCGCTGCCGGCATCCGACGACGAGGCGAGGACGCTGTTCAGGCTCGCCGTGCTGATGAGCCTCTGCGTGAGCGGTCTATCGGCAATCGTGTTCGGGCTCTTCCATCGCCAGATCGCCGACGCGATCGGGTTCATGGCGGAATCCAGGTTGCTGTGGCTCGCGCCGGCGGCGATCCTGCTGATCGCACTGGCGCAGCCGTTCCATCAATGGCTTGCCCGAAAGAAGAAGTTCGCCGCCATGTCGCGGGTTTCCATCGCGGAAGCGGCCATCGTCGGCGCCGGGAAGACGGCAGCCGGCATCATGGCGCCGACGGCGGCCGTGCTCCTGGCTTCCGTCGTGCTGGCTGCGATGCTGAAACTCGCCCTGTACTGGACCAGCGCCCGCGGCACGCTGATGCGCCGCGACGAACCGGCCGAGGCGGACTCTGCCGGGCGGGTCTCCCTCGCGGAGGCCGCATATCGCTTTCGGGACTTTCCCCTGTTCCGGGCGCCGAACGACTGGCTCAACAGCGTCTCGCACAGCATTCCCCCGCTGCTGCTGGCAGCCTTCCTCGGCCCGGCAGCCGCGGGCTTCTATGTGCTGGCCGCGCGAGTGGTGTCGCTGCCGGGCAGCATCGTCGCGGCGGCGGTCGGAACCGTCTTCCTTCCGCGTTTCGCCGAGGCGAGCCACCGGTCCGAGCGGCTGCGGCCGCTTCTCCTGAAGGGCACCGGGGCGCTCGCGGCGGTCGGCCTCGTGCCCTTCGGCATCCTCGTCGCCTTCGCGCCGTGGCTCTTCCGCTTCGTCTTCGGCGCCGACTGGACCGAGGCCGGGGAATATGCGCGCTGGCTCTCTCTGTGGTTCTACTTCGTGTTCATCGCCGCGCCGGCCCACCAGGCCTTCCCGATACTGGGGTTGCAGGGCCAGTTCCTGGCCTACGAGGTGGCGATCGTCGTGCTGCGCACCGCGGCCCTCCTCACGGGGACGCTGGTGTTCGGAAGCGCTATCGTGGCGATCGCGCTGTTCTCCGCGGTGGGCGCTCTCGTCAACGTCTCGCAGATCGCGTGGTGCGTGGTGTGCTGCGATCGGCGCTTGCACGACAGCATCCGGTCGGCGGACGACAAGGGCGAATTCGTGTAACTGTGTTCTGCGCATGGCTGCCATGTCTGCGCCACATCCCTCGCTTAACAGAACGTTGATCGGACGGAAATCTCTGCGAGGTTCCATGAAGATTGGCGATCTCCCTCGGGCTGGTACCACTGCCGGAAGCCGCGGCAATCTCTCGGTGTGGGCGTTCGCGTTCCTTCTGGCGAGCAGCGTGCTCGTCGCCGGATCGCTGGCCCTTCCGCCTTCGGAACAGCCCGACGAAAGCGTGGACGCCAAGGAGCAGACCGAACGCCTCGCCCGCGGCTGGTCGCAGCCGGCCCCGGCGCAGGACCGCGCTCCCCGGGCGCCGGTCCAGGTGGCGAATGCCGATCCGAACCCAGTAGAGATCTTGGATCTCGCTCCAGCCGAGCTTGACGCGGAGCCCGAGGGCACTCCCGCCCACACGGGCAGCAGCAGGCCCATCCCCCAGCACGAGCCTCTCGCGCAGACAGCCGCACCCGTCACTGCGCCTGTCCCGGCAGAGCCGGCTCCCATCCGTGCCGAGCCTGTCCCGAAGCCCGCCGCGCCCGCATCCGCCCCGACTAGGCTCGCGGCCGCGACGGAACCCGTCGCTGTGGCCGAACGCAGTCCGACGAAGCAGCTGGTGGATCTCAACGCGGCCTCCGTGCAGGAGCTCAATTCCCTGCGCGGCGGCGGCATGATCGGCAAGGCCATCGTGCGCCGGCGTCCCTATACGTCTGTCGAGGACCTCGTGAAGAAGCGCGTGCTCAGTCGCTCGGCCTACAACCGGATCAAGGATCAGGTCACGGTACGCTGAAGGCGGCTCGCCATCGTCCGCTCCCCACGGTAGGGGCTCCTCTCCCATGAGCACGTGGGAGGCACCGGCGCCCGCGTGCAGTGCCGCAATCTCCGTCAAAGACTCTTCCGCAGGATGTACCGGTTCGACGGATGGCTGCTGCGCGCTATCCGTAAGAACACCCTCGGCCCCCGCGAATCGTGACAAGCTGCTCTGGCTTTCATCAGGCGTGCCGGCAGACATAGCCGCGTTGCGGCGATGTCTCTCTCCTGCAAGGTCGACGCACGCAAAAACCATCTGTGTCCGCGCAGGAGCGAGGATCTTCCAGTCGTTCGAGGGGCGGCCCACCAACCGGAGCTGATCGAGGAGGCATCCGATGGCCAGACCGAATCTCTACTTCAACGTCCGGACCGAGGACGGCGGCTGGGATCTCTACCGGCTTCCGTCCGGGAGTACCGAGCCGGTTCCGCTGCATCTCGGCCTGCGGCCGGAGGACGGCCCGATCTCATGGGCGGTCGAGTTCGGCCGCGACCTCTACTACACGGCAACGACACCGGAGTTCGGGACCGAGCTCTACCGGCTCCCCGCCGGCAACTCGTTGCCGATCCTGATCGACATCAATGAGGATCTCGGGGGCCCCGGGCCCGGCCAGTTCGGCTCGCTTCCGAGCTACTTCACCCGGTTTGACGGACATCTCTACTTCACCGCCTTCACGGACGATCTCGGCACGAAGGTTTACCGCCTCGCGCCGGGCAGCAGCACGCCGGCGCTCGTCGGCACGGAAAGCACACCGACCGTGAGCGTGACGAGGCTCCAGGTTATCGAGGACCGGCTGTATTTCGGAGCTGAGACCGAGGAGCACGGTTCGGAGTTCTTCCGCCTCGACCCGGGCAGCACCATCCCCGAAGCGGTGGACCTGACGCCCGGCCCCGAAGGCTCCCTGCCGGGCACCACGACCATCACGGAACTGGGCGACCGCTTCTACTTCGCGGGCCGGCGAGGCGACACCGGAACGGAACTGATGCGCTTCTCGGCCCGCTCGGAGGTCGCGACGGTCATCGATATCGAGCCCGGTCCCGATAGCTCGTTCCCGCAGGAGATCACCGCCTTCCGGAACGCCGTCTACTTCAGGGCCGACACCGAGCAGCACGGCTTCGAACTCTACCGGCTGACGAACGGAAGCACAACGCCGACGCGGATCGACATAGAGCCGGGCGCGGGCGATTCCATCCCGATGCAATTCACCGCGTTCAAAGGCTACCTCTACTTCACGGCCGAGACGGCCGAGCATGGGCGCGAACTCTACCGGTTGTCTCCGGGCAGCAAGAAGCCGGTGCTCATCGACATCAACCGGGGCGCGGAGGCTTCCGACCCGGGCGACCTCACCGTCGTGGGCGGTCATCTCTACTTCACGGCCGCGACCGAGGAGCACGGGCGCGAGCTCTACAGGCTCTCCGGACACGGCAGGCCCAAGCTGATTGACATCGACCGCGGCCCCGAGAGCTCGGATCCGCTGCACCTCACGGCGAGCGGAAAGCATCTCTATTTCTCCGCCACGACGGAGCACGGCACCGATCTCTACGGCCTGCGCGCCGGCAGCAGCAGGCCCGCGCCGGTCGATCTCGACGGCGCCGAGTTCGCCGGCTTCCCGCCGGGATACTTCGTGCTGTGAAAAACGTCGCTGGCCGCGATGGTGTGAGGGCAGGCGCCGTCACGCCTCGCGATGGCGCGGAGGATTCCGGCTGGATTTCAGAGCATCGGACGTGAATTTGAACTCATGTCCGATGCTCCAAGCTTTCGTTGGGCGCATCTTGTCACGCAAAATCGGTTCCCGCTTTTGCGTTCGATGCTCTACCCGAACTGGGGCGGCGTCTTCTGCATGGACGGCCGTTCGTTGATCATGCTCCACCATTGCCTCAGCCCGGGCGCCCGCTGGAGCAGGCCCTCCGCGTCCGGCGTCATGGTGAGATAGGCGAAGATCGGCGCGAGAAAGCAGTCGGCCAGGGTGATCTCGGGCCCAGCGAGGAACTGGCTCGTTCCCTTGAGGCGCTCGAACTCCGACAGGCACAGTCGGACCATGTCGTAGGATTCCTTCACGATCGCCTCGTCCCCCTGTCCGCCCTGCATCGGGACGACGAGGCGCTGCCACACCAGCTTTCCGACCATCGCCGCGTAGGCATAGGAGTCCACGATGGCGATGATCTGGTCCATGCGGGCCGCCTGCTTCGGATCCGACGGCTGCAGCGACGGACCCGGAAACACGCGGTCGACATATCGTGCGATCGCGATCGTTTCGTACAGGGAGAAGCCGTCGTGCTCGAAGCTGGGCACCTTGGCGAAGGGATGGCGGCTGATGTGGCTCGCGGCCTGACCCTCGCCCGCCATGATGTTGACGGGCTTGAGTTCGTACTCCGCCCCCTTCTCCTCGAACACGAGGCGGACGGTGCGGGTGTAGGTGCTGAAGCTCGGGCCATAGACGATGGGGGTTGCCATGTGCTCCTCCCTGGTTCGTCTGCAATTGGAAGCCAGGCTCCCGCACCGGTCAATGGGCGCAATGGGATGGGGCGACGGACGCGGTGCAGGGTCGGGCTCGATCGGAGCCCGACAGGTGGCTGCCCGACGGATCAGCGCCCGGCGCGGACCGGGCGTTTCGGCGCTGCGATCAATCCCTCGCGGATGGCCTGCTTGCGTGCGAGCTTCCGCATTCTCCGGACGGCTTCCGCCTTCTCCCGGACCTTTCGCTCCGACGGCTTCTCGTAGGACCGTCGCGCCTTCATCTCACGGAAGATTCCCTCGCGCTGCATCTTCCTCTTGAGCGCGCGAAGGGCCTGGTCGACGTTATTTTCTCTGACGAAAACCTGCAAAGGGTATCCTTTCTCGCTGATGATATGGCTCACGCAGGCGCGGAACACGCGCGCTATCCGATGCTCTCATATGAAGAGAAGCATCGGATTCATCCCGAAAGTGCAAATCCACTTTTGGGTCCGATGCGCTAGATGCTTCGGATCTCGCTCTCCCGAACGGCGCGCTCGACGGTGCCGGCCTTGATCCGGTAGGAGGGTTCACCGGTCTCGTCGGCAGGCATCAGCCGCACGACTTCGTAGACGCTGGCGGAATTCGCCCGCGCATCCGAGAAGCCGGGCTGCTTGAGCCGGACCGTCTGCCGGATCTTGAATTTGTGGGACATCGTTCAATCTCCTGGGCGGCTCCCCGCCCGAATGGGGTGCGACGAACGTGCAAACGGCAGGATCGGCCTGGCGCCGCGCTGCCGCCGCTCGGCGTTTTTGGGGTGGCGCCGGGAACTAGCGGATGCGCCTGATGCCGACGATCTTGCCTTCGGGCAGCGCGCCCTGGTCCTGCCGGGCCTGCGCGATCAGCCCGATGGCCCGCGTGTCGCCGGTGGTGACCGGGCTGTCGACCCACAGATAGGCCGTGCGCGCGTCCTCGTAGCTCACCAGAAACATCACCGATTTCGCGCGCGTGGCTTTGCGGAACGTGTTCATCGCATCCTCGTCGGTTCATCCATCGGACCATCGCAGCGTGCAAAGAAAAAGCCGCCCCCGATGGGGCGGCTTCGCCTCGAGCGCTCAGGTCGTGCGCCCGATCATTCTTAGGCGACCTGGATGTTGTTGACGGCAACCTTGCCGCTGCGACGATCCTCGGCCGTGTCGAAGGAGACCTTCTGGCCCTCGCGCAGACCGCGGATGCCGGCGCGCTCCAGGGCGGTGGCGTGGACGAACACGTCCTTTTCGCCGTTGTCCGGTTGGATGAAGCCGAAGCCCTTTTGGTCGTTGTAGAATTTCACGGTGCCCGTGTTCATGGGGAAGTCCTTTGGTAATGCGTCAGTGCACGTGAGGACGAAGGCGCGCGAAAGCGCGCCCGCAGCCTCGGTTCGTCGATGTTTGGGAGAGCGTCTGAACGTGCGCCTGGCATGCCAAGGCGAAACAGCCCGATTGTCCGGCCAAATGTCGATAATGCCTATTTAGGATCCAATAGCGGCAAATACAAGGCCGTTCGTTCGAAAAAACGGGATTCGAGGCAAAGAAAACCTGAACGGCGGCCGGAAAATCTTTTCCGGAACAGGGCAATATCCGTGCCTCGGTGGCCGGAAGAACGTGGAGATATTTGAGTGGATCCGAATTTATGTCTTGTAAAAGGCAGGTTTTCACTTCATATATCTTCTAACCAATCGATATGTTCGGCCTGCTCTCCGAAGCTCGCGATCGAGCGCCGAGCCTGCTTTCCGCACTTTTGAAGTTCGGCCGCCGTGGAACCTCGCGGCACCATCATCGTTTCGATCCCATCAACAACGAACAAGGGCGGCGCGGCCGAGGCCGAAGCCGCTGAAGGACATCATGCAGATTATTTCTCATACGAAACCGGCGAGGACGCTACTGCAGTCCGCGCCGAAGAAGCAACCGCGCAAATCCATTCCCTCGTGGCAGCCGCTGGCGACCGGCCTGACGCGCGAGGAGATCCGCGCCATCATCCTCGAACAGATCGGATGATCCTCTCGGGCATCGGGCGTGAATTCGAACTCATGTCCGATGCTCCAAGCATTTGCTGCCGCAAAACCGCTTCCTTTTCGCGTCCGATGCGCGGCTTTCAGAGAGCGGGCATCGGGAGGCTTGCGCCGGTCGAAGGGACCTGATTAGCCTCGATCCGTTTCGGATCGAGGAGATTCATGAGTATCCAGGCTCTCAAGGACGAGGTCGCACGGCAGTTCGGGACCCCGGCGGTGGTGGTCGACCTCGACGTCGTCGAGCGCAACATCGCCCGCGTACAGGCCCTGTGCGACGCGGCGGGCGTGGCCAACCGGCCCCACATCAAGACGCACAAGAGCCCCGTGATCGCCGCCATGCAGCGCGACGCTGGCGCTCGCGGCATCACCTGCCAGAAGATCGGCGAGGCCGAGGTCATGGCCGAGAGCGGCCATGACGACATCCTCATCTCCTACAACATCCTGGGCGAAGAGAAGCTCGGTCGCCTGGGCAGGCTGCTGTCGCGGGCCAAGGTCACGGTCGCAGCCGACAACCCGGTCGTCGTCGCGGGCCTGCCGCAGGCCGCCGCCATCGCCGGGCGCGACCTCGACGTGGTGGTGGAATGCGACACCGGCCGCAAGCGCGCCGGGGTCGAGACCGTGGCCGAAGCGGTGGCGCTGGCGAAGGATATCGCCTCCCGTCCCGGGCTGTCGTTCGCGGGCTTCATGCTCTATCCGCCGGAGAACGCGGTCGCCGAGACGCAGGCCTTCCTCGACGCGGCCACCGCCGGCGTGCGTGAGCTCGGCCTCGAGCCGCGCATGGTCTCCACGGGCGGCACGCCCAATCTGGCCAGCTTGGGCAAGATCCGCGGCGTGACCGAGCACCGGGCCGGGACATGCGTGTTCAACGATCGCATGATGCTGGCGGCCGGCGTGGCGACGCTCGAGGATTGCGCCCTGACGGTATATGCGACGGTGGTCAGCCGGGCAGGACCCGAGCGCGGCATCCTCGATTCCGGATCGAAGACGCTGACGAGCGACACGGGCGGCCTCGACGGGCACGGCCTCATCCTCGAACATCCGCAGGCCAGGATCGCGAAGTTCGCGGAGGAGCACGGGTTCCTCGATCTCTCTGCCTGCAACGATCGTCCCAATATCGGCGACGTGGTGCGCATCGTGCCGAACCACGTCTGCGTGGTGGTGAACATGGTGGACCGGCTGGTGATCGTGCGCGGTGACAGGATCGTCGGCGAACTGCCCGTCGCGGCCCGCGGCCGCCTCACCTGACGGGCGAACTCCCGGCGCAGGCCTATTCCCGCTCCGGGCGCTCCGCGTCGCGGGACAGGACGCGGAACCGGCCATGACCGGCCTCGTCCGCCTGCCCGGCGGCGGCCTGTTCCTGCCATCCCTCGGAGCGCCAGGACGCGCGCCGCTCGTCGAGATCCAGCACGTTCTCGTGGTCCAGGATGCCGACGACCCGGCCGACCTCGACGTCGTCGCACTTGACGATGACCACGGAGCCCCCGCGGAGCACGCCCTCCGCATAGGCGTAGGCGTCGGCTCGCGACACGCCCAGGTCCTCCAGGAGAGGAGCGAGGTTGTGCGGGGTCGACCAGATGTCGATCCGGTCCCTGGGGATGCCTGCCTGCTCGACACGGCCCGCCGCCTCCGTCGCGTGCCGTTCGCTTTCGAAGAGGGAGGTGACGGTCTTGGTCATCGTCGATCTCCTGCAAGGCGATGGCGGGCGAGGGGCCCGGTCCGCTAAGCCGGAAATGTACCACGTCGAGCCCGTCGCTGCCACGGCAGCGCGTTGCGTGCGGCACGGGTGGGAGGCCGGGCGCGCATTTTCGCGCGATGCGCGGCGAAACCATTCGTTCTCGGCCCCCGGCCGCTCCCGGCAGGCGGCCTGGTCGTGGATGCATTCGAGCCTCGGCACGAAGCGAACCTCCCGGCCTTCGGACTTGCGCTTGCAGGCGCTGATGTCATGCCGGCCGTGATCCGACGCGCAGGGCGATGTCACTCCGAACGGGCAATGGCCCATCGTTGTCGGCGGATGCGGTCGGCAATCGAATTCCCAAGGCCGGTCAGCGAGTGCTCTTCCGGGAGCAGGCACCGTCGCCGACGGGCATCCGCCCTGGCGATTCCCGCCGCTAGGCAGAACCGGCAGGATCGTTCACGCGAGTGGCACGGTCGAATGAGGCGAGCGCGTGGACCACGACTGCTTTCAACTCCTCCCGGGTAGCCCCGTCGCGGGCCTGAATCGAGATCCCGTGCACGAGAGTGGCGAAATAGGTCGCCAGCGAGCCGGGGTCCAAATCCGGCGGCAGCAGACCGTCCGCGACCGCCGTCTCGAACTTCAGCCTCAGGGTGTCGCGCAGGATGCGGCGCATCTCCTTCAGCTCCAGTCGGACCCGCTCGTTCTCGGGCGCGCAATGGGTGGCGCCGAGCGCGATCATGCAGCCCTGCGGGCGGCCTTCCTGCGTGGAGCAGCTGATCGAGGCATGCAGCATGGCGGCCAGACCCTCACGAAGCGTGGGGGCCTCCATGAGGGCCCGGAAGGTCCCCGCCGCCGCCGTCTCGCTGAAGTGGCGCACCGCCTCGAGATACAGGGCTTCCTTCGACCCGAAGGCCGCATATAGGCTTGGCGAGTTGATGCCCATCGCGGTCGTCAGATCGGACATCGACGAGCCCTCGAAGCCCTGTTGCCAGAACACTTCCATAGCCTTTTCAAGGGCTTCCGTCCGGTCGAACGAGCGGGGACGGCCACGGGCGGACATCAGTTCTCCTATTCTGTGACAATCATTATATAATTCGATTGACAGCTTTCCGCAACTCGGCCAGCATTTATGTATCGATCAACACAGAAATGAGTCGGTACATGACTGCGAATGTCAAACGGGTCGCTTTGGTGACGGGCGGGAGCAGGGGCATCGGAGCGGCCATCGTGCGGCGCTTGGCTTCCGACGGGGTCCACGTCGCCTTCACCTTCGCAAACAACGGCAGTGCTGCGGAAACGTCCCTGGCCAAGGTGCGCGAGGACGGCGGCAGCGCCAGGGCCTATGCGGCGGATGCGGGCGATGCCACCGCAATCCAGGCCGTCGTGGATCAGGTCTCGTCCGAGTTCGGCCGCCTCGATATCCTGGTGGCCAATGCCGGAATCATGATGTCCGGGCCGCCCGAGGACGTATCCGTGGATGCGTTCGACCGCCTGATGGCGGTCAACGTGCGCGGCGTCTTCTTCGCCGCCACGTCCGCGGCGCGGGTCATGCCGGAGGGAGGCCGTATCGTCGCCATCGGCAGCTGCCTCGCGGAGCGCAGCGCTGGGCCCGGCACCACGGCCTATACGCTCACCAAGTCGGCCCTGATCGGGATGACCCGAGGGCTGGCCCATGACTTCGCCCCTCGCGGCATTACCGTCAATCTGGTCCATCCCGGGCCGACGGACACCGACATGAACCCTGCCACCGGCGAGCACGCCGACCGACAGAGGGCCAAGACCGCCCTCGGCCGGTATGGATCGGCCGACGAGGTTGCGAGCGCCGTCGCCTATCTGGCGAGCCCGGCGGCGAGCTTCATCACCGGCGCGGCGCTGGCGGTCGACGGCGGCTTCGCGGCCTGACCGGGCCGCCGCACATTCCAGGACAATCCAGAGATGACGATGCAGGGCTCCTCCCCGGCGCTCGGGCTCTTCGCTCGCGCCGAACATCGGCTGCGGAGCCTCCCGCGTCACTTCCAGAAAGGACTATGAGATGATGGAGTTGCGTGAAGGTAACGAAGCGGTGCGGACACGACAGGAGCCCGCCTGGGGCGCGGTCTTTGCAATGACCCTCGGCGTCTTCGGACTGGTGACGGCGGAGTTCCTGCCCGCCAGCCTGCTGACGCCGATGGCGGCGGATCTGGAGATCACCGAAGGGGCGGCCGGACAGGCCGTGACCGCGACGGCCATCGTCGCCATGGTGACCAGCCTCCTGATCTCGGCGGCCACGAGGCGGATCGATCGCCGAACCGTGCTCCTGACGTTCTCGGCGCTGCTGATCGCCTCGAATCTCCTCGTGGCGCTTGCGGACGACCTGCCGCTTCTCCTGCTGGGTCGCGTGCTTCTGGGCATCGCGCTCGGCGGGTTCTGGGCCATGTCCGCGGCGGTGACCATGCGGCTCGTGCCGGAGGCACAGGTGCCGCGGGCTCTGTCGATGATCTTCAGCGGCGTGTCCGCCGCAACGATCCTGGCGGCTCCGGTCGGCAGCTTCCTCGGCGACGTCATCGGGTGGCGCGGCGTCTTTCTGATCGCTGCCGCCCTGGCTGGCGTGACCCTGATCGTGCAGTTCTCGACGCTGCCGCGCATGGCCCCCAACGGACTGACGCGCCTGCGCACCCTCGCCGATGTGCTGGCGCGTCCCGGGGTCGGGCTTGGCATGGTGGCGGCGATGCTTGTCTTCACCGGGCACTTCGCGTTCTTCACCTATATCCGTCCGTTCCTCGAGACGGTCACCGGTGTCGGCATCGGCACGGTGTCCGCCATTCTCCTGGGGTTCGGAATCGCCAACTTCCTGGGCACTCTCCTGGGAGGGCGGCTGCTGGAGCGCAGCCTGCGGCTGACGCTCATGACCATGCCGCTCCTGATGGGGACCCTCGGGCTGGGCCTCGTGGCGCTCGGCGGCGAGCCTGTGGCGGTCTCTGTCATGGTGGGGCTCTGGGGGCTCGCGTTCGGCGCCGTGCCCGTTGCCTGGTCGACCTGGCTCACCCGCACGGTTCCCGATCAAGCGGAAAGTGCGGGTGGCCTGCTGGTCTCGGCCATTCAACTGGCGATCGCCATGGGCGCAGCCGCGGGGGGAGGAATTCTGGACGTCAGCGGCGTGACCGGTGTCTTTGCCGCCAGCAGCGCAATTCTCCTGCTGGCCGCGCTGATGATCCTGGTCGGCATCCGCGCCCGCACCGCCGCGGCCATCGCCTGACCTCGAGCCGCGAACGTCGTCGCGAAACCCGTTCTCACGATGGCGTTCGCGAGTCGCCCCAGCGTAGGCCGTATGTCGTGGCCGAGCGGCGGAGACCTACTCCGCCGCATCCAGCCGCGAGGCGGCCGCCACCAGGGCCTGTGCCAGATCCTCCTCCGCATAGGGCTTGACCAGCATCACCGCCCTCTTCAGGTCGTGCTCGGCCGAGACGGCTTCATCCCCGGTGGCGAAGACGATGCCCAGGTCGGGCCGACGCTTCAGGGTGCGCTTCGCCGGCCCGGCGCCGGAGACGCCGGGAAGCCCGACATCCGTGACCAGGATGTCGGCCGGGCCCGTTGCCGGCGAGCGCAGCGCCGATGCCGCGTCCGAGACCGAGATCGCCCTATGACCCAGCTCTGTCAGCATCTCGGCCGTGCTGCTCCGGATCAGCTCGTCGTCCTCGACCAGCAGAACGGTCCAGCTCCTGATGCTCGCGACCCGCGCCGCCTACGCGCGGCCGGAACCGTCGAAACGGCGGCGTTCCCGTAAGCTTCACGCAACCTTTCGCGGCCTAATCTCACGACCCGGGCATGAACTCGTTCAGGCTGAGCCATCCTGTCGAGCGGGCTTTCGCGAAAAGAAGCAGAATTACGTTGGGTCTAGCGGGCATCTTGAATGACACAGGGCAACGTCACCGGCGCCTCCCCTCCGTCGAAGGGGACGCGCCTGCTCGCAGGGCGCGAGCGAGA
Source organism: Microvirga sp. (assembly GCA_035645535.1). Classification (GTDB taxonomy): domain Bacteria; phylum Pseudomonadota; class Alphaproteobacteria; order Rhizobiales; family Beijerinckiaceae; genus Microvirga. Next base: position 5,742 of record DASQMJ010000033.1, on the reverse strand, counting down.
CTGGAAAGCCGTTGCCGAGATCATTCCCCAGATGGTCTGGTCCGCACGTCCCGACGGAACCAACGATTATTGCAGCGGCCGCTGGCATGAGTTCACGGGGATACCCGCCGACGGTGCCGACGCCAGCGGCTGGCGAGAGATCGTTCACCCCGAGGACCGCAGTCGCGTCAAGTCCGAATGGCAGCGTTCCGTCGCGACCGGCGAGGCCTTCGCGGCGGAGTATCGCATCCGCCACCGGTCGGGCGACTACCGGTGGATCCTGAGCCAGGCGGCCCCGTCCTATGACGAGGAGGGCAGGATCGAGCGCTGGTTCGGCACCAGCACGGATATCCATGCCGCCAAGACGACCGAGGCGGCACTGACGCGCAAGGAGGAGCAGCATCGCGCGCTGCTCGAGGTCAGCGCGGTCGTCCTGTGGGTCGCCACGGCGGACGGGATGATCACGGAGACGAGAGGCTGGCAGGACATCACCGGGCAGGACGAGCACGAAGCCGCCGGCCTCGGCAGCGTCGACGTGATCCATCCGGACGACAGGGATCGGACCGTGCGAGGATGGTTGGCGGCCGTTGCATCCGGAAAGCCGTATCAGAACGAGTGTCGCGTCCTGCACGCCGGAGACGAGTACCGCTGGATGCTGACCAGCGCGGTGCCGGTCCGAAATCCGGACGGCTCCGTCCGGGAGTGGGTGGGCGGCCTGAGCGACATCCACGAACGCAAGCAGGCCGAGGAACGGCTCCGTGCCAGCGAGCAGCGGCTCCGGCTTGCCCTGCAGGTCGGTCGAATGTCCGCTTGGGAGCTGGACCTCGAAACGGGCAGGATCACGAGCGCCAGGAACCTGCCTGACCTGCTCGGGCGTTCGCCCGGCTCCCTTTCCGGCTTCATGTCGGGCGTCCACCCCGACGACGTCCACAAGCGGGAGGCCTTCTTCCGCGAGATCGAAGAGCAGGGCGCGAGCAGCGTCGAGCTTCGCTACATGCTGCCGAGCGATCGGGTGCTGTGGGTCGGAATCCGCGCGGAAAAGCGCGGGCCGAACCGGATCGTCGGCGTGATATTCGACATCAGCGAGCGCAAGGCGGCCGAGGAGGCGATCTGGCGATCCGCGAACCACGATCCCCTGACGGGTCTTGCCAACCGCGTCCTGTTCCAGCAGCGCCTGGAGCAGGCGCTGGCCGAGGCCAGGCGCAACGGCACGAGCGTGAGCTTCCTCATGCTGGACCTCGACGACTTCAAGGTGGTCAACGACCTCCTCGGCCATGATGCCGGCGATGCGGTCCTGCGGGAGATTGCGGCGCGCCTGCGGGCCATAACCCGCGACTGCGATACGGTCGCGCGGTTCGGAGGCGACGAGTTCGGGATCATCCTGGTCGAGCCGATGCGGCTCGAGCATTCGATGAAGTACGCGGAACGGGTGATCAAGCGCCTGCGGCAGCCGTTCTCCTATGCGGGCCGCAAGCTGATCGTCAGAGGCAGCATCGGCGTGGCGGCGTTTCCCGATCACCATGCCGCCCCGATGGACCTGATGAAGGCGGCCGACATCGCCCTCTACCGAGCCAAGGGACAGGGCCGCAACAGGCTCGCGGTCTACACCCCGGAGATGGGTCGCGAGATCGAAGATCAGGCGGCGCTCAGGCAGCAGGTGCGCAAGGGGCTCTCGAAGGAGCAGTTCCTGCCCCACTACCAGCCCAAGATCGACCTCGCCTCCGGGAGAATCGTCGGGTTCGAGGCCCTTGCGAGATGGCAGGTCCCGGGCAAGGCCATCCTGACGCCGGCAGCCTTCGGGCGGGCCTTCGACGATCCGGAGCTCGGGGTGGCCCTCGGCAGGCAGATGATCGGCAAGGTTGCCCAGGACATGCGCCGATGGCTCGACGGCGGCGTCGATTTCGGGCGCATCGCCGTCAACCTCTCGTCGGCGGAATTCAGCCGTCCCGAACTTGCGGAGGAGATCCTGGGCCTCCTGGAGGCCCAGGAGGTTCCGCCGGCACGGCTCGAAGTGGAAATCACCGAGACGGTCCTGCTCGGCAGAAGCGCGGAATTTGCCGGAGCGACTCTCCGCATGCTTTGCGATCGAGGGGTGCAGATCGCCCTCGACGATTTCGGCACCGGCTATGCGTCGCTGACTCACCTCAAGCAATTCCCCGTCGATCACGTCAAGATCGACAGGAGCTTCGTTCGGGACCTGGAGGAGGATGCCGACGACGCGGCGATCGTCGCGGCCGTCATCAGTCTCGGTCAAAGCCTCAGCCTGACGATCACCGCCGAAGGCGTCGAAACGCCCGGCCAGGCCCTGCGGCTGCGCGCCCTCGGGTGCCACAACGCCCAGGGCTACCTCTATGCGCAGGCGATGACGGCCACGAGCGTGCCGCGTTTCGTCGCCGGCTGGAGCGGCCGGGAGGGGCATGCCGCACATTGAAGGCCGGCCGAAGAGGCGGCTGCAGCGCCATGGCCTCGAAGGACCACGCCGCTCCGGCCGGGAACGGGATCCGTCCCGGTGGGCTCCGTGAGGGCGCAGGACACCCCCATCGACGAGCTTCTGCGAATTGCGCGGGCGAGCGCTTCACGCGCGCGGGGCCTGCGGCGGCGGCTCGACCCGGTGGATCTCCATCGACACGGTCACGGTCAGCACCCGGTGGCGATGCTCGTTCCGCATCTCGATGGTGATTTCACGGCATTCGCCCCTCGGCAGCCGGTCCCGTCCGATTTCCGCCGCGGCCGTGGCCGCCGCGCGTTCGGCGGCGTCGACGCTGTCGAACTCGATACCCGTCTCGTCAGCGGAGAATCTCTTCCCCTCCCGCACATCGAAATAGAAGCGAGGTACAAGCTTCTCCCGCCCTTGGCCCGATGCCAGTCAACTCGGGGGCGGGCGTCCGGTTCGTCATGCCATGGAAGTTCAGGACGTTTTTCCGGACGCGGACGGAATTTCCGACCGGCAGCGGGTCAGGCGCTGCCGTGAAGGCGATCGGCCAAGGATCTGCGAAAGGCCTGTGCGGCCGGTCCGAGCGGCTCGTCGAGGCGATAGGCCAGGTATGCCTCCGAGGTCACCTGACTGCGGCGCCCGAGAGCCTTGGTGTTGAGGCGCACCAGCCGGCCCTCGCTCAGGTCGCGGTCGACCAGCCACAGCGGCAGGCGTCCCCAGCCGAGCCCGGCCAGGATCATGGCGTGCTTGGCGTCCTGGTTGCTCACCCGGCAGGTCTGGGGCGACAGGACTCCGAAGTCGCGGCCCTCCGACAGGGGCGTCGGATCGGACAGGACGATCTGGAGGTGGTCCGCCAGATCGGGCAGGCCGATGGCATCCGGCCCGTGCTTCGTGGCGAGCGGGTGCCCGGGCGCGACGACGGCGACCTGTTCGACGGCGCAAATCGCCTCGAGGGCGATTTGCGCGTTGCGGAAGTCCTCGCCCACGAGGACAGCAAGCGTACTGCGCTTCTCGATCAGCGCCGCGATCGGGCCGCCCAGCGGCGCGACGGCCAGCCGGATGGAAACCGACGGATAGGCCGCACGCATCTCCGCCAGCGCGGCCCCGACGGCGGCAATGGGAAACAGGGTGTCGACCGTCAGGGACAGCTCGAGTTCGATCCCCGCGTTCAGCCCACGCGCCCGCTCCCGCATCGCGTCGACCCGGAGCAGGATGTCCCGCGCGTTGGCGAGCAAGGCCCGACCTTCCGGGGTCAGCACCGGCCGGTGCCCCGAACGATCGAACAAAGCGACGCCGAGCTCCGCCTCGAGATTGGCGATCGCGTTGCTGACGGCCGATTGGACGCGGGACAGCCGGACTGCCCCGGAGCGGAAGCTGCCGCTCTCCGCCACGATCACGAAGGTTCGCACCTGATCCAGCGTCAGCCCGTCCAGCATGATCTTCTCCGTCGATCAACCCGAGCGAGTTTATATCACTCCTGCAGATCATCTGCAGGTCCCATTCTCTTCGCCGGAGCCGACGACGATCGGGAGGAGCGACGATGACCGAGGTTCTGGTGCTGTACTACTCGTCCTGCGGGCACAGCGATGAGGGCTGCCGTCTCCGCGCCGCCATCCCGTGCGATGCCGTGGCCGGTCGTGGCGCCGGTCGTCGTCAGTCTGGTGATGCCGGGCAGCAATCTGGGCCGGATCGTCGGTCCGGCCGCCACCGGCGCCGTGCTTGCCGCCGCCGGTCTCACGATCCTCGCCGCACGGGCGCTCGGGCCCGAATTCGCCCCCGTCGTTAGCCGCCACGGAGACCACTCGGGCGTGACTGACGAAGTCCGTCCGACGACCCTGTGCAGACTTTGTCCAGCGGTCTCGCCTACCGGCACCGGGCGAACTTCCACTTTGCGTTGGGTTTCACCCTTTTCCTTCTGGAAATCACGTGGCCCTGGCATCGGATTGGGCGCATACTCGTGGGGCTGGGGTGGCCTCTTGGACGGGAGGAAGCAATGGGACAGCTTAACCGTCGCCATGCACTGCTCAGTATCGCTGCCGCATCGCCGCTCTTTTCTTCCGGCAAAGCTGTTGCTCAAGGAGCGGCTTCGACCGAGGGACGGGAGATTGCTCCTGGCGTTCGTCGAGTGGACTATTCCAAGCGCGAGACGATGATCCCGAACTATAAGACGGTCTCGATGCGAGACAATATCTATCAGCCCGGTGCAAGCACCAGCGGTGGGAGCATGCCCAACGACATGGTCTGTCACATGCTGGAGGGCGAATTGACCGTCGACACGGGTTCGGGCGACAGCGTCTACAAAAAGGGTGACGTGTGGTCGTGCGCCAAAGGCATGCCGGAACGCAGCAGAAACACCGGCAGCACGGTTGCGATCATGCGCATCATCGACCTGCTGCCCGCATAGCACCTCCTTGTGCTGATTTTGCAGACGCCACAGCAGGAGGAAATCATGACAGTGCTCATGAGCCGCAGATCGGCGGTAACTCTTGGATTATCAGCCGTCGCCGCAGCGCCACTTTTCGCCTCGGCAACATCCGCGAAAGCCGCAGGAGCCCCGGCCTATGGCCCCACTGACGGCAGGGAGCTCAGCCCGGGACGCCGGTTGGTGGAGATTGGCGAGATCCCCTCTGAGATGGATGCTTACAAAAGCGTCAAGATCGTCGACGTCGTCTACCAGCCCGGAGCCGCCGATCCCGAGGAAGCGGTGATGGATGTGGACATGATGTGCTACATTCTTGCGGGCGAGTTCAGCATCAAGAAGGCTGGGAAAGAACCCTACACCGTTAAGGAGGGTGACTTCTACACCTGCGGGAAGGGCAAGACGGACAAGGCCACCAACATCGCTAATGGGGTCGGAATCCACCGCATTGCCATGCTGATGCCTGCCTGAGGAGGTGCAGCCCTGGCCTAGCGGGTGAGCCCCAGTCAGCACGGCCGGGTCAGGGCTGCGCATTCCAGAAACCGCGTTCGGCGGAATTCCACTTTGAGCGGTCGAGGATTGGGTGCGTGGAGCAACGTGCACCCGAAAGCCCGCATCATGGCGCTTCTCGGGCCGAAGAACTCGGCCCGCTCTTCAGGCCCTGAGCAGGGATGCATCAGAGCTTGGGGACTCGGCGCTCAGCTCTGATGCTTTAGCGATCTTTGCGTCTTGTCTAGGGCTCGCTTCAAGGAGTCGAGGTCCCTGGATAGCATTTCACTCCGTACCACGTTGAACCGGTGACGGAGATAGGATGGCCATTCGGGTATGAGCCCGAACCAGGATTCCGAACATTGCTCAAGTGGGTAATCCGCTCCTAAACTCATCTTCAAGCGGGCTGCGAACCTGCGCA
>DASQMJ010000032.1:0-1525 GCA_035645535.1 Microvirga sp. | reverse complement strand
CTTCGCCCTGCTCAACAAGATCGCCGCCCGCCACGGCCTGCGGACCCTGTCCATGGGCATGAGCGCCGATTTCGACGAGGCGATCCAGCTGGGGGCCACCCACGTGCGGGTCGGCAGCGCGATCTTCGGGGCGCGGCCGCGCAAGGGGTAGGCGGCGCAAGCCCAGGGCACCGAGCGCAAAAGCGGGAACCGATTCGGCGTGAACAGATGCGTCGGGGCAAACGCCTGGAGCATCGGACATGAGTTCGAATTCACGTCCGGTGCCCTAGTCGACGATAGTGGCTTGGTTGAACCGCTTGGTCCTCGGGTTCCAGAAATGGAGGACCGTCGAGCCGTTGCCGATCAGAAGGATACCGGGGGTCTTCAGCTTGATCCGTGCCGGATAGCCGCTGTTGCAGGCCTCCCGGTGGAACTCGCGGAACGCATTGCCGCAAACCGTATCCCAGGAGCCCGGAGGAGCCAGCCCGAGGCCGTCCTTGGGACCGATGTGCTCGGTATCGATGACATGGACCCGGTCCTTCATGACAACGATAAGGCCACGGGCCCCATCGGATTTGCGGATCGCAATCAACGCCCCGTCTTCGATTTTGTCGCCGTCGAAATCGGCCTCGATCATGGCTGGATCGATCGAATCGCTCTCTACGTCCTCCGTGCGGGCGTTTTCCTCCTCCTCCGTCAATGCTCTCCACTCGCCGAGATCCTGCGCCCAGGCGCCGGATGAGGCCGACAGGAGGCAGAGGCACCAGGAGACTCTGAGAATTCTGCTGAGATTCATGCGGCAAAGGCCCGAGGTTGGGGAAAGGAATGCCCGTAACTATATTCCACCCGTGGCCCCTGTCCGCTGGAATTCCTGAAACGGGTTGCGGCAGATCACCCTACGATCTCGATCCGCGTCCTCGGCCCGATCCGCTCCAGCAGGCGACGGACCGCCCGCCGGTCCACCGCGACGCAGCCCTCCGTGGGCGTGAAGCCTGCGCGGGCGAGGTGGAGGAAGATGGCGCTGCCGCGGCCCTTCACGATCGGGCCCCGGTTCCAGGCAATGTCGATCACCACGTCGTAGAGGTGGTCGTCCCGCCACATCCGCTCGTGGCCCGTGGGACAGGGGAGCGGCACGAGGCGGTTGTAGCGCCGGTCGCGTACGTCGTCGGACCAGCCGTCCTGCGGCCTGATCGGGCGCAGCCTCAGGCCGGTGCGCGGCCGCGGGCCGCGATCGGCGCGGTAGAAGGCCTGAAGCAGGCGGAAGCGTCCGACCGGGGAGGCGCCGTCGCCCTCGCGCTTGTCGTGCCGGGTGCCGGAGCGGCCAAGCGCGCAGGGCAGCACGAGGTTGCCGGCCCGAAGCCGTCCCTTGCGGCGGTCGAGGGCTGAGCGGTGGACGCGGATGAGGTCGACGTAAGCACGTTTCATGGCAGTGGAAGGCCAGGGCCCGCCCCTTGTTGTCAAGCTGGGAATGACTAGTCTAGAGCATGATCCGCAACCGGAAGCCCGCAGACGCACAGGCAGGCTTCGATCTTCCGGCACGGTCATG
>DASQMJ010000031.1:0-82309 GCA_035645535.1 Microvirga sp. | reverse complement strand
CGCCCTTGAGGATGTCGTTGCCCGCTCCGCTGAACAGCCGGTCGTTGCCGGCATTGCCCGAGAGCTGGTCGGCAGCCGCGCCGCTCTTGAACACGTCGTTGGCCACCGAGCCGGCGGTGATCTCCTGGTAGACGTCGGTGATGCCGATCGTGAGGTCCTTGGCGAAGGTGTTGCCGGCGCGGTCCTTCACCTGCACCTTGACGGTGTGGGAGGGCGCCTGCTCATGGTCGAGCCGGAAGCCGTCCGCCACCAGGATCTGGTTGCCCGAGAGGGTGAAGCGGCCGTCGGCGGTGTCGAGGAGGGTGTAGGTGAGTTGGTCGCCGCTGATCAGGTTGACATCATGGCCTGTGACGACGCCCACCAGCGTGCCGGCCGCGGCACCTTCCTGCACCGAATTGGCACTGAGCGTGACATCGTGTGGCGCCTTCTCCAGCATGAAGCGCTGCTGATAGACGTCGAAGTTGCCGTCTTGTTTCGATGTCCAGGTCACCACCCAGCCACCATCAGCCAAAGCCGTCACTTCGGGATCCATCTTAATCCCATTCGGAGCCGTATCGACGAGAACATCGGTCACGGACGCGGCCACGCCATTGCGGTCGAAGCACTGCTGATAGATCCGGCTACCGTCGCCTTCCCAGGAGGTCCAGGTCACGACCCAGCCGCCATCGGCCAGCGCCGTCACGCTCGCTTCTGCCTGATGGTCCTCGGTCGTGATGTTGACTCGGGCTTCCGAGCCGATCCGGTGGATGGTCATTGCTCACCTGACTGGTTGTATCTCATCGAGCCCAACGAGGCCGACTCACCTAACGAATTCAGCAAAACATATTTGGTATGTTGTAACGTATCAACAACAGATTGTTCTCTCAGTATCTCCGGCCGCAACGGGGGAGAGTGCTTCCGTAGCGAATTGGATGGGTCATCGGCGCAAAGCACCTACTGCGCACGGAATCACTCGGGTCTTTCCCTGAGCCGCGCACGCAAGCCGTGACCCAACGTCACGTCTGCCCCGGCCGCAGCTTGTAGAAGATGTGGCGGCCGATGACGTCCATCTTCTTCAGGCGCTTGGCCCAGTAGGGGCGCACGTAGTTGGCGTGGTAGTGGGTCGCGCCGCCCACGTCGGTGAGGTAAGTCCGGCCTTCGAGCACGGCGCTCGCCACGCGCTTCGCCCGCTCCCAGGACTCGGATTCGCCGATGCGCAGCTTCTTGCCCTCGCACGCGAAGGTGAACTGGCAGGCGAGGTGGCGGTGGCGGTTCTGATAGACGACGCCGCAGATGGAGGACGGATAGAGGCCGCTCTTCACCCGGTTGAGCACCACCTGGGCCACCGCGGCCTGGCCCTCCTCGGGCTCGCTGCGGGCTTCGAAATAGACCGCCTCGGCGAGGCAGCGCTGCTCCTTGCTGAGATGGTCCGGATCGATCAGATCCGCATAGCGGGGACGGTCGTCATCGTCCTTCGGAATCACGCTGCCGAAGCCGCTGCGGTCGAGGCGCGGCGACTGGGCGACGGGAGCGGCGGCGATCTCCATGGGGGTGGCGTCGACGGGCGCCGGCGTCGCCGACGACAGGGCGACGGCGCGGCGCACGGAGGGGGTCGTCGGGCTCGCCGCGGCGCCGGTCGATCCGGCCGCGGCGGCGGCCGGCGACTGCACGGAGGTCGCCCGGCGCGTCGTGGTGTACTCGGGAGCCTCCCAAGGCTCGAAGCTCTGCTCCGGCTCGGGGCCTTCGAGCTTGCCCTCCATGAGGATCGTCGGCGGCAGCAGGCGCTCGTCCTGGCCGAAGAGCAGCCGCGCGCCAGCCTGCTCGAGGACGGGGCGCATCTCGCCCGCCCGGCGCGACAGGGTGGAACGCGGCTCGACGAGGGGATTGCCCTTGGCGGAACGGTCGATCTGCGGACCCTCGCCCGCCCCGGCCTTCTTCTCGTCCCGCAGGGGAGAGCCCTTTGCGAGTTCGTCCGGCAGGTCGTAGCGGGGCAGCGTCCTGAGGATGTCCCGTCCCAGGTCGAGCCTGGCGGCTCCGGACGCCGCGATCGGGGGAACGAGGGTCGCCTGCGTCAGGCGGGCCGCCGCGCTGCGGGCCGCGAAGCTCACGCCCGCCTGGGGATCGTTGCTGGCAGAGGCCGTGAAGGACACCAGGAGGCCGGCCGCGAGCGCCCAGGGCGCCGTCGTGGCGCAAATCCATCTGACCCGTGAGCGACGATATTGTATACGCACGCGACTTACACCCTACCGGAACCCGCCAGTGGAGCATCCCTCGGGAATGCCCCGGCTCGGTATGGTTATCGCGGTTTAAGGTTGATGGGGGGTTAAGGCCGGCTCCCGCCGGGCCTCGGCCATGCGGCGCAGGGCGTCCGCCGTCTCGGGATCGGCCGGGAAAAACGCCTCGATGGCGAGTTCCGACAGGGTGACGTCCACGGGCGTGCCGAACACCGTGGTGGTGCTGAAGAGCGTCAGCACGCCCTCCTGGCTCGCAAGCTTCAGGGGCACGACCACGCCGGCATAATCCTGCGCCGGGACCGGGCCGCGCACGGCGCCATCGGGAATCGGATAGGCGCGCAGCTCCTCGATCAGCCCTGCCAGGAACGCATCGCCCGTGACGTCGACCTGATGGCGCAGGCGCGCCACCAGGTGATTGCGCCACTCCGTGAAGTTGACGATGCGCCGGGCGAGGCCCGCCGGATGGATGCTCAGGCGCAGCACGTTGACGGGGGGCTTGAGCAATGCCGGATCGACATCGCCCACGAGGGGAAACAGCGCGTCGTTCGCGGCAACCAGCGACCAGTGCCGGTCGACCGCGAGCGCCGGATAGGGATCGTGCCCCTTGAGCACGAGATCCACCGCCTGGCGTGCGCTCCCGAGGGCCGGATCGTCGAGGGATTTCTGCGAATAGACCGGCGCATAGCCTGCCGAGACCAGCATGATGTTGCGCTCTCTCAAGGGCAGATCGAGCTTCTCGGCGAGATGCAGCACCATCTCGCGGCTCGGCTGCGAGCGTCCGGTCTCCAGGAAGCTGAGGTGCCGCGTGGAGATGTCCGCTTCGAGGGCGAGATCCATCTGGCTCATGCGGCGGCGCTGGCGCCATTCGCGGATGTGGTCGCCGACGGGTTTGGTGGAATGGGCGTTCATCATGGGCCGACGATAGCCCGAGCCGGCGCCATGTTCCAATGACCTCCGAGGTAATCGACGCTCCGCATCGGCAGGCTCATCCTCCAGGACATGGTCGAGGGCCGCAGCGAGGCTCCGACCGCATCAGAGGAGAAACCGCCATGCCGACCATCGTCCCCTCCCCGCTCCTTCGTCAGGCCCTGCTCGCCGATGCGGCCACCAGCGCCGCCTGCGGCCTGCTGATGGCGCTCGCCGCCGGTCCCTTGAGCGGCATCCTGGGCCTGCCCGAGATGCTCCTGCGCCTCGCGGGAATCGTGCTGCTGCCCTACGCGGCCTTCATCGGCTGGTTGGGCCCGCGCGACGAGGTCCACCGCGTCGTCGCCTGGGCCGTCGTGCTCGGTAACGGGCTCTGGGCGCTCGACAGCTTCCTGCTGCTGGCGAGCGGCTGGGTCGAGCCCACGAGGGCGGGCTATGCCTTCGTGATCGCTCAGGCGCTTGCCGTCCTGATGTATGCGGAGTTCCAGTATGTAGGCTTGCGCCGATCGCAGACGGCAGCGGCGTGAGATGAGACCAGCACCTCGTCATGGCCGGCCCCGCGCCGGCCATCGGCGTTTCGAAGCCATCAGAAACTCCGCCCGTCGACCGGAATGGGCTTCAGCTCCGACAGCTCCACGTCCTCGAGGCAGCGCACGTTGATCGCCGCCGTGGCCTCGCCGGTCGGCTTTTTGCCCTCGCCGAAGGGGGCGCAGCCGCAAGTCGCACAGAACCGGTGCTGAATGGTGTGCGTGTTGAAGGTGTAGGTCGCGAGGCTGTCCTCGCCGCTCAGGACGGTGAGAGCGCCGCGCGGCACAAAGGTCAGGAGATAACCCTTTCGCCGGCAATGGGAGCAGTTGCACTCGATGACCTGATCGAGATCGGTCTCAACCTCGAAGGCCACCGCGCCACAATGGCATGAACCCTTGTGCATCTTCATCCCGGTCAGCTCCATCGACTCAGCCTTGATAGGCCAGAAACGCCGTCACGATGAGCCCCGCGCCGAGGACGCCCACGAAGCGGTCCGTCATTGTGAGAGGCTCCGCCTTGCCGCGGGCGGCCGCCTGCCCGATGGCGACGTCGATCACAAGGGAAACGGCCAGGGGCCACGCGGCCGGCGTGATCGCCGCGTGCTGCCACGACGGATTCTGCGCCGCCATCCATCCGACCACGATGCCGGCGACGATCATCGCGGCGATGTAGAACAATCTGCTACGGGACAAGACACACCGACCTTATGCTTGGCTCGCGGCCTTGCCGCCGAGTGCCGCCTGCGCGGCCGCGAGACGCGCGATCGGCACCCGGTAGGGCGAGCACGAAACGTAGTCGAGGCCCGTCTCCTCGCAGAAGTGGATCGACGCCGGATCGCCGCCGTGCTCGCCGCAGATGCCGAGTTTGATGCCATTGCGCGTGCGCTTGCCGCGCTCCGCCGCGAGGCGGATCAGCTCGCCCACGCCCTCTTGGTCGATGGTGACGAACGGATCTGCCGGCAAGATGCCCTTGCTCGTGTAGGAGCCGAGGAAAGACGCCGCGTCATCGCGGGAGATGCCGAGGGCGGTCTGCGTCAGGTCGTTGGTGCCGAAGGAGAAGAACTCCGCCGCTTCCGCGATCTCGCCCGCGCGCAGAGCCGCGCGCGGCAGCTCGATCATGGTGCCGACCTGATACTCCACCGCGACGCCCGTCTCCTTCGCGACCGCCTCTGCCATGGCGACGATGCGTGCCTTCACGAGGTCGAGCTCCGCCTTGGTCATGACGAGCGGCACCATCACCTCCGGCACGACGGGTTTGCCCGTGGTGCGTCCCGCCTCCACGGCCGCCTCGAAGATGGCGCGGGCCTGCATCTCGGCGATTTCCGGATAAGCGACCGCGAGACGGCAGCCGCGGAATCCGAGCATGGGATTGAACTCGTGCAGCTCGCGCGCCCGGTGCCTGAGCTTGTCGACGGAGGTGTTCATGGCCTTCGCCACTTCCTGCATCTCCTCTTCGGAATGCGGCAGGAACTCGTGAAGCGGCGGATCGAGCAGGCGGATCGTGACCGGCAGCCCGCTCATGATGGTGAAGATCTCGGCGAAATCGGCCCGCTGCATCGGCAGCAACTTGCTGAGCGCCGCGCGGCGGCCGGCCTCGTCGTCCGCGAGGATCATCTCGCGCACCGCCACGATGCGGTCGCCCTCGAAGAACATGTGCTCCGTGCGGCACAGGCCGATGCCCTCGGCGCCGAAATTGCGCGCGGTGCGCGCGTCGAGTGGCGTCTCCGCGTTGGCGCGCACCTTCATGCGGCGCACCTTGTCGGCCCAGCCCATGAGGGTGGCGAACTCGCCCGACAGCTCCGGCTCCAGCATCTTCACCTGGCCGAGCAGCACTTGGCCGTTCGACCCGTCGATGGTGATGACGTCGCCCTTCTTCAGCGTCTGCCCGGCGACGGTCATGGTCTGCGCCGCGTAGTCGACGCGGATCGAACCGGCGCCGGACACGCAGGGCTTGCCCATGCCGCGCGCGACCACCGCCGCGTGCGAGGTCATGCCGCCGCGGGTGGTGAGGATGCCTTCGGCGGCGTGCATGCCGTGGATGTCCTCCGGCGACGTTTCCACGCGCACGAGAATGACCTTGTGGCCGGCTTTTTTCGCGGCCTCGGCATCGTCCGAGTTGAACACGATCTCGCCCGAAGCCGCGCCGGGCGAGGCCGGCAGGCCGGTCGCGAGGATCTTGCGCTCGGCCTTGGGATCGATCGTGGGATGGAGGAGTTGATCGAGCGCCGCCGGCTCGACACGGGTCACCGCCTCCTCTTCGGAGATCAGCCCCTCGCTCGCCAGCTCCACGGCGATGCGCAGGGCCGCCTTCGCGGTGCGCTTGCCGTTGCGGGTCTGGAGCATCCAGAGCTTGCCCTTCTCGACCGTGAATTCCATGTCCTGCATGTCACGGTAGTGCTTCTCGAGGATGCCGTAGATGCGCACGAGTTCGGCGTAAGCCTCGGGCATCGCTCGCTCCATGGAGGGCTTGTCCGAACCGGAAGCGATGCGCGCTTTCTCGGTAATGTCCTGCGGCGTGCGGATGCCCGCCACCACGTCCTCGCCCTGCGCATTGATGAGGAACTCGCCGTAGAGCTCCTTCTCGCCGGTGGAGGGATTGCGCGTGAAGGCGACGCCGGTGGCGGAGGTCTCGCCCATGTTGCCGAACACCATGGCCTGCACGTTCACGGCCGTGCCCCAGCTCGCCGGGATACCGTGCAGTTCGCGGTACTTGATGGCGCGGCTGTTCATCCAGGAGCCGAATACGGCCCCGATGGCGCCCCAGAGCTGCTCGTGCGGGTCCTGCGGGAAAGGTTTGCCGAGCTCCTTCTCGACCAGGGACTTGTAGCGCGGGATCAGGCCCTTCCAATCCTGTGCGGTCAGGTCCGTGTCGAGGCTGTAGCCCTTGCGGTCCTTGAACTCGTCGAGGATCTCCTCGAAGTGGTGGTGCTCCAGCCCGAGCACCACGTTGGAATACATGGTGATGAAGCGTCGGTAGGAATCGTAGGCGAAGCGCTCGTCGTTGGCGTCTTTCGCCACCGCCTCGACGGTGACGTCGTTGAGGCCGAGATTGAGCACCGTGTCCATCATGCCGGGCATGGAGGCCCGGGCGCCGGAGCGGACGGAGACGAGGAGCGGGTTCGCGGCGTCGCCGAAGGTGCGGCCCGTGAGGCGGCCGACAAAGGCCAGAGCCTTCTCGACCTGGTCCTTCAGGTCCTGAGGATAGGCGCGGCCGTGGTCGTAGTAGTAGGTGCAGACCTCGGTCGTGATCGTGAAGCCCGGCGGCACGGGGAGCCCGAGGTTGGACATCTCGGCGAGATTGGCCCCCTTGCCGCCCAGGAGATTCTTCATCCCCGCCTCGCCCTCGGCCTTTCCGTCACCGAAGGTATAGACCCACTGCGTCATCGCTCGACCCTTTTGGCTTTACGTCCTGCTGAAGCGCAGGTGATGGCTTGAAGCATGCCGAACCAAAACGCAACCTGAACAGCCAAGGTTCCTTAGTCTAAGAAGCCAAGGCCCGCCGCCATTTTGGGCACGAGCGCCGTCGTTCCGGGCCGCGTAGCGGAGCCTGACCCGAAGCGGCACGCTTCGCGGGCAAACCCGTAACCGCTAACGATCCAAGGTGAGGCGGGACGCGTTTCGGCCCGTCCTGAAACGCTGCTGTCGACGGGTTCCGGGCTCAGTCCCGCAGGGCCCCCTAACGGCGACCTACGCAAAGCAAAACGGCCGGGCAAACGCCCAGCCGTCACGATGTTTCCTGCGGCGATTGGTCAGACCCGGTAGCGGCCGTTGCGCTTCACGTAGACGGTCGTGCCCACGGGGACGCGCTCGTAGAGGTCGACCACGTCCTCGTTCAGCATGCGCACGCAGCCGGAGGATACCGCCTGGCCGATGGACCAGGGCTCGTTGGTGCCGTGGATGCGGAAGAGGATGTCGCGGCCGTCCTGGTAGAGGTAGAGGGCGCGGGCGCCGAGCGGGTTGTCGAGGCCGGCCTCCACATGGCGCGGCAGGTCGGGCTTGAGGCTCACCATGGTCTTGGTGGGCGACCAGGCGGGCCAGACGCCTTTGCGGCCGACGGTCGCGATGCCCTTCCAGGAGAAGCCCTGCTTGCCGACGCCGACGCCGTAGCGAATCGCCTTGTTGTCGGGCTGGACCAGATAAAGGAGCCGCTCGTCGATATCGACCACGATGGAGCCGGGCTTCTCGGGGCCGTTATAGGCCACCGTCTGGCGATGATACTTCGCGTCCATCTTGCTGCGGTCGACCAGCGGCACGTTGTGCGGCTGGTCGGGCATGGAGCCGATATACCAGCCGGCATAGGGGTCGGCTTCCGCGGCGGCCTGGGGTAGGGTCTGGGCGGTCTGGCAGGCGGCAAGGGGCGCAACGGCGATGGCGCCGAGCAGAAGGCGTCGAGTGATCATGGGCTTCTACCCTGGGGTAACGGAGTTGCCCCTGCCTAACGCGAAGTGAACGGCATGGCTGTGACCTCTCGGCAACAGCCATGCCGGAAAAGCCCTTATCAACCCTCGATGCGGGAGAAGTCCGCCACCGCCCGGGTCGCCTCGCGCAAGGCGTTGAGGAGCTTCAGCCGGTTCTCCCGCAGGGCCGCATCTTCCGCATTCACCGTCACCTTGTCGAAGAAGGCGTCCACCGGCTGGCGCAGGCGCGAGAGGGCCCGCATGGCGCCCTCGAAGTCTTCCTTCGCCACCGCTTCCCCGGCCTCCCGGCGTGCCGAGTCGAGGGCGACCACCAGCGCCTTCTCCTCGATCTGCCCCTGGTCGTTCACGACCTGAAGATCCGGCGCCTCGGAATAGGAGCGCCCGTCCTTCTTTTCCTCGATGCGGAGAATGTTCGCCGCGCGGCGATAGCCGGCGAGCAGGTTCGCGCCGTCCTCGGTGTCGAGGAAGCGGCCGAGCGCCTCGACGCGGCGGACGATCATCAGCAGGTCGTCCTGACCTTCGAGTGCGAAGACCGCGTCGATGAGATCGTGCCGCGCGCCCTGGTCGCGCAGATAGACCTTCAGGCGGTCGGCGAAGAAGGAGAGGAGATCCGTCGCGACCGCATGGTTCGCCCCAGCCGCCGCGAAGGCACGGCTCTTCATGATATTCTGCACGAGGTGCAGGCGAATGTCGTTCTCAAGCACCAGCCGGATCACGCCCAACGCAGCACGGCGCAGCGCATACGGATCCTTCGATCCCGTCGGCTTCTCGTCGATGGCCCAGAAGCCCACGAGAGTGTCGACCTTTTCGGCGAGGGCCACCGCCACCGAAACCGGATCGGTCGGCACGCGGTCGGAGGGGCCGAGCGGCTTGTAGTGCTCCTCGATCGCCGCCGCGACCGACGGGTTCTCGCCCTGCAGCGTCGCGTAGTAGCGACCCATCAGGCCCTGCAATTCGGGGAATTCGCCGACCATCTCGGTGACGAGATCGGCCTTGGCGAGGCGCGCGGCGCGCTCGGCCAACGCGGGCTCCGCTCCCACGACCGGCGCGAGTTCTTTGGCGAGAGCCGCGATGCGCTCCACGCGCTCGTGCTGCGTGCCGAGCTTCTCGTGGAACACGATGCTTTTGAGCTTCTCGAGCCGATCCTCCAGCTTCACCTTCTGGTCCGTCTCCCAGAAGAACTTGGCATCGGACAGGCGCGCGCGCACCACGCGCTCGTTACCGCCCACGATGGTCTTGCCGCCATCCTTCGCCACGAGGTTCGAAGTGAGCAGGAACTTGTTGGCGAGCTTGCCGGTGCGCGGGTCGCGCAGCACGAAGCATTTCTGGTTGGCGCGGATCGTGGTGCGGATCACCTCCGGCGGGATGTCGAGGAATGCCTCGTCGAAGGAGCCCATGAGCACCACCGGCCATTCCACGAGGCCGGCGACCTCCTCCAGCAGGCCCTCGTCCTCGACGAGTTCCAAGCCTTGCGCGAAGGCGAGGTCCTTGGCGTCGTGCAGGATGATGTCCTTGCGCCGGTCGGCATCGAGCACCACCTTGGCGCGCTCCAGCGCCGGGGCGTAGTCGTCGAAGCGCCTCACCCGGACCGCGCCCGGGGACAGGAAGCGGTGGCCGTAGGTGACGTCGCCCGACGCGATGCCGTCGACCTCGAAGCGCACCACCTCCGGATCCTCCGTCTCGGGCCCGAAGGTGCAGACGATGGATTGCAGCGGCCGCACCCAGCGCAAGGACCCGGGGTCCTTCGAGGCCGCGCCCCAGCGCATGGATTTCGGCCACGGGAAGTTCTTGACGATCTGCGGGATGATCTCCGCCAGCACGTCCTGCGTGGCGCGGCCCGGCTTCTCGATCACCGCCACGTAGAACTCGCCCTTCTTCGGGTCGCTCTCGATCTTCGCCTGGTCGATGGAGGTGAGCCCCGCTCCCTTCAGGAAGCCCTGCAAGGCCGCTTCGGGCGCGCCGACGCGGGGGCCCTTGCGCTCCTCGCGCACGTCCTGCCCCTTCACGGGCAGGCCCGCGATGTGCAGCGCGAGCCGCCGCGGCGTCGCGAAGGCCTTGGCGCCCTCGTAGACGAAGCCGCGCTCCACGAGCGCATCGGTGACGAGCTTCCGCAGATCCTCGGCCGCGCGGCGCTGCATCCGGGCGGGGATTTCTTCGGAGAACAGTTCAAGGAGAAGGTCGGGCATGGCGGAACTTCGAAATCAGGGATGGGAGGATGAAGAGGGAGCGGGCTTCAAGCCGCCACGCCTCCGCCCTCGGTCTTCAGCCACGCGGCGCCGCAGGCCTTGGCGAGTTCGCGGACGCGCAGGATGTAGCTCTGGCGCTCGGTGACGGAGATCACGCCGCGGGCGTCGAGCAGGTTGAACATGTGGCTCGCCTTGATGCACTGGTCGTAGGCCGGCAGCGCCATGAGATGGCGGCTGTCGTTGGAGCCGGGTCTGGGCTCTCCCTCCTCCAGGTACTTGCGGCACGCGGCCTCCGCGTCGCGGAAGTGGCGGAAGAGCATCTCCGTGTCGGCATATTCGAAGTTGTGGCGGGAATATTCCTGCTCGGCCTGGAGGAACACGTCGCCGTAGGTGACCTTCCGGTCCCCTTCGAGGCCGTTGAAGTTGAGGTCGTAGATCGACTCCACGCCCTGCAGGTACATGGCGAGGCGCTCGAGGCCGTAGGTCAGCTCGCCCGCCACGGGGGAGCACTCGAAGCCCGCCACCTGCTGGAAGTAGGTGAACTGCGACACCTCCATGCCGTCGCACCAGCAT
This sequence comes from Microvirga sp., assembly GCA_035645535.1. Lineage (GTDB taxonomy): Bacteria > Pseudomonadota > Alphaproteobacteria > Rhizobiales > Beijerinckiaceae > Microvirga. The sequence continues at coordinate 71,468 of DASQMJ010000031.1, read as the reverse complement.
TCCCAGCCCAGCCCCCAGGCGCCCAGCGTCGGGCTCTCCCAGTCGTCCTCGACGAAGCGGATGTCGTGGACCGAGGTGTCGATGCCGATGGCCTCCAGCGACTTCACGTAGAGCTGCTGGATGTCCGGGGGGTTCGGCTTCAGGATCACCTGGAACTGGTAATAGTGCTGGAGCCGGTTCGGGTTCTCTCCATAGCGCCCGTCCTTCGGCCGGCGGGAGGGCTGCACATAGGCCGCGCGCCAGGGCTTCGGACCGAGCGCCCGGAGCGTCGTCGCCGGGTGGAAGGTGCCCGCGCCCATCTCCATGTCGTAGGGCTGGAGGATCACGCAGCCCTGTTCGGCCCAGTAGCGCTGCAGGGTGAGGATCAGCCCCTGGAAGGAGCGCGCAGGATTCATATGCGCGGTGTCGCTCGTCATCTCGGCGTCCGGTGGTTGGAAATCTGAAGGGAACCCTTGGGAGTTGGGGCGGCGCAAGTCAAGCGCGGAGGGGCCCCTCGTCGCTCGCGGCCGGAGGCGGCGTCAGCCGCCGGAGGGAAGGGAAACCATCACACCCGCTCCGGAATGGCGACGGACAGCGGGCCTCCGAAGCGACGGTGCTACAGCCCCAGCCGCGCCCAGGCTGCCCGCTCCTCCAGGGTGCCCAGCAGCTCGGCGGGGTCGATCAGGCCGGTCTGCCCAGCCGGACGGCGGCCGAGAAGGCGGGCGAGGAGCGGCTGACGGGCAGGCTCGATCATCCGCAACTGCACCTTCTCGCCGAAGCGCTCGCGCATGATCGTGCGGATGTCCCCGATGCCGTCGATCAGGCCGAGACCCCTCGCCTCCTCGCCGACCCAGAAGGCCCCGGAGAAGAGGTCGCCGTTCGCCTGGTCGAGTTTCCCGCCCCGACGCGACTTCACCAGATCGACGAAGACGTCGTGGATGTGGCGCTGGAGGCTCTTCAGGCGCTCCACATCCTCGGGCTTTTCCGGCTGGAAGGGGTCGAGCATCGCCTTGTTCTCGCCCGCCGTATAGACCCGGCGCTCGATCCCGAAGCGCTCGATCAGGCGGTTGAAGCCGAAGCTCGCCGACACGACCCCGATGGAGCCGACGATGGAAGCCGGATCGGCGAAGATCTCGTCCGCCGCGCAGGCGATCATGTAGCCGCCCGAGGCCGCCGCATCCTCCACGAAGGCGAAGACGGGCAGCTTCTTCTCCTCGGAGAGCGTCCGGATTCGGCGGAAGATCAGGTGCGACTGCGCCGCCGAACCTCCCGGCGAGTTGATGACCAGCGCCACGGCCCTCGCCTTCGGGACCGAGAAGGCTCGCTCCAGCACCGGTGCGACGGTCGACATGGCAAGCCCGGGCCGGAGCGGCATGACCGCCCCGATGGGGCCGGACAGGCGCACGACCGGAACCACCGGCAGGTCCGGCCTCAGGCGGCTGGGAAGAAGGAAATGCAGGCGCTCGGGGAGCAGCGACGTGAGGGTGATCTGGCTCATGACATCCATGTAGGGCCCGCGGCGCAGCTTCCCAAGATGAATATCCCTTTAGGGAACCGGTTGGGTTGCGTTCAGTTAAGGCGATCTAAATTCAAGTCATCGATAACCGCTCTGTCGATACTCTGTTGCAAGCGGGCGACCGGCCCGGAGTGGAGGAGACAAATTGATGCGTAAACTGCTTTTCAGCCTTCTTGGCTTCGCCGTTCTGGGCTTCGGCGCGTTCACCGCCCAGCCCGCCGAGGCGCAGCCCTACTATCCGGGCTATCGGTCCGGCTGGGGTGGCCCCGTCGTGACGGTCCAGTATGGTCCGCGTCCCTACTATCGCGAGTACCGTCGGCCCTATCGCGGATATCGCTACGGCTACCGTCCCTATCGTCCTTACTACGCCCGTCCGGTCTATGCTGGCCGACGCTGCTTCGTCCGTCCCGGCCGGCCTGTCTGGAACGGCTTCCGCTGGGTCCGGCCTCCGGTGCGGGTCTGCCGCTGGTAAAATCGGCTCGTGAGACCGACGCGATACGGGCACCCTCGGGTGCCCGTTTTCATGGGAGGAACGCCTCGCCCCGATGCAGGGCCTCCGCCTGCGGCGTGAAGCGCCCATCGGGCCCGTTCAGGATGACGGGCGGCAACACGGCCAGGGGAGCGCGGCTCCCCTTGGTGCCGGTGAGCAGGAACCGGATCGCCGGCCGGTCGGCGGACGGATGCACGAGGCGCAGTTGCAGGGCGCCCATCCCCTTTCCCAGCAACATTAGGCAATCGGCGAGCCGGTCGGCCCGGTGGATGAGCGCCAGGCCTCCCCTCGGCCTGAGCAGTCCCGCGCAGGCCTTGAGCCAAGCCTCCAGCCCGCCGGCCGGCAGGGCATGGGCGGCGGCACGGCCTCGATCCGGCGAGATCCGCGCCTGCCCCGCCTCCAGGAAAGGCGGATTGGTCACCACCCAGTCGGCGCTTTCCGGCAGGAGGCCGGCGGCCTGACGCGCGGACCTGTCCAGCACATCGACGGCGGCAACCTGCCCCTCGATCCCGTTGCGGAGGCAGTTGCGGCGGCAGAGCTCCGCAAGGTCCGGGTCCCGCTCGACGAAGACGAGGCGCACGCCTTTTTCCCGCGCGGCCACCATGAGGCCGACGGCGCCGGTCGAGGCGCCCACATCCACCACGAGATCCCCCGGCTTCGCCGAAACGGAAGCCGCCAGCAGCACAGCGTCGGTGCCTGCCCGGTGTCCTTTTGCCGGCTGGGTCAGGCCGACACGCCCGCCGAGGAGCGAATCGTCCGTGGTCTCAACCATGCCGCAGCTCGGCCTCGAGCCCGGCCTCGCCGATGAGGCGGCGCGCCTGCGCGGCATGGTCCTCGGGAACCAGGATGCGGCGCGGAAAAGCCCCGATCATGCCCTCCAGGGCGCTGATGTGCGTGTCCGCCACGAAAACGGGGATATTGGCGTTCTCCAGCAGGGATTGTAGGAAGCCGATCAGAACGAGATCGTTGCTGCGGACGATTTCGACCATCGGCGCCTGACCCTTCCCTTGCGGTGTGCGTTTGCATTGCAGCATGGAAAGTGCCATGCCACGGTGGCTTCATATTCCTACCGGCCCTGCCGGCCGGCAACCCGGGTTTGAGACGTGGGCGTCGTCGTACCGTTCGAAGACAAGCATCCTGAGAAGAATGCCGGCATCGAGAGGCTCGTTTCCCTTGTGGCGGCCGACATGGAGCGGGTCAATGGGATGATCCTGTCGCGCACCGGCTCCGAGGTCACCATGATCCCGGAGGTGGCGAACCACCTCATCTCCTCCGGCGGCAAGCGCCTGCGCCCCATGCTGACCCTGGCCACCGCCGGCCTCTCCGGCTACCGGGGCGACGGCCACGTGAAGCTCGCGGCCTCGGTGGAGTTCATGCACACCGCCACCCTGCTCCACGACGACGTGGTGGACGAGAGTGACATGCGCCGGGGCAAGGTCGCTGCGCGCATCAAGTGGGGCAACGAGGCGAGCGTCCTGGTGGGCGACTTCCTGCTCGGCCAGGCCTTCCGGATGATGGTGGAGGTGGGCTCGCTGCGCGCCCTCGACATCCTGTCCGCCGCCGCGACCGTGATCGCCGAGGGCGAGGTGATGCAGCTCGCCGCCGCCAAAAACACCGAGACCACGGAGGACGAATACCTCGCGGTGATCCGCGGCAAGACGGCGGAGCTCTTCGCCGCCGCCTGCGAGGTGGGCCCGGTGATCGCCGAGCGCCCCAAGGCCGAGCAGGCCGCCTGCCGCTCCTACGGCATGAATCTCGGCATCGCGTTCCAGCTCGTGGACGACGCCCTCGACTACGGCGGCAAGGCCGCGACGCTGGGCAAGAACGTGGGCGACGATTTCCGCGAGGGGAAGATCACCCTGCCGGTGGTCCTCTCCTTCCGCCGCGGCACGGACGAGGAGCGCGCGTTCTGGCGGCGGGTGCTGGAGGACGGCGCCATCGAGGATGCCGACCTGGAGCAGGCTATCGCCATCATGCGCCGCCACCGGGCGCTGGAGGACACCATCGAGCGCGCCCGCCACTACGGCGCCATGGCCCGCGACGCCCTCGCGCTGTTCCCGAACGGTCCGATGAAGCAGGCCCTCCTCGACGCGGTCGATTTCTGCATCGCCCGCGCCTATTGAGCCGGCGTCCTTCCGTCAGATGACGAAGAAGTCGTCGGCGGTGAGCTTGAGGTTCTTCGACAGCTTTGCGATCTCGACCGCCTTGCCGGCACCCGAGCCGTCGGCATCGTAGGAGAGGATGCCCTTCTTCTTGTTGTAGATAAGGTAATCGTCCTTGTCCCGGGCCTTGTCGGCCACCTTGAAGAACTTCTTGTTCAGCTTGACCGGGCTCAGCTCCGTGCCCTTCTTGCCGAGCTTCTTGAACACCTTGTTGTCGAGCCAGATCGTGTCGTCGGCCACCGAGTAGTCGCGGATGGTGTCGAGGTTGGTCTTCTTGTTCGGCCTGGTGTCGAACACGAAGATGTCCGCTCCCGCCGCGCCCGTGAGCACGTCCTTGCCGGCCTTGCCGTAGAGCCGGTCGTTGCCGTTCTGCCCGACCAGACGGTCGCCGCGGGAGGAGCCGCGCAGCACCAGGTCCTCGATTTGATCCGTGACCGTGATCGTGAAGGTCTGCGTGACCTCGCCCCCGTAAGGATCCATCGCCTTCACCACGACGTCGTACTGCGCCCTGGCTTCGAAATCGAGCGGACGGGCCAGCACGAGATGGCCGTCGTGGATGGCGAAGGCCCCATCGGGATTGGTTGCGAGGCTGAAGCCGACCCCATCGCCGTCCGCGTCGGATGCCGAGAGGCGGCCGACCACCGTGTAGGAGGGAGCGTTCTCCGCTACGGAGGCGTTTGAGAGCGCCAGGTCGACCGGAGCGACGTTGTTGAGCGCGATGGTCTTGCCCTCGCCCTTGAAGTGCAGGAGGCGGATGTCGGTGAGCGTGTCTTCGCCATCCTTGTTGGTGCGCTTGTCCTTGACCGTGGTGGTACCTTCGTTCGTGGTGATGACGTAGTCGCTCACGCGACCGGAGAACACAGCGGTATTGTTGTGGCCCCCTCCTCCATTGAGAACGTCGTTACCGGACCCGCCCCACAGCACGTCGTTCCCGCCGCCGCCGTTCAGCGTGTCGTTGTGATATCCGCCATCGAGCTTGTCAGCGGCGGCAGTGCCGTTCCAGACAAGGCCGGTCTTGTGTACCGGACCCGAATAATGCTCGGTGACGACATTGTTCGCGGGCTTGTGCTGCGTGGTGTAGCCCGTCCACGGGACGCCCCGGCCTCCTTCGCTCACAGGGAGCATCGGATTTTCGAAGGAGTAGTAGCTCCACAGGAAAGCGCCCGCGAGCCATTGCCCGCCGTAATTCTCCATGACGTGGAAAAGAGCCTCGTAGGCGTGGACCTGCTCCTCGTAGTCGGCAGGACCGCCCTCCCTGCCTCCGAACACGCCGGGATCGGTGGTTGCTCCGTCTAGGCTCCGGTAGCCGACCTCGGTGAAGAGAACCTGCTTGCCGTACTTCTCCGACAGGAACTTGTAGTAATCGACAGCGGACCTGCCCCCATGCAGCGTATCCCTGATCCAGGAATCGAAATGGGGCTTCGTCCAGGCATCGATCATCTCGCCGACGGTCGGATCGTATGGCGATGGATCGCCTTCCGGGTGCTTCGGGGTGAGCGGCAGATATGCGTCGATCCCGATGTAATCGACCTTGTCCCAGAAGCCGATTTTCGGCGTCTCCCAATAGGTCGCCGCATAGGTGACCTTGCCCGAATAGACCGCGCGCACGGCGTCGATGATCTCGACCCATTTCTGCGTATAGGTCTTGCCGTCGCTGCAGACCTTGGTCGGGTCCGTCATGCTCATCATCTCGGTGCCGACGCAGATCATCTCCGCACCGGCCCGCTGAGCGACCTTGGCATATTCGACCATCATGGCCTTGTAGCTGTCGAACCATGCTTTGGGGTCTGTGGGCTGAAATTCGGCGCGCCAGACGCGATTGTCGGATTCCACATGAGGCTTCAGCACGACCTTGAGGCCCCGCGCCTTGGCCACGAGGATGGATTGCTCCACCTCCGCGAACGTGTCGCTCTCGTTGTCCCATGGGTTGCCTGGGTCGCCGTCGTTCAATTTCACCTCATTGCTGAACTTGTTCTCCTGAAAGAAGTTGGGGATGATCGTGACGGTGTTGGCGCCGGTGGCGATGATCTGGCCCATCGCAGCCTGACCCTCGGCGTCGATGATTTGCCGGCCCCAATAGGACGGCTGCGTGACGCTCTCCCACTCGAAGATCTCACCGGAATTGCCCATGGTCTTGCCCCTCGTGCTTCATTGCCGATCGCTTGCAGCGACGCCTAACGGCTGATTTTTGTATATTTTATAATGTAGCATACGTGCCGCGTCCCCTCGACCGAATGGCCTAGCGGCATGAGGACGCGAAGGCCCGCCGCTTCGTTCTCTAAAAAGAACATTTCGGTTGACATACAGACCTTCCGGTGCGAAAGGTCTTCCCGCCGACCAACGGTGCTTCCGTCGCGAGGCCGCGGTGATTTGAGACGAGCAGCTTGCGCCGCGTCATCAAACGCTAAAGCGCCACGAGCGTATCCCGCCTCGTGGTTCACGAGGGTCGATGTGCCATGACGAACCCATTCTCAGGAATGACGCCAAACCGGCAGCCTGACCTGGCGCCCGGGTGTCGTCGCCCCACGGCCTAGACCTTCCCCGTCGCATCCCGAACCACATGTCCGGCTTCGTGTTGAGGCCGAGGACGAACCTTGCCCGAAAGGCATCCGAAATGATCGATCTCACCCGTCGCACGCTTCTCTCCGCTTCCCTGGTCCTCGGCGCCGCCCTCACGGTCGCGCTGCCGGCCGCCGCCCAGCAGAAGAGCATCAAGGTCGGCGTCATGTCCGGCGCGGAGGAGGAAGTGGCCCAGGTCGTCAAGAAGGTGGCGGCCGGCAAGGGGCTCACCGTCGAGCTCGTGCCCTTCTCCGACTACGCCCTCGTCAACGAGGCGCTGGAGAGAAAGGACCTCGACGCCAACGCCTTCCAGCACAAGCCCTACCTCGACGCGCAGATCGCCGCGCGTGGCTACAAGATCGTGCCCGTCGGCTTCACCTTCGTGCAGCCCATCGGCCTTTACTCGTCGAAGGTGAAGTCCGTCGCCGAGTTGCCCAAGGGCGCCCGGATCGGCATCCCCAACGACCCGAGCAACGGGGGCCGCGCGCTCAACCTGCTGGCCCAGGAGGGCGTGATCAAAATCAAAGAGGGCAAGGGCCTGTCGCCGACACTGCTCGACATCGCCGAGAACCCGAAGGGCGTGAAGTTCTCGGAACTCGACGCCGCGCAGCTCCCCCGCGCGCTGCCCGATCTCGACGCAGCGGTGATCAACACGGACCACGCGCTCAATGCCGGCCTCGATATCCGCAAGGACACGATCGCGGTCGAGAAGCGCGAGGGTAATCCCTACGCCAATTTCGTGGCCGCCCGCCAGGGCGAGGAGAACCGCCCGGAGATCAGGACCTTCGTGGAATCCTACCAGTCGCCGGAAGTCGCGAAGTTCCTGGAGGAGCGCTTCAAGGGCGCGATCATACCGGCCTGGTAAGCAAGTCCCGCTCGCGATGCATCATGGCCGGCCTCGCGCCGGCCATTTTCGTGCGGAGCCGCAGCACCGGACCGCTACCGGACAGGCCCGGGACAACGTAGAGGATCTACCGCAAACTCGTCGCCTTCACCCACCAGCCGGGCCGCTCCCGCCCCAGCCGCTTCGCGGCTTCCGCGGCGGCGCGGCAGTCGTCGTAGAGGCCGAACACCGTCGCGCCCGAGCCTGACATGCGGACCAAGCGGCAGTCCGGCGTCGCGGAGACGAGCCGAAGCGCCTCGCCGACCAAAGGCTCGACTTCGCGGGCCGGGCGCTCGAGGTCGTTGCGGGCCGCTCTCAGGACGTCGAGCAGGGGAGCGGTTGGGTCCGCCTCCATCACCGGATGCCCCCCGCCTTTCAAAGTCTGGCCCGGCTCCAGCCCGAGCGCCTTGAAGACCTTCGGCGTCTCCACCGGCACGCGGGGATTGAGCAGAACCGCGAACAGCCGCGGCAGGCGAAGCGCCCGTCCCACCTCCTCGCCGGTCCCGCGCATCATCCGCGCCCGCGGCTCCAGGCAGACGGGCACGTCGGCGCCCGTGAGGCGGGCCGCCTCCCGCACCGCCGGATGGGCAAGGGGCAGGCCGTTGAGTCGGGCGAGCAGCCGCAGGGCCGCCGCCGCGTCGGACGAGCCTCCCCCGATGCCGGCCGCGACCGGCAGGCGCTTGGTCAGGTGAAAGGTGCCCGGCCGCAGCCCCTCGACCCGCTCGGCCAGAAGGCGCGCGGCTTTCAGGACGAGATTGTTGGCATCGTGGCCGGTCAAGGAAGCCGTCGGGCCGCTCACGCGCAAGGCAAGGGACGGGCCCGGATCGAGACGCAGGTCGTCCCCCGTTCCGGCGAAGGCCACGAGGCTTTCCAGCTCGTGATAGCCGTCCGCGCGCCGCCCGAGGACGTGGAGCGTCAGGTTGATCTTGGCGGGCGCGCGGGTCGCAAGAGGCTGGGGCATGGCGCTTCCATGCCCCAGACGGGCGCCCTTGGGAAGGGCCAGGCCCAACGGCAGACGCACCCATGAAAATGCCCGGCTCAGGGGCCGGGCATCGTGAGGCGGATCGGGTGCTTAACCGCCGCTGGCATCGGCCTTCGGCGCAGGCGCCGGAGGCGGCGTGTTTTCCGCGGCGGCGGGCTTCGCCTCCTCGTCGAGCCCGTAGTCGATCTTGCGAAGGATCTTCACCAGATCCTCCTGCTCGGGGTTCGAGTCCTTGGCATGGGTCCACTGGAACTTGGCTTCCAGCTTGCGGCCGACCCTCCAGTAGGCGTCGCCGAGATGGTCGTTGATCACCGGGTCGCCGGCCTTCAGCTCCACGGCCTTCTCCAGCTCGCGGACCGCGTCCTCGTAGCGGCCCATGCGGTAATAGGCCCAGCCCAGCGAGTCGATGATCATCCCGTCGCGCGGGGCCAGCTCCACCGCCCGGGTGAGCATCTTGAAGGCCTCGTCGATATTCATGTTCTGGTCGACCCAGGAATAGGCCAGATAGTTGAGAACCTGGGCCTTGCCGGCCGGCAGGGTGTCCGGGACGAGTTCGAGGGCCTTCTTCAGGTCGGCCTCGGCCTTGTCCCACTGCTTCGCTCGCTCGTAGGACGTGCCGCGATAGAAGAACAGGATCCAGTGGCCGCGGTCGGGCGTGCCGATCAGCTCGACCGCCTTGCCGTAGATCTCGGCGGCCTCGGCGAACTGCTTGCGCGAGCGCAGCACGTTGCCGAGCGCCATCACGACCTCGACGTCGTCGGGCCGCTCCTTCATGAGGTTCTTGAGATAAGCCTCCGACTCGGCGCTGCGGCCCATCAGCTCGAGGTTCTGGCCGATGGAGATGTCGGAGCTGGCGCGAACCGGCGAATCCTTCGGCACGCGGGCGAAGGCCTCGTTGGCCTGCTCGTACTGCTTCATGCGCTCGAAGACGTCGCCGAGGGTGACGAGGGCGAGCGCGTGGTCCGGATCGAGGTCAAGGCCGAGGCGCAGATAGATGATGGAGGTCAGCTCGTCGCCCTGGCTGTTGCCGACGACGCCGAGCCCGTAGAGCAGTTCGGCCGCCCCGTCCTGGGCCGTCCGGACGAGGGGCTGGAGGGGCTTGTTCTCCTCGATGGCCTTGATCGCGGTGCGGACGATCGGATGGCGCGGCACCACCTCGTCGAAGGCCTTGTAGACCTTCAGCGCCTCTTCCTTGCGGCCGCGCTTGGCCAGGAAGCGTCCATAGGCGTCGACCACCTGCAAGGTGTTGCGCTCGCCCTCGTAGGCCGCCTTGAACCGCTTGTCCGCCTCGGCGGCGTTGCCGACCACGTCGGCGATGAGGGCGGCGTGATATTCGCGGAACTGGTTGAAGGCCCGCTCGTTCTTGAGCCGGTCCACCATCTCGAGGGCTTTCTTGCCGTCCTTGGAACCTGCATAGGACCAGGCGGCCAGGAGCGTGGCCGTCAGGTCGGCCCGGCGGTTGCCCGTGGCGGTCTGCAGCCTCTTGCGGACCTCCGCGTATTTCTGCTCCTTCATGGAGCGGACACTGAGGGCGAACTGGGCCAGGTTGTTGGAGGAGTCGCGGGAGGCCAGGCGCTCGGCGGCCCGGAAGGCCTCGGGCATGTTGCCGCTGGCCAGGAAGGCCACGAAAGCCCGCTCGAGAAGCTCCTGATTGCGCGGATCCTCCTGGATCGCCTCACGGTAGAACAGCGCCGCCGCTTCCGTGTCACGCGCCACGCCGGCCACGTAGGCCGCGAGGAAGTTGCCTTCCAGGCTCATTGCCGGGCGCAGGGGCTCGTCGACTTCCGTCTTGGCGGTCGCCTCCGTCCGGGCATGGGCGGCAGGCGCGGCGGCCAGAAGGCCGACGATCGAGAACATAAGCGCAGGCAGGCCCTTGCGGCCCGTAGGCAATCTGAAGGTTGGCACGAAGCGCGGCTCCAATCATCGCGACATCTCAAGGGGAACGGAGATGTCTGCCAAATCAGGCCGGAGAATGGCGTCTCCCCGGCCCGGCGGCAAGGGGAACATTGCCGCTGGTCGCGTCCTGGTGAACGGACAAGCTTCCCGAAAGGCGGGAAAGCGGCGGGTCAGAGCCCCGCTCCGCCGCGCTCGCGGCGGAGCGGGAGGATGCCTCACATGTTGACGTAGTTCGGCCCGCCGCCGCCCTCCGGGGTGACCCAGTTGATGTTCTGGTTCGGGTCCTTGATGTCGCAGGTCTTGCAGTGGACGCAGTTCTGCGCGTTGATCTGGTAGCGCACCCCGCCCTCGCCTTCGACCCACTCGTACACCCCCGCCGGGCAGTAGCGCTGCGAGGGTCCGCCATAGAGGTCGTGCTCGGACGCCTTCTGCAGGCTCATGTCCTTGACCTTGAGATGGACCGGCTGGTCCTCCTCGTGGTTGGTGTTCGACAGGAACACCGAGGACAGCTTGTCGAAGGTCAGGACCCCGTCGGGCTTGTCATATCTGATCGGCTTCACCTGGGACAGCGGCAGCAGGCATTCGTGGTCCGGCTTGCCGTGCTTCATGGTACCGAAGAAGGACCAGCCGAACAGCTCCGTCATCCACATGTCGAGGCCACCGAGCGCCACGCCGGCCAGGGTGCCGTATTTCGACCAGAGCGGCTTGACGTTGCGGACCCGCTTGAGGTCGTAGCCGATGGGCGAGGAGCGCCACGCCTCCTCGTAGGACGCCACTTCGTCGTTGGCCCGCCCCGCCTGCAGCGCCGCGAACACGTGCTCGGCGCAGAGCATCCCCGACAGGATGGCGTTGTGGCTGCCCTTGATGCGCGGCACGTTCACGAACCCGGCCGAGTCGCCCACGAGGCAGCCGCCCGGGAACGACAGGCGCGGCACCGACTGCCAGCCGCCCTCCATGATGGCGCGCGCGCCGTAGCCGATGCGCTTGGCGCCCTCGAACACATCGCGCACCATCGGGTGCGTCTTGAAGCGCTGGAACTCATCGAAGGGCGACAGGGTCGGGTTCTTGTAGTTGAGGTGGACCACGAAGCCGACCGACACCAAGTGGTCGTCGAAATGGTAGAGCCAGGAACCGCCGCCGGCGTTGTTCGGCAGCGGCCAGCCCATGGAATGGCGCACGAGGCCGGGCTGGAACTTCTCCGGCCTCACCTGCCACAGCTCCTTGATGCCGATGCCGTATTTCTGATGGTCGCGGCCCTGGTTGAGGCCGAAGCGCTCCACCATCTGCTTGGTGAGGGAGCCGCGCGCGCCTTCCGCGAAGATCGTGTACTTGGCGCGCAGCTCCATGCCGCGGGTGAAATTGGCGTTGGGCTGGCCGTCGCGGCTGATCCCCATGTCGCCCGTGGCGATGCCCACCACCTTGCCGTCCTCCACCAGCACCTCGGAGGCCGGGAAACCAGGATAGATCTCGACCCCGAGTTCCTCCGCCTTGCGGCCGAGATAGCGGGCGACGTTGCCGAGGGAGCCGACGAAGTTGCCGTGGTTGTTCATGAGCTTGGGCATGAACACGTTGGGAAGGCGGATGCCGCCCGCATGTCCCAGATACATGAACTCGTCCGCCGTTACCTGCGTCTTGAGGGGCCGGTCCGGATCGTCGCGCCAGTCCGGGATCAGGCCGTCGAGGCCAATGGGGTCGATGACGGCGCCGGAGAGGATGTGGGCGCCGACTTCTGAGCCCTTCTCGACCACCACCACCGACACATCGGCGCCGGCCTCCGCCGCCTGCTGCCTGAGCCGGATGGCAGTGGCCAAGCCCGCAGGACCGGCCCCCACGACGACGACGTCGAAATCCATCGATTCACGGGCGGGCAGATCGGCCATAGCGGTTCTCCTGGTACGCGGCTTTCACGCTTGATCGAATAGACGGTTTACATATGAACGATCTATTCGAATTCTCAAGTCGTTCTGATCAGGTCACTGTCCTAGCTTCATTGCCCCGAAGCTGAAAGTTCTCTTTGCGTATAAGGTTATGCGGAAAATCGATCATCGCTGCCTGTCCTGAGGAACTTGGATCGGCCACCGGACGGGCCTCTCGTCGCGATGGAGAAGGCTATCCTGAGTTGTTCGGCAATGACAGGAGGGCTACAAAGGGGCATGCAGGATCATCGGTCCGAACCCGAGGCGTTATACACGCTGTTCGACACGCCCATCGGCATCTGCGGGCTCGCCTGGAACGGGCGCGGCGTGGTGGGCTTCCAGCTCCCGGAGGAGGACGCATCCAGGATGCGCGGCCGTCTCGCCAAGCGCTTCCCCGGGATCCGCGAAACTCCGCCGCCACCGGACATCCAGGGCATCATCGACGATGTGACGGCCCTTCTCGGGGGTGAGGCGCGCGATCTGTCCGGCGTCCGGCTGGACATGGACGACGTGCCCGACTTCGACCGGCGTGTTTACGAGGTCGCCCGCAGCATTCCGCCGGGCCGCGTGCTGACCTACGGCGAGATTGCCTCCCGGCTCGGCATCGGCAACGCCCGGGCGATCGGCCAAGCACTGGGGCGAAATCCGTTCGCTGTCATCGTACCCTGCCACCGGGTCGTGGCGGCGGGCGGCAGGCTCGGGGGCTTTTCGGCCAGTGGCGGCGCCACGACCAAGCGCCGCCTTCTCGCCATCGAGGGCGCCAGACGGGACGAGAGCCCCACCCTTTTCGACCTGATTTCGTGAGGGCAAGACCGGGCGGGTCCCCTGCGGGCCTGAGTTGTCCGGGCCCCTGAGAATGCTTACATACGATCCATGCAGGATCTCCCCTCCGACCGCGACGCTCTCCAGGCGCTCCTCGACTTCCACGTCGAGGCGGGGGTGGACCTTGCCCTCGACGAGACGCCGCACAACCGCTTCGCCGAAGCCGCCGCTCCGGCCGTCCCACCGAGGGCGCCGGAGCCCAGGCGTGAGGCGCCCCGTCCTGCCACACCCCCTCCCCGCACGCTGCCCAAGATGGCGGCGGCCGCGCCGGAGGACGTGGCCGGCATGGCGCGGGAGCTGGCGCGCGACGCGAAATCCCTGGAGGAGCTGGAGGCACTGCTTCGGGAGTTCGACGGCTGCGCCCTGAAGTTCAGCGCCAAGAACCTCGCCTTCGCGGACGGGAACCCGGAAGGGCGCGTCATGCTGGTGGGCGAGGCCCCCGGCGCCGACGAGGACCGGATCGGCAAGCCCTTCATGGGCCGCTCCGGCCAGCTCCTCGACCGGATGCTCGCCGCCGTCGGCCTCGACCGGACCCAGGTCTACGTCGCCAACATCGTGCCCTGGCGGCCGCCGGGAAACCGCACGCCGACCCCGCAGGAAGTGGCCATCTGCAAGCCCTTCATCGCCCGCCAGATCGAGCTGGCGAGCCCGGAATTCCTCGTCTGCCTCGGCGGCCCCGCGGCCCAGAACCTGCTCGGGGTCAAGGACGGTATCCTGCGCACCCGCGGGCGCTGGTTCAGCTACAAGACCGAGGACGGGCGCGAGATCCGCACCCTGCCGACCCTGCATCCGGCCTACCTCCTGCGCCAGCCCCTGCAGAAGCGCCTCGGCTGGCGGGATTTCACAGCCCTTCGCCGCGCCCTCGACGGGAAGGAGTAAAGCACCCTTCCGGCCCCCGGCGGAACCCGGCTATAAGCTCCCGCTTTAAGTCAACGCGGTGCGAGACACCGCTTCCTGCAGGTGAATTATGCGCTGGGAAGATTTCCGAACCTCGTCCAATGTGGAAGACCGCCGCGGCATGGGCATTCCCGGCGGGGCGGGCGGCCTGGGCATGGGGACCATCATCATCCTCGGCCTGATCGGCTGGGCCTTCGGCATCGATCCGCGCCTGCTCATCGGCGGCGCCGAGATGATCGCGGGCGGCGGCTCGGGCTACCAGCAGCAGGCGCCGCAGGGCCGTCAGGGCGCGCCGCAGGACGAGATGGGCCGCTTCGCCGCCGCGATCCTCGGCAATACGGAGGACGTGTGGAAGACCGTGCTGCCGCAGCAGGTGAACCGGCAATACGCCCCGCCGAAGCTCGTGCTGTTCTCCGGCGCGACCCGCTCCGGCTGTGGCGGCGCCCAATCGGCCATGGGGCCGTTCTACTGCCCGCTCGACCAGACCATCTACATCGACCTGTCCTTCTTCCAGGAGATGCAGCAGCGCTTCCGCGCCGGCGGCGACTTCGCCTATGCCTATGTGCTGGCGCACGAGGTCGGCCACCACGTGGAGAACCAGCTCGGCATCCTGCCGCGGGTGCAGGAGCGCCAGCAGCAGGTGGGAACAGCGGAGCGCAACCAGCTCTCCGTGCGCGTGGAGCTGATGGCCGACTGTCTCGCCGGCGTCTGGGCGCACCATTCCAACCAGCGCTGGCAGTCCCTGGAACAGGGCGATATCGAGGAGGCGATCCGGGCGGCCGAGGCCATCGGCGACGACCGCCTGCAGAAGCAGAGCCAGGGCCGCGTCGTGCCCGACAGCTTCACCCACGGCTCATCGGAGCAGCGCATGCGCTGGCTCACCACGGGGCTCAAGAGCGGTCAGGTCCAGGCCTGCGACACCTTCCGGGCGGCGAAGCTTTGAATTTGCTTGAGCGTCCCACAAGGCCATCGTCAGGTCTTGGAATTTTGCCATACCGTTTACAGGCGATCTTGAGTTAGGCTGAATGCCTTCCGACCGTACGAAAGCAGGTAAGATGGCAGGAGGCGCGGACAACGGCGGGCGGCGCAGACGTTCTTGGAGGATGGCACCCTGGGCGATCTCGGCGCTCCTATTGCTGCTGCCTCTGATCGCGATGCAGGTCACCGATGAAGTAGACTGGAACGCTGCCGATTTCGCCGTCTTCGGCACCATGCTGTTCGGCGCCTGCGGCGCCTACGAGATCGCAGCAAGGATGAACGGGACCGTCACCTACCGGGCCGCCGTCGGCGTTGCGGTCGTGGCGGCATTCATCCTCATCTGGATAAACCTTGCCGTCGGCATCATTGGGTCTGAAGACGACGCAGCCAACCTGATGTACGGTGGGGTGCTCGCCGCCGGGCTCCTCGGCGCCCTCGTCGTACGCTTCCGGCCCAATGGCATGGCATGCGCGTTGGCCGTGACGGCACTCGCACAGATTCTGGTCGGCGTGATCGCCCTGATCGCCGGATTGGGATCCACAGGGGAGAACTGGCCAGGGGCCATCGTGGTCCTGACCGGCTTCTTTGCTGCGTTGTGGCTCCTGTCGGCCTGGTTGTTCCGCGTAGCGGCGCGGGAGCAATCTTCCGCGGTCGCAGCCTCATAGGCAGGGCGCATACCTTCCTCGAGCCTGCCGCTGTTTCTGGAACATGCCCCTGTGCCGCGCTAGATGAAGAGGCGATCCTTCCAGAGTCTTCCCATGCCCGGCATCGACCCGTCCCTCACCTTCATCCCTCTCTCCATCGCGGTGCTGACCGTCTCCGACACCCGCTCCCTGGACGAGGACAGGTCCGGCGCGACCCTGGCGGAGCGCCTGACCAGGGCAGGCCACCGCCTCGCCGACCGGGCCATCGTGACGGACGACGTGGAGGCGATCCGCGACAAGGTGAAGGCCTGGATCGCGGATCCGGCCATCGACGTGATCATCACCACCGGCGGCACGGGCTTCACCGGTCGCGACGTGACGCCGGACGCCATCGAGCCCCTGTTCGAGAAGCGCATGGACGGTTTCTCGGCGGTGTTCCACCGGATCTCCTACGACAAGATCGGCACCTCGACGATCCAGTCCCGCGCGACGGCCGGGGTCGCGGGCTCGACCTTCATCTTCGTGCTGCCGGGCTCGCCGGGCGCCTGCAAGGACGCCTGGGACGGGATCCTGGAGACCCAGCTCGATTACCGCTACCGCCCCTGCAACTTCGTCGAGATCATGCCCCGCCTCGACGAGCACCTGAAACGCGGCAAGCTCCAGGCCTGATTCACCCTCACCCGAAGGCCGGGTCGCGCTCGATCAGGGCGGGGAGCCGCACGGGCCTTTGCGCCTTCGCGCCCTCCGTCAGCACCCGCCGATGCACCAGGTCGCCGGCGCGGATCGACGAATGTCCTGCGAGGCGGCGCAGCGCATCGAGCCCGTTGCGCAGGAAGCCGATCCTCTGGCGGCGCAGGCGGGCGATGCCGCGTTCGGACCGGCCCAGGCTGACGAAGCGGTCGAGGACGCGGATCCAGCCCTCCTGCGGAATGTCCCCGTCCTCCAGGCACAGGAGCCAGTCCCGCCGCGCCGCCTCGGCCCCGCGCAGCCAGCTGTCATCGCCTACGATCAAGGTCGCCCCGGCGGCGTCGGCCACGCGGGCGAGGGTCTCATCGGGATCGCGCGCCAGGATGACGGCGTCCCCGATGAGTCCGGCCGCGACGGCGGGCACGAGGGAACTCAAGGTTGCCGCCAGGGCCTCAGGGCCGTGGCTGACGCGGATAAGCACGCTGATCATGCTGACAGCATAGCGGGTTCCGGCGCCTTCGTCGCCATCATGCCGGCTTGATTCTGTTCCTTTTTTGTTCTCTATTCTCCTTATGTTCCCAGCTTGGATTCGTTCGAGGCTCCCATGACCGCCCGCGCAAAGGATACTCTTCGCGATCCTGTCCGCTCCCGGCCCGTGCACCGCAGCCCGATCGAGGCGGCCGAGGCCGCGCGTACGCGCATGAACGATCCCGCCTACCGGGTCGAGGCGGACCTGCGCCGGGGTCGCGGCGCGGTCTCGAACCCAACCGGCCGTTACGAGCCGGCGCAACGCGAAAAATTTGACGACGGCTGGGACCTCGAGGAGGACCTGCCGCCCCTGCCGACCGAGGTGATCGTCGAAAAGCCGCGCACCATCATCACGAAAAACGATTCGCCCGACATCGGTTACGACCGCTCGATCAATCCCTATCGCGGCTGCGAGCACGGCTGCTCCTATTGCTTCGCGCGTCCGACCCACGCCTATCAGGGCCTGTCCTCGGGGCTCGACTTCGAGACGAAGATCTTCGCCAAGCCAAGCGCCCCCGAGCTGCTGGAGAAGGAGCTGCGCGCGCCGAACTACCAGCCGAGCACCATCGCCATCGGGTCGAACACCGATCCTTACCAGCCGGTCGAGCGGCGGTTCCGCATCATGCGCGGGATCCTGGAGGTGCTGAACCGTGCCAATCACCCGGTGGGCATCGTGACGAAGTCGGCCCTCGTCACCCGCGACATCGATATTCTGAGCCAGATGGCGGACCGGCAGCTCGCGAAGGTGGCGATCTCGATCACCACCCTCGACCCGAAGCTCGCCAGGAAGATGGAGCCGCGCGCCGCCTCGCCGGCAAAGCGCCTCGACACCGTGCGCAGGCTCGCGGAAGCCGGCATTCCGGTAAGTGTGCTCGTGGCGCCGATCATCCCGGCCATCAACGACCACGAGATCGAGGCGATCCTCAAGGCCTCGGCCGCAGCGGGCGCCACGGAGGCCGGGTACGTGCTGCTGCGCCTGCCGCACGACCTCAAGGAGCTCATGCGCGACTGGCTCGCCGAGCACTACCCCGACAAGCTCAACCACGTGTTCTCGCTGCTGCAGGAGGCACGCGGCGGCAAGGACTACGACGCCCAGTGGGGCCTGCGCCAGACCGGGATCGGACCTTATGCCTGGATGATCGGCCGGCGCTTCGAGACCGCCGCGGAAAGGCTCGGGCTCAACAAGCGCTCGCTCAAGCTGCGCACGGACCTGTTCCGCCCGCCCGCGAAGGAGACGGGGCAGCTGAGTTTGTTTTGAAACCCTTCCGGTAGTCCTGCAGGCAGGGATACAGCGGAGGGAAGAGAATCAATCGCCCGAGCGCTGCGACATAGAGAGCCCCTTTCTGGCTCTTCGACCCGCCGGGGATGACAACGATGGGTATCCTGGTTTTCATCGGTCCATGACGGCACCGATTCGCACCCTGCCCAAGCCGAGCCTCGGCATCGAGCGCGAGCTCGCCGCGCGCGCGGCGGGATTTACCTGCATCGCAGGCCTCGACGAGGTCGGGCGCGGGCCCCTCGCCGGCCCCGTCGTGTCGGCCGCCGTCGTGCTCGATCTCGATACGGTGCCGGAAGGACTTGCCGACTCGAAGGCGCTGACCGCCCAAAAGCGCGAGGCGCTGTTCGCCGAGATTCTCGCGACCTCCCAGGTGGGCATCGCCACGGTCCCGCACGCGGAGATCGACAGCATCAACATCCGCCAGGCTTCGCTCCTCGCCATGTGCCGGGCGCTCGCGGCGCTCCCCTGCCGGCCCGACATGGCGCTCGTCGACGGCAACGATCCGCCGAATCTTCCCTGCTCCGTCGAGGCCGTCGTGAAGGGCGATTCGCGAATCGCCTCCATCGCCGCCGCCTCCATCGTGGCCAAGGTGGTGCGCGACCGCCTCATGGCACGGCTTGGAACGGCTTATCCGGCCTACGGTTTCGCGTCGAATGCCGGCTACAGCACGAAGGCGCATCTCACCGTGCTGGCGAACGAGGGCCCCTGCCCGTTTCATCGCCTGAGTTTCGCCCCGTTGAGGCAAGGGTTACTCGACCTGTAACCTGACTTAACGACCGTTAACCTGAAAAATTCAATGATATCAATGGGTAGGCAAGAATTGCCGACCCAAAACAGCACGCATTTTTTTGCGGTTGGAAACCTCATCTTTACCCTAACGGACCATGATCCGGAGTGTCAGTTGCGTAACCGGTGATCACCCATGGGTACCTCGCGTACCGGGGCCGCCGGCGCCGCCTCCCGGATCCATGTCTCGCGTACCGGGCGGCCTGCGTCGGCGCCTCGGACGGGGCGCAAAGCCCCCTTGTCCGTCCTGCAGCCACTTCCTCTCAACGAGATCCTTCTCGGCGACTGCATCGCCAATCTCGAGAAGCTTCCGCCCGAGAGCGTGGACGTGGTCTTCGCCGACCCGCCATACAATCTCCAGCTCGAACAGGCGCTCACGCGTCCGGACCAGAGCCTCGTCGATGCGGTCGACGACGACTGGGACAAGTTCGCGAGCTTCGCCGACTACGACGCGTTCACCCGCGCCTGGCTCCTCGCCGTTCGCCGCGTGATGAAGAAGAACGCGACGCTCTGGGTGATCGGGTCCTACCACAACATCTTCCGCGTCGGCGCCGCGCTGCAGGACCTGAACTTCTGGGTCCTCAACGACATCGTCTGGCGCAAGGCGAACCCGATGCCGAACTTCCGGGGCCGCCGCTTCACCAACGCGCACGAGACCATGATCTGGGCCTCGAAGAGTGCGGAGGCGAAGAACTACACCTTCCATTACGAGGCTCTGAAAGCCGCGAACGAAGACGTCCAGATGCGCTCCGACTGGTTCATCCCGATCTGCACGGGCGAGGAGCGCCTGAAGGACGAGAACGGGCGGAAGGTCCATCCGACCCAGAAGCCCGAGGCGCTGCTGGCGCGGGTGCTGCTCTCCTCCTCCAATCCCGGCGACGTGGTGCTCGACCCCTTCTTCGGATCCGGCACCACCGGGGCGGTGGCGAAGAAGCTCGGACGTCACTTCATCGGCCTCGAGCGCGACCCCATCTACGCCAAGGCGGCGCGCGCGCGCATCGATGCGGTCGAGCCCCTGTCCGAGGTGTCGATCGCGGCACCGCCGGAAAGGCGCGCCGAGGTGCGCGTACCGTTCCTGTCGCTGATCGAGAGCGGCCACATCGCGGCCGGCGAGACGCTCGTCGACGAGCGTCGCCGCCACAGGGCGACGGTGCGGGCCGACGGCTCGCTGGCTCTCGGGGCCATCATCGGTTCGATCCACAAGATCGGCGCGCTGACCCAAGGATTGCCCGCCTGCAACGGCTGGACCTTCTGGCACGTGGAGCGGCAGGGCAGGCTCGTCTGCATCGACGAGTTCCGCGCGAAAGTGCGGGCGACATTGACCGCGTGAGCCTTTTGCCTATCTGGTGTGACGGTGCTGCCGCACCGTCACACCAGCGTCACCGAGCAGCGCTAGCGCCAAGGCGATCATTGCCCGGAGACGAAGCTCATGAAGCGCCTCATCCTTTCCGCCGTTCTCGCCCTCCTGCCCGCACTCGCGCAGGCGCAGGGGCTGTCCGGCGATCTCGTGCTCTACACGAGCCAGCCCAACACGGACGCTCAGCAGACCATCGACGCCTTCAAGGCGAAGCATCCGGGCGTGAACGTCACCTTCGTGCGCGACGGCACACCAAAAATCCTGGCCAAGCTGCGGGCCGAGTTCGAAGCCGGCCAGCCTCAGGCGGATCTTCTTCTGATCGCCGACAGCGTCACCATGGAGGGCCTGAAGAAGGAGGGCCGCCTGCTGGCGCACGACAAGGCGGAGGTCTCGGCCTATCCGGCCGGCACGCACGACCCGCAGAAGCACTGGTTCTCCACCAAGCTGATCACGACCGGCATCGCCTACAACACCAGGGCCTCGTTCAAGCCGGCCTCTTGGGCCGACCTCACGAAGCCTGAGGCGAAGGGCCAGGTGATCATGCCGAGCCCGCTGAGCTCCGGCGCGGCGCTCATCCATGCCGCCACGCTCACGAGCAACCTCGAAGGCGGCTGGGACTATTACGAGGCCCTGAAGGAGAACGGCGCTCTTGCGGGCGGCGGCAACGGCGACGTGCTGAAAAGCATCGCCGGCGGCGAGAAGCTCTATGGCGTGATCGTCGACTACATGCCGATCCGCGAGAAGGCCAAGGGCGCGCCGGTCGAGTTCGTCTTTCCGAAGGAGGGCGTGTCGGCCGTGACCGAGCCCGTCGCCATCCTGAAGAGCACGAGGAACCCCGAGGCCGCGCGCGCCTTCGTGGATTTCCTGCTCTCGAAGGAGGGCCAGGAACTCGCCCTCAGGCAGGGCTACATCGCGGCCCATCCGGCGGTGGCCCTCCCGGCCGGCTATCCGCCACGCGACGCCATCAAGGTCATGCCGTTCGACGCCGCGAAGGCGCTCGCCGACGAGACCATGAACAAGGCGGCCTTCGCCGACATCTTCGGCCAGTGAGACACCGTGTCCGTGAAAGAGCATTCTTCGAACGGGGAGGCTTCGGCCTCCTCGCGCTTCTCGCCGTCCTCACATTCACCTTCGATGTTCTGCCGGCCGCTCGCCTGATCGGTGCTGCACTCGCGCCGGGCGGGACATTCACGCTGGACAACGCGCTCTCCGTCATCGCCAGCCGCTCCGCCGTCCGGGCGACCGTTGCGACCCTTGAGACCGCCGTCCTCTCCAGCCTCCTCGCACTCCTGATCGGCGGCGCGATGGCGCTGGTGCTCGGGCTGACGGACGCCCGCGCGCGCCGCCCTGCCTCCTTCCTGTTCGTCCTGTCGATGATGATCTCGCCGCAGGTGATCGCGCTCGCATTCCTGAGCCTCGCGGGCCCTGCGTCGCCGCTCCTGAATGCGCTGGGGCTCGCCCCGGCGCCGGGGACCATGAATCCCATGCTCGGGCGCGGCGGAATCGTCCTCGTGCTGGGGCTGCATCACGCGCCGCTCGTCTACATCGTCCTCAATGCGGGCCTGCGCCGCCTCCCGAACGCCGTGATCGAGGCCGCGCGCATCGACGGATCGCACCCCGGGCGGATCCTCGGCTCCATCGTGCTGCCGCTGCTGCGGCCGCATCTGGTTGGCGCCGCGCTCCTGGCCTTCGTAGCCGGTATCGGCAATTTCGGCATACCGGCCCTGCTCGGCGCACCCGTCAATTATCTCACCTTGCCCGTCCTCATCTATCGCCGCCTGTCGAGCTTCGGCACCGGCGTCATCGGCGACGTGGCCGCGCTCGGCCTGCTGGTGGCAGCGGTGGCGGGGCTGTGCGCCGCGCTGAGCCAATGGCTCACACGCCGCGACGGAGTGCAGCTCGAGGAGGACGGACCGTTCCGGCCGTTCTGGCGCCTCGGCGCCGGCCGGCGGGCCGCGGAAGTCTTCGTGTGGTGCGTCCTCGCCGCCGCTCTCGCGCTGCCGATGCTGTCGCTCCTCACCGCCTCTCTCGTCCCGTCCTACGGCATGGCCCTGACCCCGGCCACCGCGACCTTCGACAACTTCCTGGAGGTGCTGGTGCGGCAGGACGTGACCGTGCGCGCCTTCGCGAACTCGCTCCTCTATGCGGGCGGCTCGGCCCTGGCGCTCGCGCTCCTGTCGGTCCCGCTCGCCTATGGGCTCGTGCGCCATGCCGGCGCGGGCCGGGCGCTCGTGATTGGGGCGCTCGAGATCGCCTATGTGCTGCCCGGGGTGGTGCTCGCCATCGCGTGCATCCTGCTCTTCCTCAAACCTCTGCCGCTCGTCGCCGTGTCGCTTTACGCAACGCCCTGGATCATCGTTTTCGCCTATCTGGCGCGCTTCCTGCCGGTGGCCCTGAAGCCGGCGCTCGCCGCCATGCAGCAGGTCGAGCTGGCGCAGGAGGAGGCGGCCGCCCTCGACGGTGCGAGGCTCACGCGCCGGATCGTGGATATCGTCGGCCCATCGCTCCTGCCCGCCGCCGCGGCCGGCGGCCTCATGGCCTTCCTGCTCGCCTTCAACGAACTCACGGTTTCGGCTCTGCTCTGGTCGGCCGGGACAGAAACCATCGGGGTGGTGCTGTACAATCTCGAAGAGGCCGGGCTGGCGGCGCAGGCTTCCGCGGTCGCGGTGACCAGCGTGGTGGTGATCACCCTCGCGATGCTCGCTCTCGACCGGCTGGGTGCGCGACTTCCCGCCGGAACGCTGCCGTGGGATTGCGCTTCGGTGCCTTCCGCCGCGAAGGCAGCCGCGATCACCGCGGTTGCGCCGTTCATGCCCGAGAAGCTGGTCCTCGCGGCCACCCCCCACGGTCAGGCGGTGCGGGGCTGAGCGCTTCCCGGGAACTCGGCAAGAATGCGGTCGACCACGTCATTCACCGTCATGTCCGAGTTGTCGATCCAGAGTCCGAGCCGGGGCGTCTCGCGCTCCAGGGCGGATGCCAGAACTGCGGCCGGAAAATGCGTGCCATAGCCCGTCTTCGATCGGGCCCGGTCTCGCTTCGCGAGGGTGTCAGGACCTGGAGCCAACACGACGATGGCCGGCGAAAGATGGCGGAGGCGCTCGGCAACCTCCTGCAGCGCGGTACCGATGAGGATGTCCTGATAGACGACGCGGAAGCCTGCTTCGACATAGGCTTCCGCGGCATCGCATGCGAGGCGCCGACGCAGCGCCAGCTGACGCAGGGCTTCGGACGAGAGCTCCGGCCCCATCGTGGCGGCACCGTTCACGATCATCTTGCGAAACACATCGCCCCGCAGGTGCACCGACCGGTCCAGGCGCCGCGCCAGGGCCTCGGCGGTGGTGGATTTTCCGGCCGCCATCGCACCGGTGATGATGAAGAGACGTGGGGAAGTCATGCGCTTCAAAATTCCTCAGGCAGCAGGATGCGAGATCCGGATCCAAAATTGCCGGTCCTCGAGAGGGGCCGCCCGCGAGCGGCCTCTCCCTGATCTTCATATGGCAGCCCGTACCGTCAGACGGACCGCCGATGCTCCGAAAGCCATCGCAGCAGTTCGGCATCGAAGAGTTCGCTCTCCTCGAACTGCGGCGTGTGTCCGCTTTTTTCGAACACCCGCACGGTCAGGTCGCGGAAGCTTTCCCTGTACGGCTCCCACGTCGCATAAGGGGCCACGAGATAGTCGTGGCGTCCGAGCGCCAGCAGCACGGGAACGCCCAGGGCGTCGAGTCCCGTCCGGACGTCGATATCTCGAAAGACCTCGCCCCACAGATGGTCGAAGGCACGCATGTTCACATGCACGCCCGCCCAAAGGGGAGCCGCGTCGAACGTGTGGTCGTACCAGCTGCGTGCGCCCATGCGGACGCAGTAGGTGACAAAGCGCTTCTCCGGCGCGGCCTCGATCTCGGCGGGCAGCAGCGCGAGATCGCGTTCGAACCGCCCCTTCCGGTCCGGGCAGACGGCTTCCTGCCAATACCGCTCCAGTGCCTGCATATGCGCCGGGCTGTGGCTCGGGCCGGTCGCGATCATCACCACATGTGACACATGCTCCGGATAGCGCTTGGCATATTCCAGAGCCATGTAGCCGTGACCGGAATGGCCGATGATCACGACCTTGCCGAGATCAAGGTGCGAACGCGTCATCTCGATATCATCGAGCACCTTATCGAGCGCGTATTCGGACAGCGGCGCATCGCCGGCGACAGGCGCGAAGCCGCGATGGTCGACGAAGACGAGCCGCAGCGACCGCCGCAGGGCAGCGGAGAAGACGCGCGGGTAATAGACCGCGCTGCCGATCACGATGGCAGGAGGCCCGTCCCCCTCGACCGAATAGGAGAGTTCGAAGGCGCCCGAGCGGATCGTCCCGCGCGCGGTCGCGCCTATGGGATTCTGAACAGAAGACATCTCGTTTTCATCCGTTGGATCCGACCGAAGCCGATGCTTCGGCCGCCAAAGGCCATGACGAGGCGGCCCGCGGATCGGGCGCCTGGCGGCGATCGTCGTGTCGGACAGGGTCGCTAACGGATGACGGGCACGGGGATGTCCTTCCGATGGTGGCCGCGGTTCGCAGCGCATCGTTTTTGCCCGAAAACCGCTCGCTTGTGAACGGCCCGGAGACAATCACCGGTGAAGGCCACCCACACAGCCCCGGTGGGCTGCATCCTCCGCCGAGCCGCTCCAAGGTCGACTTATCCCCAAGCGCGAGCAACACCCCATGTCCAACCTCCCGAAAAGCTTTAGCATCGTCTCATGGCTGCTCCTTCTCTCGACCCACCCTGGCCCGCCGCGGCCGAACCGTCCTGGGACGATTTGCGGATCTTCCTGGCTGTGGTGGCTCATGGATCGATGAACGGGGCCGGCAGGGCCATGGCCCGGAGCCAGCCGACGGTGGCGCGACGCATCCGGGCCCTGGAGGAGAGCCTGAACGTCTCCCTGTTCCAGCGCGGCCCCAACAATCTCGACCTGACGGAGGCCGGCCGCGCCGTGCTGGAGGCCGCCTCTCCCATGGCGGAGGCGGCGAACGCAGTCCCGCGGATCGCCGCCACCTACAGGCCCGATCCCGCCGCTCCGGTGCGGATCACCGCCACCTCCTCGGTGACTCTCTTTCTCTCCCTGCACGCGGCCGCAATCCACGAGGCCGCGCGACCGGCCGAGATCGCCTATATCCCGACCCGCCGAAAGCTCGACCTCGCGGCCGGCGAGGCGGACATCGCCATGCGGATGCGCACGCTCCCGAATGAATCGGAGGATCTCGTGGTGCGCAAGATCGGGCAGATCGCCTTCGCCATGTATGCACGCGAGCCCGACCCGAAGGCCGTCATCGCGCCGCCGGAGGACCCTACCCTCTCGCGCCAGGCTGCCTATGTGCTGGGGTTCGCCCAGGGCCGGGCCATCTCGGCCCGCATCGGCGACATGCCGATCCGATACCAGGCCGCGAAGGCGGGCCTCGGCGCCGCCTTCCTGCCCTGCTGGCTCGGCGATTCAGATCCCGATCTCGTCCAGGTGACGAAGCCGCAGGGAGACCTGATCGAGGACGTGTACCTCGTCACCCACCGCCGCAGCCGCAATCGGGAAAGCGTGCAGCGGGTGGCGAGTGCGCTGGCGGACCTGTTCAGGCGCCACCGGAAGGCGCTCGTGGGGGGCTGAAGGTCAGGCCTGCGCCTTCTTTCCCTTCGTGGCGGTCTTGGCGGCCGGCAACCCTCCCAGGGCATGCACCAGGACCTTCTTCATGGCGCCGGGCAGAGCCTCCTCGTGAAGCTGATGGCGCGGGGTCCAGCGCATGTCCGGGGGCGCTGGTTCATTCTTCGGGACCTTGGCCAAAAAGACCGTCAGCTCCAACGGGAAATGGGTAAAGACGTGGCGGACGACGCCCGGCAGGCGCTTCCAGCGCGCCTCCAGAGGCGCGTCCAGCATGGCGCGGGAGGGCTCGTAGTCAGGCTCCCAGGCGCTCGTCGGGGTCTCCACCATGCCGCCGAGGAGGCCCTGCGGCGGGCGGGTGCGCAGGAGGATGCTGTCGTCGGCGCGCAGGACGACGAAGGCGGCGCCCTTCCGCAGCTGCCCCGTCTCCTTCTTCTGCTTCCTGGGGAACGTCTCCTGCAATCCCGCGGCCCTGGCTTGGCAGGGCGCCATCCAGGGGCAGATGGCGCAGGCCGGGCGCTTCGGCGTGCAGATGGTGGCGCCGAGGTCCATGAGTCCTTGAGCGAAATCCCCCGGCCGGTCCTCGGGAACCATCTCTTCCGTCAGCGCCCGGATGAGGGGCTTGGCCTTCGGCAGCGGCTCCTCGACCATGAAGAGGCGGGACACGACCCGCTCCACGTTGCCGTCCACGGCAGCGGCCTTCCGGCCGAACGCGATGGCCGCGACTGCCGCCGCCGTGTAGGCGCCGATGCCGGGCAGCCTGAGGAGTTCGGCTTCCGTGCCGGGGAAGCGCCCGCCATGGTTTTCCACAACCGCCCTGGCGCAGGCATGGAGGTTGCGGGCGCGGGAATAGTAGCCGAGCCCAGCCCAGGCCTGCATCACCGCATCGGCAGGCGCCTCGGCGAGCGATTCGACCGTGGGGAACCGCTCCAGGAAGCGCTCGTAGAACGGCTTGACCGCCGCGACCGTCGTCTGCTGCAGCATGATCTCCGAAAGCCAGACGCGGTAAGGATCCGCCGTCTCGCCGGGCCTCGCGCGCCACGGCAGGTCGCGCCTGTGACGGTCGTACCAGGCGAGAAGATCGTCCGGGCTGGGCTTGGTGACCTGCAAGGCGGGCGTTAACATGTGACGTGGAATAACGATCCCGAACGAATATTCCAACGTGGCTTTTGGACCATTACCATGCGACAGCCGAGATACCGGCCCCGCCCCCTCGCCGACTTTCTCGACGTCTGTCTCAGCCCGAGCCTGGCGGCGCAGGGCTTTGCCACCTCCGACATCATCGTCGCCTGGCCGGACATCGTCGGCGAGCGGCTCGCCGCCTTCAGCCAGCCGCTGAAGATCGAGTGGAAGCGCAGGAGGCCCGATGCCGACCCGGAGGCGCGGCCCGAGCCGGCGACCCTCGTGGTCCGGGTCGAGGGCGCCTTCGCGCTCGAGATGCAGCACATGGCCCCGGTCGTGATCGAGCGCGTCAACGTCTATTACGGCTGGCGCTGCATCGGGAAGCTGGTGCTGAAGCAGGGCCCCGTGCGGCGGCCGGAGAAGAAGCGACGTCCCGCCCCCGTCCTCGGGGAAGCGGAGCGCCGGAAGGTCGAGAGCGCCATCGCGCCCATCGAGGAGGACGCCCTGAAGGCGGCCCTCGCCCGGCTCGGCGAGGCGGTGGTGGGCTCGCGCACGAAAGCGTGACGGATCCGCCGCTTGCCACGGGCCCCAAGTCATTCTACCGCAGAACGAAATCTCTCACGGAGCACTTTTCGCGATGATCACCCGGCGTCAAACGCTTCAGCTTCTCGGCACCGCGGCCGCCACGGCCCTGATCGCCACGAGTTTCCCTGCCCTCGCCCAGAACGTCGCCCCGGCGGATCTCGCGGTCGAGGGTCCCCTCGGCGATGTGGCCCTGGGTCCCAAGGACGCCAAGGTGACCATCGTCGAATACGCCTCGCTCACCTGCTCCCACTGCGCCGCCTTCCACAAGGAGACCTGGCCGGAGCTGAAGAAGCGCTACGTCGACACCGGCAAGGTGCGCTTCATCCTGCGCGAATTCCCGCTCGACCCCCTGGCGACGGCCGGATTCATGCTCGCCCGCTGCGATGGCGAGGGCAAGTATTACCCCATCACCGACCTGCTCTTCGACCAGCAGCGGAACTGGGCCTTCACCGACAAGCCCCTGGACGCGCTCCGGGCCATGATGCGGCAAGCTGGTTTCTCACAGGAGAAATTTGATGCTTGCTTGAAGGACCAGAAACTTTATGACGCTGTGAATGCGGTGAAGAACCGGGGTATGGAGCAGTTCCGTGTGGACTCGACCCCGACCTTCTTCATCAATGGTCAGCGTCACGCCGGAAACATGTCGATCGATGAGCTTGAGAAGATCATCAAGCCTCTTCTGGGAGAATAAGCTCCCCTGCCCCGCAGCCGCGGGGCGGGACGGGAAGGCGTGTCGATGAAGCTGACGCGCCTTCGCATCGCCGGGTTCAAGACCTTCGTCGAGCCGACCGACTTCCTGATCGAGCCGGGTCTGACGGGCGTGGTCGGGCCGAACGGCTGCGGCAAGTCGAACCTTGTCGAGGCCCTGCGCTGGGTCATGGGCGAGAACTCGCACAAGAACATGCGCGCCTCGGGGATGGACGACGTCATCTTCTCCGGTTCCGGCGGTCGGCCGGCGCGCAACTCGGCCGAGGTGATGCTCACCATCGACAATGCCGAGCGCACGGCCCCGGCCGCCTTCAACGATTCCGACATCCTGGAGGTCTCGCGCAAGATCGAGCGCGAGGAGGGCTCGACCTACCGGGTTAACGGCAAGGAAGTCCGTGCCCGCGACGTCCAGATCCTGTTCGCCGACGCGGCCACCGGCGCCCGCTCGCCCGCCCTGGTGCGGCAAGGCCAGATCAGCGAGATCATTTCGGCCAAACCCCAGGCCCGCCGCCGCATTCTGGAGGACGCCGCCGGCATCGCCGGCCTCCATGCCCGCCGCCACGAAGCGGAGCTGCGCCTCAAGGCCGCCGAGGACAACCTGGTGCGCGTCGAGGACGTGCTGCGCGAGCTGGAGAGCCAGATCGAGAGCCTGAAGCGCCAGGGCCGCCAGGCATCCCGCTACAAGAACCTCTCGGCCGAGATCCGGCGCCTCGAGGCGCTGATGTACGCGCTGGCCTTCGCGGATGCCCGCGAGCAGGCCGCCACCGCCGAGCGTCAGGTGGCCGACAACCTCAAGGCCGTCGCCGACCTCACGGAGGAGCAGACCCGGGCCGCCACCGCCCAGGCGGTTGCCGCCCATGCGATCCCCGGCCTGCGCCAGGAGGAGGCTGCGGCGGCCGCGGCCCTGCAGCGCCTTACTCATGCCCGAAGCGAACTCGAATCGGAGGAGCGCCGCTCGAAGGACCGGGTGAGCGAGCTGGAACGGCACATCGCCGACCTCAATCGCGACCTCGCCCGGGAGGCGGTGCAGCGCACCGACGCCGAAGCCACCATCGAGCGCCTCCAGGCCGAGCTGGCGGAGATCGCCCAGACCGCCGATGGGGCCGACGACACCCGCGCGGAGGCCCAGGAGCGCCTGACGAACGTCGAGGCGGAGCTGGCCGAGGCCGAGGCGGCCTTGAGCGCGCTCCAGGCCCAGACCTCCGACCTCAACGCCCGCCGCGCCGCCCTGGAACGGGCCGTACGCGAGGAGATGGAGCGCGCGGCCCGCTTCGCGTCGGAGCGGGAACGGATCGAGCGGGATATCGAGGCCCTGTCCGCCACGGCCGACGACGGGCTGCCCATCGACAGCCTCCGGGAGGAGGCCGCCATGGCCGAGGAGGCCGCGCAAGCCGCCGAGGAAGCGGTCGTCGAGGCGCGCGAGGCCCTGGCGGCCGCCCGCGAGGCCGAGAACCGCCTGCGCCAGCCCCTGAGCGAGGCAGAGCGCCAGGCCCAGCGTCTGGAAACCGAGGCCAGGACCCTGGCCAAGCTCGTCACCTCCGCCACCGGCGACCTCTGGCCTCCGGCCGTCGACCAGATCACGGTGCAGAAGGGCTACGAGACGGCCCTCGGCGCGGCGCTCGGCGACGATCTCGAGGCCTCGACCAACCCTTCCGCCCCGGCCCACTGGGCCGAGACCGGCGCCGGGGAGGACGATCCCGCCCTGCCGGAGGGCATCCTTTCCCTGGCGGACGTGGCGACCGCCCCCGCCGCGCTCCAGCGCCGCCTGCGCCAGATCGGCGTAGTGGGCAAGGCCGACGGCCTGCGTCTGCGGGCCCTGCTCAGGCCCGGCCAGCGCCTCGTCTCGCCCGAAGGCGACCTGTGGCGCTGGGACGGCTTCACCACGGCGGCGGAAGCTCCCTCGCCCGCCGCCCGCCGCCTTGCCGAGAAGAACCGCCTCGGCGATCTGGAGCGGGAGGCCGCCGCCGCCCGGGAGAAGGCCGAAGAGCTTCGCCACGAGGCCGACGAGGCCATGGGCGCCGTTCGGATTGCCGCCGCGCGCGAGATGCAAGCCATCGAGGCGGCGCGTCAGGCCCGTCAGGCCCTCGACGCCACCCGCACGCGCCTTGCCGCCGCCGAGCGCAAGGAGGCCGAGCTCGGCCAGCGCCGCTCCGCCCTTCAGGAGGCCCTGGCCCGCATCTCCGACAGCGAGCGCGAGGCGCAGGAGCGGGCGGAGGATGCGCAGAACAATCTGCAGGATCTGGCCCCGGCCCCGGACCTCGAAAGCCGCCTCCTGGAGGAGCGCACCCGGGTGGCGGAGCTGCGCGCCGCCGCCTCCGAGGCCCGCGCCGCCCTTCAGGCGCTCATGCACGAGGCGGAGCTGCGCCGCCGGCGCCAGGACTCCCTTGCGGCCGACATTCGCCTCTGGACCGAGCGCGCCGCCCGCGCCGCAAAGGCTTACGAGGATCTGGGCGAGCGCCTGGAGCGCGCCCAGGACGAGCACCAGCGCCTTCTGGAGGCGCCGGATACCTATCTGCTGCGCCGCCGCGCCCTCATGTCCGAGATCGAGGAGGCGGAGGCCAGGCGCAAGGAGGCCGCCGACAGGCTCGCCGATGCGGAGACGCATCTGGCGGAGACGGACCGGGCGGCCCGCGCCGCCCTGGAGGCCCTATCGGCCGCCCGCGAGGCCCGCGCCGGATCTCAGGCCCGCCACGAGGCGGCGGTGCAGCGCCTTGCGGAGATCACCCGCAACATCGCCGAGAGTCTGGAAACGACCCCCGCCGGTCTGATCGAACTCGCAGGCCTGAAGGAAGGCGTGGAGCTGCCCTCGCACGGTGAGATCGAGGCCAAGCTCCACTCCCTCAAGGCCGACCGGGAGCGCCTGGGCGCGGTGAACCTGCGCGCCGACGAGGAGTTGACGGAGCTCGAGGCCAAGTTCAACGGCATTGCCACCGAGCGGGACGATCTGGTGGAGGCGATCAAGCGCCTGCGTCAGGCCATCGGCAGCCTCAACCGGGAGGGGCGCGAGCGGCTTCTCGCCGCGTTCGATGTTGTGAACGGCCATTTCCAGCGTCTTTTCACCACCCTGTTCGGCGGCGGCACGGCCGAGCTGACCCTGGTCGATTCCGACGATCCGCTGGAAGCGGGCCTCGAAATCCTGGCCCGTCCGCCGGGCAAGAAGCCCCAGAGCATGACCCTCCTGTCGGGCGGCGAGCAGGCCCTGACGGCGACGGCGCTGATCTTCGCCGTGTTCCTCACGAACCCGTCCCCCATCTGCGTGCTCGACGAGGTCGACGCGCCCCTCGACGACGCCAACGTGGAGCGCTACTGCGACCTCCTCGAGGACATGGCGCGCCAGACCGAAACCCGCTTCGTGGTCATCACCCACAACCCGATCACCATGGCCCGGATGGACCGGCTCTTCGGCGTCACCATGGCGGAGCGGGGCGTCTCGCAGCTCGTCTCGGTCGATCTGCAGAGCGCCGAGCGCATTCTTGAGACAGCCTAAGGCTTTGCGCCTTGTCTTCCTTCTGCCCTAAAATCATGCGCGGTTTGACGCGAAGCCTGTGCAGAACGGCTGATTGCAAAGAAATTTCAATGATTTAAGTCTTTTCCGACAGTCCTTGACAGTGGGGACCCTCCCTCATATGTTGCGCGCGGCTTTCGGGGCCTGGCTTCCAGACCTTTCCCGCACTGCTTTTTTAGGAGAACGCGACATGGCGGATCCCACGAAGCAGGGCAACGGCAACGGTCGGGAACCGACCAGCTCCGACGATGCCGACCTTTCAGCGAGACTGAGATCTCTCGATGCGCGGATCGACCAAGCGTCCACGCACCGGCGGAGCACAGAATCGCCAGCCCGTCCGACGTCGGATTCGAGCGCTCTCGGCCAAGCCTTCAGGCTGTCGGCGGAGTTCGTGTCCGGAGTGGCCGCGGGCGGAATCGTCGGGTGGATCGTCGATCGGCTGGCCGGAACCTCTCCTTGGGGGCTCATCATCTGTCTCATCCTCGGCTTCTGCGCCGGGATGCTCAACCTGATGCGGGCGGCCGGCATGCTGAAAGGCAGCCGGTTCGATGAGAAGCGGTGATGCACTCCCTTTCGAAAGCCGTACGGCGACAGGCAACAGCGACATAAGAGCGGATCATGGCGAGCCCGATTGAGCAATTCCAGATCAAGCCCATCATCCCTGTCATCAATTTCACGAATTCGTCGCTGTTCATGGTCGGCGCCGTGGCGCTCATCGTCGGCGGCCTGATGTACGCGACCCGCAACCGCGCCATGGTGCCAGGGCGCGCCCAGTCCGTCGCCGAAATGCTGCACGACTTCATCGCCGGCACGTTGACTGACGCGACAGGCAAGGAGGGGATGAAGTTCTTTCCCCTCGTGTTCTCCCTGTTCATGTTCGTCCTCACGGCGAACCTGCTCGGCATGATTCCGGGCTTCTTCACCGTCACGAGCCACATCATCGTCACCTTCGCGCTGGCGATGCTGGTGATCGGCACCGTCGTGATCTACGGCTTCGTCAAGCACGGCACCCACTTCCTCGGGCTCTTCGTTCCGTCGGGCGTTCCCGCCTGGCTCCTGCCCTTCATCGTGGTGATCGAGCTCATCTCGTTCCTGTCCCGGCCGATCTCCCTGAGCCTGCGTCTCTTCGCGAACATGCTCGCGGGCCACATCGCGCTGAAAGTTTTCGCCGGGTTCGTCGTCAGCCTGCTGGCTGCCGGCGGCGCCCTGACGATCCTCGCTCCGCTGCCGCTTCTCATGGCGGTTGCTCTCATGGCGCTCGAGTTTCTCGTCGCCGCTCTGCAGGCCTATGTCTTTACGGTGTTGACCTGCATCTACCTGAACGATGCGCTGCACCCGGGCCACTAGGTCTGCGCTGAGTTACACACTCCCCTCCCGATCACAGCTTCCTTAAGGAGATCACGATGGATCCGATTGCTTTCAAGTTCCTCGGCGCGGGCCTCGCCTGCATTGGCATGGGCCTCGCCGCCATGGGCGTCGGCAACATCTTCGGCAACTTCCTGTCCGGCGCCCTGCGTAACCCGTCGGCCGCCGACGGCCAGTTCGCCCGCGCCTTCATCGGCGCCGCGCTTGCGGAAGGTCTCGGCATCTTCTGCCTTGTCGTCGCTCTCGTCCTGCTCTTCACCTAATCGAAACGTGGATCGGGACGGCGGAGTGCCAGGCGCTTCGCCTTGAGAAGGGTGACGGCGGACCCACCGCCGTCATTCCCGTTTCGAGAACAGGTCGAGGCCGGAAGGCCAGTCCCTGTTTCCAGAACGCAGATTTACCGGTATTTTCCCGGCGAGCCCGAAGTTCCTCGCCCGAAGATGCCTCAGGATCATCCGTCCTTTAGGATCAGCTCCATGGCTCAGGCTCAGACGACCCATGCTGCAACGGAAGCGCCCGGCGGCGCCCACGAAGATGTCGGCTTCCCTCCTTTCGAGACGGAAACCTACGGCGGCCAGCTGCTCTGGCTCGCGATCACCTTCGCGGCGCTCTACTTCCTGCTCTCCCGGCTGGTCCTGCCGCGCCTGACGGGCATCATCGAGAATCGCCGCGAGACCATCGCCCGCGACCTCGACGAGGCGGCGGCCATGAAGACCCGGGCCGAAGAGGCCGGGTCCGCCTACGAGAAGGCTCTCACCGAAGCCCGCAACCACGCCCAGCGCCTGGCCCAGGAGACTCGTTCGAAGCTCGGCGCCGAGAGCGACGCCCGGCGCAAGGTGCTCGAGGCCGACCTCGCCAAGCGCCTCGCCGACGCCGAAGCGCAGATCACCGCCAAGAAGACTGAGGCCATGAGCCACGTGCGCTCCATCGCCCACGACACGACGACGGCCATCGTCGAGCGTCTGTCGGGCAAGGCTCCCTCTCCGCAGGCGGTCGAGGCCGCCCTCGACCAAGTCAACGCCTAAGGCAGGAGACCACCGATGTTCGCCAGTGCTGAATTCTGGGTCGCCGTCGCCTTCGTCATCTTCTGGGGCGTCATGTTCTATTTCGGCGTGCCCGGGAGGGCCCTTGGCTCCCTCGACAGCCGCTCGAAGCGCATTGCCAACGAACTGGCCGAGGCCAAGCGCCTGCGCCAAGACGCCGAGAACCTCCTGAAGGAATACGAGTCCAAGCGCGCCGCCGCCGAGCGCGAGGCGGCCGACATCGTCTCCGCCGCCAAGGACGAGGCCGAGCGCCTCGCCCAGGAGGCCCAGGAGAAGATGGCCGAGTTCGTGCGCCGCCGTACGGCTTCCGCCGAGGCCCGCATCGCTCAGGCCGAAACTCAGGCCGCCGCCGAGGTCCGCGCCGCCGCGGTGGACGCCGCGATCCGTGCCTCCGAGCGCATTCTGCGCGAGCAGCTCACCGGTCCCGCGGCCGCCTCGCTGGTCACCGAGAGCCTCGGCGACGTGCGGCGCAAGCTGCAGTAAGCCGGGCTCGACAACAGAATTGAACAAGGCCGCCTCTCCAGGCGGCCTTTTTTGTTGAGGAGCAAAGCTATGCTGCTGATCTTCGACTGCGACGGGGTCCTGGTCGATTCCGAGCCCTTGAGCTGCCGGATCGACGCCGAGATCCTGACCCGGCTCGGCATCCCCTACACGGCGGACGAGATCGCCCGGTCCTTCGTCGGCGTCAGCCAGAAGGACATGATCGCCCGGATCGAGGCCGAGCGGGGCGTGACGCTTCCCGACGACATTGGCGACCAGATCAACCAGGCTATCTTCGCGCGTTTCGAGACCGATCTCAGACCGATCGAGGGCGTGCGGGACGCGATCCTCGCCCTCCCCTACCGCCGGTGCGTCGCCTCCTCATCTCTCCCGCAGCGAATCGCTCTCTCGCTCCGCGTGACGGGCCTCGCCGATCTGTTCGACAATGTCTTCAGCGCTACAGAGGTCCCGCGCGGCAAGCCGGCGCCCGACCTGTTCCTGCATGCCGCCGCTCGCATGAGCACCGCCCCGGCCGACTGCCTGGTGATCGAGGATTCCCTTGCGGGCGTCCAGGCGGCCCGGGCGGCCGGCATGCGGGTCATCGGGTTCACGGGCGGCGGACATTGCGGGCCGGAGCACGCCGAGAGGCTGCGTGAGGCCGGAGCCGCGGCTGTGGTGGAGCGGATGGCGGATTTAGTTGAGGCGGCGACAGCAACTGCCCGATCCTGATCTTCCGCATCAGCGTGCGAGAGGCACGATCAAGAAACGTGCAGCTCTGAAACCTCCGGCCTGAAAAGCAAACGGCCGAGGCGAGCCCGGCCATTCGGTCTGCAATTGAGCTTTGTGCAGCTTACTCCGCCGCTTCCGCCATCGGTGCCGGTGGCGTCCACTTCAGCACCGGGTTGCGGGCGGCGCGGGTCTCGTCGAGGCGGCGGCGCGGAGAGTGGTAGGGAGCGCCGGTGAAGCGAGCCGTGTCGCCGCGCTTCGCCGCCATCGCGAGGTCCCGCAGGGTTGCGATGAAGAGGTCGAGGGAGGCCTTCGACTCCGACTCCGTCGGCTCGATCAGCATGGCGCCGTGAACGACCAGCGGGAAGTACATGGTCATCGGGTGGTAGCCCTCGTCGATCATCGCCTTCGCGAAGTCGAGGGTAGTGACGCCCGTGTCCTTCAGCCAGGTGTCGTCGAACAGCACCTCGTGCATGCAGGGCTTGTCGCCGAACGGCTGCGAGAACAGGTCTGCAAGCGAGGCACGGATGTAGTTGGCGTTGAGCACCGCATCCTCCGAGGCCTGCTTCATGCCGTCCGAACCGTGCGAGAGCATGTAGGAGAGAGCCCGCACATACATGCCCATCTGGCCGTGGAAGGCCGTCATGCGGCCGAAGGGCCTTCCGTCAGCGTCGCCCGCGTCTTCGACGAGGATGAGTTCGCCGTCCTTCACGGTCACGAATGGCACGGGCGCGAAGGGCGCGAGGCGTTCCGAGAGCACCACCGGCCCCGCGCCCGGCCCGCCGCCGCCGTGAGGCGTCGAGAAGGTCTTGTGCAGGTTGATGTGCATGGCGTCGATGCCGAGATCGCCAGGACGCGCCTTGCCCACGATGGCGTTGAAGTTCGCGCCGTCGCAGTAGAAATACGCGCCGGCATCGTGGATGGCCTTGGCGATCTCCGCCACCTGGTTCTCGAAGAGGCCGCAGGTGTTCGGGTTCGTGAGCATGATCGCCGCCACGTCGGGGCCGAGCCGCTCCTTCACGTCCTCCACATGCACCCAGCCGTCCTCGCGCGCCGGCACCGGCTTCACAACGAAGCCGATCAGGGCGGCGGTAGCCGGGTTGGTGCCGTGCGCGGAGTCGGGCACCAGCACCACATTGCGGGTCTTGCCCTCGCCGCGCGCCTCGATAGCGGCCTTGATGGCCATCATGCCGCAGAGCTCTCCATGGGCGCCTGCCTTCGGCGAGAGTGCCACGGTCGTCATGTTGGTGAGTGTCACGAGGTAGCGGCCGAGCTCGTTCATGAGCTCCAGCGCGCCCTTCACGGTCGAGACCGGCTGGAGCGGATGCACGTCCGAGAAGCCGGGCAGGCGGGCCATGCGCTCGTTGAGGCGTGCATTGTGCTTCATGGTGCAGGAACCGAGCGGGAAGAGGCCCGTGTCGATGCCGTAGTTCATCTGAGACAGGCGCACGTAGTGGCGCATGGCCTCGGGCTCCGAGAGGCCCGGCAGGCCGATCTCGTCCTTGCGTTCGAGCCCGCCGAGGCGCGGCTCGAAATCCTCCGGCTCGTCGAGGTCGACGCCAGTCACGTCGAGGCGGCCGATCTCGAAGATCAGCGGCTCGATCTGGGCGAGCGCCTTGTTGCCCGTGAAGGTCGGATGGCTGCCGGCGGAAGTGCCGGCGGGGCGGCTGGCGTCGCCCTGCAGGCGCGCGGCCTCATCGCCCATTCCGGCGGCGGGATCCGCCACGCCATGAGCCTGCGGAGCGGTGGGACGTCCCTGGCGGTTCAACATCACAGAACCTCCTTCAAGGCGGCGACAAGGGCCGCGCGGTCATCGTCGGTGTTGACTTCGGTGGAGGCGACGAGCAGCAGATCGTCGAGGCCCGCCTGCGGCAGCAGGCGCGACACGGGCACGCCCGCGAGCACACCCTTCTCGGCCAGACGCTCCACAACCTCCGCCGCGGGCTTGGAAAGCTTCACGGTGAACTCGTTGAAGAAGGTCGTGTTGAGAACCTCGACCCCCTTCACCCCGGCGAGCTGGTCGGCGAGCTTCACCGCATTCGCATGGTTGATGCGCGCAAGCCGCTTGAGGCCGGCCTGGCCCAGCAGAGTCATGTGAATGGTGAAGGCGAGGCAGCACAGGCCCGAATTGGTGCAGATATTCGAAGTCGCCTTGTCGCGGCGGATGTGCTGCTCGCGGGTGGAGAGCGTGAGCACGAAGCCGCGGTTGCCGTCCGCGTCGACCGTCTCGCCGCAGAGGCGGCCCGGCATCTGGCGGATGTATTTCGACTTGGCGGCGAAGAGCCCGACGTAAGGCCCGCCGAAATTCAGGGCGTTGCCGATGGACTGGCCCTCTCCCACCACGATGTCGGCACCCATGCTGCCGGGGGACTGCAGCAGGCCGAGCGACACGGCTTCGGTGAACACCGCGATGAGCAGCGCGCCGTGCTGGTGCGCCTTGTCGGCGATGCCCTTGAGGTCGCGCACGTTGCCGAACACGTCCGGCGTCTGCACGACCACGCAGGAGACGCTGTCGTCGATCTGCGAGAGGATGTCTTCCGTGCCCGCCACGTCGGGCTTCATGGTGACGACCTCGTCGCTCGCCATTTCGGAGAGCGTACGCACCACCTCCGCGTAATGCGGATGCAGGCCGCCGGAGAGCACGGCCTTGCGGCGCTTGGTGACGCGGTGCGCCATGAGCACCGCCTCCCCCGTGCCGGTGGAGCCGTCATACATGGAGGCGTTCGCCACATCCATGCCGGTGAGCGCGGCGACCTGGGTCTGGAACTCGAACAGATACTGCAGCGTCCCTTGGGCGATTTCCGGCTGGTACGGCGTGTAGCTCGTCAGGAACTCGGAGCGCTGGATCAGGTGATCCACGGTCGCCGGCACGTGGTGCTTGTAGGCGCCCGCGCCCACGAAGAACGGCACCGACGAGGCGGAGACGTTCCTGGCGGCCATGC
Organism: Microvirga sp.; assembly: GCA_035645535.1. Lineage (GTDB taxonomy): Bacteria > Pseudomonadota > Alphaproteobacteria > Rhizobiales > Beijerinckiaceae > Microvirga. Next base: position 33,000 of record DASQMJ010000031.1, on the reverse strand, counting down.
GGGAGAGGATGCGTTCGACCTCCAGCTCGCCCTTGCGGCGGGGAAGATCGACCGGCTCCTTGAGGAGCATCTGCTTCGGGATGTCGGCGAAGAGATCGTCGACCGATTTGACACCGATGCGGGCGAGCATTTCGCCGCGATCGGTGTCCGAGAGGGGGAGATAACGCATCGGGATAAAACCTTGGGGTTCAATGCGACGGAAGGCCCGCCACCACGACCTCCGTCAGGACGGAATTCGCGATGAAGCATTCCTGGTGGGCCAAATGGTGCATGTCGGCGATCAGCTCCGGCGTGGGCCGCTTCTCGCCGGAAAATTCGATTTGTGGATCGAGCGTGACCTTGGAGACGAAGAGCTTGCCCTTGTCATTCTTTGTCATGATGCCGACGGCGCGGTCCTCGTAATGATCGACCACGAACCGCTTCTTGGCCGCGATCGACAGGAAGGTGAGCATGTGGCAGCTCGACACCGCCGCCACGAAGGCCTCCTCCGGATCCACCGCGTCCTCGCGCGAGAAGGGCAGCGGCACGACGGATGGAGAGGCAGATGCCGGCACCGTGACGCCACCGTCGAAGGACCACGAATGGCCGCGGCTGTAGCGGTTGTCGGAGAAGGTCTCGCCGTTGCGCTCCCAACTCACCGTCGCCCTGTATTCGTGCGTCATGATCCTGTCGCCCTTAGAGGGATTTCACGAATTCCTGGTACTGCTCCTCGGTCAGGAGACCGTCGAGCTCGCTCTGGTCCGCGAGGCGGATCTTCATGAACCAGCCGCGGCCGCTCGGATCCTCGTTGACGGTGCCGGGCGATGCCTCGAGATCACTGTTGACCTCGACCACCTCGCCGGAGACGGGCGCGTAGATCTCGCTCGCCGCCTTCACGCTCTCGACGACAGCGGCCTCGTCGCCTTTGCTGACGGTCCTGCCGACGCTGGGCAGTTCCACGAAGACCACGTCGCCGAGCTGCTGCTGGGCGTAGTCGGTGATTCCGACGATCCCGGCATCGCCCTCGATGCGGATGTACTCGTGATCCTTGGTGTAACGGGTGGTCATGGTTGTCCCCTCTGATTGTCAGCGCTTGTAGCGGTGTGGTGCGAACGGCATGGCCGCGACCTTGGCCGGGAGCGGCTTGCCGCGGACGATGAGATGGAGGTCGGTGCCGACGGCTGAGACCTCCTTCGAGACGTAGCCCATGGCGACCGGTCCGTTGACGGTGGGGCCGAAGCCGCCCGAGGTCACGGTGCCGACCTCGCGCCCGTCGGGCGTGGCGATGACGGTGCCTTCGCGGGCCGGGGCCCGGCCCTCGGGCCGGATGCCGACGCGCACGCGGGCCGGGCCTTCCTTGATCTCGCGCTGAATGCGCTCGGCTCCCGGGAAGCCACCCTCCTCGCGGCGGCGCTTCTGAATCGACCAGTTAAGGCCAGCCTCGATGGGCGAGGTTGTGGTGTCGATGTCGTGGCCGTAGAGGCAGAGGCCCGCCTCGAGGCGCAGGGAATCGCGGGCGCCGAGACCGATGGGCTTCACCTCGGGGTCGGCGAGAAGCGCCTTCCAGAGGGTGGGCGCATCCTCGCCGTGGCAGGAGATCTCGAACCCGTCCTCCCCCGTGTAGCCGGAGCGGGAAACGTGGCACCAGATGCCGTCGATCTGCACGTCGGCGGACATCATGAAGGCGAGATTTGCGACCGCCGGGACCTTCTGGGCGAGCACCGTCTCGGCGGACGGCCCCTGGAGCGCCATGAGGCCGAGGTCGTCCTTGCGCTTCAGGGAGACGCCGGCGGGAAGCCGGGCCTCGATATGGGCGTAGTCCTGCTCCTTCATGGAGGCGTTGACCACGAGATAAAGCCAGCCCTCGTGGCCGGGAGCGCCCACCCGGGTGACCATCAGGTCGTCGAGGATGCCGCCGTCGTCGGCGAGGAGCTGCGAGTAGCGCTGCTGGTTGGGCTTCAGGTTCAGCACGTCGGCGGGAATCAGCGCCTCAAGGGCGCGGGCCACGGTCTCATGGCTCTTGTCCTCGGCGATCAGGAAGGCCTGGCCCATGTGGGAGACGTCGAACAGGCCCGCATGCTCGCGGGTCCAGTTGTGCTCGGACAGGATGCCGGTGGGATACTGGACCGGCATGTCGTAGCCCGCGAAGGGCACCATCCGGGCCCCGAGGGCCACGTGCTCGGCGTGGAGCGGGGTTTTCAGGAGCGGCTCGTCGGCACGGACTGGCTCGGCCATGGGATCTTCCCTCATAAGGCGCGTTTTCAACGGGCCTCGTGACCCGTTGCTGTGCGCCCCCTCTGTCCCGAGACCTGAGAGATTTCCCCTTGAGCCCTGCCCAAAGGTTACGCCCGTCGGTGGGCGACGCTTTTGAGGCGTCGCCGCTTTCCAGAGTGCCAGCTCCCGCGCGGTCCTTTGGCCTGAGCGTTTCCGGGGCGGTTGCGCCTTCGGCGCCGGGCGTGGTTAGCCCGGTCTCTTCCGCGGGGATCAGCGGCTGCCACACCTCTGAAGAGGAATCGCGGTCCTGTCAACAAAGCAGGCCGTCACGCCCCACCTCTTCATGCCTCAATTGACGGCATCGGCAAGAAACCCCATTTTACGGCTCTCGCTCACAGAAGGGGAGAAGCGCGGCCTGACCGGGGTCGGCAGCTCCTGACATCGTTGCTCGAACTGGCCATCGCCTTTTTCCTCATCGCCCTCAACGGCGTCTTCGCGCTTTCCGAACTGGCCATCGTGTCCGCCCGCCGCCCCCGCCTCAAGGCCATGGCCGAGCAGGGCCGGACCGGCGCCGGCACAGCCCTCTCCCTGATGGAAGATTCGGGGCGCTTCCTGTCCACCGTCCAGATCGGTATCACGCTGGTGGGCATCCTGGCCGGTGCCTTCTCGGGCGCGGCCCTGGGCAACCGGCTGACGCAGATCTTCCTTGAGCAGGGAATGCCCGAAGGAGCGGCGGAGCCGCTCGGCTACGGCCTCGTCATCGGCCTGATCACCTATTTCTCCATCGTCATCGGCGAACTCGTGCCCAAGCAGCTCGCCCTGCGCCACCCGGAAGGCATCGCCTGCACGGTAGCGCCCTTCATGCTGGTGCTGTCGAAGCTCGCCGCTCCGGCGGTCTGGCTTCTGAATGCCTCCACCCGTCTGATCTTCAGCCTGTTCGGCAATGCCTCCGAGAGCGACAGCACGGTGACCGAGGAGGAAATCAAGATGCTCGTGGGCGAGGCCGAGAGCGCCGGCGTGATCGAGGAGGAGGAGCGCCGCATGATCTCCGGCGTGCTCCGCCTCGGCGACAGGACCGTGCGCGGCCTGATGACGCCGCGCACCGACGTGGACTGGATCGACGTCGATGACGGGGAGGAGGCCACCCGGACCCTTCTGGTCGAGACGCCCCATTCCCGACTTCCGGTGACCGACGGAACCGACAACGTGATCGGCGTCGTGCAGTCGCGGGAGCTGCTCGCCTCGCTCCTGAGCGGCCAGCCCCTGGACATCCGCGCCCATCTCCAGCAGGCGCCCGTGATCCCGGATACCCTCTATGCCCTGGACGCCCTGGCGGTCCTGCGCGATTCCCCCGTGCCGATGGCGCTGGTCCACGACGAATACGGCCACTTCGAAGGAATCGTGACCCCGGCGGACGCCCTGGAGGCGATCGTCGGCGCCTTCCGGTCGGACGGCGAGGCGCCCGAGCCGAACGCGATCCGCCGCGAGGACGGCTCGTGGCTGCTCGCGGGATCGATGCCCGTGGACGAAATGGCGGAGCTTCTAGGCGTCCACCTGCCGGAGAGCCGCAGCTATCACACGGTCGGTGGCCTGGTGATCAGCGAAATCCAGCACCTGCCCAACCCGGGCGAGTACGTGGATGCCCTCGGCTGGCGTTTCGAGGTGATGGACCTGGACGGGCGGCGCATCGACAAGGTGCTCGCCACGTCCCTCAACCAGCGGGCAGGCGCGGCCGCGCCGCTGCCCTGATCTCATCGCGAAGGCCCGGCGCTTACCCGCGGGCCCCGCTCCCGAGACCAACCTCGATCTCGAAGGTGTTGGCATCGGCGGCCGGGACGACGATCCCCTCCTCGATCACCGCGAAGCTCGCCTGCGTGTCTCCGGCGGGGACCGCGGCGGCCGTACGGCGCACCCGGCTGGCGATGACCCGCGAGCCGCTCTTGACGGCGATCCGGACTGGCACGTCGTAGCGTCCCGCCGAACCGCCCGGCCCGAGGAGGACACGCCCCTCGACGCCCACCTTGACCAGGGTCGTGCCGTCGGGCTGGCCGATGCATTCCCGGGCCAGGTTCGCAATCGAGATCTGGCTGCGGAGGGTTTCCCCACCCGCCAGGGACCGCAGGGCGGCTCCGCCCTCGGCCACCTCGACCGGCGGGCAGTAGACGTCCGCGATCTCCGGCCTGACCGGCGGCGGCACCGTCGGGCCCGCGAAGGTCAGCATGTTGCCGAGGGTCGAGCCGCTCTCGCCGGGCGCCCCACAGCCCGCCAGGGCCGACAGGCCCAGCGCCGCCACAATCCATCCGGCCTTCCGGCCATGTCCACCGCTCATGAGATCCCCCACCTTCGTTCTTGTTATGGCAGCCCGTCGAAGCCGGCGGCGAAGCCGTTCAGCGTGACGGGGATGCCGATCCCCTCCTCGGGCGTCTGGAACACGATGAAGGTCGCCGTCTGGCCCGACTTCATCTGGTTGACGAGGTTGTCGTCCATCACGACCTCGGCCACGCAGCCGGTGGCCAGGCAGCGGACGAAGCCGGCTCGGCCGATATCCGTCTCGTCGATCTTCAAGCCGAGTCCCGAAGGCAGGAGAATACCCAAGGGCGCGACCACGCGCAGGAGGCGGCTCTTCCCGTCGGCGGTTTTCAACACGATTATCACGAGCGTGATGTTGGGACGATCTTCCGCCACCACGTTCTGCACCAGGGCGCACTGCTCGCTCGTGGCTCCGGCAGGGGTTTCGCAGCGCATCTGCCAGTCCCCGAACGTGTTCTTGACCATTCCCTGAGCATGGGCGCCGTCGGCCGCCGACAGTGCCAGCAGCCCGAAGAACGCGGCCGCTCCGCGGCTAACCCACCGTGACACGCTCATGAGGCCTCTCCGTCCTAGAACCCGACGTATGGGAAGCATCGCCGGACCGTTGATCGAATTTGTAACCGAATTTGGCCCGTTGGGACCATGGTAGGGGCTGCGATGTCAAGCGAGAGGGTGCGGACGGGGTCCCGAAAGGGTCTTTTGGCGGTTATGACGCACAAATTGCGTCGCTTGGCCCGTTGCGCTTGCGCGCATCCTGTGATCATAGACGCAGATCAAAAGGTGATGGCGCAGGCTGGGCACCACATTTTGCGCGCCCGCGCCTTCCCCGACGCTTTCGTGGCCAGCGGCCATCTTATCTTAGGAGCTTTGGAACACCGATGCGGATCGAGACCTCAGGACTTCGATCGGTGACCGCCCTCTTCGCAGCGGCGGTCGCAGTTGTGTTGGGCATAAGTGAGGCGGTTGCCGGCACCGGTGCACCCACCCCGTGGGAAATGAGCATGCAGGGGATGGTGACGGAAGTCGGGCGCGACGTGTCCAGCTTCCATACCTACCTGGTCTGGCTCATCACGGCCATCTGCCTGCTCGTGCTGGCCCTCATCGTGGTCGTCGTCGTCCGGTTCAACGAGCGGGCGAACCCGGTCCCCTCCCGGACCACCCACAACACCCTGCTCGAGGTGGCCTGGACCATCGTTCCGGTGCTGATCCTGGTCGCCATCGCGATCCCGTCCTTCCGGCTCCTGCGCCAGCAGCTCATCATTCCTCAGGCCGACGTCGTGGTGAAGGCCACGGGCTATTCCTGGTACTGGGGCTACGAGTATCCGGAAGATCAGGGCGGCGGCTTCAAGTTCGACTCGAACATGATCACCGAGGCGAAGGACCTGAAGCCCGATCAGCCCAGGCTTCTCGGCGTCGACAACGCCATGGTGGTCCCGGTCGGCAAGACCGTGAAGGTCCAGGTGACCGCGGCCGACGTGATCCACGCCTTCGCGCTGCCGTCCTTCGGCGTCAAGGTCGACGCGGTTCCGGGCCGCCTGAACGAGACCTGGTTCCGCGCCGAGCGTGAGGGCGTTTATTACGGCCAGTGCTCGGAGCTCTGCGGCAACGGCCACCCCTACATGCCGATCGAAATCCGCGTCGTGAGCGAGCAGCAATACGCCGCCTGGCTGGCGGAGGCGAAGCAGAAGTTCGCGTCCACCGACGGCTCGGCTCCCGTCAAGCTCGCTACCGCTCAGTAATCCAGATCAAAGGACCACAGAGGTCTCATCATGGCACATGCAGCTGATGCCGCTCACGCGGATCACCACGATACCCCGACCTTCTGGCGCCGGTGGTTCTACTCGACGAACCACAAGGACATCGGCACTCTGTACCTCATCTTCGGCTTCATGGCCGGCATCGTCGGCGGCCTGCTGTCGGTCGGCATGCGCCTGGAGCTCCAGGAGCCGGGCCTCCAGTATTTCTCCAACCCGCAGGCGTTCAACGTCTTCGTGACCGGCCACGGCCTCATCATGGTGTTCTTCATGGTGATGCCCACCCTGATCGGCGGCTTCGGCAACTGGTTCGTGCCGCTGATGATCGGCGCGCCGGACATGGCCTTCCCGCGGATGAACAACATCTCGTTCTGGCTCACCGTCTCCGCCTTCGGCCTGATGCTCTGCTCTCTCTTCGTCGAGGGCGCTCCGGGCTCGCTTGGCTTCGGCGGTGGCTGGACCGTCTATCCGCCGCTCGCGACGGCAGGCCATCCGGGCCCCGCGCTCGATTTCGGCATCCTGGCCCTGCACCTCGCCGGCGCAGCCTCGATCCTCGGCGCGATCAACTTCATCACGACGATCCTGAACATGCGCGCCCCGGGCATGACGCTGCACAAGATGCCGCTCTTCGCCTGGGCCATGCTCGTCACCGCGTTCCTGCTGCTCCTGTCGCTCCCGGTGCTCGCCGGCGCGATCACGATGCTGCTGACGGACCGCAACTTCGGCACCACCTTCTTCGATCCGTCGGGCGGTGGCGATCCGATCCTCTACCAGCACCTGTTCTGGTTCTTCGGCCACCCCGAAGTGTACATCATGATCCTGCCGGCCTTCGGCATCGTGAGCCATATCATCTCCACCTTCTCGAAGAAGCCGATCTTCGGCTATCTCGGCATGGCCTATGCCATGGTGGCGATCGGCGTGGTCGGCTTCGTCGTGTGGGCCCACCACATGTTCACGGTCGGCCTGTCGCTGCAGACCCAGGCCTACTTCGTGTTCGCCACCATGGTGATCGCGGTGCCCACCGGCATCAAGATCTTCTCCTGGATTGCCACCATGTGGGGCGGCTCGATCAAGTTCAACGCGGCCATGCAGTGGGCGGTGGGCTTCGTGTTCCTGTTCACGGTCGGCGGCGTCACCGGCGTGGTCCTGGCCAATGCCCCGGTCGACCGCTACATGCACGACACCTACTACGTGGTGGCCCACTTCCACTACGTGCTGTCCCTGGGTGCCGTGTTCGTGATCTTCGCGGGCATCTACTACTGGTTCCCGAAGATCACCGGCTACGTGTTCCCCGACTGGATCGGCCGGGTCCACTTCTGGATCGCGTTCATCGGCGCGAACCTGGCGTTCTTCCCGATGCACTTCCTCGGCCTGTCAGGCATGCCGCGCCGCTATGCGGACTACCCGGACGCCTTCGCCGGGTGGCACCTGGTGTCGTCCATCGGAACGTACATCTTCTTCGCGGGCCTGTTCGTCTTCATGTTCGGCGTGGTCTATGCCTTCGTCCGCAAGGAGAAGGCGGCCGGCAACCCGTGGGGCGAAGGCGCCACGACCCTGGAATGGACGCTGTCCTCGCCGCCTCCGTACCACCAGTTCGAGACCCTGCCCCGCATCGTGGACACGGGCCACTAGGATCGAGAGCCGGGCGGCATCATGCCGCCCGCTCCTCCCCCGAGGGCTTCCCATATGAAGCCCTCCGGCGAGGAGCTGGCCACCGGGGCTCCGGCCCCGTCCGGCGTTTCGAAAGATCACCGTCATGACCACCGCATCAAACAGCTTGACCGATACCGCTGCGGAGCGGCTCACTGCTACGGCAGGCATTTCGCAGGGTGACGTGTCGGATTTCTTTGCCCTCCTGAAGCCGCGGGTGATGTTCCTGGTCGTGTTCACGGCGCTCGTGGGCATGGTCGTCGTCCATCCGGACGTTCATCCCGTCGTGGCCTTCGCGTCCCTTCTGATGATCGCGGTCGGGGGCGGCGCCTCCGGCTGCCTCAACATGTGGTGGGACGCGGACATCGATGCGGTGATGACCCGCACCCGCAAGCGGCCCATCCCGGCGGGCAAGATCCAGCCCGGCGAGGCCCTGGCCTTCGGCCTGACCCTCTCGGCCGGCTCCGTCCTCGTGCTGGGCCTCGCGAGCAACTGGCTCGCGGCGGGGCTTCTCGCCTTCACGATCTTCTTCTACGTCGTCATCTACTCCATGTGGCTGAAGCGGGCGACGCCGCAGAACATCGTCATCGGCGGCGCCGCCGGGGCCCTGCCCCCGGTGGTCGCCCAGGCGGCCGTGGCCGGCCACGTGGGCTGGGAGAGCATCATCCTCTTCGCCATCATCTTCATGTGGACCCCGCCCCATTTCTGGGCCCTGGCCCTGGTCAAGTCCGGCGACTACGAGCGAGCCGGCATTCCCATGATGCCGAACGTGGCGGGCCCGGATTCCACCCGCCGCCAGATCCTGGCCTATACGGTGCTCCTGGCCCCCCTCGGCCTCGCTCCGGTTGCCTACGGCTTCGGCGGCATCGGATACGCGGTCGTCGCCACCCTGGGCGGGCTCGGCATGCTGGCTCTGGCCTATCAGGTGTACCGCCTGCGCGAGGGCGAGCCGGCCATGCGGGTCGCGCAGCAGCTCTTCGGCTTCTCCATCCTCTATCTCTTCCTGCTCTTCGCGACCCTGCTCGCGGAGCATGGATTCGGCCTGTTCAGGCCGGCTTTCGGGTGAGTCATGGCAGATCAATCCCCCCGTCTGACCCCTGAAGAGCAGCGTCGGCGGCGCAAGCGCTCGCTGGCCCTCGCGCTGACGCTCGGGGCTCTGGTGGTGCTCTTCTACGTGGTGACGATCGCCAAGATCGGACCCCAGGTCCTGCAACGGCCGATGTGAGGTCTGGACATGTCCCAGTCGCTCGAACTCCAACGGAAGATGCGCCGCACGGCCCTCACCTGTGTGGGGGTCGCCGTCGGCATGGTCGGGCTGGCCTATGCGGCGGTGCCGCTCTACGACCTGTTCTGCAAGGTCACAGGCTTCGGCGGCACCCCGATCGTGCGCGCCAGTAACACGGCGGACGTGACGGACCGGACCATCTCGGTGCGCTTCGACGCCAACGTCAACCCCGGCCTCCGGTGGCGCTTCGCGCCCGAAACGCCGGAGATCAAGGTGAAGCTCGGCGAGACGACGACCGTCCTCTACAAGGTGACGAACACGGGCGACAAGCCGAGCACCGGCATCGCCACCTACAACGTCCAGCCCGACCTCGCCGGCACCTATTTCTCGAAACTGGAATGCTTCTGCTTCACGGAGCAGACCCTCCAGCCGGGCGAGACGATGGAATCGGCAGTGGTCTTCTACGTCGATCCGCGCATCGCCAAGGACCGGGACGTCAAGGACATCAGTTCCATCACGCTCTCCTACACCTACTTCCCGTCCAAGGGAGGACAGCCGGTGGCGGAGGCCGCGACACCATCACCCAAACCCATCGTTCAATAACGGACGTGACAAGCTAGACAGAAACGTCTTAAAGCGAGCACACCTTCGAGGCACGGAGACGACACGAATGGCCGAGGCCCACGCCAAGAATCACGACTACCACATCATCGACCCGAGCCCGTGGCCGCTCATCGGTGCGGTCAGCGCCTTCCTGATGGCTGCCGGCTTCGTCACCTGGTGGAAGGACATGGCCGTCGCCGGCATGGATATCGGCGGCTTCATCTTCGGCGCCGGCATCATCGGCGTGATCTACACCATGATCAGCTGGTGGAGCGATGTGGTCCGCGAAGCCAATACCGGCTCGCACACCCGCGTGGTCCAGCTCCACCACCGCTACGGCATGATCATGTTCATCGCCTCCGAGGTGATGTTCTTCGTGGCCTGGTTCTGGGCCTATTTCGATGCCGCCCTCTATCCGAACGACCCGATGCAGTACGCCCGCGTCGAAGCGCTCGGCGGCGTCTGGCCGCCCAAGGGCATCCAGACCTTCGACCCCTGGCACCTGCCCCTGCTCAACACCCTGATCCTGCTCACGTCGGGCACCACGGTGACCTGGGCGCACCACGCGCTCCTGGAGAACGACCGCCAGGGCCTCAAGGCGGGCCTGTGGCTCACGGTCCTGCTCGGCATCGTGTTCTCGTTCGTCCAGGCCTACGAGTACAGTCACGCCGCCTTCGGGTTCAGCGGCAACATCTACGGCGCCACCTTCTTCATGGCGACGGGCTTCCACGGCGCGCACGTGATCATCGGCACGATCTTCCTGGCCGTCTGCCTCCTGCGCGCCTATCGCGGCGATTTCACTCCCAAGCAGCATCTCGGCTTCGAGTTCGCCGCCTGGTACTGGCACTTCGTCGACGTGGTCTGGCTGTTCCTCTTCGCCGCCATCTACGTGTGGGGCTTCGGCGGAAACGCAGCGGGCCACTGACGCCGCTCTCATCGCAGCATTCGACCAGGGGCGGCCATCGAGCCGCCCCTCGTTTTTTGGCTCCGCGCCACCATCTGACATTCACCTCTTCCGGCAAGGAAGACATCAGGAGACCCATCGTGGCTCAAGATCCTTCGGCCCCCTCGCCCGTCCCTGCCGGCCTGAAGGGCTGCTGCCCGCGCTGTGGCAAGGGGCACATGTTCCAGGGCTTCCTGAAGGTCCGCCCCAAATGTGAGGTCTGCGGCCTCGATTTCGCCTTCGCGGATTCCGGCGACGGCCCCGCCTTCTTCGTCATGTCCATCGTCGGACTCGTGGTGGTGGGCCTCGCCCTGTGGGTCGAGTTCGCCTACGAGCCGCCGATCTGGCTCCATATCGTGATGTGGTTCCTGCTGACCGGCATCCTGAGCCTCCTCCTGGTGCGGCCCGCGAAGGGCATCATGATCGCCCTGCAATACCACCATAAGGCCGAGGAAGGGCGCTTCCAGAAGTGAGCCGTCCCATCGACAAGCCTGCTGCGCGCTCCCTGGTCCTGCCGGGCCTCGCGAGTCTGATCGCCCTTGCGATCCTCCTCGGGCTCGGCACATGGCAGCTCCAGCGCAAGGCCTGGAAGGAAGGGCTGATCGCCCAGATCGAGGCCCGTGCCCATGGGGAGCCGGGCGAAATCCTGCCTCCGTCCGAATGGGCCGGATGGCAGGCGGAGAAGGATCAATTCCGGCGTGTCCGGGTGACGGGCACCTTCCTGCACCAGTTCGAGACGCCGGTCTATGGCCTCGCCCCTGCACAGCGGGGCGCCCCGGCCCAGGGCTATTACCTGATGACCCCGCTCCGGCTCGCCGGGGGCGAAATCCTCGTGATCAACCGTGGCTTCGTTCCGACCGAGCTGCGGGACCCGGCCTCGCGACCGGAGAGCCGGCCGGCCGGAGAGGTCACGATCACCGGGCTCGTACGCGCGCCGGAGGAACGCAACCCCTTCACGCCGACGGACGACCCGGCCCGCAATCTCTGGTTCGCCCGCGACCCTGCGGCCATCGCCGAGGCCCGCGGCCTGGAGCAGGTGGCTCCCTTCTACGTGGAGGCGGACGCGACCCCGAACCCGGGCGGCTGGCCGAAGGGGGGGCAGACCCGGCTCGAGCTGCCCAACAACCATTTGCAATATGCCGTCACCTGGTACGGGATCGCCCTCACCCTCGTGGGCGTCTTCGCCGCCTTCGCCTGGCGGCGCCTGAAGCCGCAGGCCTCAGATGCGAATTAGAATGAAGAAGCCAAAGCCCAGAATGATCAGCCCGGCGCTGACGACCTTGGCGACGAAGAGACACTTCAGCAGTTTCACGTTTTCGGCACGACGCTCCGCCCGTTCGGCCCGGCTCATGGACTGCTGCGCCTTGAACTGATCGGCGTAGAGTGATGTCGTCATGTAGTTGCTGACGGCCCCTTCTTTCTCGAGCTCGATGCGCTGCGCCATCACGCCGACCAACAGGCCCAGGACGCCGAGCCCCAGAAAACCTGCGAGCAGGAAGGCTCCCAGGACGATGCCCGCCAGAACCGCGATCAGGAACGGCAGCAGGATCCAGTCCATTCGGGTCATGCGCTTGGGGCTTTCCGAGCTTGGCTGGAAGGCAGGACCAGGATAGCATGCTTTCCATGTTCGCGCTTCTCATGACTGCAACCCATCTCACGACGCGCCTGGCAGGGCGTGCTGTGGAGGCTTTGCGCATCTGAAGCGTCGAGCATTCTTCCAAGCCCTGCGGAGACGAGCAGGGCTTTTTCGGGTTCCGTTCGCCTCCGCCTTCACCAGGAGAGCGATATGGACCAGCCCCGCCCCCCTTCCCAACCGCCCAGCAAAGACAGCGTCGAGATCCGGGCCGCACGGCTCGACGATTGCGACCAGATCGCCGCGCTGGTTTCTCTGCCCGGCTACCGCTTCGGGACGCTGTCCCTGCCGCACCGGACGGCGGATGACGTCCGGAAAAGGATCCAGGGCCAGTCGCCGGGCGATATCGCGTTGGTGGTCGTCAGCGGCGATGGCCGCATCATCGGCAATGGTGGCCTGAGCCGCTTTCAGGGACGGCGCGCCCATGCGGCCAATCTCGGCATGGGCATCCACGACGACTGGCGTGGTCGCGGCATCGGTTCCAGGCTCCTGCGGGAACTCTTGACGGTCGCCGACAGATGGCTCGATGTCAGGCGGATCGAGCTCACCGTCTATGTGGACAACGCCCCGGCAATCGCGCTTTACCGGCGCCACGGCTTCGAGATCGAGGGCACCCACGGGGCGTATGCGTTCCGGGACGGCTCCTATGTGGACGCCTATGCCATGGCGCGGCTGAAACCGTGAGACTGCGGCCCCGATGCGGCTTGCCGTCTCCGGCCGGCGCACCTAATGTCCGGCCGAATTTCAGGAGATCGACCGTGCTCCATGTCTCGACCCGGGGAGAGGCCCCGGCGCTTGGCTTTTCCGATGCTCTTCTGGCCGGCCTCGCCCGCGACGGCGGCCTCTACGTGCCTCACGCCTGGCCGTCCCTGACCCCGGAGACGATCGGCGGCTTCGCCGGCCGATCCTATGCGGATGTCGCCAAGGCCGTGCTGGGTCCCCTGGTCGACGGAGACATTCCCGAGGCCGACCTCTCCCGCATGATCGAGGAGGCCTACGCCACCTTCCGGCACCCTGCCATCTGCCCTCTCACCCAGATCGGCGACAACCTGTTCGTCCTCGAGCTCTTCCACGGACCGACGCTTGCCTTCAAGGACGTGGCGATGCAGCTCCTCGGCCGCCTCATGGACCATGTCCTCAAGGCGCGCGGGGCGCGGGCCACCATCGTGGGCGCCACCTCCGGCGACACGGGAAGCGCGGCCGTCGAGGCCTTCAAGGGGCTGGAGCAGGTCGATGTCTTCATCCTGTACCCGCACGGTCGCGTCTCCGACGTGCAGCGGCGGCAGATGACGACTGTCGCCTCGCCCAATGTCCATGCGCTCGCGGTCGAGGGCACCTTCGACGACTGCCAGTCCATGGTGAAGGGCATGTTCAACCACGCCCGCTTCCGCGACGAGCTTCGGCTTTCGGGCGTGAATTCCATCAACTGGGCCCGGGTCGCCGCTCAGGCGGTCTACTACTTCACGGCCGCCGTCAGCCTCGGCTCGCCCCACCGGCCGGTCTCGTTCTCGGTTCCGACGGGCAATTTCGGCGACATCCTCGCCGGCTGGGTCGCCAAGAGGATGGGCCTGCCGGTCGAGCAGCTGATGATCGGCACCAACGCCAATGACATCCTGGCGCGGACGCTCCGGTCCGGCGCCTATGAGATCAAAGGCGTCCAGCCGACCGCCTCGCCGTCCATGGACATCCAGATCTCGTCCAATTTCGAGCGTCTGCTCTTCGAGGCCTACGGCCGCGATGCCGGCGCGATCCGGCGCCTGATGGCGAACCTCGCCCAGTCCAAGGCCTTTCTGGTCGATGCGGAGCCGCTGGCGCGCATCCGGGAGGAGTTCTCGGCCGAGGCCGTGGACGAGGCCACGGTGGCGGACGAAATGGCCGCGACCTACCGTTCGGCCGGATATGTGCTCGACCCGCACACTGCTGTCGGCACCCGCGCCGCGCGGGCGCTCCTGCGGAAGCGGCCGGAGGTGCCGGTGGTGGCCCTCTCCACCGCACACCCGGCCAAATTTCCCGAGGCGGTCGAACGCGCGACCGGCCTCCGCCCCGCCCTGCCCCCGCACATGGCCGATCTCATGGAGCGCCGGGAGACCTTCACCGTCCTGGCCAACGATCAGGCTGCGGTCGAGCGGTTCATCCGCGACCGCGCACGGGCCGTCAGAGGCGAGGCGGCATGAACCAGCACTTCGTTCGCGAGAAGCGGATCGACATCACGCAGCTGGCCAACGGGCTCACCATCGCGACCGAGCGGATGCCCGAGATCGCCACGGCGACGCTCGGCGTCTGGGTCGGCACCGGCTCGCGCCACGAAATGGCCCACGAACACGGCCTGTCCCACCTCATCGAGCATATGGCCTTCAAGGGCACGAGCCGGCGCAGCGCCCGCCAGATCGCGGAGGACATCGAGAACGTCGGCGGCGACATCAACGCCTCCACCAGCGTCGAGTACACCAGCTACACGGCGCGCGTGCTCGGTGAGAACGTGGACGTCGCCCTCGACGTGCTGGGCGACATCCTGATCAACTCGGTCTTCGACGCGGCCGAGCTCGCCCGCGAGAAGAGCGTCATCCTGCAGGAGATCGCCAGCGTCGAGGACACGCCGGACGACCTCGTCTACGACGCTTTCATGGAGGTCGCCTATGCGGGGCAGCCGGTCGGCCGCCCGATCCTCGGCACTCCGGAGACGATCGCAAGCTTTGACGAGGCAACGATCCGTGCCTTCCTGGCGCGGGAATACACCCCCGGCAAGATGGTGCTGGCGGCTGCAGGCAACGTGGACCATGCCCGGATCGTCGAGGCGGCGGAGCACCTGTTCGGCGCCATGCCGCCCGTGGCCAGCCGCGAGCCGGAACCCAGCCTCTACACGGGCGGCGAGAGGCGGATCTCCCGCAGGCTGGAGCAGGCCAACATCGTCCTCGGGCTGCCGGGCCTCTCCTTCAAGGATCCCGGCTACTACGCCACCCACCTCTTCGCCCACATCCTCGGCGGCGGGCTGACCTCCCGTCTCTGGCACGAGGTGCGGGAGAACCGGGGCCTCGCCTATTCCATCGATTCCTTCCACTGGCCCTTCTCCGATACCGGCCTTTTCGGGATCGGCGCGGGAACCGCCGGCAAGGACGTGGCCGAGCTGATGGACGTGACGCTTCAATGCATGCGCGAGGCGACGCGGGACATCAGCGAGATCGAGATGATCCGCGCCAAGGCGCAGATGAAGGTCGCCCTGCTGACGGCGCTCGAGACGCCCGGGGGCCGAATCGAGCGCATCGCCCGCCAGCTCCTGTCCTGGGGCCGGGTGGTGCCGAGCGACGAAATCGTCCTCAAGGTCGATGCCCTCACAGTGGATCACGTTAGGGAAGCCGGCCAGCTCCTGCTGCAGGGCAAGCCGACGCTCGCGGCGGTCGGTCCCATCAAGGGACTGCCCTCATTGGCCCGCGTCGCCAAGGGCCTGCGCGGCTGAAATTTCGCCGAGACCTTCCCCAAGGTCACGCTTTCAGCTCCTCAATCCCGCCGCAAAGTGGCTCCATGGCCGCTTGCTCCAACCCACCCGAGTCTTGCGGACAAGTCGAACCGAAGCTCGACTTCGCCTTGCCCTCAAGTCTCCTGACCGGTACGAATTTTATTCGATTGTGTCGTACCGGACGAAAGACCGAAGCGTTGCGGATCGTTTCTTTCGCCATATCCTTTCTTCTGGCGATTTTCCTCTCTCTCGCCTGGGTCCCCTACGGCTGGGCCGTCGAGTCCGTGCGTGTGGACCCGAAGACGAAGGCGATCGATCTCACCCCGATGATCGAGCGCTACCGCTCGGACGGGGACGAGATCCGCATCTCGACCGCACCCGGACGCGACGGCATCGTCCGCCGCATCGCCGTGAAGGCGCGCGAAGCGGGCACCCGCCCCGACTGGATCGTCTTCGCGCTTACCAACGATACGGACGAGCAGGTGGACCGCCTCCTCGTCGCCCCGCATTTCCGCCTGACCGGCTCCGGCGTGATCTGGCCGGATCTCGGCTCGTCGCGCATCGCGGCCATCACGGCGAGCCAGGGGATCCGTCCCGAACGCGAGGAAAGCGCGGACGCCGACGTCTTCCTGATCACCCTCGACCCCGGCACCACCGTCACCTTCGTGGCCGAGCTGCGCTCGTCCGACCTGCCCCAGCTCCATCTCTGGGACGCGGATGCCTATAAGGAGCGCGTCAACGGCCTCACCCTGTATAAGGGCATCATCATCGGCATCGCCGGCCTGCTTGCCCTGTTCCTGACCATCATATTCGTGGTGAAGGGCGCCCTCATCTTTCCGGCCGCCGCCGCGCTCGCTTGGGCGGTGCTGGCCTATGCGTGCATCGATTTCGGTTTCTTCCAGCGCGTCTTCCCGATTACTGAAAAGGCCGAGCAGATCTACCGCGCCGGCGCAGAGGCGGTGCTCGCGGCGACACTTCTTGTCTTCCTCTTCGCCTATCTCAACCTCAACCGCTGGCACGTGCGCTACAGCCACGTGACGGCCTTCTGGCTGATCTTCCTCGGTGCCCTGGTGGCGCTCGCCATCATCGATCCCCCCGTCGCCTCGGGCGTAGCGCGCATTTCGATCGCAGCCGTTGCCGGCATCGGATTCGTGCTCGTCCTGCATCTGGCGACCCATGGCTACGACCGGGCCGTGATGCTCGTTCCGACCTGGCTTCTCCTGATCGCCTGGGTGGTCGCCGCCACCTTCGCGGTGATGGGGCAACTCCCCTCGGACCTGGTTCCCCCGGCCCTCGTGGGCGGCCTCGTGCTGATCGTCATGCTGATCGGCTTCACGGTCATGCAGCATGCCTTCGCGGGCGGCGCCTTCGCGCAGGGATTCGTCAACGACACGGAGCGCCGGGCCCTCGCCCTCGCGGGCGCGGGCGACATCGTGTTCGACTGGGACGTGGCGTCCGACAAGATCTTCGTGAGCCCGGAGGTGGAGCACCAGCTCGGCCTGAAGCGCGGGGCCCTCGAGGGGCCCGCCTCGGACTGGCTCGAACTGATCCATCCCTTCGACCGGGACCGCTACAGAGCCGCCCTCGATGCGGTCATCGAGCAGCGCCGCGGCCGTCTCTCCCAGGATTTCCGCCTGCGCTCGGCGACGGCCTCCCACCATTGGTACCGCCTGAAGGCACGCCCGGTCATCGGCACGGACGGCGAGGTGATCCGCATCGTCGGCACGCTTGCGGACGTCACCGACTCGAAGACCGCCGAGGAGCGCCTGCTCTACGATGCGGTGCACGACAATCTCACCAGCCTGCCCAACCGCCAGCTCTTCTACGATCGCCTGGAGGCGGCTCTCACCTTCGCGAGCCAGGACGATTCCCTGCGCCCGACCGTGCTTGTCATCGACATCGACAAGCTCAAGAACATCAACGATTCCGTCGGCTACGCGGCCGGCGACTCGATCCTGCTCACCCTGTCCCGGCGGCTCGGGCGCCTGCTCAAGCCGCAGGATACGCTTGCGCGCATTTCCGGCGACGAGTTCGCCATGATCCTGCTCTCGGAGCGCGAACCGGACCGCATCATCGCCTTCGCCGACATGGTGCGGCGGGCCGTGACGACGGCGATCACCTACGCGGAGCGCGAGATCTTCCTGACCGCCTCCATCGGCATCGCCCTGCACGACCCGCAGATCGCGGCGCGGCGCGAGGAGGTGCTGCGCAACGCCGAGATCGCCATGGCACACGCCAAGCGCCACGGGGGCGACCGCATCGAGGTCTTTCGGCCGACCATGCGGTCCGACCGCAGCGACCGCTTCACCATGGAGGCCGACCTGCGCCGCGCCATCGAGCGCAACGAGATGAAGGTGCTGTTCAAGCCCATCGTGCGCCTCGAGGACCGCACCATCGCGGGCTTCGAGTCCATGCTGCGCTGGGACCATCCGCGGCTCGGCCGCATCGGGCCGGAGGACTTCCTGTCGATTGCGGAGGAGACGGGCCTCATCGTCAATCTGAGCGTCTTCCTGCTGGAGCAGACCGCGCGGGAACTCGCGGCCTGGCAGAACGCGCTCGAAGTCGAGCCGCCCATCTTCGCCTCCATCAACATGTCGAGCCAGCATCTCCTGCGTCACGACCTGCTGCAGGACGTGAAGGCTGTGATCGCCCGCAACGGCGTCCTTCCCGGCTCCCTCAAGATCGAGATGACCGAGAGCCTGGTCATGGAGAATCCGGAGTATTCGGCCCAGATGCTGGCGCGGCTGCGCGACCTCGGGGCTGGCCTCTCGCTCGACGATTTCGGCACGGGCTATTCCGCCCTCGCCTACCTGCTCCGCTTCCCCTTCGACACGATCAAGATCGACGAGTCCTTCGTGCGCCAGATGGCCGCCGGCAAGCCGGTGATCCTGCGCTCCATCATCAAGATGGCACACGAACTCGGCATGGAGATCGTGGCGGAAGGCGCGGAGACGGAGTCGGAGGCCATCGAGCTTTACCAGCTCGGCTGCGAATACGCCCAGGGTCCGGTCTTCGGCGAGCCCATGTCGGTGCTGCAGGCGCGCCAGCTCGTCGGCGCGGCGCCGGAAGCGGCTTGAGATATCGGAGGCTCAGGCGTGGCCCGCCTGCATCGACAGCATGGCCGGCTCGATGCCGATCTTACGCAGGGCCATCTCATAGCGGGTGTCGACGGAGGTCTTGAAGATCAGCTCCGCGTCGGCCGGGCAGTTGAGCCAGCCATTCGCCTGGATCTCGTGCTCGAGCTGACCGGCGCCCCATCCGGCATAGCCCAGGGCCAGGACGGCATTCTCCGGGCCGTCCCCACGGGCGATCGCCCGCAGGATGTCCACGGTGGCCGTCAGGCAGACGCTGTCGTCGATGGGAAGGGTCGATTGGGCGATGTGGAAATCGGGAGAATGGAGCACGAAGCCCCGGCTGGTCTCCACCGGCCCTCCCATGAGCACCTGCATCTGGCCGACCTTCTGGGGCAGGCGGATGCGCTCCAGTTCGGGGATGATCTCGAGCTGGACCAGGAGGTCCGGAACGTTGACGTTGGCGGCGGGCCGGTTGAGGACGATGCCCATGGCCCCTTCCGCCGAGTGAGCGCAGACATAGATCACAGCCCGGGAGAACCGCTCATCCGTCATCCCCGGCATGGCGACGAGGAACTGGCCGTCGAGGTAACCGGAACCGGAATGAAACGTGGTGGACTGGATCATGTCTCGACTTCTACCTTTCCGGGCCGGCAGCGCGATCACGGGATCGTTGATGGCATGCCCGAGAATAACCCGCATAAGGGAAGCGCGTCAGGGAGGGGTCAGTTCCATGACAATTATGGTCCGTAGCGTTCTAGTCGCCGTTTTTTTACTTTTCGGTTTCCTCCCCGCCATTGCCCAGTCCCCCGCCCCCCCGTCCTGGGTCCAGGGCCTTCACTCCCGCGTGCGCCTCATCTCGGGCGGCCTGGAAGGAGGCCAGGGCCTCGTCGGAATCGAGATCGCCCTCGATCCGGGCTTCAAGACATACTGGCGGACGCCGGGAGATTCCGGCATACCGCCGAGCTTCGACTGGTCCGGCTCGGACAACGTGGCGGCCGCCGAGGTCCGCTGGCCCGCCCCCACCCGCCACGAGGATGCGGCAGGCGTGTCCTATGTTTATGGCGGCGCGGTCGTCCTGCCGGTCCTGGTGCGGCTGAAGGAGCCCGGAAAACCGGTCCGGCTCTCGCTCTCGATGAACTACGGCATCTGCAACGACATTTGCATTCCGGCGCAGGCGGAACTGACGGCGGAACTGTCCCAGGACGGCCCGCACCGGTCCGTCATAGAGGCGGCACTCGCTGCGGTGCCGCGCCCGCAACCCCTCGGGGCCAAGGAGGAGCCGGCTGTCGTCGAGGTCGAGCGTCTGACGCCCCAGGACAAGCCGAGCTTTGCGGTGACGGTCCGCGTGCCCGAAGGCGCCAGGCCCACTCTGTTCGCGGAGGGACCGGAGAACTGGTATTTCTCGACCTCCCAGGCCGATGCCGGGAACCGCTTCACCCTCACCGTGGAGGACATGCCGAAGACGGTGTCCGGCCCCGTGCCGGTCCGCCTGACGCTGGTCGCCGGGGACAACGCGGTCGAAACGGAAGTCAATCTCGACGCCGGGCGGCAGCCGCGCTAGTGAGGGGGCCGCATTTCGGCACTGTTTTCGGAGAAATAGCCCCCATGACGATTCAGGTTGGAGACTCTCTGCCCCAGGCGACCTTCCGCATCATGACGCCGGAAGGGCCGGTGGCGAAGACGACGGACGACCTCTTCAAGGGCCGCAAGGTGGTTCTCGTTGCCGTGCCGGGCGCCTTCACGCCGACCTGCCACCGCAACCACCTGCCGGGCTATGTGGAGAAGCTGAACGACATCAAGGCCAAGGGCGTCGATGCCGTTCTCGTGACCGCCGTCAACGACGTCTTCGTGATGGACGCCTGGTCTAAGTCGACCGGCGCCGAAGGTATCGAGTTCATCTCGGACGGCAACGGCGATTTCGCCAAGGCCATCGGCCTGTCCATGGACGGCACGGGCTTCGGCCTCGGCATTCGCTCCCAGCGTTATTCCATGGTGGTCGAGGACGGCGTCGTGAAGGCGCTCAACGTGGAGGATGCCCCATCGAAGGCTCAGGTCTCGGGCGCCGAGAACCTCCTCAAGGATCTTTGATCGTGTGTTCAGGGCGGGCGGTCACGCCGCCCCCCTGCCCTTCTTGAACGGGCGCATGGCCGCGACGGCCAACTCGTCGACCCGGATGTTGGTCGGGTCGTCAGCGTGCCCTTTGACCCAATGCCAGGTGACCTGGTGGCGCGAGGCCGCCTCGTCGAGGGCGCGCCAGAGGTCCTCGTTCTTCACCGGTTTGTTGTCGGCGGTGCGCCAGCCGCGTCGCTTCCAGTTGTGCATCCAGGACGTGATGCCCTGCCGCACGTATTGCGAGTCCGTATAGAGATCGACCGTGCAGGGACGCTTGAGGGCGTTGAGCCCCTCGATGGCGGCGCGGATCTCCATGCGGTTGTTTGTGGTATGCGGCTCCCCGCCCGAGATTTCCTTCTCGCTGCCCTTGAACGACAGGATGGCCGCCCAGCCGCCCGGGCCCGGATTGCCCGAGCAGGCGCCGTCCGTATAGATGACCACGCTTTCAGCCCCGCTCATGCTTCGAGTCCATATTCGCGGGCATGCCTGACGTGCCGGTGGAAGTTGAGCTTGCGGTCGTATTCGAGCGGGTCCTTCGGCTTCACGAGGGCGCCGGGCGGAACGTTGAGCCAGTCCACCAGCCGGGTGAGCATGAACCGCATGGCCGAGCCGCGGCACAGGACCGGCAGGGCTTCCACCTCCTCGGGCCCCAGGCGTCGCGCCGCCTGATAGCCGGCGATCATCGCCCGCCCCTTGGTGAGGTTGAAGGAGCCGTCGGGCTCGAAGCACCAGGCGTTGAGGCAGATCGCCAGGTCGTAGGCGAAGGCGTCCGTGCAGGCGAAGTAGAAGTCGATCAGCCCCGACACCTCGGGGCCGATGAAAAACACGTTGTCCGTGAAAAGATCCGCATGGATGATGCCGGTGGGGAGCCCCCTCGGCCACGCCCCCTCCAGATACTCCAGCTCCCGCCGGGTCCGCTCCGCGAGCCGGTCCGAGACCGTGTCGGCCTGCGCCTCGGCCTGAGCGAAGAGCGGCGCCCAGCCGTCCAGGGACAAGGCATTGGGGCGAGTCATTCCAAAATCCTGCCCGGCCAGATGGAGCCTGGCGAGGGCGCCGCCCAGGGCGGCGCAGTGCTGCGCCGTCGGCCGGCGGATCGCGATGCCTTCGAGGAACGTGATGATGACGGCGGGTCGGCCGGCCAGGCGCCCCAGGGCCTCGCCCTTGCGGTTGGTGACCGGCAGCGGACAGTTCAACCCCTTCTTCGCCAGATGCTGCATGAGTGCGAGGAAGAACGGCAGATCCGCCTCCCTCACCCGCTTCTCATAGAGGGTCAGGATGAACGAGCCTTCCGTCGTGTGGAGGAAGTAGTTGGTGTTCTCCACGCCCTCCGCGATGCCCTTGTAGGACAGGACGGTGCCGATATCGTAGGTGGCGAGGAAAGCCGAGAGCTCCTCGTCGCTGACTTCCGTATAGACTGCCACTCTCTACTCCGCCGCGTGCTCGCGAAGCTCACGAGGCAGAGGAAAGAAGACGCTTTCGTCCGCCGTTGAAACGCTCTCCACCGACACCTCGTAGCGTTCGGCAAAGGCGTCGATGATCTCCTCCACCAAGATCTCGGGAGCCGAGGCACCCGCCGTGATGCCGAGCCTCCGGATGTTTCCGAAGAGATCCCAGTCGATATCTTCCGCCCGCAGGATGAGGCGAACCAGGGGGCAGCCCTCCCGCTCGGCGACCTCGCGCAGGCGCTGGGAATTCGAGGAATTGGGCGAGCCGACCACGATCATCGCGTCCACCATCGGAGCGACCCGCTTCACCGCCCCCTGACGGTTGGTCGTCGCGTAGCAGATGTCTTCCTTGTGCGGCCCGACGATGGAGGGGAAGCGCGCCTTCAGGGCATCCACCATTTCCTGGGTGTCGTCCACCGACAGGGTGGTCTGGGTCACGAAGGCGAGGTTGTTTTCGTCGGCTGGCTTCAGGGCGGCGATATCGTCCACCGTCTCGACCAGGGTCGCGGCGCCTTCCGGGAGCTGGCCCATGGTGCCGATGACCTCCGGATGGCCCGCATGGCCGATCAGAATGATGTGGCGCCCACGCTTGTGGTGGATCTGCGCCTCCCGGTGGACCTTGGTCACGAGGGGGCAGGTGGCGTCGATGGCGAAGAGCCGCCGGGCGAGCGCCGCCTCAGGGACTGACTTAGGGACGCCGTGGGCCGAAAAGATCACCGGCGCCTCGCCGTCGGGAACCTCGTCGAGTTCCCGGACGAAGACCGCCCCCTTCCGTTTCAGGTTTTCCACCACGTATTTGTTGTGAACGATTTCGTGGCGGACATAGACCGGCGCCCCATGGATCGCCAGGGCTTTCTCGACGGCATCGATGGCGCGGACCACCCCGGCGCAGAAGCCGCGCGGGGCGCAGAGAAGGATGTCGAGAGGGGGCTTCGTCATGATGCGGCGATGTGGCGAGAGCCGAGCCCTCCTGTCAAGCGGGAGCGACGCTTATTCGCGGCCAGGCTCGGCTCAAGAATCGCTCGCGCTTCAGGGAAAGAGTCCCTAGAAAGATCTACGTAACGTCACAACACCGATGACCGATGGCAAACGCGGCCTCCCACGTCAGCTTCCTGCCTCCCATCCTGACCTTCTGCGCGGCCGCCGCCGTGGCCGTTCCCCTGTTCCGCCTCCTGGGGCTCAGCGCGGTGCTGGGCTACCTCGCAGCCGGGGTTGCCATCGGACCGTCCGGGCTGGCGCTCGTCGGCGATCCGGCCACCATCGGGACCGTCGCCGAGCTAGGGGTGGTCCTCCTGCTCTTCATCGTCGGGCTCGAGCTCAAGCTGACCCATCTCTGGTCCATGAAGCGGGACATCTTCGGGCTCGGCTTTTCCCAGCTCGGCGTCACGGCGGTCTGCCTCGGCAGCGCCTCGCTTTATGTAGGCTTCGGCCCGAACGCGGCCTTCGTCACCGGCATCGCGGTCGCACTCTCCGCCACCGCTATCGCGCTCCAGATGCTGGGGGAGCGAAACGACCTGCAGGCCGCTTATGGCCAGCGTTCCTTTGCGATCTTGCTGTTTCAGGACATTTCCGTCGTACCGATTCTGGCGATCCTGCCGCTCCTCGCCTCCGGCATCGTGGCCATCGAGCAGGAATCGCTCTCTGACCGCCTGCTCGCCTTCGCCGAAACCATCGCGGCCATCGCGGCCGTCGTGCTGATCGGACGCTACGGCCTGAACCCGTTCTTTCGCATTCTGGCCCGCAGCGGCGCCCGCGAGGTGATGACCGCCTCCGCCCTCCTCGTGGTGCTCGGCGCCGCCCTGCTCATGGAGGAGGTCGGGCTCTCCATGGCGATGGGCGCCTTCCTGGCAGGCCTGCTTCTCGCGGAATCGAACTTCCGCCATCAGCTCGAAGCCGACATCGAGCCGTTCCGCGGCATGCTGCTGGGCCTCTTCTTCATGAGCGTGGGCATGTCGATCGATCTTGCCCTCGTCGGCCGGCAATGGGGGCTTCTGGCTCTTGCGGCCCCGGCCGTGATCGTAGGCAAGACCATCATCATCGCAATTCTGTCGCGGCTCTTCGGCGCGACCTGGCGGGACGGCCTGCGATCCGGCGTCCTTCTTTGCACCGCAGGAGAGTTCGCCTTCGTGCTCCTGCCGGTCGCGACGGAGCTCGGGCTGATGCCCTCGAACGAGGCTCAGCTCGTCACGGCCCTGGCCGCCATCACCATGCTGCTCGGCCCGATTGCATCGACCCTGGTCGAGAGGAGCCTGGCGAAGCATCGCGGGAAGGATGCCCTGCTCGGATCCGGAAACCCGCACGGCTCCGAGGGCGAATTCGAGAGCCGCGTCGTCGTCATCGGGTTCGGACGCTTCGGCCAGATCGTGAACCAGGTGCTCCTGGCACAGGGCATCGAGGCCACGGTCATCGACCGCGATGTGGAACGCATCCGGGACGCGGGCCGTTTCGGCCTCAAAGTCTATTATGGCGACGGGGCGCGTCTCGACGTGCTGCGTGCTGCGGGAGCCGAGAAGGCCGAGATGATTTGCGTCTGCACGGACGATCCTGACACCACCCTGAAGATCGTCGAGATCATCCACGAGAATTTCGGCAATGCCCGCAGCTTCGTCAGGGCTTATGACCGCATTCATGCGGTCGACCTCATGAAGCACAATGTAGACTACCAGATCAGGGAAGTCTTCGAATCCGCCGTCGCATTCGGCCGAACTGCGCTGGAGGAACTCGGAACGCCGCCCGAGCGCGCCGCGGAAACGGCCAACGACATCCGCAAGCGCGACATCGCCCGGCTCGTGCTGCAGAAGGCCGGCGGAGCGATGGGCGGCGCGGAGCTGGTCGTCGGCGCTAGGATCGCTCCGGAACCTCTCATGGCCCCGGCCGGCAAGGCCCGTGCGCTGAGCGAGGAAACCAAGGACATCCTGGGCGAAGGGGTCCTCTGATGGACGCCACACCCGCAGGCAAGCCCTCCGGCGAGCAGACGGAAGCGCCACGCTTCGTCGTCGGCTCGACCCTGCGCCACGTGCTCGTGATGACAGGAACGGGGACGGCGGGGCTGATCGCCATCTTCATCGTCGACCTGGTCTCCCTTCTCTACATCTCCTGGCTCGGAGATCCCAGCCTCACGGCCGGCGTCGGCTTGGCCACGGTCGTGATGTTCTTCACCATCTCGATCAATGTGGGGCTGATGATCCCCATCGGGGCGCTCGTGTCGCGTGCGCTCGGCGCGAGACGGCGCGACGACGCCTGCCGCCTTGCGACGTCGGGCAGTCTCCTCATGGCCGCAGGCGCCACGCTCGTCAGCCTGGTCGTCCTTCCCCTGCTTCCGTGGATCCTCACGGCCCTGGGCGCGAGCGACCGGACCTACGACGTCGCCCACAGCTTCCTCTGGATCTCGCTTCCGACCAACGGACTGATGGCTTTGGGCATGGCCTTCTCGGCCGTGCTGCGGGCCGCCGGCGACGCGAAGCGCAGCATGTATGCCACCCTGTCTGTCGCCGCCGTCACGGTCGTCCTCGATCCGATCCTGATCTTCGGCCTCGACCTGAAGGCCAACGGCGCCGCTCTCACCATCGACATCGCGCGCGTGGTCTATGTCTACGTCGCGTTCTGGTACGTCACCCGCTTCCACCGCCTGCTCGCCCGGCCGGACCTCAAGGGAATCCGTGTCGATGCACGGCCCTTCTTCGCCATCGCGGTGCCGGCCATCCTGACCAACATCGCGGCTCCCGTCTCCAACGCGTTCTTCACTGGCATCATGGCGCGCTTCGGCGACCAGGCGATCGCAGCCTCCGCCATCATCGACCGGGTGACGCCGGTGGCTTTCGGCGGCCTGTTCGCCCTCGCCGGTGCCATCGGTCCGGTTCTGGGGCAGAACTGGGGCGCGCAGCGCTACGACCGCATGCGGCAGATCCTGAAGGATTCGCTCAACTTCACCATCGTCTATGTGGGCTGCGTCTGGCTGGTGCTGTACCTCGTCCGTGTCCCCATCACCGACGCGTTTCATGCGCAGGAACTCACGGCGGAACTGGTCCAGTTCTTCTGCCAGCTCAGCGGCTTCATCTGGTTCTTCATCGGCCTCGTCTTCGTGGCCAACGCCTCGTTCAACAACCTCGGCTATCCGCTGCTGTCGACCTTCTTCAACTGGGGCCGGGCGACCTTGGGGATGATACCCTTCGCGTATTTCGGCGCGGAGATCGGGGGGCCCAAGGGCGCCTTGATCGGCATCGGCCTGGGCTCCATCGCCTTCGGGATCGCGGCCATCATCACTGCGTTCTGGACAATCCGGCGCCTGGAGAGGCAAGCTAGCCCGCCCTTGTGACCGGAAGGCCGGGGACGGCTGCGCCCGAAGGAGCCCGCGATGTTCAATTGGTTCGATCTGATGCGCCAAGCCCAGACGAGTGCGGGCTTCGACATGCTGGCGCGGCAATACCAGCTTTCCGGGGATCAGCTTCAGAAGGCCATGGCGGCCCTGCTTCCGGCCTTCGCCATGGGGCTCCAGCACGCGGCATCGCCCAACGATCCGGGCCGTCTCATGCAGTCGATGATGAGCGATGCCTATCGAAACTTCTGGCTGGGCGCCGGGCAGACCTTTTCCTCCCAAGCTCAGCAGGAGGGACGGCGCCTTCTCGACCGGCTCTTCGGTTCGGACGACGTGACCCGCCGCGTTGCCCATCAGGCCGCCGATTACGTGGGCGTCAGCGTCGAGACCATGCAGCAGATCCTGCCGCTCATGACAGGGATCCTGGCGGGCGGGATGTATCAGTGGATGGCTCAGCAGGGACGTGCGTTCCAAGCGGCTTCCGCCCAGCAGACGGAGGCGTCCCGGCAAGGCACCGACGCCGTGGCGGATCCGTGGGGCCAGCTCTGGGCAATCTGGGCAAACGCCGCCGCACCGGAGAAGAAACCGGCTACGAACCCCTTCGAGGAGCTCATGACCGGCTTCCTACAGGCACCTGCGCCGCAACAGCCGCAAACGCCGCCTTCGTCTCCCTGGACCGAAATGATGGAGACAGGACGCGACATGCAAAGACAGTATCTCGCGTCCCTTCAGTCGATCTTCGACGAGGCCTCGAAGAAGCCTAAAGAATAGGCTCAGCGGCAGGCTCCTGCGGAGCGGCTCACCACCGGAACCACGGGTCGGACCCGACGCGTCCGGGACGCCGTTCTCTCGGATCGGGAATGCCGCTCGACGGATCGAACCAACACCACGGACGGGTTGTTGAGCAACGATTCCGACAGGGCGCCTTCCACGTCGCCGCGCGTCAGGCCGATATCCTTGAGGAGCCGGTCGTCCAGCTCCGCGAGCGCCTTGATTTCCCGGCGATGCCTCACGTTTCGGACGAAGTCGCCGACGGCGCGGGAGATCCCCTGGACCAGGATCTGCCCGGTAAAGGATGGGGTCGAGCCGATGGACCGAACCATGGGAGTTCTCCTCGCAGTGCTATCCCCTGAAACGCCGTTTCAAAATGTTTCAGGGTTGTTTCACGGTTGTTCCAGGGAAATCCCTGGAACGTTTCAGGCCGTTTCAGGGATGTGGCGGGCGGATTCCGACCATGCGGAATCCCGTCAACTCGCTGAAACACAAGAGAATTTCTTCTTCCCGTGCATTCACCATAGACCAGGTCGTCCATCACTTGAAACGATTGTTTGAGATATGTATCATCACTGCGATTGATGATGGAAATTTCGCCATGCACCTTCTCGACATCGACCAGTTACGGACTTTCGTGGCCATCGCAGATACGGGGTCGTTCACCCGTGCGGCGGAGATCGTGCACAAGACGCAGAGCGCCGTCTCCATGCAGATGAAACGCCTGGAGGACCGGGTCGGGCGCCAGATTTTCGAGCGCGACGGCCGCCTGTCGAAGCTCACCGACGAAGGCGAGCGCCTGCTCGACTACGCCCGCCGCATCGTGCGCCTGAACACCGAGTGCATGGCCTCCTTCAACGACAACGAGCTCAGCGGCCGGGTGCGCCTCGGCCTGCCCGACGACTATGCGGACCGGTATCTTCCCGAGATTCTCGCCCGCTTCTCGCGCTCGAACCCGAAGGCCGAGGTGACGGTGATGTGCGAGCCGACGCACAACCTGATCGAGCGCATCCAGCACGGCGATCTGGATCTCGCCATCATCACCCATGTGGACCGGCGCGGTCCCTCCGACATCGTGCGCATCGAGCAGCTGCTCTGGGTCACCTCCGCCCGGCACGGGGTGCACGAGGAGAGCCCGGTTCCGCTGGCGCTGGGGCGTCCCAACTGCGACTGGCGCCATTCGGCCACGGAGGCGCTGGAGAGCGCCGGACGCGCCTTTCGCATCGCCTATGTGAGCTGGCACTCCACGGCAGTGGGAGCGGCGGTGCTGTCGGGGCTGGCGGTCTCGGTCCTGCCGGAAAGCGCGGTGCGGCCCGGCATGCGCATCCTCGGCCCCTCGGACGGCTTCCCGGCCCTGCCCTCGTGCAAGATCGGCCTCATCCGGGCCCGGGGCGAGGAGAGCCCGCTCGCCGATGCGCTCTGCTTCCACATCAAGCAGTCCCTCGACAATCTTGGCGCGACCCGCACCGTGCTGCCGGCGGCGGCGGAGTAGCGTTCACGCCTTCGCGGCGGGCCGCCGCAGCACCAGCACGTTGCCGCCGAGCGCCAGGGCGGCGCCGGCGATGGCCAGCGGGGTCCAGACATAGCCCTCGAGCACGGTCGAGACTGCGAGCGCCACGATGGGGAACAGCACCGTCGCATAGCCCGCCCGCGCGGCTCCGAGCCGGCGCAGCAGGGTGAGGTAGGACGCGAACGCGATCACCGACGCCCCGATGGCGAGGAAGACGAGCGAGCCGAGGTACTTGGCCGTCGGCTCGATGATGAATTCGTTGCCGCGCACCAGGTTGAGCGCGAGCAGCACCAGGGTGCCGTAGGTCATGCCCCAGGCATTGGCCGAGAGCAGCGGCACGCCGCGCTTCTGCACCACCGTCGACATCATGTTCCCCGAGCAGAAGAACAGGGTGCCGATCACGCACAGCCCCAGGCCCCAGAGGGCGGCCGCGTTGAAGCCCGCGCCCGCGATCTCGGGCCAGAACAGCAGGCCGACCCCAGCGAAGCCGATGGCGCCGCCGAGCGCCAGGCGCGGCTCGACCCGCTGGCGGAAGAGCAGGAAGCCCAAGCCCAGGTTGAAGATCGACGCGAGCGAGAACACCACGGAGAGCAGGCCCGACGGGATCGGGATCGCCCCGTAGTAGAAGCAGATGAAGTTGAACGAGAACAGGCAGCAGCCCAGCACCGCGAAGCGCAGGTGGTCGGCCGCCGAGAAGCGCACCCGCTGCCCGGAGGCCAGGACCCAGCCCCACATCACGGCGGCGGCGAGCACGAAGCGCCACAGCACCGACATCTCCGGCGCCACCACGCCCACCTGCGCCTTCATGCCGATCCAGCTCACGCCCCACATGACGACCGTGGTAACGTAAAGCCCGAGCGTGGTGCCGTCGAAACGGGCCGGCGCGGTGCTCTGGAGGGCGGTGGCGTGGGACATGGGCAGTGACCTCGGATGCGAGCTTCCGGATTACGCGAGAAAACCCATCAGCACAAATGATGAAATGTCATCGATCTCGGTTGGAACGGTGATGAAATAATTTTCATCACCGTCGATGAAACGGCACCCCTGAAACGCACTGAAACGTTCCAGCGCCAGCGCCGAAACAAACCTGAAACAAAATGAAACGGCGCTGAAATGCCGTTTCAGGGCGCCGCTGCCGTTGCGGCATTGCCGAGGTCCGTCTCCGCCCACCAGCTCCGACGTCTCTCCTGCCCGAGGTTATCCACAACCCCAGGCACGGATCGGCGAAAGCTTGCAACCCAAGCTTGACAGCAACGATCGCGACGTTATGATGTTCACGTTTTGTACTCACCAATTCATTGCCTCTCCGCCCATGCCCCGGTTCTTCACCTCCTTCGCCGCCGCCAAGTCCTATGAGGCCCCGCCCGTTCGGGAGCGCCCACGCCCTCCGCGCCCGCAAGCCTGCCGACGATCCCGAGCCTGCCGGGGATTCCGCCCCTCCCGAAGTGCCCCGGCCCCGCGAGGTCGCCAAGCCCTCCGCGCCCCTCGGGCCATGCGGCGTCCCAGGGACGGCCGGATCCTTGGTTCCCGGTTCGCCCGCGCCCGCCGGGGACCTGCCGGCTCCTCCCGGCCCGGAAGGCCGCGACGGGCCGGGAGAGGCTGCCTCCTCCTCCGCCAAGCCAGAGGCGCCTTCCCCGGCGGCGCCTGAGATCCGCGACAAGCTCCCGGCGGACCGCATCGCCGAGATGCGGGCGCTCGTGGAGCGCACCGCCTGGTCCTACCGGCGCATCGGCCAAGAGCTCGGCATCGCGCCGGCCACCGTCTGGCGCTATGCGACGCAGGAGCAATGGCAGCGCCCGCCGGGGGCCGCCGCCGGCACCGTCGCCCGCAACCGGGCCAGGACCACCGAGACCCTGTGGAAGCTCACCGCCCGCCAGGCCGAGGCCCTGGAGGACACGCCGGGCGCCCTCACCCGCGACGCGCTGGAGCCCCTCACCAGCCTCACCCGGATGCTCGGCACCCTGACCCCGAGGGCCGCTCCGGCCGCGTCGGACGAGGACGACGGGAAGGACCCTTACGTCTATGCCGACAGGCCTCCGCGCAGCCTCAACGAGCTGCGCGACGAACTCGCGGCGCATCTCGCCCGCATCGAGCAGGAGGAAGGCCCCCACTGGGAGCGCTTCGACTGGTTCTTCAAGGATGGCGAGGGAATCTGAGGCGGGCCGGCGCGGGGACAGCCCACTCCCCGTGCGGGAGTCAGGGGCGGAGGTGGTCCGGCCGGACGCGCGATGGGGCCGGCAAGCCGGCGCTCCGCCGACATCCGCCTCGTGCCAGGAAGGGACATTCCCGGTTCGAGTCCATACTTCTCGCGAAATATCAGAAGCCTAGCAGTGAGGGCCTTGGGGAAGTCCGCGATGGAACGAGAAACGCTGTTCTTAGCGGCGTGTGAATTCCAGGCTCAGGGTTGTTCCTTCCGACGACGACCAGTCTGGTTCAGCGTCCATCTGGCGGGCCAATGCCTCGATCAACCTCATCCCTGTGCCGGAGCCGGGTCGGGGCGGGCGTGGCTCAGACGGCAGTCCCTTGCCATTATCGGAGATGCGCACTCGCATGCGATCATTCGCCAGCGCCTCGACGGCCACGGCAATGACACCACCTTGCCCATCGAAAGCGTATTTCAGGCTGTTGGTGACGAACTCGTTCAGGACCAGCCCCAGCGGCACCGCGAGCTCGGGCGATAGCTCCACCTCCTCAATAGCGAAGTCCAGTCGCACCTTGCCGGATTGCCCCTGGTGCAGGTGACATAGGTTCTCGACAAGCTGCATTACGAATGGACGCAGGCGCAGACAATCGGCCGTACCGGCGATATAAAGCTGCTCGTGGAGGAGGCGCAGCGTGTCGATCCGCTCGCCGATGGCGGTCAGCTCCTGGCGCGCCTCCTCCGAATGTGCCGCCCGGGTTCGCATCTGGATCAGGCTGGAGATGATGCCGATGTGGTTCTTGATCCGGTGTTGGAGTTCCTGAAGCAGCCGCTGGTTGGCATCGAGGGCCTCCTTCAGGCTGTAGGCCTTGTGCAGGCGATCAATCACCGGTCCCAGGATGGTGGCGTAAGTCCTCAGAAACTCGATATCCTCCTCCCCGAAGTCACGGGGCTCACGGCTGTCCACCTGGAGGAGACCGTAGGGTTTTCCACCCGGCAGGAAGATAGGCACGTTTACGATGGCGACGGCCCCGTTCTCCTTCAGGAAGTCGGGGAACTCGAAGCGATCCTCCTTGCTGATGTCTTGCGTGATGACCGGCTTGCCAGCCTGGATGGAATAGGTCTCGGAGGACTGTCTGTTCAGGGGCAGGCGAAGCCTTCCGACGAGGCCAGGCTTCCAGCCGACGCCTGCCCGCATGAACAGGCGCTGCTCGTCGTGCTCGATCTCCAGCACCTTCGCAAGGTCAGTCCCGAGCGCGTCGCCCACAAGGCGGCAGGCCTCGGTCAGAATGGCGTCAAGCTCGGTACAGCGCAGGGCAAATTCGCCGAAGTCGGCCAACACCTTCTGCCGCTTCACCATCTGATCGCGATCTGCCATGGAGCCTCGCTGAGTGCCAATCCAACAGACAAGAATGAGCTGGACAGGGGCATGTTCCCTATGGGGCTGGGGCGAGCCTGGACCTGAAGGCTCCGTTCTCTGCACTCCCTTTCATCCGCAAGCGTGAGCAGTGCGACCGTCTCATTCAGCGGAGCGACAGCTTCTTGAGGAGGCGTCGTTGGGCAAGGAGCGGTCGCAAAGGGTGAGGACATGGTGCGGGAGGGGACGGTGAGGGAAGCTGAGGCGGCCTGCCTCTTGCGGGAGGTCAGGGGGTCGAGGAGGTGCGGCCGGATAAGCCATGGAACCGGCAAGCTGACGCTCCACGGACGTCTCTTCCATGAACGGACCCTCCGCTCGGCGCGTGAGCCCTGGCGGGAGACGAACGCATGACTTTGTCCATAGCCAATCGGGATGGTCATGCGCTCGCTGGCCGATCTGTCGATTGCCGGATGGACGGCACTCACATGAGGGCTGAAGCTATTGCGTCAGC
>DASQMJ010000030.1:0-25316 GCA_035645535.1 Microvirga sp. | reverse complement strand
GTCAGCTGCAGGCGAGCCTGTTCCAGATGGTTCAGGTAGAGATGCGCATCGCCAAAGGAATGGACGAAATCACCCGGCTGGAGGCCCGTCGCCTGCGCCATCATGTGCGTGAGCAGCGCATAGGAGGCGATGTTGAACGGCACGCCGAGAAACACGTCAGCCGAGCGCTGATAGAGCTGACATGACAGGCGTCCCTCCGCCACGTAGAACTGGAACAGGCAATGGCAGGGCGCGAGTGCCATCCTGTCGAGATCGGCCGGGTTCCAGGCGGAGACGATCAGGCGCCGGGAATCGGGATTGCGGCGGATCTCGTCGAGCACCCACTGGATCTGATCGACCGTGCCGCCGTCGGGCTTGGACCAGGAGCGCCACTGCTTGCCGTAGACCGGCCCGAGATCGCCGTTCTCGTCGGCCCACTCGTCCCAGATCGTAACGCCGTTGTCCTTGAGATAGCGGACGTTGGTGTCGCCCTTCAGGAACCACAGCAGTTCGTGAATGATCGACCGGAGGTGCAGCTTCTTGGTCGTGACGAGCGGGAAGCCCTCGCTGAGGTCGAAGCGCATCTGATGGCCGAAGACTGAAATCGTCCCCGTGCC
The DNA here is from genome assembly GCA_035645535.1 of Microvirga sp. Lineage (GTDB taxonomy): Bacteria > Pseudomonadota > Alphaproteobacteria > Rhizobiales > Beijerinckiaceae > Microvirga. The sequence goes on along the minus strand of DASQMJ010000030.1, from coordinate 24,720 downwards.
CGTCCGGTCGTCCTTGCGGACGCCCTCGTCCAGAATGCGGCGTAAGAGGTCGTGATAGGCTTGCATGAATGGCTCCTCGCCCCATCATATGGCAGCGGACGGACCCATTCCGAGGGGCCATTTCGTCCCTGGCGGACTTTTCCCCGGTCTTTCAAAAGTCCCCCGGCTTTCCTATACTGAGGTCAGATCGTTGCCGTCCGGCGGTCGTCACGGCTCGGTTCGCCGGGACCGCATCGGCGGCCTCCACGAAACGCAATGGACGGCTCGACGGTTGACCGTCGGGCGAGTTCGGAGGCATCTGGCGACAGACGTCTCCATTTCTTTTTTCAAGGGCTTCCATATGGCCGTCAAAGACCTGATCCGATACGATCTCCTCGTTCAGGACGCCCTCAAGGGCGTCGTGCGCAAGGTGCTGATCGATACCGCGAAGGACGGCCTTCCGGGCGAGCACCACTTCTACATCTCCTTCCGGACGGATTATCCGGGCGTGCGCCTGTCGAACCGCCTGCGCGAGAAATACCCGCAGGAGATGACCATCGTGCTTCAGCACCAGTTCTGGGATCTGGGCGTTACCGAGCATGCCTTCGAGATCGGATTGTCGTTCTCGGGCGTTCCGGAGCGGCTGCTGATCCCGTTCGACGCGCTCACGGGCTTCTTCGATCCTTCGGTCCAGTTCGGCCTCAAGTTCGACAGCCAGGGCGAGGACGAGGAAGAGGAGGAGATCGTCGAAGCTCCGCCCGCGCCGGCCCCGGTCCGCACAGGCGACGTCGCGCCGGTCGAGCTGAAGCAGCCTAAGAAGGCTCCGGAGAAGAAGACAGCGCCTGCGGCGGCGGAAGCCGCGAAGGACGATGCCGCCCAGGCGTCCCATACCCCGCCTGCGGAACCGGCCCAGGGCGGGACCGCCGAGGTCGTCAGCCTGGACGCCTTCCGCAAGAAGAACTGAAGTCACTCAGGCGTCGGACGGTCGCGCTTCCCGGCCGCCCGAACGCCGCCTCAGGCGCATCGGCAGGCCGTCTTGCGGCCGCAGGGTGATCCGCTGCAGGGGCATGACCTCGTGTCCCTCGACGAGATCGCACCTGAAGGCCCGGACGAGAGTCGCCAAGACCACGACCGCCTCCTGCAGCGAGAAGCTCGCACCGATGCAGACCCGCGGCCCGGCCCCGAAGGGAAGATAGGCGAAGCGGTCGATCCGCCCGCGCTCCTCCGGCAGGAAGCGCTCGGGCCGGAAGGCGTCCGGCTCGTCCCAGAGCCTGCGGTGGCGGTGCAGGACGTAGGGCGCGATCGCCACGATGGACCCTGCCGGGATGTGCAACTCGCCGACCCGGTCGTCAGCAATGGCGGCGCGGCTCATGTAGGGTGCCGGCGGATAGAGGCGGATCGCCTCGTCGATGACCGCCCGCGTATAGACGAGCCGTTCCAGGTGATGCGGTTGGATGGGCTCCTGCCCCAGCACCTCATCCACCTCCTGCTCGATCCGCCGGCGGGCCCTTTCGTCCTGGGAGAGCAGGTAGAGGGACCAGGAAAGGGCATTGGCCGTGGTCTCGTGGCCGGCTCCGATGAACGTGACGATGTTCGCCTTCACCTCGACGTCGCTCAGTCCCTTGCCGGTTTCGGGATCCGCCGCCTCGAGGAGCAGCGTCAGCAGGTCGCGCGGCGCCGGTTCCCCGCGAGCAAGCAGTGCCCTGCGGGCATCGATGAGCTCGTCGACCATCTCCTCGAAGAAGCGAATGGCGGGACGCGCGCGCAGGCGGCCGATCCGCGGCACCCAGTCCGGGAAGCCGAAGATGTCGACCGGGTCGACCCGGCCCAATCCTTCGAAATAGCGGGTGATGGCACGGCCCAGCGCGTCCGGATCCCGCGCCACGCCAGTCGTGAAGATCGTCCGCTCCAGCACGTCCAGGGTCACGCGGGTCATTTCGAGGGCGGCGTCCACCACGCGGCCGTCGGTGCGCCTCTGCCACCGCCGCACGAGGCGATCCGCCGCCTCCACCATGGCCGGAAAGAAGCTGGCGACGTTGCGCGGCGTGAAGAGCGGCGCGAGGGTGCGGCGCTGGAGCCTCCACTCCTCCCCCTCCGCCGTGATGAGGCCTCGTCCCAGCCCCGGCGCCAGGATGCGGATCTGCAGGTCGTCCTTCCGGTAGTTGGCGGCGTTGTCGAGGAGGATGTGGCGGATGATGGCCGGGTCGTTCACCATGGTCATGTGACCCAGGGCGCCGTCGCCGACGAGGACCATCTCCTCGAAATGGTCCTCCATCCAGGTCGCGATGGGATTGCGGCGCAGCTCCATCAGGAACGCCAGCAAACCGAGGGGTTCCGTGCGCGGCTTGGGCGCAGGCGGGCGGAAGAGAGGCGCTTCGAGGGTCCCGTTCATGAGATTTTGCAAGGCCTCCATGCTCGTTCGCTGTTGCGAGCGCTCAAGTTTGAGATAAGAACACGAAACTCCATCGAAAGAGGTCAGGATGTCGCCCTCAACCCGTATCGAAACAGATACCTTCGGCCCCATTGAAGTTCCCGCCGATAAGCTCTGGGGAGCCCAGACGCAGCGTTCGATCCAGAATTTCCGCATCGGCACGGACCGGATGCCGCTTCCCCTGGTCCATGCGCTGGCCATCGTGAAGCAGGCCGCCGCCCTGGTGAACAAGGATCTCGGCAAGCTCGAGCCGCGCCTCGCCGACGCCATCGCGAGCGCCGCCGCCGACGTGGTGCAGGGCAAGCATGACGACGAGTTCCCCCTCGTGATCTACCAGACGGGTTCGGGCACCCAGTCCAACATGAACATGAACGAGGTCCTGTCGAACCTCGCCATCGAGCGTCTCGGAGGCGAGCGCGGCAGCAAGAAGCCGGTTCACCCCAACGACCACGTGAACATGGGCCAGTCTTCGAACGACAGCTTCCCGACCGCCATGCACATCGCGGTCGCGCGGGAGATCAACGACCGGCTGCTGCCCGCCCTCAGGCACCTGCACAAGGCGCTCGATCAGAAGGCGAACGAGTTCAAGGACATCGTCAAGATCGGCCGCACGCACCTGCAGGACGCGACGCCAGTGACCCTCGGCCAGGAATTCTCCGGCTACGCGATGCAGGTCCAACTCGGCATCGCCCGCATTGAGGCGACGCTTCCCGGCATCTATGCCCTCGCCCAGGGCGGCACCGCCGTCGGCACGGGCCTCAATGCCCATCCGGAATTCGCCGATCGCTTCGCCGCCAAGGTCATGGAGCTGACCGCCCTGCCCTTCACGTCCGCAGCGAACAAGTTCGAGGCGCTGGCCTCGCACGATGCCCTCGTCTTCACGCACGGGGCGCTGGCGAGCCTTTCGGCCGGCCTGTTCAAGATCGCCAACGACATCCGCCTGATGGGCTCCGGCCCGCGCTCGGGTCTAGGCGAGATCTCCCTGCCGGAGAACGAGCCCGGCTCCTCGATCATGCCCGGCAAGGTCAATCCGACCCAGGCGGAGGCCATGACGATGCTCTGCGCGCAGGTGGCCGGCAATCAGACCACCGTCACCTTCGCGGGAAGCCAGGGCCATTTCGAACTCAACGTGTTCAAGCCGGTGATCGCCAACGCGGTGCTCCAGTCGATCCGCCTGCTGGCGGACGGTGCCGTCAGCTTCACGGACCACTGCGTTGTCGGCATCCAGCCGAACCACGAGCGCATCAGCGATCTCATGCAGCGCTCCCTCATGCTCGTGACGGCGCTCGCCCCGAAGATCGGCTACGACAAGGCGGCCGCCATCGCGAAGGCCGCGCACAAGAACGGCACGACCCTCAAGGAGGAGGCCCTCAAGGCCGGCGTTTCGGAAGAGGACTTCCACGCGGTCGTCCGCCCCGAGACCATGCTGTCTCCGGGCGAGTAGGGCCGGTATCGAGGCCGATGGCCGAGATCGTCAACCTGCGCCAGGCGCGCAAGAGAAAGGCGCGGGCCGACAAGGAGGCCCGCGCCGCCGAAAACCGCGTCGTCTTCGGCCGCACCAGGGCGGAGCGGGACAAGATGAAGGCAGAGAAAGACCTGACGGAGCGCCGGCTCGAGGGCCACAGGCGCGACGATGAGACGTCCTGAATGGGCCCCGGCATCGTCAAGCGCTCCGTCTCCATTGCGGGTCACCGGACGAGCGTGTCCCTCGAAGAGCCGTTCTGGGAGGCCCTGCGTGAGATCGCGGAGCGCCGGTCACTGTCGGTCCAGGCGCTGATCGGCCGGATAGACGCCGAGCGCGGCGAGCAGAACCTCTCCTCCGCCATCCGGGTCTTCGTGCTGGGCTGCCTGCGGGATCCGTCTAGCCGCCCGGCGCTCCCTGAATCGCCGGCGGGCGATTGAGCTCGACGGGAGGCGAGAGCGGCGGCATCGTGAATGGTGCTGCCTGACCGTTGTCGGGCCGGCTCTGCTGCTCGGACTGAATCCGCTCCGCCTCGATCCGGGCTCGATCCGCCTCCTCACGCTGCCGTGCCTGCCGCGCCGCCTCCTCAGCGGCGGCGCGCGCCCTTTGCCGCTCCGCCTCCTGCTGGGCCTGGATCTGACGCTGCCGCTCGGCCGCCGCCCTCTCGAAGGCCTCGATCTTCTCCAGCTCCCTGCGGAGCACAATAGCCGCGAGCCCGTTGCGGAGGGGAGCAGCGTCGATCTCACGGACGGGTGCGGCGAGCGAACCCCTCCAGTTCAGGCCGATGGACGGCGGCGCACCGGTCCATTCGGGCGGGGCCGTCTTGGTCGTGAGGGAGCCGCGGGCATCGAAGGCCAGGGTGTTCAGATCGAACCCAACCGCCCCCTGCCATGTCGCGGGCCCGCTCTCGATCACGATCGGGGAAAGGCGCAGTGAGCCGCCGACGAGGGCAGCCGTCGTGGTGACCGACGCTACCGTGAGCGGGGCGCGTCCCAGCTCCGCACCGACGAGGGTTTCCACCTTACCTTGGGCCAGAGGATCCTCGTCCGCCAGCGCCCGCTTGAGGGCTCGGTCCAACGCGGTCGGGTCGGCGGAAGGCACCCGGACGTTGGTCAGGCGCCATTCCCCGGAACCGCCCAGATTGGCGACCAGCCCCGCCATCGTCTCAGCGGCTGTCCCGAACCTGAGCCCACCGGACAGGGTCGCCTCGAAGGGCGTCTGCCCCACCAGGGACCGCAGGGGTACGTTGCTGAGGACGCCGTCTCCGACGACCGTGGCGAGGGCTCCCTGGCGGGTGATGGTGGCGGAGCCCGTCAGGCTGCCGTTGCCGATGACGGTTTCAAGATTGCGGATCGAGATGCCGTCGGTCACGGCCTCGAGGGTGAAGCTCGCCCTCGTGCCCTGAAGGCCCCTGCCGAGGTCGAGGGAAGCGGCCCGGAAGAGTACCTGTCCGCCGGAGACGAGGCGGCCACTCTGGCCGAAGCGCGCATTCGACCACAGGGCCGTAGCGTTGGGATCGCCGGGCGGCGCATTCAACGCGAAGGTCGTCACGAGCCACGGCAGGGACAATCTCTCGACGGAGACCTCGCCGCCGATGTCGGAGCGGGACCGGACCGTGAGCTTGGCCTGGACGGGATTGTTCGCGATCTGCCCCGTCAGGTCGAGGAGCGTTGCGTCGCGGACCCGGCCGAGCGTCACCCGCGCCTTTGCCGGCACCGGCGACTTGACCCCTGCGCCGTCCCCGAGGAGGAGCAGGAAGGGCGTGAGATCGAGCGTTGCGATATCCGCCTCGCCGCTGTCGACCACGTCGTCATCGGCGCTCAGGGCGAAGGGGCGCGTCGTCGTGATCAGGACGCCGCCGATGTCACCGGACACGGTGACGTTGAACAGGCCGGAGCCGACGCGGGTGCCGCGCAGCTCGGCCTTCGACGGCCGGTTCAAGGCGCTCAGGTTCGGCCGGTTCACCCACCGCCCGGTATTGGCGGTCGCAAGGACCACGTGAAGGTTCTCGGTCCGCCCGTCGACCGAGGTGGCCTGTCCCTCGAAGGAGCCGCCCGCGGCGGTGCCCCGGGCGGTCGTCTGAAGGCGCAGCTCCGATCCTCCGGGCGCCGGCGCGATGCGCTCGGTCACCACGTTCAGGTCCAAGTCGCCTTCCCGCAGGAAATGGGGCACGAGCTTGGAGATTCCGCCGATCCAGACGCTGCCCAGGAGATCGACCAGGGGGGCGGCCCTCTGTGCCGTGACCTTGCCGGCGATGCGGCCGGAGCCGTCGGGTGCGATGCGGCCGCTCACCCTGGCATTGGCGCCTGCGAGATCGACGATGTCGAGGGATCCGACCAGGAGCGCCGGCCCGTCGGATAGGATCCGTGCCGAGATCCGTCCCGAGCCCGGTCGGTTGCCGGCGCTCACATTGCGGGCATCCAGGATGAAGCCGACATCCATGTTCTGCGTCGCCTCGAAGACGCTGGAGACCTGGGGAAGCTGGTCGAGGTTCAGGTTCTGGATGGCGAGCTGCGCCTCGAGCCGCCCACGGGCGGCGGCCTCCGGCGCGGTGTAGCGCAGGTTGCCCGTCATGAGCGCATCGCCGGTCTTCACGCGCAGCCGGCTGAAGGACAGGACCGGGTTCGCGAAGGCAATGTCGGAGGAAGCCTCGAAAGGCCGCCCGTCCAGGACCTTCAGGAACGGCGAGCGAATGTTCAGCCGCTCCAGATAGCGCGCGAAGCGGTCCGACTGGGTGGACGCAAGGGCCACCTTGCCGCTGACACCCCCCTGAGTGGCGAGACCCAGCTCTCCCTCGAGCGCCACCCGCGTCTCCCCGGGGGCCGAGAACTCGATGCGGTCGAGCCGCGCGCGGCCCTTGTCGAGGGACAGGCGCAGATTGGCGTTCGTCAGGTCATCCTGGCCGAGGCCGATGCTGTCGAGCTTGAGGTCGAGATCCACGGGTACGGCGATCCGCGGGATCGACCACTGCGCCAAACGGCCTTTGAAGTCCTGACCGCTCGACGACAGGATGAAGCTGTCCGCGTCGAGGCGGCGCCCTTCCAGTTTGAGCGAGATCCGGGGATCGCCGAGGCGGATGCGCCCCTCGCCCGTCATGCGCAGGCTCGCACCCCCCTCCCCGGCCTCGAAGTTCACCGAGCCCAGCTCGACGGCGCCCGCGACCGTCTTGAACTCGGTCTCGACGAGGATCGGGATCGGAATGCCCGCCGCCGCCACCTGGGCCGGCGGCCCGAACAGGACCTTGGCCTTGCCGGAAAGGTTCGGCGTGGTTGCCCCGTCGGGCGCCCCGTCAAAGGCCAGTCGGGTATCGAGGTCGAACCGGGGGTAGATGTCGCCCCCGCCCGACAGCTTGATCTGGATGCTCTTGTCGGGCGCCAGCTCGCCGGTAACGAGCCGGAAGGGAACCCCGGCCGTCACTCCCTCGACCCGCCAGGGGCCGATGAGCTTCTGTCCCTCGATATGCACGCTCTCGGCGAAGGCCTGGTCCGTCCGCCCGGTGCTCGGCATCTGGGTGGTGACGAGCAGCTGACCGACGAAGAGGCTGTCGATGGCCCATTCCCGCGCCCGTCCGCTTCCGCCCACGATGTCGGGCGGCAGGCGCCAGCTCCCGTCCCCGGAGACGGGGACCCGGATGTCGGCGCGACCGATCCGGGTCTCGGTTACCCGGACGTCGCCCTGCAGGAGCGGCATGAGATCCACCTCGGCCCAAATCCGGTCGGCCGTGAGGCTGGGGGAATCCGGGGTCTTCCCACCGAGGCGTAGGCGGTCGATGGTGACCTTCGGCGACGGCAGGAACCGGATGGCGATCTCGCCCTCGGTCTGCGCCTCGGTACCCGTCGCGCGCGAGATCATCCCGTCGATGGTGGCCCGATGGTCCTTCCAATCGATGAAGGGCGGCACCGCGACGGCTGCCACCAGGATCAAGATCACAAACGAGGCGATGATCGTCAGGATATCGCGCAAAGGGCCGCCTTTTCTTCGTTCCGCCGCAGGCTCTTTAACTCATGGGCCGGGCGAGCGGGAGCGCACGAACCTGTCTTCCACTGTCAAAGCGCAACGATCTTACCCGGATTCATGATGTTGTGCGGATCGATGGCGCGTTTCAAGACGCGCATGACGTCGAGAGCCGCCGGCCCGTGCTCGATTTCGAGATATTTCATCTTCTTCTGCCCCACCCCGTGCTCGCCCGTGCAGGTGCCCTCCATGGCAAGCGCCCGGCGCACCAGCCGGTCGATGAAGGCTTCACAGGCAGCGACTTCCGCAGGGTCATCCGTGTTCACGAGCGGCTGGACATGGAAGTTGCCGTCGCCCACATGCCCGACGATCGGCGCGACGAGGCCGCTTTCCGCGATGTCGCGCTTCGTCTCGTCCACGCATTCCGCCAGGCGGGAGATCGGCACGCACACGTCGGTCGCCACCGACTGGGCGCCGGGCCTGAGGCCGCGGGCGGCCCAGTAGGCGTCGTGCCGGGCCTGCCAGAGCCGGGACCGGTCCTCGGCCTTGGTGGCCCACTCGAAGGGCCCGCCGCTGAACTCGGCGGCGATCTCGCCGAAGCGCTCGGCCTGCTCCTGGACCCCCGCGGTGGAGCCGTGGAATTCAAGCAGCAGAAGCGGGCTCTCGGGCAGGGTCAGCTTGGAGTGGGCATTGACAGCCCTCACCTGCAGTTCGTCGAGAAGCTCGATGCGGGCGACCGGGATGCCGGACTGGATCGTCATGATCACGGCGTCGCAGGCGGCCTTGACGGACGGGAACGGGCAGATGCCCGCTGAGATTGCCTCGGGGATCCCATGAAGCCTGAGGGTGATCTCGGTGACGATCCCGAGCGTACCCTCCGACCCGATGAAGAGACGGGTCAGGTCATAGCCGGCCGAGCTCTTCTTGGCCCGGCTCGACGTTTTCACGATCTCGCCGTTAGGCAGCACGACCGTAAGCGCCAGGACCGCGTCCTTCATGGTGCCGTAGCGGACGGCATTCGTACCCGATGCACGGGTGGCGACCATGCCGCCGATGGAAGCATCCGCACCGGGGTCGATAGGAAAGAACAGGCCTTTGTCGCGCAGGTGCTCGTTCAGCTCCTTGCGGGTCACGCCGGCTTCGACGACGCAGTCCAGGTCCTCCTCGTGGACTGCGACGATCCGCTTCATCAGGCTCATGTCCACCGACACGCCGCCGAAAGGCGCGTTGATGTGGCCCTCAAGGGAGGTGCCCGTTCCGAACGGGATGACCGGAACCTCGTGCCCGACGCACAGTTTCACGATCTCGGACACCTCCTCCACGATCCGGGGATACACCACGATGTCCGGCGGCTGATTCCTGGCCCAGGTGAGCGAATGCCCGTGCTGCTCGCGCACGGCGGCGGACACGACCACGCGTTCGCCGTAGCGGCTGTGAAGCTCCGCCGTGAGGGACGCGATGGCGGCCTCGGAAGGCGTCGAGCGGACGGATGTGTGAAGAGCGTTCATGAATACTTCAGGTCTGTGTGGTGTTTCCTGATGCCATACCTAGCAAATGGATTGCAAAGGCGACACTGCGCATGACAGAGTTGACTAAATTCTCATGGTCGATCTGCTGAACTGTGCTAACGTTTCGACCGGACGAAGAATGGGTGATCTTTTGATCTTGCTGGAAATCGAGCGCTGACGATGGAGACGAAGATCCCAGTCTTCTTTTTCGCACCCTTCGTGTCGTCGACGATGCGGGTGCTGCCGGCTTGGATCGACTACAACGGCCACATGAACATGGCCTATTACCACGTGCTCTTCGATCGAGCCGTGGAAGAGGGCTTCGGCCTCGTCGGCCTGGGCCACGACTATCTGGAGGAGCGCAAGGCGTCGTTCTTCGCCGCGGAAATCCACACGGTCTACAAACGCGAGTTGAAGGTGCACGACGAGGTTCGCGTGACGCTCCAGCTCGTCGATTTCGACGAGAAGCGCATCCACTACTATCTCGAAATCCGACATGCGACCGAGGGCTGGACCGCCGCGAGCATGGAAGGCCTCTCCCTCCACATGGACATGGTGACCCGCAAGGTGACGCCGTTCCCGGACGACATCGCCGCCAACCTGGCCGTCATGAAGGCGGCCCATGCGCGCCTGCCCCGGCCTCAGGCTCTCGGCCGGGTCATCGGAATTCCGGCCAGACGTGACGTGCCCGAACAGATGCTCGCCGGCACGCGGCACTGAGCGGCGCTCATACGGCCCACAGGAAGAGCAGCAATCCTGCGAAGCCCAACGCCGTCCTCACGGCGTGCAGGGCGCCCCATTTCACGATTAAGGCCCTGCTGTTTCCATCGGCTTCCGCAGAGGCCGTTGCCATCAGGACTTTGTTCGTCGGCATGATGGCGACAAGAGTATAGGGCCAGTTCGCCAGCATCACGAGGGCGCCAATGAGGAAGGGAGTCCGGGCGGTCTGCCACCAAGCCAAGAACCCTAGCAGGCCGCCGACGAAGGCAAGGGAGGCTTGCATGGCAAAGCCGAGCTTGTAGGCAGGCTTCCATTCGGCCAAGAGCGCACGGTCATCCAGCTGGAGCCTTGCGGGCTGCTCGACGAGATTGATGTAGAGGGCAGCGCCGGCGAACAGGGCTGCGGCCGTGAGAGCGAGATGTCCCCAGAGCATTCGGACCTCGTCCTGTGCAACTTCGGAACACCTTCTCCCGAAGATCGGCTGATGTCCAGTCGCTCTAGCACCGAACGGCCCTGTTCAAACAAGGCCCGACGACCCGAGGGGGAATCGGCATGTTCCTCTGTCGGTCGAGCTCCAGCCTGAACTGGTTCTGGTCGAGCTGAATGCGCTCCTGTCTTCTGACCTGCCGCCCTTCCTGCAGGATGGACCGGTTGATCTGGTCCGCCTGACGCTCGGCGGGGCTCCTCCTGGGCAGGCGCGACTGGGCATCGGCCCCGACCGGAAGGGCGAAGCTCAGCAGGGCGGCCGCCACGACCAACGCACGCATCTCATGCACCTTTCGAATGATCGCCACCTATATGGTTGGCCATGCGGTTTCCTTCAACGAAGTTCCTGCCTGCGGCAGGATCTCCGCGATTTACGGCCTCGACGCCGTTCGCCTTTTGATCCATGGTCGCGCGGATGAATCAGCCTGAGACCAGACCCGAACAGCCGGACGACCTCGCTCACGAGCCCCGCTCCGGCTCCCTGAGCGCCCGCGCCCGCGCGGCCGTCGCCCCGCAATCGTTGTACCTGTCCGGCCTGAACCCGGAGCAGCGCGCCGCCGTGGAGGCAACGGAGGGCCCCGTCCTCGTGCTCGCCGGCGCCGGAACCGGCAAGACCCGCGTGCTCACCACTCGCATCGCCCACCTGATCGCGACCGGCAGGGCCTATCCTTCGCAAATCCTCGCCGTCACCTTCACCAACAAGGCGGCGCGGGAGATGCGCGAACGCGTGAGCGCCGTCATCGGCGAGATGGCCGAGGGGATGCAGTGGCTCGGGACGTTCCACTCCATCGGCACCAAGATCCTGCGCCGCCATGCGGAGCTGGTCGGGCTGCGCTCCGACTTCACCATCCTGGGAACGGACGACCAGCTGCGCCTGATGAAGCAGGTGATCGAGGCCGAGGGCATCGATGAGAAGCGCTGGCCCGCCCGGCAACTCGCCTCCCTCATCGACGGCTGGAAGAACCGCGGCCTCGGCCCCAACCAGATCCCGGCCGGCGAGGCAGGCGCCTTCGCCAATGGCAAAGGGGGCCAGCTCTATACCGCCTACCAGGACCGACTGAAGACCCTGAATGCGGTCGATTTCGGCGATCTGCTGCTCGAATGCCTGCGCCTGTGGCGCGAGCACCCGGACATTCTGGAGCAGTACCAGAACCGCTTCCGCTACATGCTGGTGGACGAGTATCAGGACACCAACGTCGCCCAGTATCTCTGGCTGCGGCTCCTCGCGCAGGCGCGCAAGAACCTCTGCTGCGTCGGCGACGACGACCAGTCGATCTACGGCTGGCGCGGCGCGGAGGTCGACAACATCCTGCGCTTCGAACACGACTTCCCCGGCGCCACCGTGATCCGGCTCGAGCGCAACTACCGCTCGACCGGCCACATCCTGTCCGCAGCCTCGGTGCTGATCGCCAAGAACCAGGGCCGTCTCGGCAAGACCCTGCGCACGGAGGACGAACCCGGCGAGAAGGTGACGATCACCGGCGCCTGGGACTCGGAGGACGAGGCGCGGCTGATCGGTGAGGAGATCGAGGCGCTGCACGCCAAGAGGCACCCGCTGTCGGAGATCGCGATCCTCGTTCGCATTTCGGCGCAGATGCGCGAGATCGAGGACCGGCTCGTGCAGCTCGGCGTTCCCTACCGGGTAATCGGCGGCCCGCGCTTCTACGAGCGGGCGGAAATCCGCGATGCCCTCGCGTATCTTCGCGTCGTCAACCAGCCCGCCGACGATCTCGCCTTCGAGCGCATCGTCAACGTGCCGAAGCGCGGCTTGGGCGACGCCACCATCCAGGTGCTGCACAACCATGCCCGCGCGGCCCGCGTGCCCCTCGTGGAAGCTGCGCGCTTCATCGTCGAGACGGACGAGTTGAAGCCGAAGCCCCGGGCCACCCTGCGCGATCTCCTGACCGCCTTCGGCCGCTGGTCGAAGCTCTCCGAGACCATGAGCCAGGCCGAGGTCGCCCAGATCGTGCTGGAGGAATCCGGCTATACGGACATGTGGCAGAAGGACAAGTCGGCGGACGCCGCCGGGCGCCTCGAAAACCTCAAGGAGCTCGTGCGCTCCATGGAGGAGTTCCCGGACCTGCAGAGCTTCCTGGAGCACGTCTCCCTGGTGATGGAAGCCAACGAATCCGACACCTCCGAGCGCGTGAGCCTGATGACGCTCCACGCCGCCAAGGGGCTGGAATTCGACACCGTGTTCCTGCCCGGCTGGGAGGAAGGCCTCTTCCCCAACCAGCGGGCGCTCGACGAGAGCGGCCGCGCGGGCTTGGAGGAGGAGCGCCGCCTCGCCCATGTGGGCCTCACCCGCGCCAGGAAGCGGGCGAAGATCTACTTCGCGTCCAACCGGCGCATCCACGGGCTGTGGAACTCCACCATCCCGAGCCGCTTCATCGACGATCTGCCCGAAGCCGACGTGGAGGTGGTCGAGGCGCCGGCCAACTTCTCCTATGGCGGCGGATACGGTGCCGGCTCGCGCTTCGACCGGATGGCGCCGTTCAGCGGCTCGTCCTACCAGACCCCCGGCTGGCAGCGCGCCCAGGCGCACCGCGCGAGCACCGATGACGGCGGCTATTCCGCCCGCCGCTCTGGCGACCGGCGCGGACCGATGATGATCGAGGGCGAGCTGGTGGCGAAATCGACCGGCGCGGCCTCGAGCTTCAAGGTCGGCGGGCGCGTGCTGCATTCCAAGTTCGGCCCCGGCACCATCGAGGCGGTGGACGGCAACAAGCTCACCGTCGAGTTCGACAAGGCCGGCCGCAAGATGGTGCTGGACAGCTTCGTCGAGGCGCTGGGATAGCCTGCCCGAAAGGAGATGCCCGGCGCGAGGCCGGGCATGAGCAGGTTTGGCGATCACTCCGCAGCGGCGGGCGGCACCGGCATCGGCGGCGTGCCGTAGGTGCGCGGGTCGACCGGGTTCAGCTGGCCCTCGTCTTGCGTATAGGCCGGCGGGCGATCCACGTAGGTGAACTGGCCCTTGCCGTCTGGAGACGGACCCTTGGCCCAGCGCCCCTGGGCGCTCTCGGTGCCCTCCGAATGGTTGAGGAACTGGTAGGCGACTTCGGACTTTTCGAGGTTCTGCGGGAAGTTCGACGGACAGGGCGTCGTTTCGAGGCCGTCCTCCTCCAGTTCCCGGATCGCCGCGAGCCACTGGTTCTGGTGCATGGTGTCGCGGGCGAGCAGGTAAGCCAGCATGTCTCGGACGCCGGTGTCGTTGGTCATGTTGTAGAGGCGGCCGACCTGAAGGCGCCCCTGGCTCTCGGCCGTCACGTTGAAGCGGAAGTCGGCGAGCAGGTTGCCGCTCGCGATGATGTAGGTCGCAGTCCAAGGATTGCCTGCGCTGTCACTCGGACGGGAGCCGAGGCCAGCGACGATGAGATGCTGCGGGTTCATGCCGGCCACGATGGCGTCCTCGACCCGGGCCCCGCCCATCACGGCTCCGATGATGGAGTTCTTCGCCATGTCCTCCTGCTGTTCCACGGGGGAGGTTTCGAGGAGGCGGGCGATCATCGTGGCGAGCATCTCGACATGGCCGATCTCCTCCGTGCCGATGTCCATGATCATGTCCTTGTATTTCTGAGGACCACGGCAGTTCCAGCCCTGGAACAGATAGGTCATCATGACGCTGATCTCGCCCCATTGGCCGCCGAGGGGCTCCTGAAGCATCTTGGCGAAGAGCGGATCGGGTCTCTCGGGCTTGGCATGATACGCCATCTGCTTCTGACGGAAGAACATCGGCTGTTCCTTTCGATGATGGGGATGCGGGACCCTCGGCGCCCCACGAGAGTCCCGTCTTCAACAAGGGCGAATCTCCGTTGTTCCCAAATTAGGTCGAGTTTCCCGCACTTTAGATTCGTTCTGATCTGGAGAACCCTCTAGCCTCCCGCCCGCGACTGTGGAACCATCCCGCCCCCGCCAGACGATCCGAAGAGGTTCCCATGTTTCCCCTGTCCCACATGCTGAAGTCCTTCGTCCGGACCGGCACGCTGAAAGTCATCGACGCGGATGGCAGGGAGCATGTGTTCGCGGGAGCGCCCGGACCCAAGGTCACGATGCGGCTCACGGACCGCTCGCTCTACCACAAGCTCTTCCTCAACCCGGAGCTGCACGCGGGCGAGGCCTATATGGACGGGCGCATGAGCTTCGAGGACGGCTCGACCCTGCGGGACTTTCTGACGCTGTTCTCCGTCAACCGCTCGTCGCTCGCCAATTATCCGCTTCAGAACGTTCTCAAGCGCATCTCGCGCACCGTGAAGCGGTTCCAGCAGGCCAACCAGGTCGGCAAGGCGCAACAGAACGTGGCGCACCATTACGACCTCGGCAACGACTTCTACAAGCTCTTCCTCGACAAGGGCATGCAGTATTCCTGCGCCTATTTCCTCAGCGACGACGACACGCTGGAAGAGGCGCAGCAGAACAAGCTCCGCCTCATCGCCTCGAAGCTTCAGCTCAAGCCCGGCCTGAAGATCCTCGACATCGGCAGCGGCTGGGGCGATCTCGCGCTTTATCTGGCCGCCATGGAGGACGTGGACGTGACAGGCGTCACGCTCTCGAAGGAGCAGTACGAGCTCTCGAACGAGAAGGCCCGCCGCGCCGGCCTCTCGCACCGAGTGCGCTTCGAGCTGCGCGACTACCGCCATGTGGAAAGCCGCTTCGACCGCATCGTGTCGGTGGGCATGTTCGAGCACGTGGGCGTGCACCACTACGGCGAGTTCTTCGCCAAGATCAACGCGCTGCTCGACGACGACGGCCTGATGGTGCTGCACTCCATCGGCAAGATGAGCCCGCCCGGCACAGCGAGCCCGTGGCTGCGCAAGTACATCTTCCCGGGCGCCTATTCCCCTGCCCTGTCGGAGGTGTTCCCGGTGGTCGAGCAGGCACAGCTCTGGGTGACGGATCTCGAATTCCTGCGCCTGCATTACGCGAAGACGCTGAACCACTGGCACCGGCGTTTCGAGGCGAACCGCGACAAGATCAGGGAGATGTACGACGAGCGCTTCTGCCGCATGTGGGAGTTCTATCTGATCAGCGCCGAATCCATGTTCCTGACCGGCAGCCAGCTCGTGTTCCACATGCAGCTTGCCCGCAGGCGCGATGCGGCGCCCATCGTGCGCGACTACATCACCGACACGCAGCGCGAGTACAAGGCGAAGGAGGCGGAGCGCCTCAAGGTGCTCGAAGCGGCCGCGGAGCCGACGCGGGATCAGGTCACGGTCTCGTAATCCTTGTTCCTCAAGCCGTCGTGGGAATGGCGCGTCGGCAGGGTGCTCTCGGGCTGGGTCTTGAAGAACGAGTCCGCCTTGGCACCCATGGGACCCTTCGAGATCGTGATGCCGCCGTCCACTGTGTAGAGCGCGCCGGTGACGAAGCTCGCCTCGTCGGAGGCCAGGAAGCAGAACACGTTCGCGACCTCCTCGGGCGTACCGCGGCGGCCCATTGGGGTCGCGAGGGTGATCATGGTGGCGAGTTCCGTATCCATCGGGCCTGTGGACTTGTGCGTCCAGGCGGTGTCGATGGGCCCGGGGCAGACGCAGTTGGCGCGAACGCCATAGGCTGCCTGCTCTCCGGCGATGCCCTGGATGAAGGAATGGATGAAGGCCTTGGTGCCGCCGTACATGGCGTTCTTCGGATGGCCGATCATGCCCGCCTCCGAGCCCGTGGCGACGATGTTGCCGTGGGTTTTCTGAAGGTACGGCAGGGCGAACTTGGTCATGAGAAAGACCGAGCGCACGTTGCAGCGCAGGGTCTCGTCGAACTTATCGATCGGGTAGTCCTGGGTCTCCGCTACGGCCAGGAACACGCCGGCGTTGTTGATCAGGATGTCGATGCGCCCATAGGCGTTCACGCATGCCTCTACGGCCGCCTGGGCATGACGCTCCTCGGCAATATCGCCAAGGTATACCTCCGCGAAACCACCCGCTCCGTTGATGAGCCGCGCCACGTCCTCCACCGGATCGTCGGGTAGCCCGACGAGGAGCAGACGAGCCCCCTCCCGGGCGAATTTCAGCGCGATGGCCTCACCGATGCCGGTTCCGGCTCCGGTGACGATGGCGACTTTGTCGAACAGACGACCGGACATGCGTGTTCCCCATTGGATGACCGCCGACGTTCGGCCGGACGGTTCAGGTCGAATGCCATCACAACGGGACCTCATCCCGTCGGTTCCGCCCGCCGTCATTCTGGGCGTGATCTTCGGTCCGAGCGGTGCTAAGCGAAAAACATGCTTGAAGGACTGCACCCCAACCGCCCGACCCACGTTTTTCGGATCACCACCGACGAACGCTCCGCCCGCGCCATGACCGAACTGATCGGCGAGATCTTCGACCCTGCCGAGACGGCCGTGGCCGCCTTCGAGACCGAGGAGGACGGCCCCTGGCTGCTGGAAGCCTATTTCGCGGTCGAGCCGAACGAGGCCGCAATCCGCGACCTCCTGCGGCCCGTCGTCGGAGCCGAGGCAGACGAGGGCGTGTTCCTGCCGCTGGAGCAGCAGGACTGGGTGAAGGCATCCCTGGAGGGGCTCAACCCCGTCAGGGCGGGACGCCTCCTCGTGCATGGCTCCCACGACCGGGAGCAGAGGCGCCCGAACGACGTCGCCATCGAGATCGAGGCGGCGCTTGCCTTCGGCACGGGCCATCACGGCACGACCAAGGGCTGCCTACTTGCCTTTGCGGACGAGCTGAAGATGCGCCGGCCGCGCCATGTGCTGGATGTGGGGACGGGAACGGGCATCCTGGCCTTCGCGGCGGCCAAGATCCTGAAACGGCCGGTGGTGGCCGGCGACATCGATCCGGAAGCGGTGCGCGTCGCCCGGGAGAATGCGCGGCTGAACGGGATCGATGCGTGGATGAAGCTCTATGTGGGGCCGGGCGTGCGCAATGCGCTGGCGGACAGGCCCGGGCACTTCGACCTGGTGTTCGCCAACATCCTGGCGAAGCCTCTGCGGATCCTGGCGCCATCCCTGTCCCGCGTCGCCAGCCGGGACGGAACGCTGATCCTGTCAGGTCTCCTGGTCAAGGACGTCGCGGGCGTCCTCTCCGCCTATGCGGCGCAAGGTTGGCACCTGCAGCGCCGCTACGACCTCGAAGGCTGGGTCGCGCTGGTGCTGAAGCGGGGCGGCGCGCATCCGCGGCCCCGCTCAATTCACCGACTTTACTCCTCGAGGGCGCGCGGATAGCGCTTGGCGAGTTCGCGGCGCAGCTGGACGGCCTCGACATAGATGTCGCGGATGGCCTTCATCAGGGTGACGATGATCATGGTTCTTCTCTTCCGTTAGATCTTGAAGGGCAGGAGGTCGTCCTGTGCGAGGAACAGGGGCGAATGGTCCTGCCGGCGGGACAGGTCCTGCCTGAGGGCCTCGTAGCGGCGCAGCTCGCGCTCGGCCGCCTTAATGCGGCTCGACACGAGAGCATTCACGAAGCGCTTGGCAAAAGCGGAAATTCGCGGCGAGATGCTGCCGGAGGTGACCGGAGCGGTAGGGGCAAAAGCGGCTGTGGCCATGGGGTTCATCTCCAACGAATTGGCGTGATGGACCCTTCTGCGTTCCTCGTTTTATCGTTACGAATAAGGTAAGTCGCTCTGACCTATTTTTGCAGTGAGTATTATTTCATGCGAGCCATGCGCTCATTGCAGCGCACGAAGCGCGACCGTTAACTTTCGAGCAGCCACTGCATAGCGGTCAGGCAACTTGCATCATGCAAAATCACATGCTCGGCCGCGGGATGGTTGCAGCTTGGCGGCCCTCGTCCTAGCGTGTCGCGCTTCCTCATCCTCTCCTTCCGGTACCCAATCGAATGGCCCGTTTCCAGAAATTCGACGACTCCACGTCCCCGGCCCAAGGTCCCGAACGTATCGCCAAGCTGCGCGCCGAGTTGGCGCGCCGCGGCTTCGGCGGCTTCATCGTGCCCCGCGCCGACGAGCACCAGGGCGAGTATGTGCCGAAATGCGCCGAGCGCCTCGCGTGGCTGACCGGCTTCACGGGTTCCGCCGGTACGGCCGTGATCCTGCTGGAGGAGGCGGCCCTCGTGGTGGACGGCCGCTATACCGTCCAGGCGGCGGAGCAGGTGGACACCTCCGTCATTGCACCGGTTCAGATGGCCGAGACCTCGGCCGAGGACTGGATCGCCGCCCACCTTCCGGCCGGCTCGACCCTCGCCTACGATCCCTGGCTCCACACCAGCGACGGGCTCAGGCGCCTGGAAAAGGCCGTAGCCCGCGCCGGCGGAACCCTCGCGCCCGTCGATATCAACCTCGTGGACGTCATCTGGGTCGACCGTCCGGCCGCGCCCCAGGCGCCGGTCCGTCCGCATCCGATCGAGTATGCCGGCGAGAATGCCCCGTCGAAGCTGGAGCGCATCCGCCGGAAGATGGCCGAGGCGAAAGTGGACGCCCTCGTCGTTTCGGACCCGCACAACCTCGCCTGGGCGTTCAACCTGCGCGGCGGCGACGTCGGACACACGCCCTTGCCGCTCGGCTATGCGGTCATCCCGGCCGAGGGTCGCGCAAGCCTGTTCTTCGACCCGGCCAAGATCACCAACGAGGCCGGCGCCGCCGTGGGGGACCTGGCCGAGTTCGCCCCCATCGGCAGCTTTCAGAGCGCCCTCGACCGACTGGGGCACGAAGGCCGGAAGGTCCGCATCGATTCCGCCACCGGCTCCGTCGCCCTGATCCGGCGCATCGAGGCGGCAGGCGGAAAGATCGATGTGGGGGCCGACCCCATCTCGCTCATGAAGGCGGTGAAGAATCAGGCGGAGATCGCCGGATCCCGGGCCGCGCACCAGCGGGACGGCATCGCGGTCGCCCGCTTCCTCGCCTGGCTCGACCGGGAGGCGCCAAAGGGCAAGCTCACAGAGATCGACGCGGTCGAGGCGCTGGAGGCCTTCCGGATCGAGACCGGCGCGCTCAGGAACATCTCCTTCCCGAGCATCTCCGGTGCCGGCCCCAACGCCGCCCTGCCCCACTACCGGGTCACCAGCTCCAGCAACCGCCAAATCGAGAGGAACCAGATCTTCCTGATCGATTCCGGCGCGCAATACGAGGACGGCACCACGGACATCACCCGCACCATCGTGGTGGGCGAGCCGACGGCCGAGATGAAGGACCGCTTCACCCGCGTGCTGCAGGGGCACATCGCCATCGCCCAGGCGGTCTTCCCGAAGGGCACGACCGGCGCCCAGATCGACAGCTTCGCCCGCAAGCCCCTGTGGGAGGCGGGCCTCGACTTCGACCACGGCACCGGCCACGGCATCGGCAGCTACCTGTCGGTGCACGAGGGGCCGCAGCGCATCGCCAAGACGGGCACGACGCCCCTCGAGCCCGGCATGATGCTGTCGAACGAGCCGGGCTATTACAAGCCGGGCGCCTACGGCATCCGCATCGAGAACCTGATCCTCGTGGAAAGCCGAAGGGTCGAGGGCGGCGACCGGGAGATGTTCGGTTTCGAGACCCTGACCTTCTCGCCCATCGACCTGCGCCTCGTGGAGCCGTCGATCATGACGACCGGCGAGATCGCCTGGCTGAACGGGTATCATGCCCAGGTACGGGAAAAGCTCGCCGCCCATCTCGATGCGGAGACGCGGGCGTGGCTGGAGGAGGCGACGCGGCCTATCGGGTAGCTTCGTCAGACGAAGTTCCGCAGCACCACCACCGACGCCACCCCGACCGCCACGGTCGCGAGCAGCGGGAGGCGGAAGGCGGCGATTGCCGTGATGGCGGCGGCAATCGCCTCCGCCCATCCGGTGGTCAGGGCCGTGGGGGCGATGACGGCGACCAGCACGGCGGGCGGAATGGCGTCGAAGGCGGCCTTGGCGCGGCCGGTCAGCACGAGGCGGTCCGCCACGAACAGGCCGGCGATTCGGGTGACGTAGGTCACCGTCGCCATGGCCAGGATGGCCAGCAGGGTCGTGGTGTCGATGTTCATGGGCGCGACTCCTCAGGCGCCGCCAGATAGGCGGCCGCGATGCCGGCAATCGCGCCGCAGGCCACGTGCCAGGGGGCTCCGATGAAGTGATGGACGAGGGCGGCCACCGCCGCGCTGGTGCCGACCGTCACGAGCGTGACACGGCTCCTGCCAAAACCGGCGATGAGGCCGATGAACAGGGCCGTGAAGGCGAAGTCCGCGCCGAGCCGCGCGGGATCGCCCAGGAACGAGCCGAGCAGAGCACCGACCAGCGTCGAGACAACCCAGTTTGCGTAAAGCACGGCCACCATGGCGGCCCAATAGGCGCCCGTGACCGGGCGGTCGAGGGCGCGCCGTTCCGAAAGAGCCCAGGTTTCGTCCGTCAGGAAGAAGTAGGCCAGGAGCTCCTGGGGCCGCGACAGCTTCATCTTGGGCGAGAGCGACGCCCCCATCAGCACGTGGCGCACGTTGATGAGGAAGGTCGCGAAGGCCAGCGCCGCGACGGGCGCCGGATGGATCCAGGTCTCGATGGCGGCGAACTGCGCCCCGCCGGCGAAGACGAGGGCCGACATCAGCCCGACCTCGGCGGGCGACAGGCCTTTGGCCGCAGCAACCGCTCCGAAGAGCAGGCCGATGGGAATGGCCGCGATGGCGGCCGGGGCGATGTCGCGCAGGCCATCCCGCGCGTCGCGTCCGTATTTGGTCCGATAGGGATTGGTCTGATCCATGATCATGTCCGTTTCCGGCCTTATGCGGCACGGGCGAGCGGCCGTCTTGGATGAAAGTGCTGTCTTCAGGCTGCGCGGTAGATGCCCGGCGTCACGCCCATGCGGGCCTTGAAGACCCGGTTCAGGTGGCTCTGGTCGAAGAAGCCGCAGGCGGCGGCCACGTCGCCCGGAGCCTCGCCCCGCCCGAGGAGCCGGCTCGCGGCGCGAAAGCGGCGGTCGAGCAGATAGGCATGGGGCGTGAGCCCGGTCTCCTTCCGGAAGGCGCGGATGAAATGGCTGCGGGACAGCCCGGCGACCTGGGCAAGCTTCGCCAGCTCCACCTCCCGGTCGAGATGGGCGTCGAGATAATCCCGCACCCGCGCCACGGCCCTGGAGGCGCCGCGGACCGGCGGCACGCCGTCGAGATCGGCCCAGCGGGCGATCAGGCGGCCGAGATAGTCGATGAGGCGGGTGTCCTGCTCCATCTCGGAGGTCCATGTCTCGTCCCGGCACAGGCAGGCATGGAGCTGGGCATGCGCCAGGAACAGCTCCGGGTCCTGGATCACGGAGTGCCGGAACCAGGGCGCGCGGGGAAGCGGCCGCCCCGCCACCTCCTCGGCGATCTCCTGCATCAGTTCCGGCGACGGATAGAAGGTGCGGTATTCGAATCCGCCGCCATAGGGCTCGCCGTCGTGGATCTCGTCGGGGCAGATGATGCCGATGCTGCCAGCGGGCGCATAACGCTGCTCGCCGCGATGGAAGAAGGTCTCGCAGCCGGCGACCACCGCCGCGATGGCATAGGTCTCATGGGTGTGGCGCGCATAGGCGTGACGGCGGAAGGTGGCGCGCAGGCAGTCGAGGCCGTAGTGCCGCGGCACCCGCCAGAAATGCGTCACGTCGCCCGCTTTCCGCTGGTCAGGGTCGAGCGAAACCTCAGGAGTCTCCACCGTCATGGCCGCCATCATGGCACATCAGGCCGGAGCCGTCTTGCACAGGAGTCTCATCCCCGGCCCACGAGGGCGAACCAGCCGTCCTCGTCCATGACCTGGACGTTGAATTCCTTGGCCTTGGCGAGCTTGGAGCCTGCGCCGGGGCCGGCCACCACGATGTCGGTCTTCTTCGACACCGAGCCCGCCACCTTGGCCCCGAGGCGTTCCGCCATGGCCTTGGCCTCCTCGCGGGTCATCTGCTCGAGCGAGCCGGTGAAGACCACGGTCTTGCCGGCGACCGGGGAGCCGGAGGTGGAGGGCACCTCGACCGGCTCGGGCGTCACCTCGGCGAGGAGCGCGTCCAGCATCTCCTCGTTGTGCTCCTCCTTGAAGAACTCGATGATTGCCTCCGCCACCACAGGGCCGATGCCGCCGATGGAGGTGAGGTCCGCATGGGCTTCCGATGCGGGATCGGCCGCCGCCCTGGCGGTTTCCCGCAAGGCGTCGAAAGTGCCGAAATGGCGCGCCAGCAGGCGCGCCGACGTCTCGCCCACATGCGGGATGCCGAGCGCGAAGATCAGGCGGTTGAGCGGGATCGACCGGCGCGCCTCGATGGCGGCGAAGAGGTTCCTGGCACTCGTCGCGCCCCAGCCTTCCCGGTTCTCGAGCCGCTTCAGGCTGCGCTCGTTGCGCTTTTCCAGGGTGAAGATGTCCTGCGGGCGCTGGATCAGGCCCTCCGCATAGAATTCCTCGATGCGCTGCTCGCCCAGCCCCTCGATGTCGAAGGCGTTGCGCGACACGAAGTGCTTCAGGCGCTCCCGCGCCTGGGCCGGGCAGATCAGACCGCCGGTGCAGCGGCGCACCGCATCCTCCTTGCCGGTGCGGGGATTGACCTCGCGCACCGCGTGGCTGCCGCAGGCGGGGCACGTGGTCGGAAACTCGTAGGGCTTCGCGTCGGCCGGGCGCTTCTCGATCACCACGTCGAGCACCTTCGGGATCACGTCGCCGGCGCGCAGCACCACCACCGTGTCGCCGATGCGGATGTCGACGCCGTTGCGGATCTTCTCCCCGTTGCCGCCGATGCCACGGATGTAGTCCTCGTTATGGAGCGTCGCGTTCGACACCACGACGCCGCCCACCGTCACGGGTTTCAGCTTGGCGATGGGGTTGAGGGAGCCCGTGCGGCCCACGTTGATCTCGATGTCCTCCAAGACGGTCACGGCCTGCTGGGCCGGGAACTTGTGCGCCAGCGCCCAGCGCGGCGAGCGCGACACGAAGCCGAGGCGCTGCTGCAGAGAAAGGTCGTCGACCTTGTAGACGACGCCGTCGATGTCGTAGCCGAGATTGGCGCGGTCGGTCTCGATGGCGTGATAGTGCTCCAGCATCTCGGCGACGGATGCGCAGCGGCGGGTGAGCTTGTTCACCTTGAAGCCGAATGCCCGAAGACATTCCATCATGCCGTACTGCGTGTCGGCCGGCATCTCGCTCACCTCGCCCCAGGCATAGGCGAAGAAGCACAAGGGCCGCGAGGCGGTGATTGCCGGGTCGAGCTGGCGCAGGCTTCCGGCTGCCGCGTTGCGCGGATTGGCGAAGAGCGGCTTGCCGGCGGCCGCCTGTCTTTCGTTTATAGCGGCGAAATCAGCGTGCGAGAGATAGACCTCTCCCCTCACCTCGAAGACCGCGGGAACATCCGGGCCCTTCAGCCTGTGCGGGATGTCGTCCACGGTCCGGGCATTCGCCGTCACGTCCTCGCCCACCGCGCCGTCGCCGCGGGTGGCGGCGCTCACGAGCGTCCCGTTCTCGTAGCGCAGGCTCAAGGAGAGTCCGTCGATCTTGGGCTCCGCCGTGAAGACCAGCGGCGCATCGCCTTTGAGCTGCAGGAAACGGCGGATGCGCTCGACGAACTCCTCCACGTCCTCGTCGGCGAAGCCGTTGGCCAGCGAGAGCATCGGCACCCGGTGCCGGATCTTGGCGAACTTCTCCGAGGCCTTGGCGCCGACCTTCTGGGTCAGGCTCTCCTCGGATTTCAGCTCCGGAAACCGCTCCTCGATGGCCTCGTAGCGCCGGCGCAGGGCGTCGTATTCCGCGTCGGAGACCGAGGGCGCATCCTCCTCGTAATAGCGCCTGTCGTGCTCGGCGATCTCTCTGCCGAGCTGATCGTGCTCCTCGCGCGCAGCCTGGGGGGTGAGCTGATCGACGGGAGTTTCGGAGGAGGATTTTTTCGCGGACATGGTCGAATCGGGTTTGAGGACGAGTGAACCATAGCGCTCCGGACGGGACTCTCCAGTGGCGGGAACGCAGCCGTCAACGGGATTGGAAGGGCGCGCGCTTTCGGGCTCCGGGCCTGTGCGGCGCGGAACCTTGCGGCAGTCGAGGGGGGCGCGAGAGGCGATCCGGCTCGAATGAGTGATGGTGGTGAGTGGAAGAGCCGGACGGCCCCTCGCGCACGGTTCTTTTAGGCGGACAGGCGGCCATGGTCCGTCAGGCGCCACAGACGGACGCCGCCCCCTAGGCGGACGGGTCTGCGGCGGCTGCGGTCCCGAGGCGGGTGCCTGGGCCTCCCGCCCATGCGGCTGCGTGACCGCATCGGCAGGACCGTGCCCGGCTCCACGGTCACGACGCCTCGCGAGCGCGCCCCTCGGTGAACCGGAC
>DASQMJ010000029.1:0-33619 GCA_035645535.1 Microvirga sp. | reverse complement strand
CAAGGCATCAGATCGGTAATCAGCTCCCATTGAGCATCGCTCAGTTCGTGCCGCCGCATCGCAGGTCCTCGCCTTATTGAGCCCCACTAAGGCAACAGCCATATCCTTATGCAGGTTCACAGGCCGTCAGACAGGATCTAGTTGCTCGCCATCAGCATCCGGGGCGCGGCGCTGACCATCACGGCGCCGCCGCCTCGGATCTCCTGCACGGCGAGCGCGCGGTCGTTGGTGCCGTCGGGCTTGAAGCGGAACACCCCGTCGGCGCCGGCAAAGCCCGCCGGGTCGGTCAGCACGCCTTCCGTATAGCGCTGCGGGCCGCGGGCGCGGTTGAGCGCCACCGCGAGCGTCACCGCGTCGTAGGAGAGCGTCGCGAGGCGGATCGGGTCGGTGTGGAAGCGGGCACGGTAGCGGGCCGCGAAGGCCTCGAAGCCGCGGTTGTCGGGCGCCGCGAACCAGCCGCCCTGGAGGGCCGGCAAGGCATGGACCCGCGCCTCGTTCCAGATGCCCGTGCCGAGCGGCTTCACCCGCTGCGGGTCGAAGCCGACGGTCTGGAGCGCCTGCGCGACGGCCGGCAGGCCGTCGCCGCTCTCGGGGATGAACACCGCATCCGCCTGGGGCGTGGGTCCGCTGATCGCATGGGCGAGGCGCTGTACGGCAGCTTGCGGCTGCCCGGCCGCATAGCGTTCCACCGCCGCCACGCGCAGGCCGTGGCGGGCGGCAGCCCGCTGGAACTGTGCCTCGGCGACGCGGCCGTAGGTGGTCTCGGGGACCAGCGCCGCCACCGAACGGCGCCCCTGCTGGGCCGCATAGGACACGATGCGGTCGACCTCGGCCTGGACCAGGAAGCTCAGGAGGTAGATGCCGGGCGCCGCGACGGTGGTGTCGGTCGAGAAGGCCACGACGGGCTTGCCCGCCTGCCGGGCGACCTGTCCGGCCGCTTGGACGGAGCCGGCGAAGAGCGGGCCGAGGATCAACTCGGCGCCCTCCGCCACCGCTTGGCTGGCGGCCTCACGCGCGCCCTCGGGAGTGCCGCGGTCGTCCTTGACCAAGATCGTGAGGTCGGTGCCTTGGGCTTCGGTGAGGGCGAGATCGGCGGCGTTCTTCAGGCTCTGGGCCGCCACGGCGCTCTGGCCCTGGCCGCTGAGCGGCAGGATCAGGGCGATGCGCACCGGTCCGCCGCCGATGGTCGTACCGCCCGGCTGGGCTCCCGGCAGGGGCGCCCCATATGGCAGCGGCGTGACGGAACCGACGGCCGGGGCAGGCTCGGCCTCGTAAATCGGTCCGGGCGGCGGGGGAGCGGCGGCGGTCGTCCGGCCCACGGACCGTGGCGGGATCATGGTCTCAGGCCCGACGCATCCGGCGAGCAGCAGGGTGGCGGCCAGGGCCGCGGCCCAGGCGCGGCGGTCTCCCGCGCCCGGCAAAACAGAAAGGAATCGCGCCATCTCCCAAGCCCCCATGGAAGCAGCCCTCGACGAACTGACCGATCATGGCCCCGAAAAGTAAATATTGTTTCCAAGGCTTTCGCCCTTGGATCCCGCTTCCGCCGGGGCAGGCCTTCATGCGAAACTGACGGACGATGACGCACAGAATCGACAACAGAACCAAGCGGCGCGAACCCGCGGCAAAGCTCAGCACCTTCACGGCCTTCGGCCTCGCGGCGGAAGCGGAACCACTCTCCCCTGGCCTCTACGTGGTGGCGACTCCCATCGGCAACCTGAAGGACATCTCCTTCCGTGGCCTGAGCGTGCTCGCCGCTGCCGATGCGGTGCTGGCCGAGGACACGCGGGTAACGAAGACCCTGCTGGCCCATTACGGCATCACCACCCCGCTCGTGGCCTATCACGAGCACTCCAACGAGGCCGTTCGCGAGCGCATGGTCCAGCGCATCCGCGAGGGTCAGGCTCTCGCGCTGGTGTCCGATGCGGGCACGCCGCTGGTGTCCGATCCCGGCTACAAGCTGGTGCAGGCGGCCATCGAGGAGGGCCTGCCCGTGACGCCGATCCCTGGCCCTTCGGCGATCCTCACGGCCCTCGTGGTGTCGGGCCTGCCGACCGATCGTTTCTTCTTCGAAGGATTTCTCCCGGCGAAGAGCGGCGCCCGCCGGGCACGGCTCGCCGAGATCGCCTCGATCCCCGGCACGCTGATGCTGTTCGAGGGGCCGCACCGCCTGCCCGAGATGCTGGCGGACGCCGCCGAGGTGCTCGGCGAGCGCCCGGCCGTCGTGGCCCGCGAGCTCACTAAGATGTTCGAGACCATCCGGCGCGGTACGCTGCCGGAACTCGCCCGGCAATTTGCCGAGGAGGGCCCGCCCAAGGGCGAGATCGTGGTGCTGATCGGCGAAGCCACCGAGGAGATGCACGCGGCCGAGGCCGATGCCGCCCTCGACGGCAAGCTGGAGGCGGCCCTCAGGAACCATTCGATCAAGGACGCGGCAGCCCTCGTGGCTGCGGAGCTGAACCTGCCGAAGCGGGAGGTCTACGCCCGCGCCCTCGCGCTCGCCAAGAAAGACCCATGACGGGCGCCCTCGAACGGCGTCGCGCCACCTTCCTGCGCGGGCACCGGGCCGAGTGGATCGCCCTGCTGTACCTGCTGCTGAAGGGCTACCGCCCCCTCGCGCGCCGTTATGCGGCCGCGGGCGGTGAGATCGACCTGATCGTCGTCCGCGGCGACACCGTCGCGTTTGTCGAGGTGAAGGCGCGGGGCCTCATGGACGATGCGCTCGTGGCCATCACGGCTGCCAAGCGCCGCCGCTTCTCCCGGGCCGCCCGGGCCTGGCTGTCGCGCCACCCCTGGGCCGCCACGAAAACCTGGCGCGCCGATGCCGTCTTCATCGCCTCCCGCCGCTGGCCGCGGCACCTGCCGGCGGCGTTCGAATTGGAGATCGATTAGGCCACCATGCGCCGGGGAACTGCGAGGGCCTGGCGGATGTGGCGGGCCAGTTCCTGAACGATCGCGTTGCCGCCGTTCTTCGGCAGATACAGATTCACCGTGAAGGGCGGCAACGGCGGGAGTCCGGATTCGCGCCCCAGCACCTCCAGGCCCTCGGGGACGGTCGAGGCCATCCAGGCCATCACAGCGATGTCCGCCGCCACCGTCGCCACCTGCGCCGTGGTGTTCGTCACCTCGGAAACCGAGCGCCACTCGATGCCGGCCTTCTGGAGAACCTCGCGGACGGGGGCGCGGAAGGCGCAGTCGGAGCAGCCGATGGAGACTGGCAGCGGGCGCTGCCGCGCGGCCTCGCCGCCGGGCGCGCCGACCCAGACGAGCCGATCCATGACGAGGTTCTCGCCGTCGGGATCGCAGCGCATCTCGGTGGCGAGCACCACGTCGACCCTGCCGGCATAGAGATCCGCCCGGAGCTTGGCGCTCGACCCGCTCTGCAGGCAGACCTGAACCTTCGGATAGCTGCGGGCGAAGCCCTTGAGGAAAAGGGGCAGGTAGGTGGTGATGATGTCGCTCGGGATGCCGAGCCGCACCTCGCCCTCATAAACGGGCGTCGTCATCTCGGCCCAGATCTCGTCGTTAAGGGCAAGCAGCCGCCTGGCGCGCCCGAACAGGCGCTCGCCCGCGCTCGTCAGGGTCATGCCCCGCCGGTCGCGGCTGATGAGCTCTTCGCCGAACGTTTCCTCGAGCCGCTTCACCTGCTGGCTCACCGCCGCCTGGGTCAGGTTGAGAACCCCCGCTGCGGCGGTCATGCCGCCCGCGTCCACCACCGTCACGAAGGCCCGAAGCTGGCCGATGTCGAGGTTGTGGGGCATGACAGTCTCCATAATGAATCATTATTTTCGATATAATGAACATTCGTTTCCATTATGCAAGGGACAGTTCTAGATTGTTTGCATCGCCGCTGACGGAGGGCCCGGAAGTCCCCGCCGGCGGCTCGAGAGGCCCAAGGATCCGAAAGGCTGAAGATCCGCCCCGCCGGACGGCTGTCCGGCGAAGGACGGCGCTTGCCTCAAGCCTGCCGGATCCGAGGGGCCGCGATGGAGGAAACCATGTCCGCGATTATGACCTGCGAAATCACGTCCCGCCCAGTTGCTCCGGCGCGGGAGAAGGCGTCCCTTCTGGCCCGCCTTGCCGCTGCCCTCGCGCGGGAGATCCGCGTCCGCCGGGACATGCGCCTGCTCTCGTCCCTAGACGACGCGGCGCTCCACGATATCGGCCTCGCTCGGGGCGGCATGGAAGATGCGGTCCGGCACGGCCGCGGATCCGACACCATCGTGCCTGCTCCCGGACAGGTGCAGCTCGATTCGAGGGACGGGGCCACCCTGCTGCGTTCCCTGGTCGAGTGGCGGTAGACACGCCTTCGCGTCTCAGGGCGCGAAGACCGTGACCGCATTGGGCTTGATCGAAAAATGCGCCGGCGTCTGCGTGACGATCTCGCCATCGGCGTTGACCGATCGCGGACGCCGGGTGCGAATGTCGAACTCCTTGGCGCGGATGGCGCGCACCTCATCCCAGGCACCATGCTCGCCGTAGCGGAAGGAACGGGCCATGAGGGCGAGCTTCCACGCCTTCTCCAGTTCGAGGCTGTAGAGGTCGAGATGCTGGTCGTCGATGGCGGCATCCTTCTCGACCGCGTTGCCGCCGCCATAGAAGCGACCGTTGCCGACTGCGATCTGCAGCGTCCGGACGCGAACGGATTCGGATTCGCTGGCAATGGTCGCGCTGAAGGGGCGCGCCTGCATCAGCACCTTGATGGCCACGAGCGCATAGCCCAGGCGTCCCCAGCGCCGCTTGATGTCTCGCGTCAGCCGCTTGGCGAGCTCCGCCGAGAGGCCGATGCTGGCCACGTTGAAGAAGGGTTCGCCGTTGACCAGGCCGAGATCGATCCGGCGCGTCTTGCCCGCAGCGATCACGTCCGCCGCGCCGTCGAGGTCGAACGGAATGCCGAGGGTTCGGGCAAGATCGTTCGCGGTGCCGAGCGGCAGGATGCCGAGCGGAAGCCCCGCCTGGATCACCCCAAGGGCCGCCGCGTTGATGGTGCCGTCGCCGCCCCCCACGACCACGCAAGTGACCTTGTGGGCATGCTTGACGATCAGAGGCGACAGGTCCTCCCGTCGGCCGCACTCCACATGAAACGGCTCGATGTCGTGCGCCTTCAGGCGCTCGATGGCGGTCTTGCATTGGGCTTCGCCGCTGCGGCTCTTGGAATTGACGATGAGGAGGGCGCGGCGCTGCATGAGGGTGAGATGTGGACGAGGAAGCCTGACCGCAAGGTGTTGCAGGACGGTCAAGCAGGGCCGTAAACAACGCCGGAGCCCGCTTTTCGTTCACGGAAGGCCCGCAGGCCTGTTGCCATCGCCCGATTTCGGACCAATAACCCCGCATCTCACGGAGACTGACGCATGACGCTCACCGTCGCGGTCCAGATGGACCACATCCGAACCATCAAGATCGCAGGCGACACGGGCTTCGCGCTGGTTCTCGAGGCGCAGAGACGGGGGCATCGCGTCCTGCACTACACGCCGGACCGCCTCTCCATGCGCGACGGGGTGGTGACGGCGATGGCCGAGGCCATCGAGGTTCGCGACCAGGAGGGCGACCACTACACCTTGGGAGAGCCCGAGCGGATCGATCTTTCGACGGTCGACGTGGTGCTCATGCGCCAGGACCCGCCCTTCGACCTCGCCTACATCACGGCAACCCACATGCTGGAGCGCATCCACCCGAAGACGCTGGTGGTGAACGACCCGTTGCATGTGCGCAACGCGCCGGAGAAGATCTTCGTCACCAAGTTCCCGCACCTGATGCCCACGACGCTGATTTCCCGCGACAAGCAGGAAATCGAGGAGTTCCGGCGCGAGCACGGCGACGTAGTCATGAAGCCGCTCTACGGTCATGGCGGCGCGAGCGTGTTCAAGATCGGCCGGGAGGATCCGAATTTTGGCTCGCTCTACGACCTTTTCGCCACCACTTTTCGGGAGCCTTGGGTGATTCAGAAGTTCCTGCCGAGGGTGACGGAAGGCGACAAGCGCATCATCCTCGTGGACGGCGAGGCGGCGGGCGCGGTCAACCGCGTCCCGGCCGCCAACGACATCCGCTCCAACATGGTGCGCGGCGGCGCCGCCAAGCCGACGGATCTCAGCCCCCGCGAGCGCGAGATCTGCGAGACCATCGGACCGGACCTGAAGCGCATGGGCCTCGTCCTCGTGGGCATCGACGTGATCGACGGCAACCTCACCGAGATCAACGTCACGGCTCCCACGGGGATTCGCGCCATCAAGCGCCTCGGCGGGCCGGATCTGTCGGACAAGGTGTGGGACGCGATCGAGGCGAAGGTGAAGCGCTGAGACGCGCGCCGCCGCTCAGACCGGCCTGCGCGCCACGGCCAGGACGGCTCCAAGACCGCACATGACCACGCCCGAAGCCTCACGAATCCTCCGGATCACGTGCGGCCTGCGTGCCATACCGTCTCGAGCCCTGGCCGCCATGAAGGTCGCAAGGAGAGCCGCGCCTGTATTCAGCCCGATCGAGACCACCCCCAAGGCCATGAATTGGAGAGCGACGCCTCCATGCTGCGGGCTGACGAATTGCGGGATGAACGCCAGAAAAAAGGCGGCGGTCTTGGGGTTCAACGCCTCGACCAGCACACCGTCACGAAAGGCCTTCCAGGGACCTGCCGCCGGAATGCCTAAAGGCTTTTCCACTCTGGCCTCCCGGATGGTCTTGTATCCGAGCCAGACCAGATAGGCTGCGCCGGCCAGCTTGAGAAAGGTGAAGGCTTCGGCGCTTGCCATGACCAAGGCTGAAACACCGAATGCACCGGCAAGCACGTGCACAAGGCCTCCGATGCCGGTGCCGCAGCAGGACGCGACTCCCTCAAGGCGCCCTCCCGCCAACGTGCGAGCCGTGACGTAGAAAAGCCCTGGCCCCGGTGTGAGGGCGATGAGGAGAGCCGCCCCGAGAAAGAACAGAAAACTGTTGGATGACAGCATGGTGACCTGCTCCTGAACGGCCGTTCGCAGAGGTCGCCTCAGCGAGCCTACCGGAGCATGACGTCCAGCCTAAGCCGCCAGTTCCGCGATCACCGCGTTCAACACGGGGAAGCCCATCGGCGTCACGGCAAGCCGCGTGCCGTCGGTGCGGATCAGGCCTTCCTCCGCCAGGGTCCGAACCTTGCGCGGGTTGAGCTCGCGGCCCGTGAAGGCCGTGAAACGGCGGGGGTCGATGCCCTCCTTCAGACGCAGCCCCATGAGCAGGAACTCGTCGCCCTCGGCCTCGGAGGTCAGAACCTCCTCTTCGATCACGCCGTGCCCGTCACGCTCGACGAGTTGCAGCCACGTCTCCGGATGCTTCTCTGTGGCGGTGGCAAGCCGTGCATTGCCGGTGACGAGGCGCCCATGGGCGCCGGGGCCGATGCCGGCATACTCGCCGTAGCGCCAGTAGACGAGGTTGTGCCGGGATTCCGCGCCCGGTCGCGCGTGGTTCGAGATCTCGTAGGCCGGCAGCCCATACGCCTCGCAGACCTCCTGCGTGACGTCGTAGAGCGCGCGTCCCGTCTCCTCGTCCGGAATGGCGATCTTGCCGGCCTTGTAGAGCCGCTCGAACCAGGTGCCCGGCTCGATGGTGAGCTGGTAGAGCGAGAGATGCTCGACCGCGTGGCCGATGGCCTGCTTTAGCTCCGCGCGCCAGGCCTCCGGCGTCTGGTTCGGGCGGGCATAGATCAGGTCGAAGGAATAGCGCTCGAAGATGGAGGCCGCGACCTTCACGGCGGCGAGCGCCTCCTCGACGGAATGCATGCGCCCGAGCCGGCGCAGGTCCGGATCGTTGAGCGCCTGCACGCCGAGCGACACCCGGTTGATGCCGGCGGCCCGATAGCCGCGGAAGCGTTCCGCCTCGACGCTGGTCGGGTTGGCCTCGAGCGTCACCTCCGCGCCCGGATCGACGCTCCAGGCGCCGCCGATCGCGTCGAGGATCGCCCCGACCGTCTCAGGCCTCATCAGCGAAGGCGTGCCGCCGCCGAAGAAGATGCTCGTCACCGTCCGACCCGGGATGCGCGCCGCCGTATGGGCGATCTCGCGCCGGAAGGCCGCGACGAACCGTTCCTGGTCCACCGGCTGGTGGCGGACATGGCTGTTGAAGTCGCAATAGGGACATTTGGAGGCGCAGAAGGGCCAGTGGACATAGACGCCGAAGCCCGCATCGCGCGTCGGATGCTCGATCATGGGCGGTATATGGCAGTTCCGGCCCGAAACGTCACCCTCGCCCTTGCCGCAGCGACTTCCTGCCGGTTGCAGGAAAGGAAGAGCCCGGCGTGGCATGCTCATTCCGAACCTCTTTCCCCGCCGGATGTTCATGGTCTAGAGGCTTCCGCTGGCCTCGACCCGGTGGGCGGGCTAGAGTTCCGGAAGGCAAGGCAGGTACATCATGCGTCACTGGCGTGGGCCCTTCGATCGGCAGGGCTATCACCACGGCAACCTCAAGGAAGCCCTGATCGAGGCGGCGCAGCGATTCATCGCCGAACGGGGCCTCGGGGGCTTCACCCTGGCGGATGCGGCCAAGCTCGTCGGGGTGACCCCGGCCGCGCTCTACAGGCACTTCCGGGGCCGGGAGGCCCTGGTGGCGGAGGTGGCGTTCCGGGGCTTCACGGAGTTGTCCAACCGGCTCGGCCGCGCCCTCCAGAGCGACGGCACGCCCCTCGAGCGATTCACCCGCATGGGCGAGGCCTATCTGGCCTTTGCCGAGCAGGAGCCAGGCTTCTACGCCGCCATGTTCTCCGCCAAGCCCGCCGACGGGGAGGCCTGCGGCCCCAAAGGCAAGGCCGAGCCCGCCGAGAAGCCCCCGGGCGGCAACGCCTTCGACTTCCTCGTCCACGCCCTCTCCGACACCTTCCCGGACGGGTTCAGGGACGTAGACGTCCGATTCGTGGCCATCGAGGTCTGGGCGCTCTCCCATGGCATCGCGATGCTCGACGCAGCTGGCCAACTACCCAAGGGGCCGGGACTGCCGGACAAGTACGAACTGCTGCGCGCCGGCGTCCTCGCCCTCGTGCATGGCGCCATCCAGCGCGGGTAGGCGAATTCCGCCAGATAATTTTTCGAGATTTACTTGCGGCCCTCCTCTTGAAAGCGCCGCAATGGCCCCGCATGTAAATGTTGTTAGCATTAACATACGGGACGCTTCGATGTCTGACTCTGCTTCAACCGCCTGGAACACGGGCCCGCATTCGGGCCCCTGGAACAACGGCGCTCACCGCCGCTGCGGCCGTCCGCCCCGGCGCGCGTTGGAAATCGCCGGCATCGTTCTGGCCTTCATCTGGTTCTGGCCCTTGGCTCTGGCCTATCTGGTGTGGAAAATGATGGGATATCCGAAATACGACGAGGCGAAGGCCTATTTCCGCGAGAATTTCGGCCGCGTGACGGACGATCTCTTCGCCAACCGCTCCACGGGCGGGTTCGGCGCCGGAACCGGCAACGCCGCCTTCGAGGAGTATCGCCGCAACGAGCTGCGTCGCCTTGAGGAGGAGCGTCGCAAGCTCGATGAGGAAGCCCGTGCTTTCCGGGACTTCGTCGAGGAGCTGAAGCGGGCCAAGGACCGTGAGGAGTTCGATGCCTTCATGGCCAGGCGCCGTGCCGAGCGGAACGGCGGCCAGACGAGCGCCTGACCTTCCTAAGGCCAAGCCGAGCGGAGCGCCCCACGGGGCGCTCTTTTCATGTCAGGTCCGGCGCAGGCACCCGGCCGCGAGGTTGAGAAATGCCCGCGCCCTGTGGGACAGCGCCTCCGGCTCCGGCTTCGACCAGTCGATGCCGTGCTTCTCCTCCGAGGAGATCTCCCCGAAGGTCTTGTCGAACCCGTCCGGCTGGAACATCGGGTCGTAGCCGAAGCCTTCCATGCCCCGCGGCGGCCAGACCACCTGCCCGAAGACGCGCCCCTCGAACAGTTCCTCGTGCCCGTCCGGCCAGGCGAGGACCAGGGCCGAGACGAAATGGGCCTTGCGGTTGCCGTCCGCCGTCACGCCGCGCTTCTGCAGCTCGCGCTCGACCCGCGCCATGGCAGCCGGAAAATCTTTGGCCGGCCCGGCCCAGTTGGCCGTGAACAGGCCGGGCGCCCCATCGAGGGCGTCGACGCAGAGCCCGGAGTCGTCGGCAATTGCCGGCAGCCCGGTCGCCTTGGCGGCTGCGTGGGCCTTGATGGCTGCGTTCTCCGAGAACATGTAGCCGGTCTCGGCCGGTTCCGGCAGGCCGAGTTCGCCCGCCGACACCGCCTCCACGCCGAAGGGGGCGAGAAGCTCCGTCATCTCGCGCAGCTTGCCGGGATTGTGGGTCGCGATGACGACCTTGCCGGTGAGGTGACGGGGCATGGTCAGGCCACGGCCTTCTTCTGGAGGTCGACGAGCTGGGCCACGCCGGCCTTGGCGAGGCGCAGGAGGTTCAGGAACTCCTCCTCGGAGAAGGGCTTGCCCTCGGCCGTGCCCTGAACCTCGACAATGCCGCCGGAGCCGGTGATGACGAAGTTCGCGTCGGTCTCGGCGGCGGAATCCTCCGCATAATCGAGGTCGAGAACCGGGGTGCCCTGGTAGATGCCGCAGGAGATCGCCGCCACCGGCTCGCGCAGGGGGTTGATCGAGATGATCGAGCGGCTCTGCATCCAGGCGAAGCAGTCGTGCAGGGCCACCCAGGCGCCGGTGATCGAGGCGGTCCGCGTGCCGCCGTCGGCCTGGATCACGTCGCAGTCCACGACGATCTGCCGCTCGCCTATGGCCGGCAGGTTCACCACGGCCCGCAAGGAGCGGCCGATGAGGCGCTGGATCTCCTGGGTACGGCCGGAGGGCTTGCCCGAATTGACCTCGCGTCGGGTGCGCTCGTGCGTCGCCCGCGGCAGCATGGCGTACTCCGCCGTCACCCAGCCGCGGCCGGTGCCGCGCAGCCACGGTGGGCCCTTCTCCTCCAGGGACGCGGTGCAGAGCACGCGGGTGTTGCCGAAGGACACCATGCAGGACCCCTCCGCGTAGCGCGCGACGCCCCGCTCCAGGGTGACCGGGCGCAGTTCGTCCGGGGCGCGATTGGAAGGACGCATGGTAAACCTCTCTTTGAGCTCGTGGCGTGGGAAGCGTCTTAGAAGCTGGCACGGCCTCAAGGCAAGCGCAGGCTTGCCTAAAGGGTCCCGCAACCGCACATAATGGGGTTCAGAGAGTAATGTTCGACGAGGGCCGCAGAACCGTTCGATGCATATCCCAGGTTCATCTTCCAGCCTGTCCGAGATCCGCGCCATCGCGGAGTTGAACGACCGGTCGCGGGAAATTTTCCGCCAGATCGTCGAGACATACCTCTCGACCGGCGAGCCCGTCGGTTCGCGCAACCTGTCGCGCATCCTGCCGATGTCGCTCTCGCCCGCGTCGATCCGCAACGTTATGGCCGATCTCGAGGCGGCGGGGCTGATCTACGCGCCCCATACCAGCGCCGGGCGCCTGCCGACCGAGACGGGCCTGCGCTTTTTCGTCGATGCCATGCTGGAGATCGGCGACGTCACCGCCGAGGAGCGCACCCGCATCGAGGCGCAGATGCGGGCCGCAGCGTCGGGCCACACCCTGGAGACGGCGCTCACCGAGGCCTCGGCGCTCCTGTCGGGCGTCTCCCGCGGCGCCGGAGTGGTTGTGACCTCCAAGTCCAACGCGCGCCTGAAGCACATCGAATTTGTCCGCCTCGACCCGACCCGCGCCCTCGTGGTCCTGGTGTCCGAGGACGGATCGGTGGAGAACCGGCTCCTCGACCTGCCGCCGGGCCTGCCCGCGAGCGCCCTGATCGAGGCCGGCAACTTCCTCAATGCCCGTATCCAGGGCCGGACGCTGGGCGATGTCAGGCGCGAGATCGAGGTGCGCCGGGGCGAGATGGAAAAGGAGCTCGACGCGCTCACCGCACGTCTGGTCGAAGCAGGGCTTGCCACCACGGTCGGCAGCGCCGGTTCTCGCCAGCTCATCGTGCGCGGCCAAGCCAACCTCCTCGATGACCTGAAGGCCGCCGAGGATCTGGAGCGCATCCGCCTGCTCTTCGCCGATCTCGAAACCCAAACCGACGTGATCGACCTGCTCAGCCGCGCCGAGGGGGGCGAAGGGGTTCGCATCTTCATCGGCTCGGAGAACAAGCTGTTCTCCCTCTCCGGCTCCTCGATGATCGCCGCTCCCTTCCGCGACGGCAATCAGAAAATCGTGGGCGTGCTCGGCGTCATCGGGCCGACGAGGCTCAACTACGCCCGGATCGTGCCCATGGTGGACTACACCGCCAAGGTGGTGTCGCGGATCCTGGAGCGCGGGCGCTAAACGGCGGCAACGCGGTCCCTTTTCGGCCGTAGTACCGCATAGATCGCCAGAATCCCGATCAGCAGCGCCCCCGCGAGCGCCGGCGCACGCCAGTCGCCGGTGCCCACGCGCACGATCACGAGGCCGGCGCACACGAGAACCCCGAGGACCGGGACGAAGACGGGAATCTCGAAGCGACCGGGCGCCTCGCCCGTGCGGCGCTTGAGCAGGACCAGGGCGCCATTGACGATGGCGAAGACAGTCAGGAGCATCAGCACGGTGGCAGCGGCGAGCTGGCCGATGGTTCCGATGACTGCGATGGGCGCCACCACGACGAACTGGGCCAGGATGGCCCAGTGGGGCGTGCGCCGCGTCGGATGGACGCGGCCGAGCCAGGCCGGCAGCAGCCCCTGGTGGGCCATGCCGTAGGCGAGCCGCGATGCCGTGACATAGTTGACGAGGGCGGTGTTGCCGACCGCGAAGAGGGTGATGGCCGTGTAGACGATGGGTGGCAGCCAGGGAGCGGCGCGGTCCATCACGGCCGTCAGGGGCCCCGGTGCGGCGGCGAGTTCTCGCCAGGGTACCACCGACACCGCCGTGACGGCGACCGCCACGTAGATCACCGCCGCGATCGCCATGGCGGCAATGAGCCCGATCGGGATGGTGCGCTGCGGGTCGCGGCATTCCTCGGCTACGTTGAGCGTGTCCTCGAAGCCGATGAAGGCGAAGAAGGTCAGCACCGCGCCCTGCAGCACGAGCAGGATCATCACGTCGCTCACCGCCTCGCCGGGCGGCGGCGTCTCGAACAGATCGGCCGCCCCCCAGAAACGGATGCCGACCGCCACCACGAGGAGCAGCCCGCCCGCCTCGACGCAGGTGCAGAGCACGTTGACCCAGATGGACTCGCGGATGCCGCGCAGGACGAGCCCCGTGAGGAGCAGGAGGAAGCCGAGCGCCAGCAGCGTGACAATACCGTCCCCGCCTCCCGTTAAGGTGGCGAGGTTGGCGGCGAAGACGCGGGACTGGGTAGCCACCGAGGTCAGCGCCGAGCAGGCGACTGCGAGCCCGACCACGAACCCCATCAGAGGCGAACGGTAGGCTCGCTCCGTCACATAGGCGGCGCCGCCCGCATGAGGATGGCGGGAGCCGAGGGACGCATAGCTCAAGGCTGTCAGCAGGGCCGCCACCAAGGCCACCAGGAAGGCGAGCCATACCGCATTGCCCACCTGCCCCGCGGCCTGTCCCAGGAGGCCATAGACGCCCGAACCGAGCATGCTGCCGAGACCGTAGAGGGTCATCTGGAAAGGGCCGATGGTTCGGTGAAGCTCCGGTCGGCCTGTCACGCCGTCCCCCTGACCCGTTCCTGCAACTGCCGAAGCGTCCGCCATCGCTGCCCCCGCCTGGGAAAAACTCCGCGACAAGAATAGGGCGGCCGAGCGGGATTTCCCCACGGATGCAGCCGAGCAGTCCCTATGCGTCCGGCACATATGCCCGTCTCGCACGCGACCATTGCGCTGCTGCATCGACCTGCTATGCAGGCGCATGTTTCTAGCCCCTGCCCTTGCGATGCAGTCGCGGATGACGCCGCCGTAGCACCCTCACGCGCCCCGCCGAATCGCCCTTCCTGATTTCCGTCCCGCGCCTGCACGCACCGGCAATGCGCCCGTTCGGCCGCTCCCGGGACATTCAAAGCCCCTTCGCAGGGCTCCTGAGATTATCGACATGACACATCTTGCGCGCCTCAAGGCCGAATGGTTTCCGAACGTAGGCCGCGACCTCCTCGCCGGCACGGTGGTGGCCCTGGCGCTGATCCCTGAAGCCATCGCCTTCTCCATTATCGCAGGCGTCGACCCCAAGGTCGGCCTGTATGCCTCCTTTTGCATCGCGGTCGTCACCGCCTTTGCGGGCGGGCGTCCGGCCATGATCTCCGCCGCCACCGGCGCCATGGCGCTGGTCATGGTCACGCTCGTGGAGGAGCACGGGCTGCAGTACCTGCTTGCCGCCACGCTTCTTACGGGCCTGCTCCAGATCGTCGCCGGCGCCTTGCGCCTGGGCGACCTCATGCGCTTCGTCTCGCGCTCGGTGGTGACGGGCTTCGTTAATGCGCTCGCGATCCTTATCTTCCTGGCGCAGCTTCCGGAATTCGCCGGCCAGGGCCCGCTCATGTACGGCATGGTGGCGGTCGGCCTCGCGATCATCTACCTGCTGCCGCGCCTCACCAAGGCGGTGCCCTCCGCCCTCGTGACCATCGTGCTGCTCACCGCCGTCTCGATCGTCTTCGGCTTCGACCTGCGCACGGTGGGCGACATGGGCCAGCTGCCGAGCGACCTGCCGACCTTCGTGCTGCCCGACGTGCCGCTGACACTCGAGACGCTCCAGATCATCCTGCCTTACTCGCTCACGCTTGCCATGGTGGGCTTGCTCGAATCCCTCATGACGGCCGCGATCGTGGACGAGATGACGGACACCGACAGCCCCAAGAACCGGGAATGCGCCGGCCAGGGCGTCGCCAACATCGTGGCGGGTCTCTTCGGCGGCATGGCAGGCTGCGCGATGATCGGCCAGTCGGTCATCAACGTCTCCTCCGGCGGGCGGGGGCGGCTCTCCACCCTCTGGGCCGGCGGCTTCCTGCTCTTCCTCATCCTGGTGCTGGACGACTGGGTGCGCCAGATCCCTATGGCTGCGCTGGTCGCCGTGATGATCATGGTGTCGATCAACACATTCCAGTGGCGCTCGCTGCTGGCGCTGCGCACGAACCCGAAGAGCTCCAGCATCGTCATGATCGCCACGGTGGTCGTGGTGGTCTTCACCCACGACCTCGCCAAGGGCGTGCTGGTCGGCGTGATCCTCAGCGGCATCTTCTTCGCCCGCAAGGTGGCCAAGTTCTTCAGCGTGTCCTCAGGGCGCGAGGGCGACGTCCGGACCTATCGCGTGAGCGGCGAGATCTTCTTCGCCACGGCGGAGGCTTTCCACGGCGCCTTCGATTTCCGCGAGCAGGACCTCAAGACGGTTGTGATCAATGTCCGGGATTCCCATTTCTGGGACATCACCGGCATCAATGCCCTCGACCGGGTGGTGCTGAAGTTCCGCCACCACGGCGTTCCGGTCGAGATCGTGGGCCTGAACGAGGCCAGTGCGACCCTGGTGGAGAAGCTCGGCACGCATCAGAAAGATGATGCCAAGCTGGCCACGGGCCACTGAGGCCTCGGAGATCCCGGAACCGCTCGGTTTCCGGATCCGCAGGTCACCCAGCGGCATGGTCGCCGGCCCCTCCATCGAGGAGGGCGGACACCGCTCGCGCGGCACCGGCTTCCCTTGGCTTTAGGGGGGCTTGCTGCTATTGCGGCCCCAACAGCTCTTTTTCTTGCAAGATTATGACCGCTCGCACCTTCGACAACATCCGGAACTTCTCCATCGTGGCCCATATCGACCACGGGAAGTCGACGCTCGCCGACCGCCTGATCCAGACCACGGGCGCGCTCTCCGCCCGCGAGATGACGGAGCAGGTGCTCGACAGCATGGATATCGAGCGCGAGCGCGGCATCACCATCAAGGCGCAGACCGTGCGCCTGGAATACAAGGCCCAGGACGGCAAGACCTACATCCTGAACCTCATGGACACCCCCGGCCACGTGGACTTCGCCTACGAGGTCTCGCGTTCGCTCGCGGCCTGCGAGGGGTCGCTGCTGGTGGTGGACGCCTCTCAGGGGGTCGAGGCGCAGACGCTGGCCAACGTCTACCAGGCCATCGACGCCAACCACGAGATCGTGCCGGTCCTCAACAAGATCGACCTGCCGGCCGCCGATCCGGACCGGATCAAGGAGCAGATCGAGGAGGTGATCGGCATCGACGCATCCGACGCCGTGCCGATCTCGGCCAAGACCGGCCTCAACATCGAGGGCGTGCTGGAGGCCATCGTCCAGAAGCTGCCGCCGCCCGAGGGCGACCCGGACGCGCCGCTCAAAGCCCTCCTCGTCGATTCCTGGTACGATGCCTATCTGGGCGTCGTCGTGCTCGTGCGCGTCGTCGACGGGACGCTGAAGAAGGGCCAGTCCATCCGGATGATGGGCACCGGCGCCACTTACGGCATCGACAAGGTCGGCGTGTTCCGGCCCAAGATGACCGACGTGGACGTGCTCGGCCCCGGCGAGGTCGGCTTCCTGACCGCCTCGATCAAAGAAGTGGCGGACACCCGCGTCGGCGACACGATCACGGACGAGCGCAAGCCCACCGCCGAGGCCCTGCCCGGCTTCAAGCCGGTGCAGCCGGTGGTGTTCTGCGGCCTCTTCCCCGTCGACGCGGCGGAGTTCGAGAACCTGCGCGCCGCCATGGGCAAGTTGCGCCTCAACGACGCGAGCTTCTCCTACGAGATGGAGACCTCCGCGGCGCTCGGCTTCGGCTTCCGCTGCGGCTTCCTCGGCCTGCTGCACCTCGAGATCATTCAGGAGCGCCTGGAGCGCGAGTTCAACCTCGACCTCATCTCGACCGCGCCCTCCGTGGTCTATCGCCTGCGCATGACCGACGGCACCGTGAAGGAGCTGCACAACCCTGCCGACATGCCGGACGTGATGAAGATCGACGCCATCGAGGAGCCGTGGATCCGCGCCACGATCCTCACCCCCGACGACTATCTCGGCTCCGTGCTCAAGCTGTGCCAAGACCGCCGCGGCATCCAGATCGACCTCAACTACGTCGGCAAGCGCGCCATGGTGGTCTACGACCTGCCGCTCAACGAGGTGGTGTTCGACTTCTACGACCGCCTGAAGTCGATCTCGAAGGGCTACGCCTCCTTCGACTACCACATCTCCGATTACCGCGAGGGCGACCTCGTGAAGATGTCGGTACTGGTGAACGGCGAGCCGGTCGACGCGCTCTCCATGCTGGTGCACCGCACCCGCGCCGAAAGCCGCGGGCGCGCCATGTGCGAAAAGCTCAAGGAACTCATTCCGCCTCACATGTTCCAGATCCCGGTTCAGGCGGCCATCGGCGGCAAGATCATCGCCCGCGAGACGATCCGGGCGCTCCGCAAGGACGTGACAGCCAAGTGCTACGGCGGCGACGCCTCGCGCAAACGCAAGCTCCTCGACAAGCAGAAGGAAGGCAAGAAGCGCATGCGCCAGTTCGGGAAGGTGGACATCCCGCAGGAGGCCTTCATCGCGGCCCTGAAGATGGACAACTGAACCGACGACACGTCTCCCGAAGAAGCGGCATGGCGGCCCAGGGCTGCCATGCCGTTTTCGTTTGGAGGAGTGTCTCCTGCACGTGTT
This sequence comes from Microvirga sp., assembly GCA_035645535.1. Classification (GTDB taxonomy): domain Bacteria; phylum Pseudomonadota; class Alphaproteobacteria; order Rhizobiales; family Beijerinckiaceae; genus Microvirga. Next base: position 16,114 of record DASQMJ010000029.1, on the reverse strand, counting down.
GGGATGAGCTCAGTGGAGGAACGAGGTTTCTCTCGCCACGACCCCGTCGAGGGCCACCGTGAGCAGGACCTGCCCCGTACCGTCGGTCACGTTGAGGGTCCAGTCGGCCCAGTCGACCCCCTGCCCCTCCGCCCCTTGCGACATCTCCTGAATCGCCTGCAGCGCCTGCGAATGGGCATGGTCGAGGCTGGAAACCTCCACGCCCACCTCGTCGATCAGCATGTCGTCCCCGGCAAAGAAGTTGAAATAGCACCGCATGGGACCCTCACGAGGCCGGAATGTCTCGCCGCCGGAAGGGGCTGAGATCCACCAGGGTGTTCACACCGCCGATCAGGACATTGGCGGCATCGCGGAGCAGCGTTGGATACGGCATGAAGGGAATCCGGGCGCCGTCCGGCCTCTCGGCAATGGCATCCATGTTGCGCACCGGCCGGTTCTCGCGCAGAGCGATGGCCATGGGACAGCGTTCGTGCGGAAGCGGCGTGCCGTCTGGCCAGTAGATGCGCCAGCAGCCACACCACCGGTCCCGTCCCAGGATCGGGCGCCGCCCCCAGAGAGCGGCTGCGGCCTCGTTGTAGAACGTGATCCATCCGTCGGCATCGGTGGTGTAGACGGCGACCGGCAAAGCCTCCAGGATCTCGGGGTATTGGGGATCGATCAGCCGCCAGGTTGCGGCCGGATGGCGCTGCCCAAGCCAACCGTCAGGAGCGCGCGGCTCCGGCTCGTCATCCGGGGGAGCGCGTCTCGAGCCCGCACCGCGGTCGAGCGCGATGAGACGCATCAGCTGCCGCCGGACATGCTGGTGCACATTGCAGCTTTGCGGAGTCTCTTCCCGATCCGGGTCCATCAGCCGATCCTCCTTTGCGATCAGCCACCCGTCAGTTGTCGGCCGGATCTTTCCACATTATCGCACCCGATACCACGCCGCTTCTGAGCAAAGAATCGACGATACTAGCCCTAGGAGGTACAGGCGTGCGGAAAAACAAGATGTTTTGAAGTCTTGCGTTCTTTTAATGTCAAGGCCAGGCACTCCTCCATATGAGGTATGTGCGCCGGAACCCCATCCCGGACCGGGAGTTCACCCCGGGCACAGGGGCTTGAATCTGCCATGGTCCGGAGCTGGAAAACGGGGTCGTCGCGACGCCGGGAGCAGGCACGTCCATAGGCCGGACCTGCCGGATCGAGCCTTATCAACCGCAACGCCAAGCCAGGCATCTCGTGAGGGATGATTCATGTCTTCGACCTTGCGCGCGACGCTCCCTACCCTGCTTGCCCTCCTCTGCGGCTACGCCCTCATGCAGATGGGCAACACCCTTCAGGGCACGCTGCTCAGCGTGCGCGGCCATCTCGGCGGCTTCACCGCGACGGAGATCGGCGCCGTCGGCGCGGCCTTCTGGGTCGGCATTGTGCTCGGCTCCCTCTGGGCGGGCCGGGCGATCCAGCAGGTCGGGCACACGCGCGCCTTCGCGGCCCTGGCGGCCGTCGCCGCGAGCACCGCGCTCCTGCATCTTCTCGTGATCGAGCCCGCCGTCTGGATCGGCGCGCGCGCCGTCACGGGCTTCTGCTTCGCCGGCCTCTTCATCGTGGTCGAGAGCTGGCTCAACGCCGCCGCCACGCCGAGCACGCGTGGCCAGATCCTGGGCCTCTACGGCATGACCGGGCTCATCGCCGGCATCGGCGGGCAGATGCTGCTGCCGACGAGCAGCCCTGCGGGCTTCCAGCTCTTCTGCCTCGTCGCCATGCTGATCTGCCTCGCGCTGGTGCCGGTAGCCCTGTCGCGGGCGAGCGCGCCCGCCCATGCGGTGGGCGAGGCGAGGATCGACCTGAGGCGCCTCTACCGCCTCTCACCCTTCGGCGTGGTGGCCGCAATCCTGTGCGGCATCACCACGAGCTCGTTCTTCGCCCTCGGCCCGGTCTGGGCGACGGCCCGCGGCCTCGACACGACCGGCATCGCGATCTTCATGGCCTGCGGCACGCTGGGAGGCTTCGCGACCACGTGGCCGCTCGGCTGGATCTCCGACCGGATGGATCGGCGCCACGTGATCGTCGGAACGGCCGCGATGGCGTCGGTCATCCTGCTCGCGCTCGTCAACTTCGTGCCGCCGGGCGGGCCGCTCTGGCTGCTCTGCCTCTACGTGGCGATCTTCGGCGGCAGCGTCATCCCCACCTACAGCATCGTGATCGCGCACGTGAACGACATGGTTGCTCCCGGCCAGTTCGTGGCGGCCGCGGGCGGGCTCCTGATCCTGCAAGGCATCGGAGCCGCCGCGGGGCCGGTTATCGCCGGCATGGCCATGCAGGAGTTCGGCCGGATGGGACTTCCCTACACCATCATCGCCGCCCAGGCCCTGATGGTCCTCTGGGGCGCCTATCGCAGCCTGCGCCGCCCGTCCCCGGCCGCGAAGGAACAGTTCGTGCCGGAGCCCGTCGTTCCGGTCGGAACGGAACTCGCGCCCGCCCACGCGGGCGCGAGCTGACCCACGGAGATCAGACAAGGAGCGACTGTCCGCCGTCGATCCATACTGGCGTTCCGGTGATGTGGCGAGAGCGGTTCGAGACCAGGAACAGGACGAGTTCCGCCACCTCCTCGCTCATGCCGGACTTGCCGCCCGTGAGAGGGATGTCGCCCTCCGGATACTCCGCCGCGACCTCGGCCTGCTCAGTGTTGCGCTCCTCCGTGTTCTCCTTGATTTCCGTCTCGATCCGGCCCGGGCAGACCACGTTCACGCGGATCCTGTGCTGCCCGAGTTCCACGGCCAGCATTTGCGCCATCGCCACCTGGGCGGCCTTCGTGGCCGAATAGGCGGTGGCGCCGGCGCTGGTGAAGGTGCGCGAGCCGTTGATGGAGGAGGTGATGACGATGGCGCCGCCGCCCGCCCGCTTCAGGTGCGGCACGGCGAAATGCAGGGTGAGATAGGTGCCCCGCAGGTTCGTGTTGATGGTGCGGTCCCATTCGGCCGGCTTGAGATCGTCGATGGGCGCCCAGACGCCGTTGATGCCCGCATTGGCGAAGACGATATCGAGGCGCCCGAGGGCCCCGACGAGATCGGCGACGGCCTTCCCCATCTGCGCCTCGTCGGCAATGTCGGCCACGAGCGGAATGGCCCTGCCGCCGGCCTGCTCGATTTCCTGCGCAGTCCTGCGGATTTCGTCCTCGGTGTGGCTCAGCACGCCGATTTGGGCGCCTTCCTTCGCCATCAGCAGCGCCGCCGCCTTGCCGATGCCGGATCCCGCGCCGGTCACCAGCGCCACCTTGCCTTGAAGCTCCATGGAGAAAACCTCGCTCGCGATTGAAGGAATGTCCTTCCTTGAACCGGAGCGGAACCGGCTTGTTCCTTGTTTCAGGCCGTCGCGGCCCGGCGGCCGGAAGCATCGACGACGATCTCGCCGTCCTCCTTGCGGAACTCTCCCAGCTGCGGCGGCAGGATATCGAGCACCGTCTCCGACGGGCGGCACAGCCGGACACCCTTCGGCGTCACCACGATGGGCCGCTCGATCAGCACGGGATGCGCCATCATGGCGTCGAGGATCTGGTCGTCGGTCAGGGATGGATCGTCGAGGCCGAGTTCCTTGTACGGCGTCCCCTTCTGACGAAGCACCGCCCGGGCAGGGACGCCCATGCGCTCGATCAATTGCCGGAGCAGAAGACGCGTCGGCGGTGTCTTGAGATACTCGACGATGTGCGGCTCGATACCGGCGTTCCGAATGAGGCCGAGGGTGTTGCGCGAGGTCCCGCATTGCGGGTTGTGGTAGATGATCACGTCCATGGGGTTTCCTCCGGCATCGGCAGGATCGCGGCGACATTTCGTGCGCGGAATTATCGTCGCCGTGGATCGGATGACAACCGGACGGCCTCGACCCGACGACGGACGGCGACTACTCCCGGCAATCCTCGCCCGTCCGCACCCGCAAACCCGACAGGATGCGCGGGATCAGGGCGTCATGGACCTGCTTTGTCTCGACGTCGGCGAGGGAGAGTTCCAGCACCCATTCATTCGAGACCGGAACGATGAGTGCTTCGACCGTCACGGATCGCGAGGGCGTCGGCAGGTTGGCGTCGATCCAGGTGGCGCTCCAGCGGGTTGCACCCGGCGCGGGCGACGTCAGCGATACCGACTGAGCCGGGCGGCCGAGAAACTCCTCGTAGTCCCGCTGGAGGAACGCGGCGTCGCGGCCAGCGAGATCCGGCTGCGGCAGGCCCTGGAGGTCGTGCGCGGAGCGGAACCCCACGTCGAGGCGGGCCCGCAGCGAGACGGCCTGGAGGCTCGCCGGTTCTCCGCCGGCGTGCCGCCGCCATTCCTCCGGCAGAGACAGGGAGTAGCAGAGGCCGGGGGCGATCCGGCCCGAGACACGGGTCTCGCGGCTCGCGGCATCGAAGCGAACGTCGACGGCATTGCCTTGGGCGACGATCTCGGATGACAGGGTGGCAGCCTGCGCGGAGCAGGTGAGGCTGGCCAATGGAACCGCGATGAGGGCCAGGATCCGGAGGGACGCGGCTTTCGCGTCCACAAGCATCGCCTTCATCGAACCCTCCCCTACGCGGCACCCTGCCCTCCTAAAAACGCGCTTGGGGCCCGGCGGTTGCCTGCCGTTGCGAACCATCCATGCCCTTGAGAAGCCCGGCCGTGGCCCTACCTCGCCATCAGGACGGAACCACAATGGGAGAAATGTGATGCCTGCATTTGCACGCGCCTCGCTCATGGCAGCCATCCTGCTCGCCGCGGGACAGGCCTCGGCCGCCACATGCCGCGATCCGGCCGGCTTCGAGAAATGGCTCGACGACATCCGGCGCGAGGCCGTGCAGCAGGGCATATCGCCGGAGGCCGTCAGGATCGGGCTCGCCGGCGTCACCTTCGACCAGAGCGTGATCAACAAGGATCGCGGGCAGCGGGTCTTCAAGCAGAGCTTCGAGCAGTTCGCCGGCCGGATGGTGTCCGCGTACCGCCTGAGAACGGGAGCCGCCATGCTGAAGCGGCACGCGGGCACGCTCGCGCGCATCGAGCAGCGCTTCGGCGTGCCGGGGCCCGTTCTGGTGGCGATCTGGGGACTGGAGACGGATTTTGGTGCCGTAAGGGGCAACCTGCCCGTCATCCGCTCCGTGGCGACGCTCGCCTACGATTGCCGGCGCACGGAGTTCTTCCAGGCTCACCTGTTCGATGCACTGCGGATCGTCGACAGGGGCGACCTGTCGCCGTCTGAGATGCGCGGCGCCTGGGCCGGCGAAATGGGGCAGACGCAGTTCATGCCGTCGTCCTACATGAAGTACGCGATCGATTTCGACGGCGACGGACGGGCCGACCTGCTGCACAGCCCAGCCGACGTGTTGGCCTCCACGGCCAATTACCTGCGGGGTCACGGCTGGGTCAGGGGCCAGGACTGGTCGCCGGGCACCGCCAATTTCGAGGCCATTCGGGGATGGAACAAGTCGCAGGTCTATGCGCGTACCATCGCCTATTTCGCCTCCAAGCTCGCCGGCAACGACACGGCGGAAGCGGTGAGTCAGTAGAAGAGAAGGAGCGGGCGCCCGAGGCGCCCGCTCATCCGGGATCAGCCGCGCGCGCGGGCGCGGATCATGAAGGTGTCGTAGGCGTACTCGGCCACCTGGAACCAGAGATACTCCTCGCCCCGGAAGGCCTTGTAGCTGTCGTAGATCCTCTTGAAGTCGGCGTTCTTGGCCGAGGTCTCGTCATAGACCTCGTTGGCGGCCTTGTAGGCTGCGTCCATGATCTCCTGCGAGAAGGGACGCAGTTGCGCGCCGGCGCCGACGAGACTGCGAAGAGCAGCCGGGTTCTTGGCGTCGTATTTCGCCTGCGTGTCCACGTTGACGTAACCTGCCGCAGCCTGAAGAGCCGCCTGGTAGGACTTCGGCAGCTCCTTCCACTTCTGGAGATTGATGAAGAAGTGGATGGCGGGACCACCCTCCCAGAAGCCCGGATAGTAGTAGTAGGGTGCGACCTTGTTGAGTCCGAGCTTCTCGTCGTCGTAGGGCGCGACCCACTCGGCCGCGTCGATGGTGCCGCGCTCCAGGGACGGATAGAGATCGCCGCCCGCGATCTGCTGCGGCACCACGCCGAGCTTGCCCATGATCTGTCCGGCGAGACCCGCGATGCGCATCTTGAGGCCCTTGAGGTCCTCGACGGTCTTGATCTCCTTGCGGAACCAGCCGCCCATCTGCACGCCCGTGTTGCCGGCCGGCAGAGCGAAAACGTTGTGCTTGGCGTAGAACTCGTTGAGCAGGTCGTTGCCGCCGCCGTGGTAGAGCCACGCGTTGGTCTGACGGGAGTTGAGCCCGAACGGCAGCGTGGTGCCGATCGCGAAGGTCGGGTCCTTGCCCACATAGTAGTAGGAGCAGGTATGGCCCATCTCCACAGTGCCGCCGCCGATGGCGTCGAGAGCCTGAGGCGCGCCGACGATCTCGCCGGGCGCGAAGGGCTGGATGATGAACTTGCCGTCCGTCGCCTCCGATACCAACTTGGCAAGGGTTTCGCCACCGCCGAACAGCGTGTCGAGCGACTTCGGGAATGCCGAGGTCAGACGCCAGCGAATTTCCGGCGCTGTTTGGGCAATGGCGGGCTTGGCGATCGTGCCCGCAGCGGCGCCGATGGTGGCCGCCTGGAGAAAAGCGCGACGTTTCATGGGGTTCCTCTCTTTTTAAGGTTTCGCGGCCGCGTCACGACATAAAGTTTCAAGACGGACCCGCGAAATGTAAAAGTCGAACCGTCGTCATAACCGCCTCCCGGCAGGGAGGCAGGCACCCAGAAGCAAGGACTCCATGCGTTCAACGCATGAGACGGCCAAAGGAGCCGGAAAAAGGTCGAACCTGACGGGAAACGGCCGCGGCCTCACATGACGATCAGAAGATCAACTCGCCCGCCCCCCAGGCGAGCAGCAGCAGGATGAGGAACATCGCCAGGAAGATGCCGAACAGGATCTTGGCGATGGTGCGCGCTCCGGACGCGACGCCCGTAAACCCCAGCGCGCCTGCAACGAGCGAGATGACAAGGAAGATGACTGCCCATTTCAGCATGGCGGCCCTCGGATCGTTGATCGGTCGACGACATAAGCCCTCCGCTCCGGCACCGGTTCCTCAAGGCCCAGCGGCACCGGGAGCAGCGCCCGGCGGGCCCGTCGTCAGACGACCACCGTCACCTTCTCGGCGGCACGCGTCAGGCCCGTGTAGAGCCAGCGGCTGCGGTGCTCGCGGAACGCGTAGGACTCGTCGAAAAGGACGAGGTCGTCCCATTGGGAGCCCTGTGCCTTGTGAACGGTGAGGGCATAACCGTAGGTGAACTCGTCGGACTCGCGCCGCAGGGGGAACGGCACCTCGTCCTCCGTCCCCTCGAAGAAGGCCTTGTGCACGGCGACTTCCACGGCCCGGCGCCGTGCATCGTCGTCGGGAAGCACGTCCATGCGGACGAAGTCGTTGCGGATGCCGCGCACCGCCTGGATGCTCCAGGTGCCGCCGTTGAGCAGGCCCTTGGTCTTGTCGTTGCGCAGGCAGACGAGCTTCTCGCCCGCCGCCGGCATGGGATCGCGATAGCCGTTCAGCTCGCGCAGACGGCCGTTGTAGAGGCGGCGCGTCTTGTTCAACCCGACGAGGATCTGATCGGCCGCCAGCACCGTGGCGGCATCGATCTCCCGCCGACGGATCACCCGGCTCTCGCCCCAGGTCCCGGGCTCGAGCCGCCCGCCCTCGCGCACCTGCATCGACATATGAACGATGGGATTGTCCTTGGCCTGTCGATGCACCTCCGTGAGCATCACGTCCGGCGGCGCTTCGGTGAAGAAGCCGCCGCCCTTCACCGGCGGCAGCTGTGCGGGATCGCCGAGCACCAGGATAGGCTGGCCGAAGGACAGGAGATCGCGCCCGAGCTCCTCGTCCACCATGGAGCATTCGTCGATGATGACGAGGTCGGCCTTGGCCACCGGGCTCTGCCGATTGAGCACGAACTGCGGGCCGCCCTCGTCGGACTCGCGGGAGCGGTAGATCAGCGAGTGAATGGTCGAGGCATCCGCGCAGCCCTTCGAGCGCATGACGAGGGCCGCCTTGCCCGTATAGGCGCCGAACACCACCTCGCCGTCGATGCCCTCGGCGATGTGCCGCGCGAGCGTCGTCTTGCCGGTTCCGGCATAGCCGAAGAGTCGGAAGACCGGACGGTCGCCGCGGCGCAGCCAGTCGGCCACGGCCTTGAGGGCGGCATCCTGTTGGGTGGACCAGGTCATGCGGTTTTCGCCTCGAAACGCAGGCTGTAGAGAATGCCGAGGATGATGCAGGCGCTGCCGACGAACACGAAGGGGTCGAGCGGCTCGCCGTAGAGCTGCCAGCCCACCAGGGCGATCAGCGGGATGCGCAGGAAGTCGAGCGGGACGACCATGCTTGCATCCCCGTGCCGATACGCGTTGGTGAGGCAGTAGTGCGAGAGCAGCCCGCCGGCGCAGATTCCGACGAGCGCGAGCGCATGCGAGGCCTCGATCCTCTCCCAGAATGCGCCGTTCACCCACAGGAGGTTCATCGGCAGCTGCATGAGGTTCATGTGGAAGAGGATCGAGAAGGTGCTCTCCGTCCTGGTGAGATGCTTCGTGATGATGCCCACGAGGGCGAAGGTGAAGGCGACGCCGAGCATGAGCAGGCTCGCCGGCTGCAGGGTTTCGAGCCCCGGCCGCAGGATTACGAGGACGCCGCCGAAGCCGAGCACGACGGCCACGAGCCGCCCTCGGTTCATGCGCTCGTGGAGCAGCGGAACGGCCATCAGCGCGACCCAGGCAGGCGTGGTGAACTCGAGCGCGAAGACCGTGGCGAGGGGCAGGAGCGTGAGGCTGAACGCCCACCCGTCCGTGCCGGCGAAGTGCAGCACGTTGCGCACGAGGTGCATGGCGAAGCGCCGCGGTCGGAGACCCGATCTCAGGCCCGGCTCGACCAGCGCGAAGGTCAGGAGGATGGCCACGCCGGCCGCGTTGCGGATGGCGAGGATCTCGAACACGGAGAAGGTGGGCGCGAGCGCCCGCACCGCGACGGCTGTCGCGGAGAAGGAAAGGAGCGCACCCGTCATCCAGAAGACGACGGCAAGGATGCTTTGATGAGGCACGGCGGATCGCCTGACGTGAACGCTTCCCGATTAGCGCGCCAGGACCATCGCGTGAAGCCTCCGCGACCATTTGCGTGACGTCCGACCTGGCGCCGGGCCGGATCGGCGCAGCCAAAACCGCTGCCTGCAAATGCCCATACGTCACGCAATCATGCGTCTGATTCTTCGAGTCGAGCATCCTCGCTTCGGTCCGCCGCACGAACCTGAACGGCACTTTTTCGGATGATGGCCCAAACTTTTTTCGGGCCCCGCGACAGCGTCGCGAACGCCGCTCCGCGTTCGCCTCGCTCGACGCCTCGTCGCGTGCGCGCCAACGCGGCACGAAGCCTCTCGCGCACAATGTCGAACGGCACGACAACAACAAGCAACACATTGATTTTCATAGGTTTTCAGGAACGAATTCACCCGACGCAAGACATGGAAAAGACATGCTTTGCGGAACAAGCAACGTGCCTGCGAGTCATCTGACGAGCCCCATATTGCGCACCAGATCCGCAAGTCCTGGCGGGAGGCCGGCATAAAGTATCCACAGAAATCGTGCGCGTTCTACTTTCTACACTTTCCGTTAATCGGAACCCGCTTGGTATAACGACGTTGCCTTGCAAGCGTGACGGTTGCACGCGAAGGCCCTTGAAGGAGGCGGCTATGCCGACAGACGACAAGTCCAACCCGCTGACGATGCTGTTCACGGGTGACACTGGTGCGACCAGCACCAAAAAGTCTGGCGCGAAGAAGAGCAGCGCTCGTCGCAGCTCGTCCAGCGCCAAGAAAACGGGGGGCTCCACGTCCTCTGCCAAGTCCGGCGCCAAGAAGTCCGGTGCCAAGAAGTCCGGCACCTCGACGGCGCGCAAGAGCGCTGCGAAGTCGACGGGCTCCTCGTCCCGTTCGGGCGCGGCGAAGAGCGCCTCGAAGTCCGGCTCGAAGAGCACGGCTTCGAAGAAGGCCGGAACGAAGACGGCCGCGAAGTCGACCAGCAGGTCGGCGACGAAGTCTTCGAGCAAGTCGACTGCGAAGTCGGGCGCGAAGAAGACGGCTGCGAAGTCCACGGCGTCGCGTTCATCCGCGAAGAAGACCGCGGCCAAGTCGACCACCAAGTCGGCTGCCAAGAAGCCGTCGTCTTCACGTTCGGCCTCGTCGCGCTCGACCGCTGCCCGCAGCGGCTCGAAGAGCGCAGCGAAGTCCAGCGCATCCCGTTCGGGCAAGGCGAGCGCTTCCCGCTCGTCCAGCTCACGTTCGGGTTCGAAGACCGCGGCCCGCTCCGGCAGCCGCAGCGCGGCGAAGGGCGGCGCGTCCAAGAGCGGTGCCTCGAAGTCCCGCAGCTCGGCGTCCTCGACGAAGCGCGCCGCCGCTGCCTCGAGCCGTACGTCTTCCACGAAGAAGTCCGGCAACGTGAGCTCGAAGCGTTCCTCCGGCAGCTCCCGGAAGGGCGGCTCCTCGAAGCGCTGACACCAGCCTGCCGCATGCGCCCGGACGGGGATGAAGTCTCCGTCGTCCGGCGCTGCGGCATAAAAAATCGCCCGGCGAAAGCCGGGCGATTTTCGTTTCAGGGCCTGCTCACCGGCCCGTGCTCATCGGGTCGCTCTCGCCCCAATAGGGCGTGGCATTGTAGTACCGGTGGACGTGCTCTTCCCACTCTCGGTCATAGGAGGCGTCATGCCCCTCGGCCGTCCGGCGCGGGGCGCCGCGGAGCTGGTCTTCCGTGAGATTGAGCTCGTAGGCATCGAGCTGAGTGTTGTACTTCAGGACGCCCCAGGGGAGCGTGTAGTACTCCTCGCCGAGGCCCATGAACCCGCCGAAGCTCATGACCGCATAGGCGACCTTGCCGGACCGCTTCTCGATCATCACGCGCTCGATCGTGCCGATCTTCTCGCCGTCCGAGCGGCGGACCGGCGTGCCCTCAACCTTGTCGCTGGCGATCAGGCTGTGGGTTTCTCGCACGTCGCCGCTCTGTTCCGTCGTCTGCATCGTCTCGCTCCCTGTTCATAGTCAGATGCCAAGGCAACGCTCGGGCGAAAACGCGAGTTCCGGCCGCTTCCTTTGCGTTCCGGGGCTTAGCGGGCCGTGCGCGTCCACGGGAGCGCCCCGTGCAAGCGTCGCCGTAGGAACCGCCCATACCTCCTGACGTTGATCCGCATTTGCTGAGGACAGGAAGGAGAGACGCAGATGGGCGTTCGTCAGAAGCCGGTGGAGGAGCAAGTCGTCGTCATTACAGGGGCATCCAGCGGCATCGGTCTCGCGACGGCCCGCATGTTCGCCTCGCGTGGCGCCAAGGGCCTGATCCTGGTTGCCCGCAACGAGGAGGCGCTGCGCGGCATCGCCGAGGAACTGAGCAAAGGCGGAACCCGCGCCATCGCGGTGCCTGCCGACGTGAGCAAGCGGGAGGACGTGGAGCGCGTCGCCCGCACGGCCGTCGAGACCTTCGGCGGCTTCGACACATGGGTGAACGATGCCGCTGTCGCCTTGTACGGCAAGCTGGAGCAGATCCCGATCGACGATCAGAGGCAGCTCTTCGAGGTGAACTACTGGGGCCTGGTCTATGGGTCGCTCACCGCAGCGGAGCACATGCGGGAGCGCGGCGGCACCATCATCAACGTCGGTAGCGTCCTGTCCGAGCGGGCGATGATGCTGCAGACCCAGTACTCGGCCTCGAAGCACGCGGTGAAGGGATTCACCGACGGCCTGCGGATGGAACTGGAAGAAGCGGGAGCCCCGGTCTGGGTGACGCTGATCAAGCCTTCCTCCATCGACACTCCCTACGTGGAGCACGCCCGCAACTATCTCGACCGGGAAACGGCGGTTCCACCCCCTGCCTACGATCCTTATCTGGTGGCGAAAGCCATTGTGTTCGCGGCAGAGCGCCCGAGGCGCGAGCTGACCATTGGCTTCGGCGGCTGGGTGATCGGCGCCATGGGCAAGGTGGCGCCCCGCCTCACCGACAAAGCGATGGAATGGACCGGATACCAATCGCAGACGACCAGCGAGTCCGAACGCCGGGAGATGCGCGACAACCTTTATCAGGCGCGGGAGGACGGTGACGAGTATTCCTCGCTTCAAGGCGAGCCACGCAAGACCAGCCTCCTGCTCGAGGCGCAGCTGCATCCCCTGGCGACGGCCCTCCTCGTCGCCGGTCTCGGGGCCGCCGTCGCGGCGCTTTTCACGCCCTTTGCCGGCCGTCCGCGTCGGCAGCGGAGCACCCGTCCACGCCCGTCGTTTCAGCCGGTTGCGGCGACACGCAAGGTCGGTAACGGGCACGACAAGCGCAGCACCGGCCCCGGACACAGGGCGCAGCGGACCTCCTCCGAGCGCCACCCCCAGCCCAGGCACTGACCGACGGGGCCGGTCTCCTCCCGCCGGCCCTTTCGGTCCCGGCGGCCGCTCGCGACATGATGCGGCGGCCGCCGGCCATTCCGAACCGCTGAAGGGCGCGCTAGCCTTCCCGCATGAAGCTGATTCGAATCCTCCCTCTCGCCCTTGCCTTTATGGTGTGCGGATCCGCATCCGCGCAGGACAAGGGGACCCTCAATCCAAAGCCGCTGCCGCCCCTCTCCAATCCGGAGGATCCGTCTCTTCCGGCGAAGGAGCTGTTCGGGCGCCGGGACAAGCCGGCCGCCCTGCAGGCGCGCTCCATCGGCGGCTATGCGCGCGGCTGCGTCGCAGGCGCGAAGGCGCTTCCGGTGGATGGCGAGAACTGGCAGGTGATGCGGCTCTCGCGCAATCGCAACTGGGGTCATCCGCAGCTGATCGACTTCCTGCAGGACCTTGCGGAGCGGGTGCCGGAGATCAATGGCTGGCCGGGCCTCCTCGTGGGCGACATTTCCCAGCCGCGCGGCGGCCCGATGCTCACGGGCCATGCCTCGCACCAGATCGGCCTCGATGCGGACATCTGGCTCACGCCCATGCCGAACCGCCGCCTCAGCCGCATCGAGCGGGAGGAGATGTCGGCCACCGATATGGTGCGCCCGGACCGGCTCGACGTGGACCCGAGCGTGTGGACGCCGCAGCATACGGAACTCATCCGGGAGGTTGCCAAGGAGCGCGACGTCGCGCGCATCTTCATCAATCCGGCGATCAAGAAGGCCCTGTGCCGGGAGGCCGGAGCGGATCGCGCCTGGCTGCGGAAGGTCAGGCCCATGTGGGGCCACAACTACCATTTCCACATCCGCCTCGCCTGCCCGGCCGGTGCCGCAGGATGTTCCGATCAGGACCCGCCGCCGCCCGGCGACGGCTGCGGCGAAGAGCTCGCGCGCTGGTTCACGCGCGACATGCTGTTCCCGAAGCCGGGCAAGCCGCGTCCGCCCCTCACCATGGCACAGCTCCCGTCGGAATGCCGACGGGTCCTGGCGGCCCCTTAGGCGCGGTTCTGAGATCACCTGCGCGCGGGAGGATGCTCTCCTGCGCAGCAGATGCTATGGGAGGCGGGCTTCTACTCGGCCGCGATGCCTGTTCCGATCTGGCAGGACACGCCCGTGCCGCCGAGACCGCAATAGCCGCCGGGATTCTTGGCGAGATACTGCTGGTGATAGTCCTCGGCGAAGTAGAACGGCCCCGCCTCGAGGATCTCGGTGGTGATCCGGCCGTAACCCCGCGCTGCAAGGGCTTCGCCGTAGGCCCGCTTCGAGGCTTCGGCGGCCCCGCGCTGATCGTCGTCGAACACGTAGATTCCGGACCGGTACTGGGTACCGACGTCGTTGCCCTGGCGCATGCCCTGGGTCGGATCGTGGCTCTCCCAGAAGGTCTTCAGCAGCGCCTCGTAGGAGACCTGCGCCGGGTCATAAACCACGAGCACGACCTCGTTGTGGCCGGTCAGGCCGCTGCAGACCTCCTCGTAGGTCGGGTTCGGCGTGATCCCGGCAGCGTATCCTGCGGCCGTGATCCAAATCCCCTCCCCCATCTGCCAGAACTTGCGCTCCGCGCCCCAGAAGCAGCCGAGGCCGAACAGGGCTTGTTTCTTGCCGTTCGGATAGGGAGGCTCGAGGGGACGACCGTTGACGAAATGGCGCTCGGCGGTAGGGATCGGAGTGGCCCGGCCCGGAAGGGCCTCGGCGGGATCGGGCAGATCGGTGCGCTTGCGGAAGCTGAACATGGGCTTTGCCTCGTTTGTGCCCCGGATATGTAGGCGCTCCGCCAGCGCAGCGGGAGGGTGCGCACCGTCACCATCCCGTGAAAAGCCTTAACGGCCGGCTAGGTAGCCTATGGGCTCCGCGGACTTCTGGCCCAGCCACAGCAGGACGGCACCGAGAACGAAGGCCGTCACGGAGGCGGGCAATTGGAGCAGCGGCGCCACGACCGGGTCCCAGATCCAGCCGTAGGAGCGCTGGGCGATTTGGCTCTCCAGTCCCGTCACGCTTCCCGGCGCAAGAGTGCCCAGCAGACCGGCAATAGATCCAAACGATATACTGTTGTTAACGATTGATCGCGTGCCGTCGATCACCAGGCCGACAAAACCGGCGGCAACCAAGACGAGGCCCAGACTGCGAGCAAGGAACTTCACGACGCACCTATCCGAATGGAGAGGGGAGACCTTAGAGCGTTTCAACGAAATGGCAAAGATGCCTGCGGCGAACTTCCCGCAAGTTGGATCTTGCATTCCGACGTGGTTTGGAGATACACGAACCGCTCCGCAGACGATGCGGAACCCGGAACGCCCGTCACGCTTGACAGGACGTCCGAAAAAGGCCCGCAGAGCGGGCTAATGCTGGAGGGGTGGCCGAGTGGTTGAAGGCGCACGCCTGGAAAGTGTGTATACGGGAAACCGTATCGCGGGTTCGAATCCCGCTCCCTCCGCCATTATCTCCGCCTAATCACCCGGAAGTAGTACCAAATCTCCTTCCATGGCCACGCCGGCCGACAAGGCCTGCCAATGGCGCTTGGCGCAGGCTTCTCCATCAAGCTCAGCGAGTCCGTCCGGTCGGCTGGATCTCCGCTCCCGGGCTTTCGGATGGCTCGTCGGTGTATTCCTCAATGGGCGAAAACCTGTGAGCGTGGGAAGATGGTATTTCCCGCCACCACCTGAGCGATGGCGCTCGCAATCTTCTCACCGCCCTTTGCCGACGGTTCGATGGGATTGGCATAGTCGTCCGGCTCATTGCAGATGAGGCGCAGGTCGATCAGCGGCAACCTCCGGCTGAATGCCTCCCGGGTAATGACGTCGTTGAAGAGAGAAAGACTCGCCACGACCAGGCGCTGTTCCTGGGGATCGGGAAAGCGTGCATCGTAGATCGTGCAGAGCGCGGTCGGGAGACGGCGCCCGGCCACCGCTTCGAGCATGGCACGATACCTCCCGGCGAACTCCTCCCGCACGCCGGCGAGCCGTCCCACAGCCTCGGCGACCGATCGAGCGCCCTCACGCAGGATGCCGACGTTGCGTAGTCCGTCATTGCCACCGACGCTCAAAACGAAGTGACTGGCATCTGCGGGTACGTTTCGCAGCTGGCGCCCCACATCGCTGACAACCGCACCATCGACCGCGCACAGGGTCGCCTGCCAACCCCGCGGAAGCTTCGCCCGAACCTGCGCCACGACGTCAGGCTCGCCCGGCCGAACATAGGCTCCATTGTCGAAGATGCTGTCACCCAACAGAACAACGTGGCTCATCCGATGCTCCCTGCCGACCGGCTCGACCTCGCGGCTGATGTTCAGGATCTCTCCTCCCAGCCCGACCGCTCTCATGCAAACTATCCCGCTCCGAGCAGAACAGTGCAGGGGAGAAGCCGCCGAAATCAGAGTTGTTCCGCTGGAGCGCCAGGCCAGGATAAAGCTGGAGCGCCAGGCCAGGACAAATCGGCGGCTTTCACGCCGGCCAGCGGCTTGGCGGGAGGCGTACTCCCGCCCCCCGCTCTATCCGCAGAGTTTTATCGTCTTTTATCGGCTCTCAGGTGCAGGCGCCCTTCCCCAGACCTCGTGTGCGATTTCGACGATCATGCGCAGCTTGGCCCATTGCTCCTCCTCGGCCAGGATGTTGCCCTCCTCGGTCGAGGCGAAGCCGCATTGCGGCGACAGGCACAGCTGCTCGAGGTCGACGTATTTCG